>CAZROH010000132.1:0-1541 GCA_964601635.1 uncultured Alteromonas sp. | reverse complement strand
GCGAGCTTTCTCCAGCCATGGCCTTCATCTGGTATACGAATAAAAGGAGCCGCTATACCGTTTTTCCGAAGCGTTTTGACCATGACTTCGGTTTCAGAAATATCAATACGCGGGTCCATCACGCCATGAGCATAAAGCACCGGCACATTAATTTTATCGGCTTGGCGAATGGGCGACTGTTGGGTATAAAAGTCAAGCCAGCGTTTTTCGCTGATATCCCCGTATTCGATCCGGTCGGATGCTTTAAGTGCCGGAGAAGCAACTTGTAGTGCGGAAACCCAGTCAGCCACACCAAACATAGAGACGCCTGCTTTAAAATGCCCGGGATAATTAGCCAGCACCGCATTCACTGCATAACCACCATAAGACCCGCCTGCTACCGCAGCATTATCAGTATCGATCCGGCCATCTTTTTTCAGGTAATTGAGCATGTCAACCAGGTCGCGAATACTATGAAGTCGGTTTTCGCGGTCATCTAACGTCACGTAGTTGTGACCGAAGCCAGTTGAACCGCGCACATTGGGTAAAAATACAGCAATACCTTTACCGAGCAGGTACTGTGCTGATGCATTAAAATAGGGTCTGGACTGGCTGGTTGGCCCTCCATGTACCCTGAATAAAACCGGTGGCTTTCGCTCGCGCTTAACCTTTGGCATGTATAAAAGGCCTTGCAGTGTCACGCCGTCTCGCGCGGTCATGGTGATACTTTCGGGACGCACCAGGGTGTCTGGATCCAGCCCGGCTAGATTTGCGCTAAAGATCTTATCCACTTTGCCGGTATCCATTTGCCAGACATACATGTCACCGGCTGTGCGGTAATTATTCAGTGTAATAACGGCCTTGTTACTACCCTGATGGCAATGAATCGCATAAACGCCCTCGGGTAAATCGGGAACATCCAGGGGAGAGCCCGAACTCACGTGTTGCCCGCTGATCACGCTGTAACCATTTTTATTTTCGCTCCAGATAAGATAGTTGCCTTTGTTTCCGCACAAGCGAACGCGCTCCACATCATTTGAACTGGCATGCTCGACCATGAAGCCATCATTAAGCGAATAGTGCATCAGAGCGGCAAAGTTTCTGTTTAAATTGGCGGCTAAGTAAAATCCTTTGCTGTCTGGCGTCCAGCTTATGCCCGCCTGGGTATGGTTTGCTCGACGCTGTGGCTTAGAAATCGCTTTCATGGTGCGCTTTTCTCTGTCAAATAAGTACAAATTGTCAGAGTCTTCACCCACTGTTTCATGAACGACCAGATAACGCCCATCGGGTGACGCTGAACTGACAAAGAAACCGTAGTTTCCCTCATATAGCAAAGTGGTCGAGTGTGTCTCCAGATCCGCGCTATAGATATCAAAATCAAGCTGATTACGCTCGGTTGATGCATACGCAATGGTATTATTATCGACAAAGTCGCCAAATACCCTAAACCCGCCCTTTGCGGCAGGTAGTAATTCTTCCTCATGCTGCCCGTTGACACTGATTTGGTAGTAAGCTTCCTGTTCATTGCCGTTATTATCGGCACTGTAAAATAGCGACTGTCC
>CAZROH010000131.1:0-2049 GCA_964601635.1 uncultured Alteromonas sp. | reverse complement strand
TAAAGTGAGACTCAAGTACGATGGAGTTATCCGGTTACCTGCAACGATTTGATAAGAGTCAAATGCAGCAATTTGCCAGCGGTCTAGGCGCACCGATCGTTCTTCTGGCTATTATGGGCATGGTAATTTTACCCATGCCGCCATTCCTTTTAGATGTATTGTTCAGTTTTAATATCGCGCTTTCGCTGGTCATTATTCTGGTTGCAGTATTAACTAAACGTCCAGTTGAATTTGGTATCTTTCCTCTGGTTCTGCTGATAGCAACCGTGCTGCGGTTGGCCCTGAATGTGGCCTCTACGCGGGTGGTCCTGTTATACGGCCACGAAGGAGGCGATGCTGCCGGAAAAGTTATCGAAGCATTCGGTGAAGTCGTTATTGGCGGCAATTTTGCGGTCGGTATCGTGGTTTTCGCGATTTTGCTCATTATTAACTTTAAAGTGGTCACCGCTGGTGCGGGGCGGATATCTGAGGTTAGTGCCCGTTTCACACTTGATGCCATGCCGGGTAAGCAGATGGCGATTGATGCGGATTTAAATGCAGGCTACATAGACCAGGAACAAGCGCGACAACGCCGTGAAGAAATTACTGCCGAGGCTGACTTTTATGGCTCCATGGACGGTGCGTCAAAATTCGTTAAAGGGGATGCCATAGCCGGACTTTTTATCATGTTGATTAACATCGTGGGGGGGTTATTTATCGGTATGATCCAACACGATTTGAGTTTCGGAAATGCTCTGGAGGTTTATACCATATTAACCATTGGCGACGGTTTGGTTGCACAAATACCGTCACTGTTGCTGTCAGTGGCAACGGCCATTATCGTGACGCGTGAAAATGAAGACCAGCAAATGGGGGATGAAATCAGAACCCAATTGGGTAACCCTCGCGCGCTCACCATTGCTGCGCTGATCTTGTTTGTCATGGGTATTGTCCCTGGCATGCCGCATCTTGCTTTTCTCAGTTTTTCTGCGATAGCAGGTGGCTACGCTTATTGGCAAGCGAAGCATGCAGATTTGGAAGGCAGTAATATAGCGAACCGTAATACCCCCGCAGCGAAGGCGGCCAACGTGAACACCGACGATTATGTTGCGCCTGAAGTAAAAGAGTTAGGTTGGCATGATGTGCAGCAGGTTGACACTATCGGTCTAGAAGTGGGTTATCGCCTCATTCCATTGGTGGATAAATCTCAGGGTGGCGAACTACTAACCCGTATTAAAGGTGTCAGGAAGAAGCTTTCTCAGGAACTGGGCTTTTTGGTACCGCCAGTACATATCAGAGATAATCTGGATCTGGATCCTAATGCCTACAATATCGCCATGCTTGGCGTTACCATTGGCGAGGCGCAAATTAGTCACGATGAAGAAATGGCAATAAACCCCGGACAGGTCTTTGGTAAACTGGAAGGGCGCGCAACCCGCGATCCTGCATTTGGTCTGGATGCGGTCTGGATCAAACCTAATCAGCGTGAGCATGCACAAACACTTGGTTACACCGTAGTCGATGCGGCTACGGTAGTGGCTACCCACTTGAGTCAATTACTGACGAATAACGCTTATCAATTACTGGGGCACGAAGAAGTCCAGCAATTACTGGATATGCTTGCCAAGAATAATCCTAAATTAGTGGAAGGATTAGTGCCTGACTTACTACCATTAAGTACAGTAGTGAAGGTATTGCAGACATTACTTTTTGAAGGAGTGCCTATCCGTGATATGCGTACGATTGTACAAACACTAAGTGAATTTGCGCCGAAGAGCCAAGACCCGGATGTATTGGTCTCGGCGGTGCGAATTGCACTTAAACGTTTAATTGTTCAGGAAATCTGTGATGGCAATCGGGAAATCCCTGTCATAACTCTGGCGCCCGAACTGGAACAGATGTTGCACCAGTCACTTCAGGCTGGTGGAGAAGAGGGCGCGGGCATTGAGCCAGGGTTAGCGGATAGGATCCAGCAATCCTTGCAACAAGCAAGTCAGCAGCAAGAGTTGGCAGGAGAGCCAGCAGTACTGTTGACATCAGGTATGCTACGTCCAGTCTTATCGCGCTTCC
>CAZROH010000130.1:0-2076 GCA_964601635.1 uncultured Alteromonas sp. | reverse complement strand
GGCTGAAAAAAACGTTTCAGATACGATGAACTCCACCGATCAAGTCGAGTTAAATATTACCGACAGCATAAATACCGATGCAGCCGTTACAACAATAGTTACCCACAATATTAATGAATCTTTACAGTCTGCTAATGAGACGACTGGTTCGCCTGTCACACTTCGCCCGGCAACGGAAGAGGAGTCATTAAGCGATGTGATCCGTTCAGGGTTCACTTCAATGCTGGCTAGCTATCAACAGCAAAACCCCGAGCAATCAGTTGAAGAGTCGCTAAACAGCTTTACCAAACTGATGCAAGATGGTGTTGAAAAAGGGTTTAGCGAAGCGCAAGCAGCTTTGGCTAACGGAAATACACTGGATGAAGAGTCGATAAATCAATTATCGGCATCTAAAGATCAAATACGTAATCTGATAAGCGAACTTTCGTCTGCAGTTTCGACAGATGTCTACACGATATAACTATTAAAACAGTCACTCTGATATATATCAAAAGTTAGTAGATACCGATTGAAGTGTGCTTATGTTTGGTCAATCTTTAACTGAGTAAAGGTCTGGTGAGTGACAGAACTGCTTTTAGATTAATTGGTTGCGTGTGGAATAGATAGCCAGCTCCTTATTGCGCCGTTGCTCATTCTCGTCGTAACGAAAAGGAATGCGTTCCAGTAGCTTAAGATAACTCGTCGGCAGTTCAGCATCCATGGCCCCGGTGATTACATGATATTTATACCAATCCAGCGGCAGGAGATCATCGTTGATTAGGGTGGCTACATAGGTAAAAGCTGAATGCGACTGCTTGTTTTCATCCCATACCTTTACCGTTTTCACCTGATAACCTTTGCCCACCCCTTCTATGCGATCAAGCGTCTGTTGCTGGTGCCTTTCGATTCTAAAAGCCACACCGTACACCAAATCCAGCGCAGAGCCAGTATAAAAAGCATTGCACTTGGCCGTCCCATCTCGACCCACTTTATGAAAGCGTAGCTGAAAATGGGATAAAAACATGCGACCCACTTTTTCACAGTGACCTATTCTTGCTTTTAACCGAGCGATTGCCATGTTTGAGCCGTAAGAAAAATAAATCATCGCCTGACCAACGTAGTAAATAAATACTATATAGTAGTCAATATTAGTAGCGCTTAGCTCTGTTTGAGGAAGGTAAAAAGTGAGCACCTCTTTTATTTTCACAGTTAAGACGCAACTTTATTTATGCATGATAGACCAGCATACAAGACGCCCGCACTGTGAAGTATCAATGAGTGCATTAAATTTGGGGCGTATTAGGCTATTTGCCGATTTTTATAAGGCCCTGGCTGCACGCACAGAATGTGTTCGACTGCTTAAACTTATCTTATAAGGATGACTATGCAAAAGACCACTCGTCACTGGATACAAGGCATCGAAAAGCGCCTGGACAAACTCAAGCATCGTTATAAACAGTGGCGCGGCTACTCTCCGGTGATTGTGCAGCCCTATATGACCTATGGCACCGCAGATACATTATGGATTGCCGGCAGGCTTCTGGAAGCCAAGGGGGTACAAGGTGGGCTTGATGACAGTAAGTGGAAAAATCTGGTGCACATGGTGCGCCGTTATGAAAGCGATGAAATACCCTTCACGGATATTGAACTATCCTTAGGTAACGAAGTACGAACAGTCACCACGGGTGCTGACGGCTATTTTCACTATCAATGGAATGCGCCTGACAAACGCAATGTACAGCAACCCTGGACCAGGCTAACGCTAAACGTTGCGGATCCCGAGCTCCCAAAAGCTGAACAGCAAAGCACAGCCGAAGTATCTGTGCCTGCTGCAAGCGCCAAATTTGCGGTTGTCAGCGATGTTGACGACACCATAATGCGTACAGGAGCAACTCACTTTCTTCGACACGCTAAAACCGTCCTGCTTAACAACGCCCATAGCCGGGAGTTATTTCCAGGAACATCAGCCTTTTATAATGCCCTTCAGCGAGGCCCTTCAGGGAATGCAGACAATCCGTTCTTCTATGTCTCAAGCAGCCCATGGAATATTTACGACATCATTACCCGATTTATCAAAATCAATGACCTGCCCAAAGG
>CAZROH010000129.1:0-2438 GCA_964601635.1 uncultured Alteromonas sp. | reverse complement strand
GAACCACCAAGACATTGGTCGTGGTCGTTGCATTTTTGACCATAATTGGGCTGGTGGATTAACCGTAAAGTGCATGTCAGACCAGTTTTTGTGTCTCTTTAACGTATTGAAAATTAATCGTAAATTTCAAATATGGGTGCGTTGGCGATTTTCTCAATTGGGCTAATAGTTTACCTGTCTTTAATTCTCCCCTACACTACGTGGGTAAAATGGTATTACCAATTTACCTTTGAAGCTTAAATTTGTTTACAATTTGAGCGCGTAAATATCCGCATTGGAAAGGACAGCATGTATCAAGGGCGCAAAAAACTTGCTGACGTGATCACCGAGCAATTGGAGTCTATGATTTTAGATGGCTCTCTGCTGGCGGGCCAAAAGCTGCCTCCTGAGCGAGAACTAGCGCTACAATTTAATGTCTCGCGTCCTTCATTGCGTGAAGCTATTGGTAACCTTCAGGCACGAGGCTTGGTAGAGCGCAAGCAGGGTGGCGGCACGTATGTCAGTCGAGATATTAATGCAGCTGTGATGGATCCTTTGATGGCGTTGATTAGTCGACGGCCGGAAACCCAGTTTGATTTACTGGAATTCCGTCACGCGCTTGAAGGTATGTCAGCTTATTATGCCGCGTTGCGTGGGCAGCCCGAAGACTATGCAGCGCTGGAAAAAGCACTGACTGACTTACCCGATGGGAATAGTAGTCAGTCATTACGTGAATTGGCGGAAGGATTAGGGCAATTTTATCTGACCATGGCTAAAGCATCGCACAACATGGTGTTATTGCATGTAATGCGCACGATGCAAGCTATGCTGGTAGATAATATTGAACGTAACCTGACGATGTTGTCGAAGCATGTAGACGTACACAACGAATTAGCGGCACAACGCAAAGTGATTGTTGCAGCCATTGCCGGACGTGATCCGGAAGCCGCCAGACAGGCGTGTAACGACCACCTGGCGTATATTGAACAAACATTATTGAGTATCAATCAACGCGATAGCAGAGTGCAACGTGCGCTGCGTCGGCTTGAATCGTAAAAGTAAGAAAAAACTATTCAAGATTGAATAGGGAAAAGGGTGAGCTATAAAGGTTCACAATCAGTAAAACTTAACATTAGTATCCGCCTTCAGAAACAATGCTGAAGGCGGTTTTCTATATCAGCAAAGATAGGATGGCACCATGACTGAAATGATGCACCAAGATGTGGATCCACAAGAAACACAAGAATGGCTGGAGTCGTTAGAGTCTGTATTAGAAGAAGAAGGCGTCGAAAGAGCGCACTTTCTATTGGAATCATTGATTGAAAAAGCACGTAGAAATGGTGCCCATTTACCTTACGATGCGACCACCGCATATATCAATACTATCCCGCCTGGGCAAGAGCCTACAATGCCTGGTGATCAAACCATCGAAGCGAAAATTCGTAACGCACTAAGATGGAATGCGGTAATGATGGTGCTGCGTGCCTCAAAGAAAAACCTGGAGTTAGGCGGTCACATATCGAGTTTCGCTTCTTCTGCGATGCTTTACGATGTGGGTTTTAACCACTTTTTCCGCGCCCCAAACGATAACGATGGCGGTGATTTTCTGTTTATTCAGGGTCATGTATCACCGGGCATTTATTCCCGTGCTTACATTGAAGGGCGTTTAAGCGAAGACCAGCTGGATATGTTCCGTCAGGAAGCCGAAGGTAACGGGTTATCTTCTTATCCACATCCTAAATTAATGCCTGATTTCTGGCAGTTCCCCACAGTTTCAATGGGGTTAGGCCCCATGCAGGCAATCTATTTGGCTCGCTTCCTTAAGTATTTAACCAACCGTGGTTTAAAAGACTGTTCTCAACAGCGTGTATGGTGCTTCTTAGGTGATGGTGAGTGTGATGAGCCAGAAAGCTTGGGTGCAATCGGGCTGGCGTCTCGTGAAGGCTTGGA
Source organism: uncultured Alteromonas sp. (assembly GCA_964601635.1). Taxonomy (GTDB): domain Bacteria; phylum Pseudomonadota; class Gammaproteobacteria; order Enterobacterales; family Alteromonadaceae; genus Alteromonas. Next base: position 509 of record CAZROH010000129.1, on the reverse strand, counting down.
TAACCTGACCTTTGTTATCAACTGTAACTTGCAGCGCCTTGATGGTCCGGTTCGTGGTAACGCTAAGATTATCCAGGAACTGGAAGGCACTTTCCGTGGTGCTGGCTGGGAAGTTATAAAAGTGATCTGGGGACGTTACTGGGATCCGTTATTAGCACGTGACACGTCAGGTAAATTATTAGATGTCATGAATGAAACTGTGGATGGCGAATACCAGAACTATAAAGCCAAAGGCGGTGCTTACACACGTGAGAACTTCTTTGGTAAGTATCCAGAGTTAAAAGAAATGGTCGCCAATATGTCAGATGAAGATATCTGGCGATTAAACCGTGGCGGTCATGATCCGGTAAAGGTTTACGCGGCTTACGATCGCGCAGTCAATACCAAAGGTCGTCCGCAGGTTATTCTAGCCAAGACAGTAAAAGGTTATGGCATGGGAGCCGCTGGAGAAGGCAAAAACATTGCCCACCAGGTTAAAAAAATGGATATGGACGCGGTCAAAGCCTATC
>CAZROH010000128.1:0-2527 GCA_964601635.1 uncultured Alteromonas sp. | reverse complement strand
AGTAAGCTTCCTGTTCATTGCCGTTATTATCGGCACTGTAAAATAGCGACTGTCCGTCTGGTGACCAATGGTAGGTTGAAATACCGTTGCCAAAAGTCAGTTGCTGAGGTTGCCCACCGCTAGCTGGCATTAGCCAAATCTGACGCTGCCCGGTTATCGACCAGGAAAAAGCGATGGTATTACCATCGGGTGAAATGCGCGCCCCCTTTGCTCCCTGATTTTCGGCAAGCACATAACGGGAAATATCCACAGGTTGCTTCCCTGCCAGCGATAACGACAGTTTTTGATTATCCGGCTCAATTGCCTGAATTTGGGTATCAAATCCTGACTGACCTCCGGCTAAAGACTCATCGGCAAAACTAAGTGAGACAGAACTAACATATGAGAAATACAGTAGAACGAGCAACCTTGTTTTCATTTTGCTTTCCTTAATTAAATACGTGCGGTGCGGAACCGTCAGCAACGCAGAGAATGATTGTAGAGTATAGTTACTCTGATTGTAAAAGTAGTCAGCGCGGATCGGAAGTGACGATATATAGATACCAAACACGTTTATTACGCTGCCTGTCGGTTTCAATTCTGGTATTGCCATGACGCAGCCAGGCTTACAAACACATCCTCAGTGTTGTGTTCGGTGTGAATAACAAAAGAATGGCATGATAGTAAGCAGGTAATAAAGCGAGGGGAAGAAATAAAAAAACCGGCTGATTACAAGCCGGTTTTTTAAATATCAATATTAACTATTCATCTAAGAAACTGCGTAGCTGCTCAGAGCGACTAGGGTGTCGAAGTTTCCGTAACGCTTTCGCTTCAATCTGACGAATACGTTCACGGGTAACGTCAAATTGTTTACCTACTTCTTCTAATGTATGGTCGGTGTTCATATCAATTCCGAAACGCATACGCAGTACCTTTGCTTCACGGGCTGTCAAACCCGCCAGGACTTCCTGGGTCGCATCTTTCAAACTGCCACCGGTGGCTGAATCGAGGGGCTGAATAATGGTGCTGTCCTCGATAAAGTCACCAAGATGTGAATCTTCGTCATCACCGATGGGGGTTTCCATCGAGATTGGCTCCTTGGCGATCTTCAGTACCTTACGAATTTTATCTTCCGGCATTAACATGCGTTCTGACAACTCTTCTGGCGTCGGCTCGCGGCCCATCTCTTGTAACATTTGACGGGAAATACGATTGAGCTTGTTAATCGTCTCAATCATGTGCACCGGAATACGAATCGTACGAGCTTGGTCAGCAATGGAGCGGGTAATCGCCTGGCGGATCCACCACGTTGCATAGGTAGAGAATTTATAACCACGACGATATTCAAATTTGTCTACCGCTTTCATCAGACCAATGTTGCCTTCCTGGATCAAATCAAGGAACTGTAATCCACGGTTGGTATATTTTTTCGCGATTGAAATAACCAGACGTAAGTTTGCTTCAACCATCTCTTTCTTAGCACGGCGCGCTTTAGCCTCACCGATTGACATGCGACGGTTGATGTCTTTAATGTCAGAAATGACCAGGCCGGTTTCTTGCTCGACCTGATTCATTTTGCTCACACTGCGCTCTATATCTTCCTGATAGCTTTTAAGCGTAACCGCATATGGCGCATCTGACTTTAATATATCGAATAGCCACTGTGTGGATGTTTCATTACCCGCGAACGCTTTAATGAAGTCTTTCTTGGGCATTTTCGCGTGCATAACACAGTTTTTCATGACCAGCCGCTCTTGGATACGGACCTTATCCATCATGTCACGCATGTTTTTAACCAGGCGGTCAAACTGTTTGGGTACTAATCGGAACTCTTTGAAAACTTCACTTAACGCTTCAATTTGTTTACGTGAATCTTTGTGCGCACGGCCCTTTTTCTCAATCACTGAGCGGGTGACGGCATACTGATCACGAAGCTTCGCAAATTTTTCACGCGCTTCTTCAGGATCCACACCACTATCATCTTCGTCACTGGAATCGTCGTCGTCTTCGTCTTCGTCTTCTTCTTCCAGTTGCTCTTCTGTTAATTCAGAGCCAATGTGAGTGGCGGTCGGCGCGAGGTCTTGCTCGTCATCTGGATTAACGAAGCCGGAAATAATGTCGCCTAAGCGAATTTCTTCAGCTTCGTAAAGATCCCATTGTTCAAGCAGATAGGTGATGGCTTCGGGGTATTCAGCAACGGAACATTGAACCTGATTGATGCCGTCTTCGATCCGCTTGGCAATTTCAATTTCACCTTCACGTGTAAGCAGTTCCACTGTGCCCATCTCACGCATGTACATGCGTACTGGATCTGTGGTGCGGCCGATTTCACTTTCCACGGTTGCCAGCGCTTGCGCCGCTGCTTCAGCAGCATCTTCGTCTGCAGTGGCTTCTTGCATGAGTAATTCGTCGGCATCGGGAGCCGATTCGCCAACCTGAATACCCATGTCATTAATCATGCGGATGATATCTTCGATTTGATCGGAATCGACGATATCTTGCGGCAGGTGGTCATTTACTTCTGAAAAGGTTAAATAACCTTGCTCTT
>CAZROH010000127.1:0-2528 GCA_964601635.1 uncultured Alteromonas sp. | reverse complement strand
GCGCCCTGCAACAAAGAAAAGAAGCAAAACTTACGGCGAATACCATATAATCCGATGTAATTGTGTTTACGTAAGCGACTAATAAACGCTGAGGAGGATTGGCGATGAGCAGACATTTTGAGCAAGCAGATGGGCTGTATGAAGAGAAGCCCTCAGCCACTCACGGATACGTATTCAATCAAACCATGCTACGAATAGCCGATCCTGTCAGATCGCTTGATTTCTATACCCGTATCATGGGCATGACACTGCTAAAGCGACTGGATTTTGATGAAATGAAGTTCAGTCTTTATTTTTTAACCACAGGGGAAGATTTCTCTGACATCAGCGAAGATGATGTTGAGCGCACCCGACAAACCTTTGGTCGTCCCGCGATGCTTGAACTTACCCACAACTGGGATGATACGCCTGACACTGTTCAGTTTCATAATGGTAACAGCGAGCCTAAAGGATTCGGCCATATCGGCTTTCATGTACCCAACCTTGCTGATGCCTGCCAGCGCTTCGATGAACTGGGCGTGACGTTTCAAAAACGACCGAATGACGGCACCATGAAGGGTCTTGCGTTTATCAAAGATCCGGATGGCTACTGGATAGAGATATTTGATGCCTCTCAGGTAGCAAAAGCGTGCGCCCCACACTTGCAAAAATAGCGAAAGATAATCGGGGACAGGCTTATTTCAACGAAAATACGGTTCAAGATATAAAGCGTTTAGCGGTGCAGTCGAAATACAATTGAATTGATATCCACACCGCGACTATACACCTGAATAATTGTGGCCTTCAAAAGCGCGTTTCAGTGGAGGTATTTATTGACCACTTCATCATATGCGCCACTTTCTTTGACGGTGGCCAGCGCTGCTTTTATTTCACTTACGTAATTTTTAAGCGGCGAGTGTTTAGAAATAGCGATGTAACAGGTAACTCCTGGCATTATAAGCGGAGAGCGTATGAAGGAAAGTTTGCTGTTTTTCAAAAGCAGTGCCGCTATAGGCTCAGGTATAATAACAACATCAAGCCGATCTGCTTTTAACATATGCAGCGCTTGTGCATAATTATTTAATGGTACTTTCTCCAGATTTTTATCGTCGTCAAAACGCTTAAAGTAATAACTTCCCCTTTGTGTGCCAATGACTTTACCCGCAAAATCAGCGTATTTTCGAATCACGTTCTTTTCGTGATTAACAAGAAATAACTTTGCCACAGGGGGAAAAGCAGGAATGGAGAAATCAATGTATTTACTGCGCTCCTCCGTTTTAATTGGCCCCAACATGACGTCCACTGCACCGCTTTGCATCAAACGAAAGGCACGGGGAAATGGCACCTCGTAGTAAGCTGTCTTGGCGCCAAGTTGTTTCATGACTAATTCATAGATATCGACATAAATTCCGCTGACTTCCTTACCATTGATAATGCGGTACGGAGGCGCATCGTCAATTGCCGCTTTAACATCAATTACAGATGAAGGCTGTTCTGACGCTAACAGATTACCAGTGAGACTAAAAAACATGCAGACAAGCGTTATTCTTATAAAGGGAAGGTTCGACTTCAGCATCGGTTAATTTTTAACGGGGAGGAAAAACGCTAGGTTATATCTATCCATCACATATCACAAATTAAAAAATCGAACAGACTTCATTAAATATTTGCAACCCATACTGAACAGTTTCCTCTCGCTTGATTGAGTCACTTCAGTGATAGCTTTTAGCCTTTATAGCCTTGCGAATGATAAAAAAAACCCTCTAATTAAAGAGGGTTTCGAATGACTGGAATTCATGCTAGTTACGCAGGCAAATTCGCATTGTGATAGACATCCTGTACGTCATCACAATCATTTAGCATTTCCATGAACTTTTCGAACATGGGTACGTCTTCTTCACTGATGTCTGTCTCGGTTTGCGGTATCCAGCTGATCTCTTCAGCATCAAAGTTAATATCAGGGTAGGCATCCGTTAAAGCCGTTTTCACTTTGTAAAACTCTGTGTTGGGAGCGTAAACCGTAATTTTTCCGTCTTCGGCTTCTACTTCTGTTACATCAACGTCAGCTTCCATCAATACTTCAAGAACCGCATCTTCGTCGTCACCGGCAAACACAAATACCGCCTGGTGGTCAAACATGTGTGACACGGCACCGGGCGCGCCTATCTTAGCACCGGTTTTAGTGAAACAATTACGTACATCCGTTATTGTACGGTTGTTATTGTCAGTCAGACAATCGACGATGACCATGCAGTTGCCTGGTCCGAAACCCTCATAGCGTGCGGGTACAAAATCCTCTCCTGCGCCACCAGCGGCTTTATCGATAGCTTTGTCGATAACGTGGCTGGGAACCTGATCTTTCTTCGCCTTTTCCATCAGACGTTTAAGCGACAAATTGGTTTCCGGATCAGTGCCACCGTTTTTAGCACATACGTAAATTTCTTTACCGTATTTCGAATAAACTTTTGTTTTAGCGCCGGCGGTTTTCGCCATGGCCGCCTTTCTTACTTCAAATGCTCTTCCCATCTTAACTTTCTCGTGTTGTTCTG
>CAZROH010000126.1:0-2674 GCA_964601635.1 uncultured Alteromonas sp. | reverse complement strand
GTGATATAGAACAAATCTTTTTATGTGGCGGCGCTCAGGCCATTGCTGCAATGGCGTTTGGCACACAAACCATACCTAAAGCAGACAAAATATTTGGGCCGGGCAATCGTTTTGTTACTGAAGCCAAACAGCAAGTTAGCCAACGTAGTGACGGAGCTGCAATCGACATGCCGGCAGGGCCCTCCGAGGTACTGGTTATTGCGGACGCCAACGCCAATCCCGCGTTTGTTGCTGCCGACTTACTTTCACAGGCAGAACATGGCGACGACTCACAAGCTGTCTTGGTGTGTTCTGACCAGTCTGTTATTGAACAAACGGTGGCAGAAGTCGAAAGACAATTAACCCAACTTGGCCGACAAAGTATCGCTGCGGCGGCAATGACCAATGCCCGTTATATATTAACCGAGTCAGTTGCTGAATCGGTTCAGGTGAGCAATCAATACGCGCCCGAACACCTGATTGTGCAATCTGATCATGCGCGAGCACTCCTGCCGCAAATAAAAAATGCAGGCTCCATATTCTTAGGTCCGTGGTCACCAGAATCTGCCGGTGATTATGCATCTGGTACCAATCACGTTTTGCCAACCTATGGCTTTGCCAGAACTTATTCCAGCTTGGGTTTAAGCGACTTTGTCAGACGATATACGGTACAGGAAATTTCACCGCAAGGCTTGCAACAAATCGGACAGACTATCTGCGAGTTGGCTGATGCAGAAGGTTTAGATGCGCACAAACAAGCGGTAACTGTCAGGCTGAACGCGCTTAAGGAGGCCACCCGATGAGCTCACTTATCTCGAAACTGCTTACCCCTAACCTGAAAACTCTGACGCCATATGAATCGGCCCGCCGCCTTTTCAGCGGTGGTACCGATTGGTTAAATGCCAATGAATCCCCCTTTTGCAATACGGTTAATATTGAATTAGCCGAATGCAATCGCTACCCAGACTGCCAACCCAAAAACCTGATTGACGCTTATGCCCGTTATGCACAAATAGACCCATCCGGTGTTTTGGCCACCCGCGGCGCTGATGAAGGGATAGAACTTTTGATCCGAACTTTTTGTGAATATGGAAAGGACGCCATTCTTATCTGTCCCCCAACCTATGGGATGTACAAAATCAGCGCTCAGACCTGTGGTGTGCAAACGGTGGAAGTGCCATTAAAGCAGGATTTTTCACTGGATATTGAACGGATCAAATCGGTAGATAAGGTCAACCTTGTATTTCTGTGCTCTCCGAACAATCCAACAGGAACATTGCTTGATGAAACGGACGTAACCGAGGTGTTAAGTCATTTCGCAGACTCGGCTCTGATTGTGTTGGATGAAGCTTACGTAGAGTTCTCGGTTAAGCAAAATTGGGCATCCATGCTGGAGACATTTCCTAACCTTGTGATTTTGAGAACCCTCTCAAAAGCGTTTGCACTGGCTGGACTGCGCTGCGGCTTTACCCTGGCTCACCCGGACATCATTCAGGCACTGCTGAAAACTATCGCCCCCTACCCTATTCCGGCCCCCGTAGCGCAAATTGCGCAAAAGGCTCTATCTGACGATGGCGTTAACTTGATGCGAGAACAGGTCAGCTATTTGATGGATGAGCAAGCAAGGGTACGTCAGCATTTATCAAACAAATCAGAATTCACTCTGATAGGCGGTACAGGCGCGAATTTTGTTTTGTTCCAATACACTTATCGCACACAACTTATGCAGTATTTAATTGATAATGGCATGCTCATTCGTGATCAGTCCAAACAACTGGGGCTGACGGATTGTTTACGTATGTCCATCGGTAGCCACGAACAAAACGACCGTTTTCTTTCATTAATAGACAATTATTTAGCTAGATCCGGAGAAGTCGCATGAGTCAGCAACCGATACTTTTTATCGATAGAGACGGCACCTTAGTCGAAGAGCCGCCAATTGATAAGCAATTAGACAGACTGGAGAAACTGGTATTAGAACCCTATGTCATACCGGTGTTACTGCAACTGCAAAACGCAGGTTTCAGATTGGTAATGGTAAGCAACCAGGACGGGCTGGGCACATCCAGCTTTCCTCAGGCTGACTTTGAGGCACCGCATCGGATGATGATGCAATTATTCGAAAGCCAGGGCGTAACGTTTGATGATGTGTTGATTTGCCCACACTTTGAAAATGACAATTGCAGTTGTAGAAAGCCACGCTTGGGGCTTGTTAAAGAGTACTTACAGCAAGGGAAAGTGGATTTTACCCGCTCGTTTGTTATTGGCGATCGCGAAACTGACATGCAGCTAGCCGAAAATATGGGCATTCAGGGGATACGTTATGATCGCCAGAATACCAGTTGGAAAGCGATTCAACAGCAACTTCTGGCTTCTGAACGCACGGCAATGGTTCGTCGCACCACCAGCGAAACCGATATTAACGTCGCCGTCAATTTAGACAGTAGCGCAAAATCCACCATTGAGACAGGCGTAGGTTTTTTTGATCATATGCTGGATCAAATTGCCACGCACGGCGGTTTTGAACTGCAATTGTCGGTGAAAGGTGACTTACATATTGACGATCACCACAGCGTAGAAGATACCGCACTAGCACTAGGCGACGCACTCAAACAGGCATTGGGAAATAAACGAGGCATAGGTCGCTTTGGTTTTGCCTTGCCGATGGATGAATGCCGCGCTGAATGTGTGATGG
>CAZROH010000125.1:0-2863 GCA_964601635.1 uncultured Alteromonas sp. | reverse complement strand
TGTTCAACACTTTAATAGAATTGTAAAAATTTGGTAAGCAAAATGGGATGAAAAGCGATTATCGGCGCCAACAACACTGTTTAAATTTTTTTCCACTGCCACATACACAGGGGTCGTTTCTGCCGACGGAGACTTTGCCACAATCATCATGTAACTGACCATCAAGATAACGCCACTGATTTTGTTCGACCACAAAACGTGAGGTTTCGTGTAAAAGAAAAACTGTGTTTCGTTCTTTACTCCAGGCTTTAAACTCAACGAAATCTTCTGAGAAACTCTCATTTGGCAGCACCTCAAGATGCAGCCAGGTAGTATTTTTAGCATACTCGGCAAGGTCACTTTCGGTGAGTTCTTTACGCTTTACCTCAGCATAGGTATTAACAATGTAGTGATAGTTCTGTGTGCAGTAAGCGCTATAACGCGACCGCATTAGCGCTTCAGCTGTTTGTGCAACGGCAACCTCATTCAATAAAGGCTGGCAGCAAACAGCAAATTTTTTACCACTGCCACAATAACATTCACTAGCCATACTCACCTCCAAAACCGAAGGCAACGAGTGTAGCGAGTAAAGCGTTATTTACCAAGGGCCAGTACAGACATTCTGTAAACTGTGAGTATCCTGATCGGCACTTTTCTTAATATTGACCAAGGCTACTGCGTGTTGATTACACAATTGCATTATTTGTTGCTGTTCATTCAGGGGGAGCTCTAAGTCCTCAACAAAAATGGTATTGCATTGACCCGCAACAATCAGTTTTTTGATCCATTGAGGGATAACTTCCTGAGTAGGCTGTTGGATTCGGATAGCATGGGTGGCATCTTTTGAAAATGACAGTGTCTTTGATAAAAGGTAAGACCAACCTTTCGGTTTGCTGCTTGTTGGCACTCTTTTAGGCTGAGGCTGGTAGTCAATCGGTAAAGGCATCTGAAAAACGTTTGCGACCATGACAATATCCTTGTTTATTTGTACAGTGTATGGATATACAGTATTTTAAAAATAACTACTGTGCAAGCAAAAAGTATATTTTTTTCACAAACAGGGGGGAAGCCAAAGGCAGGCTAATAAGGACGGTGCTACGCGAAGTTAACGAACGATTTCGCTTATCGACGAAATAGCCTGGTTATTTTGTTCTTACGCAATAAAAGTAAACCAAGCGACACCGCTGCATAAATTAGCGCAGTCAGGTCTATGGCTTTAAGAGACCACCAGTAATGGGTGATGACCAAAACAATTGTCAGGTAGATAAAGTTATGCAGATACTGCCACCTTTTGCCCAGTCTTCGCCTAATGGCATTGGGGGAGGTGAGTGCCATTAGTGATAATAACAAAAGCGCCGTGAAGCCCACCGTGATATACGGGCGCTTGGCAATTTCGCTGACCACTTGTGACCAGTCCAGCTGAAGTTCAAAGACAGTGTATGCCAGAAAATGGCTCAGTGCGTAGACAAAACAGTAAAGCCCAATCATTCGTCTGAAGCGTATCAGGTCGCCACAGGGCAGAAACTTAGCAAATGGCGATATGGCCAGGGTGATGAGTAAAATTTTGAGGCTGCTCAAGCCTGTAGTATGGATAAGTGCCTTGACCGGATCGGCCCCTAAATTATCGTTCACACCCGCATAAAACAGTAAGCCAAGGTAGCCTAAAAGGATGACGTGAATGATAACTTTGGCAAAACGGATCTGTAATGTGCTCAAGCGAACTGGGCGATTAAATAGTGACATCAGTAGAATCGGCTCAAATCCATTCCTTCATATAGCGGTGCAACTTCGTTATAACCATTAAACAGCTGCGTAGCAATTCGATCCTGCGAGAACAGTCCACCACGAGTGATCCTTCTTTCGCTGGCCTGACTCCATCTGGGATGGTCAACCTCTGGATTAACGTTGGCATAAAAACCATATTCCTGGGGAGCCAATTGATTCCAGGTGGTTGGCGGCTCTTTGTCGGTTAAGGTCACCCGCACGATTGATTTAATACTTTTAAAGCCATACTTCCAGGGAACTATTAATCGAATGGGGGCCCCATTTTGCGGAGGCAATGTTTTCCCGTACAACCCCACAGTCATCAGGCTAAGAGGGTGCATTGCTTCATCAAGGCGCAGCCCTTCCACGTACGGGTAATCAATGCCACCTCCCACAAAACGACTGCGCTGCCCACGCATTTGCTCAGGGCGCATGACGGTTTGAAAGGCGACATATTTTGCTTTGGATAGGGGAGCGGCTTTCTTAATCAATGCTTGCAGTTCAAAACCAATCCAGGGAATTACCATGGACCAGGCTTCGACACAGCGTAACCGATAAATTCGCTCTTCGAGATTAAATGTCTTGTATAACTGCTGATGATCCAGTTTGAAAGGCTTCTCAACTAATCCATCTACCGTTATCGTCCATGGCTCGGGTGTAAATTCCTCGGCATGTTCAGCGGGATCTTCTTTGCCGGTTCCAAACTCGTAAAAATTGTTATAGCGGGTTACTTTTGCATAAGGTGTCTGGGTTTCGCTGGTACGGTATTTGTCATTCTGAGAAAACGTTAACGGTTTTGCTTTAAACGCTTTGCTGTCCTCGTCGTCATCGAACCAGCTAATGGCTTTCGCTTGAGTGGATAACAAGCTACTTGCACCTAGAAATCCCATGGCTTTTAGATAGCGGCGACGATCCCGGTATATCGCTTCATCTGTTACATCATTTTCAGTTAATCGGACCGATGGCTTAAAATATTTTGCCATGAGAATCCCCTCGTGAGGTCAGCCTATGTCTATTTCATTACGAGACAGACCGGGGGGAGGGGATCAATCTTTCACTTAAGGGGTTAATACTTCTTTTCCGCTGCCGTGTTTAGGAATAAACATGGTGGCGTATAAAC
>CAZROH010000124.1:0-2878 GCA_964601635.1 uncultured Alteromonas sp. | reverse complement strand
ATTATTAACGTTTAAGGTGTCGATTTTTTGATAGCTCACAAGGACTCCTTCCAAAATAGTTTGCCATGCGAAAACGAAAATGTATCGCGCAATTAGAATGAGATAATGTGATTGGTACGTAGAGGGCGACTCAAATAGTTCACCCTCGTAGATAAGTCTTTAACCTAAGCGAGGAAGAGTGTGCAGACTATTGCAGCCATGCATAGCTGAACTTCATAAACACCGACTGTTCATAGCTTCGCATCCCATCAAGCGTTGGCGCATCGGTTGCTGCCGATCCCACCCCCACAAAGAACTTGGTAAGCGGATTAATTTTGTATGAATACAGCAGCTGCGCGCCCAGATCACGCGTGTATTCATCGACCTCTGCGGTGTAACTGGCCTGATTGCGGTGGGTGTTGTTGTAGATCATGATCAAGCGCAGGAACTGTCTGGCATCAAATTGATAGGTCAGACGCACATCGCTGATCCGGGCAATAAACAGCTTTCCTGCATCTACATCCAGGTCGCTGTAAATTTGCCGGGCGCTTAACTGGGCATGGCGACCAATGTTCACATCCATACGGGATTCCACATACAACTGCTTGCCCAAACGATTATTAGCAAAGTCGATTTGATCACCAAAACGGGTGAAGGTGCTAAAGAAAAGTAATGAGCTCGGGCGGGTTTCAAAATAGATACTGTTTGAAGACTCGCTAAATAAATCGGTATTGCCATTTACCGCTAAGGTGGAATCATCATGGCGCAGGCCCACGCGCTGGCGTTCCACATGGCCTACTTCAATAAAAGACTGGTAGGTTCCGCGAACACTGACGTACGCTTCGACTTCTCTTTCCAGTAGCTCACCATTGTCATTGTGGGTGATGTCCCAGTCACCGTTTACACGAATACGGTTCCACCAGCCGGTGTCGTTCCACCACATATAGCCGCCACCAACGATCGACTTATGAAAATCAGCTTTCGATTCAAAACCTAAGTCAGCACGAAAATCTTCGTCGTTGGAGAAGTGGTCGGCTTTGAAAAACCAGTCACGTTCCTGATGGATGTAGTTTACCCGCCACGACTGCCCAGAAAAGGCGCCATCCTTGCGGGTTCGTAACGCAATCTCGCTGTTATCTTCCGCTTCAACGCAGTCGTTTTCACAAAAATCCTGATACAAGGTAAACGGATATTGCGTGTCTGAAATCACATATTGGGCGCGCAGGGTATCCTGATTGGTGATGCGGTATTTTAAATCTGCCCCGTTCACGTAGTTATGGTAATCATCGGCATCACGCAAGGTGGACACCCAGCCCAGCGAAATGTCATCACTTACATCATAACGGTAGCGCAGTGCAGTATTAACCGACTCTGTCTCAAGCATTGCTACGTTGGAACTTAAATTCCCCGGCACGATAAACCGGGTGGTTTCATCGTTCGCCGCAAACACACCGAACGTGTGATCACCTGACTGACCGGTGAGTTTGGCGCCATAATCGGGGGCACTGATATTACGGGTATAGACCAGCTGCTGGTTGGAAGTAAAATAACCGGCATTTTCTACGAAAAATGGACGAAGTTCGTTAAAGTACAGGGAAAACGTATTGTTAATACTGACCTGCGCCACGTCAGCTTCAACCTGGGAAAAGTCAGGATTAAGCGTTGCCTGAAGTGACATCTGCGGCGTAATTCCCCAGTTCAGATCAACGCCGACTTCCTGATTATCAGTTGACTGCCAGTCTTCCTGTTCAAATACGTCACGCTGACGGCCTGCACCTAACACCAGCGTAGGTACAATAGCAAGATTATTACCCTGACTGGCATTTTCAAAACCTTCAATGTCACCCATCTGACATAACACGCATTCGTTATTGCGATCAAAAGGCAGGTTAGAGATACGGTAGCGCTCTTCGCGCGGATAAAAACGGATAAACTCTGCGCCCCAGATTTTACGCTCGGCCTGTTCATCAAAATTCATCGCCCGCAGCGGAATAGCCATTTCCACCACATAACCGGAATCGGTGAGCTTGCCGGCTGAATGCCAGATGGCATTCCAGCTATCACTTTCTCGTTTAGTCATTTCGTTTTCAATCGCGTCTGCCTGCACACCATAGGGATTGACAAAAAACTGATAAGCCAGACGTTCATTATTGAATGTATCCAGCTTGATACCGACTAAATCATTACTCCAAATTTTGTCGCGGTCGCGATAAAAACCACTGATTTCTGAGGGATCAGGATCGTGGGCAATAAACCCCACATAAAGGTTTTCGCCATCTTCGAAAATATACACATCGGTGGCCACCGGCGCGGCGGTGTTATCAAACGGCTGGGTGACAAAATCCAGCGTAAAATGATTGGCTTGCTGCCACTGTGGTTCGTCCAGCGTGCCGTCCACGGCAACATTCGCCTTGAGATAAGGAATGAAGGCTTGCTTGAGCTCCTCTTTACCAAACAGATTATCTGTTCTTGTTTCAGATGGTTCTATTTTTCTTTCATCTGTTTGTAAATCTTCGCCGGGTAGCTGATCGGGCGCTGGCTCACTGGCACTTGCTCCTACGATAAAAAGACAGGCTAGAATACCACTTAGCCGCTTGAGCATACTTCACTTCCTCCTCATTTTAGTGCGGGCGAAGTATGCCAGAATTCGAAAGTTACACAGCACTTTCGCGATGGGTAGATACTTTAGTGCGATTAGAGGACATCAGCAAACGCGCCCTGAAAACCGACGTGTTACCGTTTATAAGAATTGGTAGTTACTTATCTGCTGACAATGTCTGCGACGGGCCGCTTGCTTCAGCCGATTTGAATGTTTTCACTGGCGTGACATCCAGACTCACCGGCAGGGTGGGATGTTCCAGTTGGTCTTTCAGGGCGGGGTGTAAAGGCTCGCCTGACA
>CAZROH010000123.1:0-3271 GCA_964601635.1 uncultured Alteromonas sp. | reverse complement strand
TGCGGTGCTTATGCCATATAGGCTGGCGGAGCTTATCAGGACGACACCCAGGGGCCTGATAAGCCGTTTACAGTTAAATCCTTTCATAATAATGACCTCTGTCAATTGATAATATTGATTAAACCTCATGTAGGGTCATCCCTTTTAACTGCGGAATAAGACTTAGATTCTAAAAAAGTGAGTACCTTGCTTTACTACAGATTCCGGCATTTTGCCGTGTCTGGCAGCTGTCTATGGTGGCTCATTACTTAGCGGAGTCCATAGCGCAGAGCCTTAACTGGCAGAATTTGTGGCAAGCCTTGTACCAAAGTTCTAGCTATATGTTTTTAAAGAGTTTGCTGGCTTTTTCCTCTGGAAGATTGCAGCGTGGGTGTTTCACTGCTGTAACATTGTGCGTTAAAACTACCGGGATGAGCCTGTTAAAATCAATCAAATTCTATAAATATCAGAGTGTTATTTTTTATTTTCCATTGTTCTATAGAGATGAACAGTTACGAACACTTTATGACACATTGAACGAGCTATTTTTGTTGTTGCTTGTGACCAGTACTAAAAGGAAGATGAGTCAGGTTAGGGAAAAGATGCTTCAAACGAACCTGGGAGAAGTGACCTTAGGGTTATTGCAGAGCCCGTTGGGATAGCGCGCCAATGACGTTGGGATGTCCTGTCGCGCTATCAAAAAAAAGATTAGTTATTCACTGGCCTCCTGAGTTGGGGCAGCGGCTAGGTCGTTCAATACTGCGGCAAAAGTTTCATAGCTTTGGGCACCGACTAACAAGGTTGGGTTGATCAGGTGATCGCCTTCCACCTTACCTACCAAAAAGCTCGGTGTACCGCGAATGCCTAATGATAAGCCATAGCTCATGTCTTGTTCTACTTTGGCCAGCACCGTTTCATCCTTAAGGCACTTAGCAAACTTATCCATGTCTAGCTCCAGTTGTTCAGCACTGCTATGATACAAATCATCGCTCAGTTGATCCACATTGTGAAACAATCGTTCGCGCATGGGCCAGTAGGCTCCTTGTTGTAAACTACAGTTGGCTGCAACGGCTGCTCCTTTGGCCTGTTTATGGAAGCTTAATGGGAAGTCGCGAGCGATATATTTCACCTTACCCTTATCGATAAAATTTGATTTTAGCTTGGTAAAGGTAGTGTCCACATAATGTTTGCAGTAGGGACATTCATAATCAGAAAACTCGACAATGGCTAATTTTGCGGTCGCATCGCCCAGATTGGCTAATGAGCCGTTACCAGCAAAGTTTTCTTGTGTAGCCAGAGTCCTGTGCTTTGGTCGTTGTGCATTAATGGCAATCTCGTGAATGTCTTTAACCTGACTGCCTATGGTGGCGAGTTGCTCTTTCAGCTCACTTACTTCTTGTTGTAATGCGCTTAGTTCCTGTTCTACTTTACTCTGCTGGGTAGTCTTGGCTTCGGCGTCATAGCCATAGAGGAAGAGTAAAGCAATTAGTAAAACGATGTATTTGGGGATAATTGTTGACATGGGGTAGTCCTCTAAATTGCAACTTAGGTTTAGTTACAGCTTTATCTTGCACTTCTTAATCAAACGATAAAAAGTCGTTCGCGAAATATTTAGCTCTCTAGCCGCCGCCGATACGTTATAGTTATTCCTTTTAATCGCTGCGAGTATTAATTCGGTATCAATTTCAGTTCGATGTTTGACTAAATCGATCACCTCAGACCTCGGTTGCGATGATTTTGGAAGGGAAATGCCCAAATCATCCTCGGTGATAACGTCGTTTTCATTCATAATGATGGCACGTTGTATACGATTTTTTAACTCGCGCACGTTACCCGGCCATGAGTATAGCTTCATCGCCTGTACAGCAGACTGGCTAAAGCTGAATTGCTGGCCTGGGGGCGTCAGTTTGTTTAAACAATCATTAGCGAGAATGGGTATATCGCCTATGTGGTCTCTTAAACTGGGGATTTCCAGTTGTATAACATTGATGCGGTAATATAAGTCTTCTCTAAAAAGCCCTTCTTCGACGGCATTTTCCAAATTCACATGGGTAGCAAAAATAATACGGCAATCAACTTCGGTTGATTTATTCCCGCCTAACCGGTCAATACAGTTTTCTTCAAGAAAATGCAGTAAATTAACTTGTAATTCCAGGGATAAATCACCAATTTCATCGAGAAACAAGGTGCCTTTATGAGCACGCTCTATGCGACCAATATATTGTTTATTTGCGCCGGTGAAGGCACCTTTCTCATGCCCGAAGAGCTCCGCATGGATCAGTGTTGGCGGCAACGCTCCACAATTTACGGTAATAAAAGGGCCTTTTCTTCGCGGCGAAAAGGAATGAATATATTGCGCGCACAGCCCTTTACCTGTGCCAGTTTCACCACCGATTAGCACCGTTTCATCGGTGCAGGCGACCTTATCTAAGCTCTCTTTAAGTTGTTGCATTTCCCTGGACTCGCCAAAGCATAGGTTATTGGCTTTGCCTGGTGTAAGGCCTTGTTCCGAACGTAATTTAAGTTGAGCAATTCCATAGATATGACCCAGGGTATGATCGAGTCTGGACCAATCGACGGGGAGGTGATGATAATCAAGAAAGTAATCTGTGAAGCAATAGCTAATATTGTCGAGCACGCTATCACCATTACGAAACAGCGCTAACCACAAAAGTGAATCCTGGCTTGCTGAAAGCTGCTTTACGGCCTTGAGAACTGCTTGCTGTCTGGTACGGCCGACCAGAGCTATAGATACGTGGCAACAGCTTTTCTCGAGGATTTTATAGGCACAATCTAAGGTGTTGGCATGAATAAAATGCCAGTTGGGTAAGCTCGTCCGTGAATTATCTAAGCATGTTTCATCGGTAAAATTTAATACTAATACATCACGCTCCATGTGGGTCCTTGTTGTATTGAGCTTACTCACACCAAATCCTTAGCTATGAGGCAATGATATTGCGAAGTTATAAGCTTAGAGTTTAGAAGAGCTGGGGGGAGATTCAAATGTTCAACACTACAGTTTTACTAATATACTGATTTGTGGAGATACTTAGTTGAAACGAGCACAGCGAATTGTTACCCAAAGCCTGTGAGTAGGTCTGGGAACTGTAGAGACAAGGAGCAATCAGTAGTGACTTTGGTCGCATTTTAGCTGTTGCGCAGGCATTGCTTTTTCTAGCAGTAAAGTGAAACTCATCACCAGCAAAGAGTTGATAATTTCTCGCTTAAGGTTTAGTGCTTTGGCTCTTTTAAAGACAAAGAAAAAGGGCGTATCGAACGCCCTTAAACTGGT
>CAZROH010000122.1:0-3716 GCA_964601635.1 uncultured Alteromonas sp. | reverse complement strand
TGTTAATCAACACGACTATAGAGGGCTTACACCGTGGTGTGGGGATGGATCGTGTTATTGTATTCATGCTAAATCAAAGCAAAGGCAAGTTAACGCCCCGTTTTGTTTCATGTCAGAACGCAGACCGAATCGAAACCGGTTTTGTTCACCCCCTAGGCATTAACAATACCGTTTTTGATGAGTCCTTCAAGGATCATCTTCACATCTGGGTCAATGCGCCGACAGCGAAAGAATGGCGTTCAAGATTAACCCCGGCTTTGCAAAACCTCTGTCAGGGGTTTGCGTTTTTTGTGGCGCCCATCATGGTGGGCAAAAAATGCATTGGCCTGTTATATGTTGACAGAGCAGAATCGCAACGTCTGCTAAAAAGTGAAGACTTTGATGCCTTTAAACACTTCGCAGGTCAAATGTCGTTATGTTTATCAACACGAATTACCAAGTAACCTTATTGATGCCATTCTGCTGAGGGATCTGCAGCATACATTATTTAAATGTGGCTGAATTTACAGCCTGCTAGTTCGCAAGGGTACGGAGTCAATATACAACCAGCCTCATGGCCAAGGGCATGCCACGGTTTGTTTTTGCGCCGAGCTACCACGCCTGCAGAGAGGGCAGGGTGATGCACGCCATATGAGGTGCATCACTTCCAGCACTACTGATTTCCCCGTTTATCTCGACATTGATTACAGTTGAATTAATGGGATTACGCATGTAATCAAAGTTGTCAGATTATTTTATTTATTCAGGGCTGGAAATTCTTTTGCATAGATTGCAGAATCAACCCCCTTATTAGTGACCAGGAAACGCGTGTGGCGAAAAAGAAAAAAGAAAAATTACAGAAGTCTCGTCGCTGGCGAGGATTTTTCTTCAAGTTTACCTTGATTGGACTGGTACTCTTCGCTGCATACCTGGTTTATCTGGATGCTCAGATAAAACACACCTTTTCTGGCAATAAATGGGAAGTTCCTGCGCAGATATTCGCTCGCCCCCTGAAGCTTGAAAAAGATCTCGAAATTACTCCTAAAGAGGTGATAGAAGAACTTCAGTTACTGGGTTACAGGAGTGTGGCGAAACCCGACTCAAGCGGCGAGTATCGATTTTCTGCTAATACGCTGATAATCCAACGCCGAGCGTTCCACTTTGCCGATACTTACGAGGGGTTACGCCACTTACAAGTTAACTGGCAAAGCGGTCGTATCGTAAGTATTACCGACCATACTGCGGGACAAGCCGTAGGCAGTGTTCGCTTAGAGCCCTGGCTAGTGACTCGGCTCGTTAGTAGCAGTCAGGAAGATCGCATGCTGGTTACGCTCGATACTGTACCGGCATTGTTACCTAAAGCACTCACACTGGTTGAAGATAAAGATTTTTATGAACACCACGGAATTGCGCCACTTTCCATACTTCGCGCATTAATCGTCAACATCAAGGCCGGACGCACGGTGCAGGGTGGCAGTACGTTAACTCAGCAATTGGTCAAAAACTTGTTTCTCACCCGTGAGCGATCGCTGGTAAGAAAAGCCAAAGAAGCCTTAATGGCACTCTTGATTGACGCGCGCTACAGCAAAGATGAAATCCTGCAGGCGTACCTTAACGAAGTGTTCTTAGCGCAAAACGGCGAAATGGCCGTGCATGGGGTGGGGCTTGCCAGTTATTTTTATTTCGATCGCCCGGCCAATGAACTCAACCCGGCGGAAATAGCGACGCTAGTAGCAATCGTGAAAGGACCGTCTTATTATAATCCACGCAGGCATCCGGAACGTGTAATCGAAAGGCGCAATTTAGTTTTGCGTATTTTGTTTGAGAGCAATGAACTTAATCGTTCTGATTACAAGCGCTATATCAACTCTCCTCTTGGGCTAGCCACAGGTGATAGCCTCGCAAAAGGTAAACACCCTGCCTTCATGGATAAAGTAAGAAGAGAACTGACAGAGATCCTTGCCGACCCTAATCTAAGGGATTCCGGGGTAAAAGTTTTTACCACACTGGATATCTACGCACAACGCAGGGCGGAAAAAGCGGTAAAACAAACGTTAGCGGGCTTACAGAAAGATCGCAATGCCCCATTGCAGTCCGCGATGCTCGTCACCGACATCAGCAGTGGTGAAATTCGTGCAATTGTAGGTAGTAAAGATACCGAATTTAAGGGCTTTAACCGCGCCCTGGATGCGCGCCGGCAGGTAGGCTCACTGATTAAACCGGCGGTATATTTAACTGCCTTGGAAGATCCGGTTGCGTTTAACCTGGCGACACCACTTGACGATAAGCCCATAACGCTTAAAAGCACTGGTGGTAAACTGTGGTCTCCACAGAATGAAGATAAGCAATTTCGAGGACAAGTCCCCTTAATTTATGCGCTTACCAACTCACTTAATGTTCCAACTGTTAATTTAGGTATGCAGGTAGGGTTGAATAACATCGCGCAAACCATATCACAGTTAGGGGTTACAGACTCATTTCGAAAAGTGCCGGCGATGACATTAGGCGCGATGGCGCTCACTCCATTTGAAACCAACCAAATGTACCAGACACTTTCCAACACGGGTCGGTATATCCCATTGCATACAGTGACGTCTGTCGTTAGCGCGAATAATCGGATGTTGTGGAAAAAAGCTGAGTTTTATTCGCAACGCGTCGACGAAGGGGCCACCTATTTACTGAACTACGCCCTATATAAAGTGACCCGAGAAGGGACGGCCAAACGAGTGGGGCAGGCGTTTCCGAATATAAACATGGCCGGTAAAACGGGAACTACCGATGATTTTCGCGACAGCTGGTTTTCCGGATTTGATCGCAATAACGTGGTGACTGTGTGGGTAGGAAATGACGATAATCAACCAATCAATCTAACTGGAGCCGGTGGTGCGTTACCTGTATTCATTAACTACCAAAAGATGCAAGCTCCGAAATCGCTCTCCCGACGTTTTCCCCAAGGTTTAGGTATTGCGCATTTTAATGCCAATTCAGGCGCCGTCACAGTGGCGGGTTGTCCGAATAGCATGAGCGTACCAGCAATCTTAGATGTTTTGCCCCCACCCGCACAGGACTGCGCAGGTAACCCGGTAACCAAAGAAGACAAAAAAAGCTGGTGGAAAAAGCTGTTTGGCAATTAGTAGCAAAAAGCCTCAGGAAAATCAGTCCATATCTCGTGTTAAAACGGCTCGAAATGAGATATTTTTCACAACTAAATATTGACTGATTATCCTAAGGTAAAGGTCCTACGGGATAGATTGTCATGTTTAAAGCCAATCCGAATTGAAATAGCACTGGGTGGACTATATCAATGCGGATTGGCACTAACGCGGCGTACAATGGCTTGCACGCCGTTAAATAAAATAACACTGGCCAAATAAGCTGCCACCGGCGCTAGCACTAAACCAAGCATTGCAATTGCGCTAATCATGCTAACTATCACGCGTCAGTTTTTTTGCGTAAATCAGCTTCCTTCAGCTGACGGACCGTTACTTTTGCTACCATTTCTTTTTCCTCTGCATCAGGTGAAAACTGGTAGGCGGTATTGAGGACGTCGTTACGCACTTCGACATTGATTTCCTGCTTAGTTAACGTCATTTGCTGTTGCAACTCTGCATTGATTAATTGATTTAGTGCATCATTACTTTGTGGCTTTGCCATCGCTACCCCAGAAGCCGAAACAACTAATAGTGCAGATAAGATACGAGTTACAGATTTCATCGATTTCTCCTTTTTCATTGATA
>CAZROH010000121.1:0-3835 GCA_964601635.1 uncultured Alteromonas sp. | reverse complement strand
CAACTAAACAAGTCGTTACAACTCGTTCAGGCGATCGGATCGCGATCGTAGCTGGGTTACGGACGCCGTTTGCAAAAATGGCTACTTACTTTCACGGTGTGCCAGCCGTTGATTTAGGCAAGATGGTCGTGAATGAACTATTAATTCGTCAGGGTGTGGCACCTGACATGGTTGATCAGGTTGTATATGGCCAGGTAGTACAAATGCCGGAAGCGCCAAACATTGCGCGTGAAATAGTATTGGGTACAGGAATGAATGTACACACTGATGCCTACAGTGTTTCACGTGCCTGTGCGACGAGTTTCCAGTCTACAGTTAACATCGCCGAAAGTATGATGGCGGGTAATATCGAAGTGGGCGTTGCCGGTGGGGCAGACTCAGCTTCAGTCTCGCCTATTGGTGTTTCTAAAAAGCTGGCACGTGCATTAGTCGATTTGCAAAAAGCGAAAACCATGGGCCAAAAGTGGAGTATCTTTAAAAAGCTGGGCTTAAAAGATTTACTGCCGGTACCTCCTGCTGTAGCCGAATATTCTACCGGCTTGTCTATGGGGCAAACCGCCGAACAGATGGCGAAGAGCCACAATATCAGTCGTGAAGAGCAAGATAAATTAGCGCATCGCTCCCATAGTCTGGCAGCCCAAAGCTGGGAAGAAGGGAAGTTAAAAGAAGAAGTCATGGCGGCATATGCCGAACCTTTCAAATCTGCTTTTGAGCGTGACAACAACGTTCGTTTCGATTCAAAACTGGAAGGCTACGCTAAGTTGCGCCCGGTTTTTGATAAAAAATACGGTTCTGTTACAGCCGCAAACGCAACGCCATTAACCGATGGCGCATCTGCAGTATTAATGATGACCGAGAGTAAAGCCAAAGCACTCGGTTATAAGCCATTAGGTTTTATTAAAAGCTATGCCTTTTCCGCTATTGATGTATGGGAAGATATGCTTATGGGCCCTTCTTACGCAACGCCGATTGCACTTGATAGAGCGGGCATGTCGTTGAATGATTTAACGCTTATTGAGATGCACGAAGCATTTGCGGCACAGACTCTGGCTAATATTAAAATGTTTGCCAGCGATAAGTTCGCCCAGGAAAAACTGGGACGCAGCAAGGCGACTGGCGAGATAGATATGGATAAATTCAATGTGATGGGAAGCTCAATTGCTTATGGCCATCCATTTGCCGCGACGGGTACGCGAATGATTACTCAAATGTTAAATGAATTAAACCGACGAGGTGGTGGTACCGGGCTACTGACTGCGTGTGCAGCGGGTGGGTTAGGTGCAGCAATGATTGTGGAGACAGAGTAATGGCCGGACAGGATAATACGACAGTGACAAATGACGTTGCCACCAAACCAAGTGCATTTACGCTTAGCCGGCAGGATGATGGCATAGCAATCCTGACAATGGATGTGCCAGGCGAGTCAATGAATACACTAAAAAAGGAGTTTGGCGACGAAATTAATGCAGTCCTTGACGAAATTGAAGCTGATACTTCAATAAAAGGTGTGGTGCTTACCAGTGGCAAGAAAAACTCCTTTGTAGCAGGGGCTGACATTTCCATGCTGGCGGCCTGTGAAACTCAGGATGACGCACAGGCGTTGGCAGAGGGCGGACAAGCTGTATTCGACCGAATCGAACGCTTGCGTCCCACGGTAGTCGCAGCTATACACGGCCCAGCGCTAGGAGGCGGGCTGGAACTTGCACTTGCCTGTCACTATCGCGTGTGTACTGATGCAGAGGTGACCCAAGTCGGCTTGCCGGAAGTGCAGCTCGGGCTTTTGCCTGGTAGTGGTGGAACCCAGCGGCTACCTCGCCTGATTGGTATTCAACAGGCAATGAAGATGATGCTAACCGGCTCTTCAGCAAGAGCAAGACAAGCGAAAAAATATGGCATCGTTGATGAAGTTGTTCCGCAAAGTGTCTTGTTGGAAGTGGCGACTAAATTTGCCAAAAAGCAAAAGCCAGAAAGAAGTTCACCGCAAAAGGGGTTGTTAAACAAAGCACTTGAAAAAACCGGCTTTGGCAGGGACTTTATGTTTAAAAAAGCCCGCCAACAGACCTTGAGTAAAACGAAGGGCAATTATCCCGCTCCTGAAAAAATTATTAATGTCATCGAAGAAGGCATGAAAAACGGGCTGCGTGCCGGTCTTGCTGCTGAGGCGAAGGCCTTCGGCCAATTAGTGATGACGCCAGAGTCTTATCAGTTACGTCAAATTTTCTTTGCTACAACTGAAATGAAAAAAGAGGAAGGGGTTAAAGGTGTTGCACCTGTAAGAGTTAAAAAGGCTGGGATCCTCGGAGGCGGATTGATGGGTGGTGGTATTGCCTATGTGACCGCCACAAAAGCGAATGTGCCTGCGCGAATAAAAGATATTCGTGCCGAAGGCATAGCGCATGCCATGAAATACAGTTATGACTTGCTCAATAAGAAAGTTAAGCGCAAATTTATGCGTAAAACTGAGATGCAAAAGCAAATGTCCTTACTCACTGGGACACTGGATTATCGCGGTATGCAGGATTCAGATATTGTTATTGAAGCGGTCTTTGAAGATGTAGGATTGAAACAGCAAATGGTGGCCGATATAGAAGCCAACTGTAAACCTGAAACCATTTTTGCTTCAAATACGTCGTCTATACCCATTAATCAAATTGCAGCTAAAGCTGCGCGTCCAGAGAACGTGATAGGACTGCATTATTTCTCTCCTGTAGATAAAATGCCGCTGGCTGAAGTCATTGCTCATGAAAAAACCTCAGATCAGACTATCTCGACCACCGTTGAATTTGCTCGTAAGCAGGGTAAAACACCCGTTGTAGTAAAGGATGGCGCGGGTTTTTATGTCAACCGGATTTTAGCGCCATACATGAATGAAGCGGCTAACCTGATTTTAGCAGGAGAGCCGATTGAACATATTGACAAGTCACTGGTTAAGTTCGGTTTCCCCGTGGGCCCGGTAAAGCTTCTTGATGAAGTGGGAATTGATGTTGGCACCAAGATCATTCCTATACTGGTGGATGCGTTTGGTGAGCGCTTCGTCGCGCCTGATGCGTTTGATAAAGTATTGGATGATGGTCGTAAGGGTAAAAAGAATGGTAAAGGCTTTTATTCTTACGAAGGGGATAAACCAGGTAAGGAGGTCGATGAGTCAATTTACTCACTACTCAATATTTCACCTTCTTCATCTTTAAGCCAAAAAGAAGTGGCTGAGCGGTGTGTGTTGATGATGCTTAACGAGGCTGCCCGCTGTTTAGATGAAGGTGTAGTGAGGAACCCTCGAGATGGTGATATTGGTGCCATTTTTGGAATTGGCTTTCCACCGTTTCTTGGCGGGCCTTTCCGTTACATGGATTCGATGGGCATTCAACAGATCGTCAATCGTTTGACACATTATAGCGAAACTGTGGGCAGCAAATTTGCTCCTGCCGAGGTGTTACAAAAAATGGCAGAAAAAGGTGAAACTTTTTACTAACTTGTAACAAACTTGTTAAAAACCGCGCTTTGCGCGGTTTTTTTATGTCAAAGCGATATAATCACTAGATTTGTTGTTCGAAATCCGTACAATTCTGGTTCCTTGAGATACTTGATAGAATCCCACGGCCAATTTAATTGGCCATCATTGGCGAAGAGGTAACGATGATCGCGCTTTTAGTACTTTCTGTTGTGAGTAGCTTATTTTTCTATGTTGAGGCATTCAAATCTGGCATGAAAGCTAAGCTGTGGGCGTTAGCAGGATTCTTCATAGGTCCTTTCTTGATGCCTATGTTTACCATTAGCCGTCATGTGGCAATGCGCAAGGCAACTGGTTTCAACAACCTTTATTTACGCGCATAAAAAA
>CAZROH010000120.1:0-4088 GCA_964601635.1 uncultured Alteromonas sp. | reverse complement strand
TACCCCCGTCTAAGCTTATAGCTCACTAAATGCAGTGAGTTCGTGATAACTAGTCGAAGGATGCTAAGTTACAGCCGTTCGGACTCTATTGGTTGTGGAACAACTAAAGAGGATTAAAAATGAACAGAACAATAAGAGGTATGAGTCTGGCTTTTGGGCTTGTGTTGCTCAATGTGATGGCAGCGAATGTCATGGCCGACCAGCATGGAACAAAAGGTGCGAAGCAGGAAATGCTCGCTGAAATGTGGATCATGACCCCGAAAGAGGGGAAAATGCAGGAATTGGAAGCGGCCATCCGTGAACATGCGAAATTCCGGCGCTCCAAGCAGGATCCCAGAGAGTGGCGTTTTTACTCGCCTGTACTCGGTCACAATCTGGATCGTATTGGCGTTCGTTCCTGGGGTTTTACCTGGAAAGATATGGACAGCTATCGTGATTGGGCTGAGAAAAATGGGATCATTCAGCACTGGCGGGAAACCGCGGGACAATATGTTGACCACACCCACCATTATTTGTCAGTAGCCGATCAGGAAAACAGTAAGTGGGGACCGGATGTAAAATACCGTTATGTGGGGGTTACCAGTTACGTTCCAAAGCTCGGTCATCGCGGCGCAATTGAGAATGACAAAAAAGCACTGGTGGAAGCCGCCAAAGCCCAAAACTGGCCCTACAACTGGTCTTTTGCAGATCAGGTTGGTGGCCGTGGTGAGATGGTCTTAGCGATACCTTATGAAAATTGGGCAGCTATGGCACCGCCAGAAACGGAATTCATGGAAATGCTCGTTACGCATATGGGAGATGAAAGTAAAGCTCAGGAATTAATGAAGAGCTGGACCAGCCATTTTGAGGAGACAGACTATAACATCTGGGCGTTACGCAAAGACATGATGGAGTAACTTTTTATATCTGTGCCCTTGTTCGTTCAGAAAGGGCACGGACCTTTCACTTTCAACCTCAACGTTCCGGTTACCCATTTCAAAGTATAAGCCTACTTAATAGATATTGAGAGAGCATAAGATAGACGCTGGAAGTGTTGCATTACAAAACAGCCAGCATCGGCAAGTCGATTCCGATAATCAGCACATGCCCACTACCACGACTAACCATTTCAGATATGCTTTCAGCAACGTTATCTGACATTTTACCCGTCCAGAGGTGAAAAATATCAACTATGTGCCACACTGGTATAGTCTGGATTGTTAATAGGTGAAGCTTTCATAATTTAAATGGATAGTGAAATTGCTTGAAACTTGTT
Organism: uncultured Alteromonas sp.; assembly: GCA_964601635.1. GTDB lineage: Bacteria > Pseudomonadota > Gammaproteobacteria > Enterobacterales > Alteromonadaceae > Alteromonas. Next base: position 2,833 of record CAZROH010000120.1, on the reverse strand, counting down.
AAGGCGAACTATTAAACCATTTTATATACAGGTACGCTTATGAAACTAAAACTCATAGCAGCAACCGTTGTAATTGCGGCTGCGGCAAGTCCTACGGTATTAGCCGACCATTCCTGGGCTGATTATCATTGGGCAAGAACAACAAACTCATTTGATTTAACCATCATAAACAGTACAACGAGTGACTGGGATCCGTATGTATCACAAGCGATTGGTGATTGGTCACAATCAAATGTGCTGAATATGGTAGAGGATTTGAGCGGAGACACCAGTAGTCGCACTCGGCGCAAATGTAATGCACCGGATGGCATGGTTAGAATTTGTAACCTCGAGTATGGCCAAAACGGTTGGCTGGGTATTGCCGGAATATCACTGGATAACAACGGCCATATTACGACCGGTTATACCAAATTGAATGACACGTATTTCAACATGGCTTACTACAGTGGCGATGACTGGAAACAGAGCGTGACGTGCCAGGAGCTTGGGCATGATGTTGGCTTGGGTCATCAAGATGAAAACTTTAATAACCAGTCGTTATTCAGTTGTATGGATTATCAGGATCCACCTTATGAGTATCCCAATAACCATGACTACGACCAGTTAAGCATCATCTATAACCACACCGACTCCTATGACTCCTATGCTAATAATGGCAGTGGTGGTGATGGGGGAGGCGGTAGCTGTAATTCCCCTCAAGGTAAAGGTTGTAACAAAGCGGAACCCAATGATGGTAAGTCCATCGGCTGGGGACGTTCAGTTTATAAACGTGGTAATGCAGAAGTATTTTTGCGCATCGACCCTGATGGAACGCGTCATTTAACGCATGTGACATGGGCAATTGGCCACGAAGACCATGATGAGCATAATCATTAATCGCTAACTAAAAGAAAAGCCTAATACATTTTTAGTTGAGCTTTTTAAACAAAGTAAAACCGTTATCAAACTTGCTGATAGCGGTTTTTTTACCTTTACGAACAGTTGCTTGCGCAGCGAGCGAGCAATGCCGGGCTTTATCAATCAGGCCCGTTACCAGCCATGCGATGGGCTTCAGTACCCCAAAGCGGCACCGTGGAAAGGCTATGCTTAAAACTGCCGGATGTTTCCTTTGTGGAGTAGGCCAGATACATCAACGTTTGGTTTTCTGAATCCAGAATGCGTCTTATCTTCATCGTTTTAAAGAAAATACTTTTTGATTTGGTGAATAGCACTTCACCGTTTTTGCTCTTATCAATCTGGTCAATCATTTCCATCGTTATCGGGCCCGTCTGGCGACACGCAATGGAACTGTCGGATGGGTCTGAAAGATCCAGGTTGGCCTCAATACTTGAAACGTGGCATGTCACCCCTGTCACAACCGGGTCGCTAAAGGCGTCCAGCTTGATGTCTTTGGTTGTAAAGACGCCTAACGATACATCCCCAACTTCATTATTGTCACAACCGGCAAGCACCAGCATGAATAAAACACAATAGAATGCGCGCATGGTAAATCTTCCTAAGTTGAACTAATTCACTAACGCTTTTCTTTCAAAATCAGCATTGAATTAGCGCATGTTTAATTTGACCTTAGATGGTTCGGCCCTTGCTTTTGTCCAGTGAAATCAGCTTAACACTTTTGCTAGTTGAAGTGTTAGACGCGACAGTGCAGACGCAATAATTACAAACGTAAAACCATGATAGTTCTTAATAATGGCTACGTCATCGGGCTTCATTTTTTATTGGTTAAGTGCCGATGTACAGAAGACCTTCTTTTAAAAGAAATCATATCGTTTAAATAGCGATAGCCGCGGATCTACTCATCATTCTGGTCAACCACATAACTATTTATAGCGGCTTCACCAAGCCAGCCACCGTGACTTTCTGCTTCACTAGCTGGTGGAGGTAAATCGGAAAATAAAAGTTTGTTTTCGGTCGCAATACACCATTTGTTTTTAACCGCTTCTTTTACCTGTTCTTCAGTGTTACACCAGTGAATGGTCTTGACGCATCGGTCACAAAAACGGACATCTGTTTGCCCTTCTATTTTAGTCAGGGTAAACCATCGACGATCACATTTGTTCAGTTTGTATTTACGTTCCTTGTCACCCATATACTATCCTCTGATGTCACCCATATTTCACATGTTCAATGTAATATTTGAACGTAACATCCTAATAGGTTCTTGTAATATTGCCAATACTTGCCAAAGTGGGGGGGATGTAAGAACGTGCTTAAATTCGATACGAATATCGGTTTAGTGCCCACATCCATCAGTGGTCGCCTTAGCAAACATGACTAAGTGCGCTAAATCCAGTCGGAAGCCGAAGGTTTCACCCACAGCGTGATCATTGTGACTCGGGGTTAGGCATAAAATGGGCTTATTTGCCCCCGGAACAGATAGTTCATACATAATGTGCGCACCACGAAATGTCCGCCTGACAACGGTTCCCTGTATCGGACTTTGTTCATCGTATTCCACGTCATCAGGGCGTATCAAAAGTTCAATTTGCTGACCGGTTTTAAAATCTTTTAGTTGTGAGGGGGAAGCGGCGACGGTGCCCAGGCAACAGTCGATACTGCCTTCCTCGTTGATGACGCTATCAAGGAATACGCCGCTACCTATAAAATCTGCCACAAAACGTGATGCTGGCTTATGGTAAAGCGAATAAGCGTCATTCCACTGGTGCAGTTGTCCGTCTTTAAGTACGCCAATGACATCGGCTATCGCAAACGCTTCGTTCTGATCATGCGTTACTATCAGCGCACTGGTATGTTCGCGTTTTAAAATGGTCCGAATTTCTTTCGCTAACTCTTCCCTAAGCTCAGCGTCCAGGCTTGAAAATGGCTCATCCAT
>CAZROH010000119.1:0-4100 GCA_964601635.1 uncultured Alteromonas sp. | reverse complement strand
TAGCTAAGATTATCGAATAATCAACGCTGACATTCAGTCATCAAAAAAAGGCGCTTTTATAGCGCCTTTTTTGTGTTTGCTGCGCGACTGAAAGGCAGGCGTCTTTTGGCAGTGGTTCGCATATTGTCTTTAGCTCCCTGTCGAAAAGACGCCGATGCGTTTTATGCTTTGGCTCTGGAACAAACAGGCGCTTATGAAGGTAGACCCGGATTACGCCCGCAAATAGATGAAAATTATTATGCCGCTTTCGTCAGAGATTCAGGTGAGAATAAAATAGAGGCTGTATCAAAGTAAAACGCCTCTAAAAGTATCGCTGAGTTAGATTTGATGCAACCGGTCTGTACTTTACTAATCTTCAGGCTTAGCTGAATCTTACTTTGCTGAAGTGTTTTCAACGTATTACCTTAACTCGATGCAGACACGTGAATTACCTTAGGTACAACATTCACTTGGGCAATGTCTCATATTGTTACAATAGTTTTGACTCTATTATGGCCATAGCTATAGCGATTAACGTATTTAAAAGTGTCACTAGCGTCATATTTAAAAGCAAATCTGGCAAGTGACAAATCATTACAGGCAATAGTGTTGATATTAAGTCGTTGATTATAGCCAAGACTACGTAGTACCTTTTTCACATCAGGTACGTTGTTATTCCCAACATTGACGCAAAGTTGCGTTTCTCTGGAATTGTCCATAGCAATAAATTGATATTGTTGGGCAAATGATGTGGCGGAAACGCTGAGCGCAGCAATGAAAGAAAGGCAAGTACAATATTTCATTATCCACTCCTTTTAGCGGTTCCCCTTACACAAATTACGCTGTCCTATACGGTGCAGATCTTGGAATTACACTAAATAGAAGAAGAGATCAGGGAGCGCAGAAACAATTCCGCTTTGCTCATCCTAAAGTATAATATATCTCCACTATAGCGATGTATTTTGAGATGACATATTGTTAATGAGTAACTAGAAAAATGGGTGGCGTCGAATAGTTGTTATTGCATAAAAAATTTGGATGCGATACCCCATATCTAGAGCAATATAAAAGAGTTGGGGGAGTACTTCTCTCCCCCAATAATAGGAGGACTGCTTATATACGCTACTCTCGTGTACTTTGATAAACTAACCCGCCAGCACCGTAATAAAGCCGTTGCATGTCACGGGACAGCGAAGGCCGCGTTTCACTTAATGCCTGGCTGGGAAACGCCAGATTCCAGCTTAGATTATAGGGTGTTGACCAGGGCGAAGTTAAATCTTCCCGCGTGGACACAAATATATCGAACCCGCCCCCATAAGTTGCATCGTCTCTGGTAGAAGCGAAGACCATAGTTAAGCCATCATAACTGACGTTAGGCATTTGGTCGGCGAAAGACGTATTAAGTTCTGCTACCGGCATACCCTCTGAGAAAGTGCCGTCTTTAGCCATTGTGCTCACGTAGATATCCTGATTGCCGCTTATATCACTTGAATAGTACAGATAGGTGCCAAGTCGGGTGGTGATTAAAGAAGGGCTGAACTCGGCGCCTGCCGTATTGGGACCATCTGGTGCACAGCCAAGTATAACGGCATCCTCATAGCTTTTTTGCGGAAACGCGCGATAACGGGTGGCGTACATATCAGGGCCGCCACAACCATTAGTATTATCACGAGTGGAGACAAACATTAGGTGATGACCTGGTAACGGCGTTGGACAGAAATCAGCAGCATTATCATCACTGACCGGCGCGCCTAAGCGGGTTCGATTATAAAACTCTCCCGTAACCCGATCTCTTTGGTAGACCCAAATATCTAGCGTTCCAGCACTGGGCGAGGCGGTATAAAGCGCGCTTGCATCGGGGGATTCGATAGGACAACCTCCACCCACTGTGGATACGGGCGAGCTCCAATTTGTAATTGCGCCCGCAGTTCCTGCAACAAAGGTAAGTGCAAATATTGCAGTAGAATAGAAGCTAAGCGCCGATCTGCGCTTGTGTTCACAATGATTAATAGATGTATTCCGTTTCATAAGATTGTCCTCGTTCATAGGGGAGTTAATTTGAAAGTGAAAAGGTCACCACCGGAGCGTAGTCAACTCTTGCTTAGATGCGGTGAAGATAGCGTGAAGCTAGCCAAAATTTTGGCTGAAGTTGTAAATCTGGAAAGGCTTTCTATACTCTATAGATCATCATTAAACCGAGTGTCACTATGGGTTGTGATGCTAAAACAAACGGAGGATATCGCTTCGCAGGTTTTGAAATAGCTTGCGACACGCTCAGGCTGCGTTCAGGCGAACGGGTGATCGCCTTGCCACCTCTCTCTCGTCGATTCTTACTCGCCCTGCTCCAAGCTGCTCCAGGAATACTTAGCTATGAGAAAATGACTAGTCAGGTATGGGGGAAACGCTATGTCTCGTTACAAACAATTACGCAACGGGTGAAGTTACTCCGCCAAGCGTTAGGTGACAATGGCACCCAGCCTGAGTTTATAGAATTGGTGAGGGGAGAGGGCTATCGCCTCATTCCCGCCGTTAACAAATTTGATGGGTCACATCCACTACAAACCAGACAAACAATAAAAGCGTCTAATTTTAGGAGTCACAAGACTTGGCTGGCGAGTGCTTGTGCACTAGCCGGGGTGTTATTTTTGGTGGTGGTTAGCGGAGCGGTTTTTCAAAAAACACGCCCTGTCATATCTGAGACTGCACATGAGCTCTATAATCACGGTATGATATTTTTACACCGCCGTACTCCCGGTGACATAGATCGGGCAGAGACACATTTTCTTAACTCGATCCGGGCTGCTCCAGAATTTGTTGAGCCCTGGGTTGCACTGGCTGGGGTTTACGGAATAAAGCATGGCAATGCAAATCAAAGTGATCATAAGGCATTAGCTCGTTTGCAACATAGTTTATTGCTACATGCGCTTACTTTAGCCCCAGATTCTGCCATGGTGCATGCGCGCTTGGGGTTGTATTATGAATGCATCGAAAAAGACCTGGCCAAAGCCCAAAAGCACATCGAGAAAGCCTACCTGTTAGATCCCGCCGACGATTCAGTTCTCAATATTTACGGACATTACCTGATTAAAAAAGGGAAGGTTGATAGGGGAATAAAACTAATTGAAAAAGCGATTTCGGTGCGCCCTGATTCCCGTTTACTTAGAAACAATTTATCCATTTTTTATATGTGGTTAGGTCAATTGACCAGGGCAGAAGAGCAATTAAATGTACTCACCGAGCTGATAGGAGCCGAAGAGACTGAGTTTGCGAGTAATTATGCACGCTTGCGGCTGCTGCAAAAGCGTCCCGACGAGGCGATAATGTACTTTCCCGCAATTGATAGTAAAGAGGATAAACTGGCTCTTAGTGCGATAGCCTTTAGTCAACAAGGAAAGTTGAAAGCGGCAAACAGACAAATCCAAAGGCTTGCTAAAGTGGATACGCTTTATGCTGCAGTGCGTTACGCAGAAACGTTGGCATATTTTGAGCGTTACTCAGAAGTTAAACAAACCTTGACTCAAATACGAAATAAAGTCGTCAGTGAAAACTCCTTGACGGAAAACCAAATTTTCATGATTGTTGAGCAAATCGCTTATTCTCCGTTTTTAAATACACCTAATAGCTCATGGGATGAAGAAATGACGCAGCTTCTCTCTGCGTAACACTTGTCGACAAAGCACTTCTTTTTTAATAAAGGAAATGAAAACTTAATTATTAACGACAATGCATTGTTAAAAAGCCAGTTTCCCGACAATTAGTTATATTGGATTGGTTGTGAAGGGCGCACAATTGATACAGCTGTCCAATTCCAGCCAGTAACCCAAGCTTAGTAACTGCGTTTAATTCGTTATAAGCCAGCGTAAGTGATCAGCTAATCTAGGTAAGACATATATACCTTTGTAATTTAAATGAGAATTGAATGCATATTCGTTTTTTTATCAGGTGAACTCATGCATCATAAAGCAGCATTAGTAGTGCTGGAACGCCCCTGGGGATACGAAACCAGCCCCAAAAACAAAGCCAGCGTGTTACCTTTTTTGCAAGGGCTGCAACAACTAAACGGCAATTTTGAATTGTTTCATACCCATTTCTACGGCAAAGACAGTTTTGAAACTGCGCTG
>CAZROH010000118.1:0-4329 GCA_964601635.1 uncultured Alteromonas sp. | reverse complement strand
AATGCCTAGCCTAAAGCGAAAGATTATCAACTTGTTGGTGGTGTAGAGTGTCAATTGCATGTCAAAAAAACACCTGACACAACAGCCAAAGCTCGACTAACATTACTTCAACCCGCCCTTGTGTCTGCAGTTCCCAGACTAACTCTCTGTCATTTGGAAAATATTCGCATAGCTCGTTTCAACTAAGTATCTTCACAAATCAGTATATTAGTAAAACTGGTGTGTCGAACATTTGAATCTCCCCCCAGCTCTTCTAAACTCTAAGCTACAAACCTCGCAATATCATTGCCTCATAGCTAAGGATTTGGTGTGAGTAATTTTAATACAATAAGGACCCACAAGGAGCGTGTTGTATTAGTCTTAAATTTTACCGATGAAGCATGCTTACATGCTTCACGTGCGAACTTACCCAATTGGCACTTAATTCATGCCACCAGCTTGGATTGTGCCTATAAAATCCTTGAGAACCACTGTTGCCACGTTTCTATAGCCCTGATCGGTCGAAGCAAACAACAAGCTGTACTTAAAGCCGTAAAGCAGCTTTCTGCAAGTCAGGGTTCACTATTGTGGTTAGCCCTTTTTCGTGATGGCGATAGCCTGTTGGACAATATTAGCTATTGCTTCACTGATTACTTTCTTGATTATCATCACCTCCCTGTCGATTGGGCTAGGCTCGATCACACGTTGGGTCATATCGATGGAATTGCTCAACTGATGCTACGTTCGGAACGCGGAGTTCCTCCCAGCAAAACCAATAGTCTGTGCTTTGGTGAGTCAAAAGAAATGCGGCAGCTCAAAGAGAATTTAGATAAGGTCGCCTCTACCGATGAAACAGTGCTAATAGGCGGAGAAACCGGTACAGGTAAAGGATTGTGTGCGCAATATATTCATTCACTGTCGCCAAGAAGAAATGGTCCTTTTATTACAGTCAATTGCGGGGCGTTACCACCAACGCTAATTCATGCTGAACTCTTCGGCCATGAAAAAGGCGCGTTTACCGGCGCGAATAAACAATATATTGGTCGTATAGAGCGCGCGCATAAAGGCACCTTATTTCTTGATGAAATAGGTGATTTATCTTTGGAATTACAAATTAATTTACTGCATTTCCTTGAAGAAAACTGTATTGACCGCTTAGGTGGGAGTAAATCCACCGAAGTAGATTGCCGTATTATTTTTGCTACCCATGTAAATTTAGAAAATGCCATCGAAGAAGGACTTTTTAGAGAGGACTTATATTATCGCATCAATGTTATACAACTGGAGATTCCCAGTTTAAGAAACCACATAAGCGATATTTCCATTCTGGCAAATGATTGTTTAACCAGACTGACCCCTCCGGGCCAGAAATTTAGCTTTAGTGAAGCTGCTATGCAGGCGATGGAGCAATACTCATGGCCGGGCAATGTGCGCGAGCTAAAAAACCGCATACAACGGGCTATTATAATGAATGAGAATGACGTCATCACGGAGGCCGATTTAGGCATTGCTCTGCAAAAGTCAACGCATCCGCGATCTGAGGTCATAGATTTAGTCAAACATCGCGCTGAAATTGATACCGAATTGATACTTGCAGCGATAAAACGAAATAATTACAACATCTCGGCGGCGGCAAGAGAACTAAGTGTTTCGCGGACAACTTTTTATCGTTTGATTAAGAAGTGCAGGATAAAGCTGTAACTAAACCAAAGTTGCAATTCAGAGGACCATCCCATGTTAACATTCATACCTAAATTTATTGTCTTATCAATCGCTTTATTCTTATTCATCAGCAGTGAAGCTAACGCTCAGAATTCCGAGCAAAGCAATGTAGAACAGGAACTAAGCGTATTAAAACAAGAAGTGAATGAGTTAAAAAAACATCTTGAAACCATCGGCAGTCAGGTTAAAGACATTCACGATATCGCCACTGCCTCACAACGACCACAACACCGGAAAATTTCAACACAAGAAAACTTTGCGGGTGACGGCGAGTTTGCAAACCTTGGCGATGACACCGCAGAAATAGCCATTGTCGAGTTTTCTGACTATCAGTGCCCCTACTGTAAACATTATGTCGACACCACCTTCGGCCAGCTCAAAGCCAACTTTATCGACAAGGGTAAGGTGAGGTATGTCACTCGGGACTTCCCACTGGGGTTTCATAAACAAGCGAAGGGGGCCGCCATAGCAGCCAACTGCAGCTTACAACAAGGTGCCTATTGGCCCATGCGCGAGCAATTGTTTAACAATATGCAGCAATTGGGCGATGATTTATATCAAAGCACTGCTGAACAACTAAAGCTAGACATGGACAGGTTTACACGCTGCCTTGAAGATGAAGCGGTACTTGCCAAAGTAGAGCAAGACATTAATTATGGTGCGTCGTTAGGCATTCAAGGCACACCGAGCTTTTTAATCGGCAAAGTGGAAGATGGTCATCTGATAAACCCAACCTTATTAGTCGGTGCGCAAAGCTATGAAACCTTTGCCACTGTTTTAAACGAAGTCGCCGCCGAACCCGCCCAGGAGGCCAGTGAATAACGGGCCCTTAATTGATAGCGCGACAAGGCATCGCATCGACACCGGCGCGCTATCCCCCCTTTAAGCGATAATATAATAACTACTGTTCCCTGTTACGCTGTCGCTTTTCTTGCCACATCAAGCACTGAGTTTTGACTGTGTTGGTAATACAAACACGCCAATGAATCCCATTTAATATTGCATAAGGTGTTCGAAACTGTTCATTTCCACCAAACAAGTGCAAAAACAAAATAACATACTGATATTTAAAACATTTTCCTCACCCCTTAACATTTCACCCGCGACTTTTAGTGCACAGTGTTACAGCTGTGAAACACCTTATTTAAAAAGCGTCCTAAGAACACCATAAAAAGCGAATAAAAACAGACAGATAATATACTGGTACAGTGTTTGCCATAAACTCTGCCAGATATGGCGCTACGCTATTGAGACCGTTAAGAGGCAGGCCACCATAGAGAAGCCATACACGGCAAAATGCCGTTATCTTTGTAGTAAAACAAGGTAATCACTTTTTTAGAAATCACGTCTTATTCCGCAGTTAAAAGCGATGTTCTTACCTGAGGTTTAATCAATATTGGAAATTGACTGAGGTATTATCATGAAAAGATTTAACTGTAAGCCGCTTGTCAGGCCGCTGGGTGTCGTCCTGATAAGCTCCGCGTGCCTTTATGGCATTAGCACCGCCCCCGTACACGCGTCGTTTTTCCCTCAGCAGAATGGTCAGTTCTGTATGGCTGACCAAGCGGGTTTTGCGCTTAACTGTACTGCCAATGACGTAAGGGTCAGCAAGGTCGATAACGTCACCAACCTCGACGGCAGCACTCCGGTAGAGTGTGTGCTCGGTCAGAATGTCACCTTCAAGGCCGATGTTACTATCACCACAACGGCCAATGAGCGTTATGACTATTCGGTATATCTACCAGAAGGTTCCTGGAGCGCCCAGGATTTTAATGCCAATAATACCTGCTCTGTACTCATCGGTCAGACCAATGGACCTGGCGTTGATCTTGAAAACGGTCTGGATGCCTGTGCCGATATTAGTAAAGCAGCCGGCTTTAGCCCTACGCACCTTTATGCTGGTGAAGAGATTACCATGTTCTGTCGCGATGACGATAATTCGGGAAAGGCCGAGTTTAATTATTGTGCGGCCTGGCATAACAAAGACGGTGCCGACTGTTCTGAACTCGATCCCGCTGCGCCAGGCACTCCGTCCAAGTGTCGTTGTGATGCCTTTGATATTGATGTATTTATCAAACCTAATCCACCCACCGTGGTAAAAGATCTGGTCAGCACCGATACCCGACCTGAACCAGGTGGTACTTATACCTTTAATCTCAACTTTACCAACCCCAATTCGGAAACGTCTTTGTTTATCACTTCTCTTGAAGATTTGGTAGACACAGCTGCCGACGGCAGTTATGAGACTACTCTGGACCTCTGGGGCCCCACTAGTGCTGCGGGCGCGGCAGACGGAATCTACCTGACTGCCAGTAACTGTAGCCAGCCAGCGGATGTGGGCAATGGAATCGGCGAAATCCCGCCAAGCGCCAGCTATAGCTGTCAGTTCACCGTACACATAGTCGATACGGACCTGCCCGATGATCAAAGCCCTGAGCTGTACAACGACTTGATCAAACTGGCGCTGGAAGATAAAAACGGCTCTCCAGTGGTCGATGGCGCTACCTGTGCAGCAGTCGGCGGAGTCGACGGCGAGCACTGCAGTAATGTTGAACAGGTTAATGTTACCAACCTGCCACCGACCATCACCGTGCTGAAAACCGCCAACCCGACACAAGTTCCGGAATC
>CAZROH010000117.1:0-4336 GCA_964601635.1 uncultured Alteromonas sp. | reverse complement strand
CACGTAAGTCTTCGTCGCGGAAGCACTTAACGATTTGATAGTAACGATCCATGCCAGACATCATCAGCAACTGTTTAAACAGCTGTGGGGATTGTGGTAATGCGAAAAATTCCCCTTTATGTGTGCGGCTTGGTACTAAATAGTCACGAGCCCCTTCTGGTGTGGCTTTAGTCAGAATCGGCGTTTCAATATCTAAAAAGCCATTATCTTCCAGAAAGCGGCGAACCGCTCCGGTGACTTTCGCTCTGAACTGCAATCGGTTACTCATCACGGGGCGGCGTAAATCAAGGTAACGATACTTCAGACGTTGCTCTTCTGAGTTTTCCTGATTCCAGTCTAAAGGCAGCGCAGCAGATTTATTGTAAATCTCCAAACCGGTACCCAAAATTTCAATTTCGCCGGTATTCATTTGCTTGTTAACCTGGCTTTCTGGACGCGCGCGCACTTTGCCGGTTAACTTCACGCAAAACTCACTGCGTAGTTTATTGGCTTCGGCTAATACTTCTGGTAAATCAGGATCAAACACTACCTGCACAATGCCTTCCCGGTCACGTAAATCGACAAAAATAACTCCGCCCAAGTCACGGCGTTTATTTACCCAACCACAAAGTGTCACTTCTTGTCCGATATAGGACGCATTAATTTTCCCACAGTAATCTGTGCGCATGGTCATTGACCCCTGATTTTCTCTGTTTTTCTTACTATTCACTGTTAAATCAGCGAACAAGGAATTCGTGTAAACGTTAACTACAAAATGCCTAGCAAGCTATGGCAATTTAAAGGCCGCATAGTATAAACAAAAGGTCACCTAAAGCCCAATGAGAAATCCACGGATACAGGCAATCGGGTGTGGAAAAGAAAGGAAAGGTGCCTCCCTAAATTGGAGGCGCCCAAAGAAAATCGGCTAACTAACGGAAATCCCCCGCGTCCAGTTCGTGTTTTTTCATCAGTTTATGCATATCAGTGCGGTTTCTTCCGGCCAGCTCGGCTGCGCGAGTCACATTACCATCCGTCATCTTCAGTAATTTGTGCAGGTATTTTTGTTCAAACGCGTCACGGGCTTCGGTTAAGGTAGGCCAGCTTTGTTTAGTCGCTGATAAGGCTTGCTCGACCAAATGCAAGGGAACCACAGGTGTTTGCGTTAGCGCAACACACTGCTCAACTACGTTAACTAACTGGCGAACATTGCCGGGCCAGTCTGACTTTACCATTAGCTGCATGGCGTCATCCGAAAACTGGTTGACATTGACACCGTGGCGTTGGGCGCTTTGTTGCAACAATGCCCGGGCTAGTAATGGAATATCTTCGCTACGTTCCTTCAACGATGGTAGCTTCAGATTCACTACGTTCAAACGATAATATAAATCTTCGCGGAAGGTGCCCTCTTCCATTTCCTTGTGCAAGTCTTTATGCGTAGCAGAAATAACCCGGACATCAATATCCACATGTTTGCTGCTCCCCACCGGACGGATCTGACGCTCTTGCAGGGCTCGTAATAATTTGACCTGCAATGTCATTGGCATATCACCAATTTCATCCAGGAAAAGGGTGCCACCATCAGCTTCCCGGAATAAGCCCGCATTCGCTTGAACTGCACCGGTAAATGCGCCTTTGGCATGACCAAATAATTCAGACTCAAGCAGGTTTTCAGGTAACGCACCACAGTTTATCGCTACGAAAGGCTTGTTGCGTCTATTACTGGCCTGATGAATTGCATTTGCCAGCAGCTCTTTACCGGTACCGCTGGCGCCGCTGATCAGCACACTGACTTCACGCTGAGCAATACGATAAGCCTGATCCAATACATTTATCATTTCAGGTGAACGGGTGATGATGTCCTGGCACCAGTCTTTTGGCTGTGACGCCAAAGACTGACTCAACGCTTTTTGCAATAACTTGCGTAATTCATCATGATCCACTGGCTTAGGTAAGAAGCCAAATACGCCTCGCTGAGTCGCTGCGACGGCATCAGCGATGGTGCCATGCGCCGTCATCAGGATAACAGGGATATCTTTGCGGATCCCCATCACTTCTTCGAATAAGCTCAACCCATCAAGGCCAGGCATGCGAAGATCACTCAATACCACATCGAAATCATCGCTACGCAATTTTTTCAGAGCACTGTGTCCGTCCTCTACTGCGGTGACGCTATACCCTTCCCCTTCAAGGCGGATGGTAAGCAAACGCAACAGACTTTTATCATCATCGACTAATAATAATTGCGGATTTGCTTTGGTACTGTCGGTCACTGCTGACTACTCCTATTTTTATCCATTAATGAGGCTTCAATCTGTAATAATTCTTCGACTTTTTTACGTTGCGCTTCCAGTTCTTTTTGGACGCTTTCCAAGCGCTGGTTTTGTTGCGTATTAACTCTGCTTAACAAAGATATGGCGGACTCGTATTCCAGCATTTGTTCGTTGGGTGCCTGCACTATGGGTTTGACTAATCTGGCAAAATCGGAAGAAAGTTCTGGCAAAATTTCTTTTAACCAGTGTGAAGCGCGTAACCGATCCTGATATGGCGTACTTACAGGTAAGGTGAAAATAATTTTGGTGAGCTTATCTTCCAACGAATTGCCCAGAGAATTGATTGCGTTTTTGCGTTTAGGCCATGGCATTGCATCCGCTCTAATCCACAAGGAGGTCCAGTAAGCTAAATCGCATTGATGCTCAAATTCGGCCACATCTTCATCCACCAGGCACAAAGATGAGGTATCAATAGGCTCGCTTTGAGTAACTTCCACCATTTCAGGAGGAACACTTTTTTCATTTTCAACGGGTTGTGGGGGGAGCATTTTGCATCCCACCAATAACAACACGCTTACACACCACATTAATCTCATTACAACATTTCCTTCTGCGGAATGGTTACCCTAAAGCAAACATCAGCATAATCTACATCAACCACTGCTACATCACCATGCATCAGGCGCGCGCAATCTGATACGATTGACAACCCAAGTCCGGTGCCAATCACATTGTCATTACGGGGATCCTCCCCCCTTGTAAAGGGTTCGAACAATTTTTCCACCGATTCAGCAGGAATTCGTTTTCCACGGTTGGCCACATCGAGTATGGCTTTGTCCCCTCTCATATAAATACTGACATTAATTGGACGACCCACAGCACCATGGGCAACCGCATTTGATACCAGATTATCCAGTATCCGTCGATATAGTTCTTCATCAATTAAAATTGTTTCAACCTGGAGATCAACCGTCACTTCGCGATCCTGCAGAGCCAGGGCATAATCTTCCAGACATTCTTTTAGTAACCGACTTACATCCACGTGCGCAAAAGTCGGCTGAGCTTGCTGCAATAACAAATTATAGTCGAGTAATTTTTCCACCAATTGATTTAAGCGCTGAGTGCTAGAAGTAAGCAGACCAAGTACTTCGACTTGCTGAGGATTAAGCTCACCCACTACATTTTCTGATAGCAGACTGCATCCTTCCTTAATGCTGGCCAAAGGGGTTTTCAATTCATGCGCTGCATGGCGTAAAAGTGCGGTTCTAATATGCTCTAACTGCTGAAGCCGCTCGGCAAGCCAGTGCAGATCCCGCTCTACTCCAATGAGTTCTCTTGGCGCGTGAGTCGATAATGGTGGTAACTCACCTTCTTGCTGGGCTAGCATGCGAATAATTTGCTTGAGTTTCTTGACTGGATTGACGATCAGCTGGCTGCCTAGCAAGATAAGTAATAAAGATACACTTACCAACATGGCGGTTGACCACGCCTGCTTCGCCTGCATGGTATTTAAATCATCTTTTTGGATCGCGAGGCGCTGTTGAATAGCCGCATCCACATCACCGCGCATACTGGCAACACTGCTGTTTAACGACGCCAGGTAGGTATTCATCAGAAACTGATCGTCAATTCGACGAAACGCCTTAAGCTGCGAGATGTGATTATCTAAACGAAGGCACGTCTGGCTATTTTCCAGCGCTTTACATAGTGAGTTTTTGGCATCGATAAACTGCAGCATTGCGTTATCGGTGAGATCCGCAACTGCGTTGCTCTCCAAAACCACAAACTGTCGGATACTGCGCTCGAGATCTATCGCTGCGGCATCAAGTTGTTGCATTAAGCCGACAACATTGACGACGTAACGGGTTTCAACAGTCGTCATGCGACCGACTTTGGCCAAATCGTTCTGGCTTTGCCAGAGCAAAGCGATTAACGGAACCAACGCCAGCACAAAGCTGCCTAATGTAAGTTGTCTTAAGGACCCCAGTCTCACTGATGCTTCACTTTAAATTATACTTTTTATAATGATTTGCACTTTACTACTCAGTTACGCCAGTATCACCCCCTTTGGCGCAAACCAAAATACA
>CAZROH010000116.1:0-4568 GCA_964601635.1 uncultured Alteromonas sp. | reverse complement strand
AAAGGTGGGTCTGGATATGCTCTGCGGCAAGCGGACAGACTTCTTTGAATACTTTGCGCCCAGCTTGGTGGAATAACTTATCTGCACCGTAGGGATCAACATCGTTGGCGCGACTCATATACCCAAAGTTCGAACGGATATTATTGGAGAATTGTGTTAATGCCTTTGTCCCCAGAATATAGTACTGATGAGCTGAGGTCGCGGTTTCCGCTTTTTCCACTATGGTTGCTGTGGCCACATCACCGAAAATAAAATGACTATCACGGTCGGTGTAGTTAATTTGCGGGGAGACTAACTCTGGATTGATCACCAACACACATTTAGCAGTGTTCGCTGCTACCATCTCATAGGCGCGGTGCAAACCAAAAGTAGCCGCAGAACACGCCACCAGCATGTCAAAACCAAAGCCCTGAATGCCGAGTTCGTTTTGCACTTCAATCGCTACTGCAGGATAAGCACGCTGGGTATAAGCGCATGAAACGATAACAGCATCAATTTCATCTGCTTTTTTATTCGCTGCAGACATTGCTTTTTTAGCAGCAGCGACCGCGATCTCCGCCTGATCAGAGAGCTCATCTTCGCCTCGCTCGGCAATATGTGGACGCATACGGTCAATATCTAACGCGCCTTCCTTTTGATAAATAAAACGCTGCTTAATTCCCGACGCTTTTTCAATGAAATCGGCGCTTGAGTGAGGTTTCGGTAGCACCTCTTCGCGCGCGATCGCATCCTCATTGGTTTGATTGAATGCATCGGCATAGGCGTTGTAGCTGTCAACCAGTTCCTGGTTGGTAATGATATGGGCTGGGTTCCACACGCCCACACCAGAAATCACAATATCTTGCGACATAGTAATACTCTTATTTTATGTCTTACATTAAACGAACAAGCCTCACTTATATGTAGTGAAATGCTTATTCCATCAGATATTGTGTAGCTTATCCCTTTGCGGCACGATTGTCATTGTAAAGAAAGGTATGTTGTCTGGTACTATGTCAAACAATCGCTTTATTCCATAATCCGTACTGATTTGTAACCGTACCTTTCCTGATGCTTAACGCTATCAATAAGATCCCGCACACGATACTTGACACCACCGCAAACAGGCTGGCCTGAAACACAAACGGCGTGATGAGCAATGCCGCGCCCAGAGGGATAAGTAAATAGCGCACCATTCGCCCCGTTTCAGCTAACGCTGTTATCAATACTGTCAGCACTAATGAACCGATGATGTGATCGGCGTTGGCCATGCTTCCTTCTGTACCCAGCGTCAGCCTGGTGAACATCAGCCAGATGCCGATTGGAATACACAACGTCAGGTTCCAGGGCATATTGACGCCCCCCCCTAACATATCTTTAATAATGGCCCAGGCTCCACAGTGAAATTCTGTTTTATCACCTTCCCACTTACCATCGTCGGTATCACCCGTAAAGAAGATTCGTAATAACGGTCGGCCCTGCTTTTTGCGACGGTACAAGAACTCAGACGTTGCCACGAGTTCATCAAGCGAATAGGGTATTTGAATTAGCATGGCAGCCGCCCCAATCAGACAGAGCGTACACCAGGTACCAATAACAATTGGCTGAATGATAATAAAAAATATCGAAACCACGCCCAGAGGCACTATCATTATACCGAATAACATTACCAGCCACGGCATGGTGCGCCATCGTCGGGTCGATCCCATGAGGCCAGTAAGAATTTCCAGGGCATAGGTCATAGCCCCAAGCCCGGCATCTGGAACGGGCCAGGCTTCGGATACCGACGAGGTAATAATTTCTTCCGTGCCATTTTTAGGGTCGCCCACTGCCCCGGCAAAAAACGGCTCCCACACAGCATCAATATGACCAAGTTGATAAGCACATAAATACCGGGAGATAAAAAAGCCCACCAGCGCCAGTAATATAATGGGCATGCGCTGTACCCAACTGGAAGGATTAAAACTCCAGCCGGGAGGAATGTTGGGACCTGTTTCGGCGGCAACCTGAGAAACTCCGGGTGTCGGGCGAGAGCATATAGCAAATCCAATAACCAGCATGCCCACCAACGTATCGTTCATATAAGCGGCGGCAGTAGGAGCCCAAAACACTAACGGGGCTCCCAGTAGCCACAGACCCACACCCGCTGTTGCGTAGCGGGCTAAACTCATTCGCCACGACATAGACAGAAGAGACAACACCAATAACGCCCCCCCGGAGAGGACGTTGCTGTATACCATCTGTTGGCTTTCATAGCCTAAAATGAAAGGTGCAGTGAATAGCCAAAACGCCAATGCAAAGTTGGCAAAATGAGCCCATATAAACTGATAATGCTGTTTCTGGTAATGTGCTTCATGGGTTTCACGAATGCGATCGGCATTCACCTGTTTTTCTTCAGCTGTTTGCATCCAGTCGGGTAACACAATGCCATTGCGCTTGTACCATGCTGGCGGGTCAGACTTTAAGTTAACAATCAGATCTTTGATACCCTCATAAATACGATGCTGGGGACGCCACCCCAATAACTTTTCCGCACGACTATTATCCAGTTCGTAATGGTCGCTGGAAAGGTCGATCATAAAAGGACGGATAAAGGGTTTTTCACCGTGATCAATGGCATCTGGAATTACCGGCTCTGCATGTTCTTCGACCCATGCACCGGGTTTAGCGAGAAATTCCGGCACTGAAATGGTGGTCCACTCGCGCTCACCATAAATTAAATGACCGATGCGGTTCTGCAGCGCCTGGTAACTCATCACTTCGCCTTCGCCGGCCAGAAGCACTGTTT
The DNA here is from genome assembly GCA_964601635.1 of uncultured Alteromonas sp. GTDB lineage: Bacteria > Pseudomonadota > Gammaproteobacteria > Enterobacterales > Alteromonadaceae > Alteromonas. The sequence goes on along the minus strand of CAZROH010000116.1, from coordinate 1,801 downwards.
CCTCAGGGAGGGTTTTGCGCTTCTCGATAACGCGTGCAAACAGGTCAATCATGTCGTCTTTATGCAAAAATGCCTGTCCTGCCTGAGCGTCCCCCGAATACAGCCAGCTTTTTAGCTGACGTTCGTAAATTCTGGCTATCTGATGGCTTAACGTCGGCACTGCAGTTTGTTCATCATATAGCCCTGCCATGCGTAAGATGGTGTAGGGAATAGTACCGTGATACTTCCTAATGGCAGCTTCTGCAGCGGCCTTTGATTGTGGGTAGGCCCAACCAGGATCGAGTGGAGTATCTTCGGTGATTTTTTGGCCAGGCACGCCGGCTTCATGCACTAGCATAGTGGACGCGTAAATGAAATTCTCCACCTCGTACGCTTGCAACTCTTCTAAAAAATACTGCGTGCCTTTAACGTTCAGTTCGTCATAGAGCGGATGGTGATCTCCGGTAAAGTCAAAGTATGCGGCCAAATGCACCACGGCGACATAGCGATTTTCATGCTTGTCTGCGATTTTATGTAATGCAAGTTTGATGGAGTCCCGTGAGGTAAAATCACACTCTATACTTTCATCGGCAGCATCACAGGGCTGAATGTCCAGTCCAATTACGTAATGGGATCGCTTAAGTGACGTGCAAAGCGCTGCACCTACATCTCCAGACGCACCGGTCATCAAGACAATTGATTGCTCCCTGTTTTTCACCATTGCTGTTTTCCGATTTCCTGCTAGATGCTATTGATACCAAAGGAACATTCGTTGTGATCACTCTATGATTTTACCCCTTCATTTCGCAAACTAAAGAGGTCCCTCTCTTCTGAGCGTTTAGGTAAGAAAACATGCGAACTGCAGAAAAAACCAACGCTTACAATCGACAGCAATTGCTACAATTGGCGGGCCCCCCTTAGCAAAACCAGGACCCAGGCTTTTTGAGTCATCGTAATGAGCAACCAAAGGAAGAAATTATCAGATTTACGCTTGGTCTTTTTCTCTGCGACTCCTAAACTTTATAGTCACCTACCGTAAATCACAGCGCGCAATGCAAAGACCACCTTCTAATCACGAGGCCGAAAAACAGTTCATGCTGACGACGCATCTGGCAGGAAGAGGGATAACCAATGCCGATGTGCTAAAAGCGATGAATGAGGTCCCCAGAGAGGCTTTTATTCCTGAACTTTCTGCACCTAATGCCTATCTTGATGCCCCCCTGCCAATTGATGAAGGTCAGACCATCTCGCAACCCTATATCGTAGCAAAAATGGCCGAGTTAGCGGATTTAAACGAAACTTCCAAGGTACTCGAAATTGGCGCGGGCTCTGGCTACGGGGCAGCCGTACTGGGTCAAATAGCAGCCGAGGTGTTTTCCATCGAACGAAAATCCAAACTGGCGGCCAGTGCCAGCAAAGTGATAGACAAACTTGGTTACACCAATGTGAAAATTATCGAAGGCGACGGTACCCGCGGTCTGCCAGAGGAATCCCCTTTCGATGCTATTGTCGTCACTGCGGGTGCGCCCGTGATCCCCGACATCTTAAAACAACAACTAGTTTTAGGCGGATGCATCGTCATTCCGGCGGGGGAAGGTCCGGTCCAGCACCTGATCAAACTTAAACGCACGGATGTGGATCAGTTTGAGCGCACTACCCATGGTGCAGTGCGCTTCGTTCCTTTAATTGGCGAATATGGCTGGGAGCGAGAGCAGGATTGGTGAATACCTGATCTGGATTATCAACGTTTATTTGCAGATTTTTCCCGCAATTTCAGCCACATACTTACCCTGATAACGCGCACCTCCCAACTCAATGTCAC
>CAZROH010000115.1:0-4815 GCA_964601635.1 uncultured Alteromonas sp. | reverse complement strand
AACAGAAAAGATAGGTGAGTGATAGGTCAAATGTGAATTAATTTTAAGCGATATTCGAAGTGATGTGAGGCAGTGCTGAGACGAAAAATTTAATCTCCCGATTTATTATCCTTGTGCGTCAGATAACGCTGCAAGCACGCACCCAACTGGCGTACATTAATCGGTTTTGTCAAATAGTCATTCATGCCTGCTTTAACACATTTCTCTCGTTCACCTACCAGTACATTTGCTGTTAACGCAATGATAGGCGTACAGTTCGTATCTACTCCCAGCTCCCGAATCATCGTCGCGGCGGTGTATCCGTCCATCACCGGCATCTGACAATCCATGAAAATAAGGTCGTAAAACTGACCTTCGCCACGCTTTGCTTTGACTTTGTTTACTGCGACCTCACCGTTTTCAGCAAGCTCAATATTTACTTTTAATTCTTTAAGCTGTTCTGTAATGACGATTTGGTTAATGGCGTTGTCTTCAACAACCAGTATGTGATAGCCGGTAAACGACAATTTTCCCTGTGAAACGGTTTCGGCTCGCAGTGGTTCTATACCGCGCTCATCTGTTTGTGCCAGCTGTAGAGTAACCGTAAAGGTCGACCCAACGCCTGGCTCACTCTCAACGCGTATGCCGCCGCCCATCATTTCCGCTATTTGTGCTACGATTGTTAACCCTAGCCCTGTCCCTCCAAATTCTCGCGTCGTTGCACTATCTCCCTGCTGGAATGGCGAAAAAATCTGGCTCTGACGACTTTGATCTATACCCACCCCGGTATCTTTCACAATTAAATGAATTAAATATGCCTGATCGGTTTTTTTAAGGGCGCGTGTGTGAATATTAACGCTTCCCCTGTGAGTGAATTTGATCGCATTATTAATAAGGTTAGTGAGAATTTGCTGAATACGGGTAGGATCCCCCTTAAACTGCAGGCCCTTTATTGCAGACAGATCAGTATGCAGTTCAAGCCCTTTTTTCTTTGCTACGAGCTCGAAAATCTTAGCTTGATTTTCAATTAAATCGCTTAAATTAAGCGGCACCATTTCAAGTGTCATTTCACCAGAATCAATTTTGGAGAAATCCAATATATCGTTAATTAAGCCAAGCAAGGACTCTGCACTTTGTTGGGCAATAGAGCATAACTCTCGTTGCCGTTTGTTTAGATTAGTATTAAACAACGTATCTAACATGCCCAATACGCCATTAATAGGCGTGCGGATTTCGTGACTCATGTTAGCTAAAAATTGGCTTCGGGCTTGTAAAGCTTGCTCGGCTACCTGTCGTTTATGTTCTAAATCCTTGCTGTCCCGCACTTGACGAGTAATGTCCTGAGTTGCACCCAGTATCTTTACGCACTCCCCATTTTCAAATTCTGCCTGCCCCCTGATTGCAATCCATATCGCTTTTCCTTTGGCCGTGATAACTTCCAGCTGTGTCGATATTGGCTCGCCAGTTTCTATACATTTATTTATTAGCGCTTTTATACGCTGCTTCTCACTTTCATGCCGTATAATTTGCATCCCCGCATCGAAACTCACATCGAAATCTTGCGGAAATTCGTAAAGTTTTTTTAAAGCCTCCGACCAGAAGATCCCATTTTCCTTAACATCAATTTCCCATGTACCGACGCCAGCTAGCTCACCAACCTGGTTTAGCATTTCATTTTGTTTTTGCAGCGCATTTTTTTGTTTTGTGACACTTTCAAATGCGTTTTTCCTGCTAAGTTCTGTACCGATCCACTCAGCAAGTAAAATAATATAGTCGAGCTCTACTTCTTTAAACGGATACGTTCGGGCAGTAGTTGAGGCAAAGTTAACCGTCCCGAATAACTGCCCGTCAACAATTAGCGGGATACCTATATAGACATATAACTGAAATTTTTTGGCTGCGGGGTGATTCTTACATACAAGGTCAACATTGTGATAACTGACAATCTCGCCTTTCGCTAGCGTGTCTTTACAAAAGGTGTCATTCAGATGGAAAACCCTGCCCGGTCGCAAAGAATGCTCGGGTGTGCTCGCAGCTATGACAGTATATTTTTCTCCACTGACCTCACTGATTACTCCCAACTCCAGGCTCAATAATTCACACCCCACATTGAGCAAACGTTGCAACTTGTCATCAAAAGTCAAAGTCGTGTCACTGGAGATAGTATGAAGCGCGCGCAGTATTCTCATGCTTGTATGGTAGTAATCTCAAGTAAACTCAGTTACCTAAGGGTAGCTCACCTTAATTGTAATGCCTACTAATCTAAGTTTCCCACAACAAAAAAGCCCGGCGAACCGGGCTCTACACTTTACAAAAGATCGTTCTTCCCTAACGCACTACTCGTATGAATAATCCATGGTTACGCCACTAAATGACGCATACGCACGCAATCCAATGTGCCAGGTTCCCGATGAGGGGTTAGTGAAGGTACATGTTTCATTATTACCATATTTGTACGGGCGGCAATCCCAACTGGAAGTAGTAGGTTGAGCGCCAAAACGCATGTAAAGGTCGGCATCGCCCGAACCACCTGAGATAGAAACGGTTAAGGTAGAGACACCAGCGGGAATATCCCAGGTGTAGCGTTTCCAATTACCTGTCGTTGCAGATAAGCCAGTCAATTGACCTGATACCGGCTCAACACCGCCACCGCCACTGCCACCACCGGAGCCATCTCCGCTACAACCATATGCATTCAGATAATCATACGCATCGGCTACTTGGACAATCCCATGACCGTAGTAAATATCACGACCGGCACTTCCCTTGTCCTTAGCCGTGGCATTCAGCGCTGCACGAATTTGCGTATTACTGCATTGCGGGAAAAAACTCCATACTAATGCAGATGCACCTGCAACATGTGGCGTTGCCATGGAAGTTCCATTTAACGTTGCATAGGTATTTGTAGGATAGGTTGAATAAACCGAGCTACCAGGCGCAGCTATCTCAACTTGCGAATTGTATTGAGAATAGCTCGCACGGCTTTCATTTGAACCGACTGCGGCAACGGACATGACTGCATCATAGGACGCCGGATAAGACATTGAACTGTTACCGTCATTACCTGCTGCAGCGACTAAAAGAATACCGTCAGATTCGAATCCATCCATGGCATTGCGTTCTGCAGTAGAAGAAGAGCCTCCGCCTAGACTCATATTAACAACATTGGCACCGGCATTTTTACACTGGTTAATTGCAGCAATGAGATCTGAGGAATACGTCCAATTGCCGTTATCGTCAAAAATTTTGACGATATGCATGTTGACGCCCGGATATACACCAATCACACCTTGTGTATTATCTAAAGCCGTAATCGTTCCCGCAACGTGAGTTCCGTGACCATGACCGTCATTATACCAGTTACCCACCGCGCTACTATTGCCCTCTCCAGTAACGCCACTATTCTGATCGGGTAAATCGGGGTGGCCCAGATTATAGCCGGTATCAATGACACACACTTTACGTGCACTGGTATTGTTTTGGGCTAACTGGTTAGCCTGTACCATGTTGTATCCATAAGGCGTGGTTTGCGCGAGAGGCCTTCTTTTCGCATCCAATGAAATATCCGCTACATTAGGATTATTTCTGAGTTTGTTTAGTACGCCTTTGGTCATCGTCGCCGCTACCATGCGCTGCTCAGGTAGTACTTTTTTCGTTTTTGCACCCATTTTGTCCACAAAAGCTTTAGCAGCGGCAGCATTAAACTTGCCCCTGCCTTTACCATCACTGCTTTTTTGTAAAGTGCCCGCCTGTATGCTAGATACATCCGCCGCGTCTTCTTTAAACTCTATGATATACCGCTCTTTTGCGACTTCCTGTCTGGAGATTTCAAAACGCTCTTTAAGCAAAGTACGCATATCTTGAGGCTGAACTTTCACCTCAGCCGGAGAATTAACAGCAGCGCCGACTGATGCACTTAATAGAGTAAACGATGCAGCTATGGCTGCGTTTTTAGTAAAAAGGTTAAATTCCTTCATTAATGTTCCTAATTTATTACTTGTTGTAAATTGCCCGCACTCTGAAATGGGTGCTTTATAAAGGGCTTGAGTGAGTGGCCTGGCATATGACTGCGCTAAGGAACTACCACAACCACTCCATGGTTGCCTCGAAAGCTAAACTACGTCCGACAGACCTGCAGTCTGCTGTATTCCTTATTGCTACAGCAGCTTCCGTTTCACGGAAGAAGGTCGCACAGCATGCTTACCTGCATGGTGCAAAATTCATTTAGCGATTAATTTCCTGATACTGCGCAAGTTGCCAGAAATACTGCGGGATGACCGAATCTTTCGGCCCACCTGTTTGATGATGGAATGTTTGAGTTACGTCAAAATTGAGCCACAAACGGCATCAAAACATAACGAATAAATTATGTTTTTTAATTTAGCTATAAATATGAAGAATCAGGCTAGCGCATAATCCGAAGAAATGCAGCAACAATTTTTAACATTTAATTACAAATTAGCAACAAAATGTAAAGATATATATACGGAAGGTGACGTGATCGTTGGGTGAAAACTACTTACGTTGCCGCACTGCCTCATACAAACAAATACCTGTCGCGACGGAGACATTTAGACTGGACACACTGCCTGCCATGGGTAACTTGACAAGCTCGTCACATCTTTCTTTGGTTAATCTTCGCATTCCTTTACCTTCCGCCCCCATCACCAGCGCCAGCGAACCATCTAGCTTGCACTCATATAAGGATTTGTCGGTTTCACCGGCAGTACCCACTACCCACACGCCTTTCGACTGGAGGTGCTGGAGTGTTCTGGACAGGTTGGTTACCTGTATAAAAGGGACGGTTTCCGCTGCACCACAGGCAACTTTTCTTAC
>CAZROH010000114.1:0-4844 GCA_964601635.1 uncultured Alteromonas sp. | reverse complement strand
AAATAGCTGATACGATCAGGCTTTTGCCGGATCCCGACTCACCAACAAGCGCTCTTATCTCTCCGCTTTTAATAGCAAGATTTACCCGATCTAACGCCTTCACCCTTGTCCCACCGGTTTCCATTTCTAGCGTCAAATTTTTGATATCTAGCATTGGCATTATTGAGTCAACCTTTTTCTTAATGCTGAGCGCAGACCATCTCCCACCACATTAATAGCCAATACGATTAGAAATATCGTTAAACCCGGCAAAGCGACAGTCCATGGCGCGGCATAGGCTACGTCCATACCATCGGCTAACATTGCGCCAAGCTCCGGTAGTGGGGGGCGTGCACCTAAATTCAGAAAGCCTAACGCGGAAACGTCAATGACCGCAATCGAAAGGGCAATGGTGCCTTGAACCACAAGCATTTCAATCATATTGGGTAAGATCGAATAGAAAAATAACTGAATGTGGCTTGCACCATCCAGCTTTGATGCTAAAACGTACTCCTTTTTCATTTCAGTACGGACGAATGAGCGGGTGTGATGAATGAACTGAGGAGTCAGTGCTAATGTTATTGCCCACATGCTATTGACTAAACCTGTGCCCAAAATGGCAACGATGACAATAGCTATCAGTAAAGTGGGAATGGCCATCAGGGCATCTAAGAGGTGATTGATGACACTGGAGCGTACACCTTTGAGCATGCCGGCAACTGTGCCAATCGCGACGCCAACTAACATGGCGAGTAATACCAACAGGATGCTGCTTCCAAGTGTGACCCGGCAGCCGTAGAAAATTCTGGAGAACAAGTCCCTTCCAAGCGCGTCAGTACCAAATATATGGGAGATGGTGCCATTCACATTCCAGCTGGGCGGAATAAATAATGCGTTAACGTTTTGTTGAAGGGGGTCATACGGTGCAATAAGCGGTGCGAACAAAGCGAATAGCAAGAAGAAAAGTAGAATTATTAATCCCAAAGACGCAATATGGCTGGAGCGAAATTCCCGCCAGGTTTTTTGCCAGGGTGAGGGGTGGAATTCCTCCTGATAGAGACTAAATTGTGGCACGTTCGAATTTTTCCCTACTTGGATCGATTAGTCTGTTAAAGAAATCAATTAGAATCGTCAATGTGATTACCAGGGTCGAAACAGCCAGCATTCCAACCCTGAGAGCCGGATAATCCCGTTGATTGATGGCATTAATTAGCCAGTTTCCAATTCCAGGCCATGAAAATAAGGTTTCAACAATCATTGCATTTGTGATGAGAGTTGTCACTTGTAATGCCATTAAAGGCAAAATCGGCAGTAAAGCATTACGCAAAATATGTCGCAAAAAAATTTGCCGTTTACTCAATCCTCTGGAGCGCGCAGCAGTGATATAAGGACTATTTATAACATCTATCACTGAGCGTCGGGTAATACGGATCATGGCCGCTGTGCTGATAAGCCCTATTGCTAAGGTGGGCAGAACTAAATGTCGGACAGCATCTTTTAATGCCAGACCATGATCAATGTTTTCAGCCAGTAAAATATCGAGCAAAATAAAGCCCGTTTTATTGGGGACTTCAAACAACAGACTAATACGCCCCGACATGGGCGCTATGCCTGCCTCTAAGCTAAAAAATAAAATAAAAATTAATGCCAGCCAAAATACGGGAAAAGAATAGCTAATGATACTTGCCGTATTGATTGCGTAATCAGAAGCTGTATAGCTTTTTATTCCAGTATAACAGCCAATAGGTATCCCAATCACAATAGCAATAATCATTGCGTACATACTCAGTTCAATTGTCGCAGGCATGGCGATGCCAATTTCATCTCGTAGGGGGAGGCCTGAAATGAAACTATAACCCCAGTTTCCACTGAACAGTTGGTGCATATAATCAAAAAACTGAATCGGATAGGATTGATCGAGCTTGAATTGCTTGATAAGTGCTTCCCGCTGAATCTCATTCTGGGGCACTAACCCGGTCAAATTTGTAAGTGGATCCCCCGGGAACATGTAGATCAGGGAAAACGAAAGTATTGCCAGTACCAGCAAGGTAAGGGTAAACAAGATGGTGTATCGTGACAGAGCGTTAATCACAGCTTTTTCTCTACCCCTGAAAAGTTAATACCGCCGTATGGGTTAATCGACATGCCTAACAAACCTGTACGATACGCCTGATAACGATAAGCGTGGGCCAACGGCACGAGGGGCAATTGCTGATAAAGTAGTCGGTTGACTTGTTGATAAATTAACTTACGTTTTTCAATGTCTTCGGTTTTTAGTGCAGCATTAATCAGTTTGTCGTAATTTTCGTTACACCACATGGCTCTGTTCGTCCCTGATGGAATTGCTCCGCAGCTGAGTAAAGGTCGATAAAAATTGTCCGGATCGCCACTATCTGCTGACCAGCCGATTAAGACTGAATCGTGAGCGCCTTCGCGCAATTGCCGACGAAATGTCGTCCAGTCGTAGGTTACTATATCTGCCCTGATGCCAACATCCGCCAGATAGCGCTGGATCAATTCTGCCATTTTTGCTGCGTTTGGGTTGTATGCCCGCTCTACAGGCATGGCCCAAATGCTCATTCTAAAACCCTCTGGTACACCAGCGTCATTCAGTAGCTTGCGCGCCTGAACCGGGTTGTAGGCTGTATCATCAGCATCCCGCTGATAAGCCCAACTTGCTGTCGGAAGCAGTGTTTTGGCGCGTACTGCACTGTCAAAGTATACTGCTTCAAGCAGCGAGTTTTTATCAATAGCAATGGCCAATGCACGTCTTACATCAGGATTGTCAAATGGCTTGCGTTGAGTATTAAAAGCCCAAAAACCAATGTTTAACCCGGGCTTCTCCGCTAATTCAAGTTCGTCTCGATGGCGTATAACTTCGATTTCTGATTGCGCTGGAAAGGCCGTTGCATCGCATTCTCCGGTAATCAGCTTAGCTAATCTTAGAGAGCTTTTTGGGGTAATGTCATATATGAGCCTTTCTGTGCGTGTTTCATCACGCCAAAAATTTTCATGCCGTTTATAACGAATAAAGTGATCTTTGCGATAACTTTGGAACTTAAATGGGCCTGTACCAATAGGGTAGTGATCGATTCGTTCAGGGGTTCCCTGTTGCATTAAATTTTTGGCATATTCTTCAGAAAGGATGACGGAAAAGTCAGTGGCCAGATTAGCCAAAAACGAACTGTCACGATTAATCAGTTTTATTCTTACCCGATAACTGTTTAGCCTGGATACTTCTTCAATATTATCTGCGATCCCCAAGCTTTCAAAATAGGCGTAACGACCGCCAGATACATTGTGATAAGGATGTGAGGGCAAACGCCAGCGGTCGATACTAAAAATGACATCATCGGCATTAAAGGTACGGGTAGGTGAGAAGTAGTCGGTTTGATGAAACTCAACACCTTTTCGCAGCTGAAACTCATAAGTTAAACCATCTTCAGATACCCACCAACTACTGGCTAAACTCGCTTCTATTCGTCCTGAATCAGGGTTGAAGTTTAACAGTCGTCCATATATCTGGTGGGACGATGCGTCAGAAGTTGTACCCGAGGTATCCAATTGAGGATTAAAGTTGATTGGGTTGCTCTCTGAGCAGTAAACAATACCAGAGCGATAAAAATCTTCCTGGTCGCTTTGTGAACATGCACTGATGACAACCGCAGTTGTGCAGCAAAACAAAGCAGGAATTATCGTACTGATACGCAACATATATTATTCAGCAGCCTCTTGAGCAGAATCCAGCAAATTGTATTTTTTTAGATATCCACGCAATTGATGATATGTCAGGCTTAACTTTTCCGCAGTCCTTTTTTGGTTAAACTGGCTATCAGCTAAGGCCTGTTTGATCATATCTATTTCAAATTGCTGAGAACGATCTTTTAAATCTATGGGATAGTCTATTCGTTCTTGCTTATGTGATTCAACTATTGCCGCTTCTTCTGCAGAAGCCATTCTCTCATTTACGTTCTCGTTTACTTTCTGACTTGGCAGTGCCACCCGGTCAGCGGTTTTAATGCGTGAAGACGGACGAAAAATCGATTCAAAAGGGTCAAGTACTATTTGGTGTACGGGAAGATGTGGGTTGTTACAACGGTATACCGCTCGTTCAACTACGTTTTTCAATTCACGAATATTACCTGGCCAGTGATAATCTAACAGGGTTTGCTTGGCTCTCTCGGTAAAGCCGCTAAACAGCTCCATTTCCAGCTCTCGCGCCATATTAATTGCAAAGTTTTCGGCTAAAAGCATGATATCTTCGCGCCTTTCGCGTAATGGGGGGATCGTTATTACATCAAACGCAAGCCGGTCAAGTAGATCTGCGCGAAACTCCCCAGCATCAGCAAGTGCGGGTAAATCTTCGTTTGTTGCTGCAATCAGTCTGACATCAGTTTTTATTGTTTTTGAACCACCGACTCGTTCAAATTCACCATATTCGATGACACGAAGCAGTTTTTCTTGTATCAGACCGGAGGTATTGGCTAACTCATCAAGGAATAGCGTACCATTATTAGCCACTTCAAACCTGCCCTCACGACGCTTAGCAGCCCCGGTGAATGCTCCGGCTTCGTATCCAAATAGTTCGCTTTCCAGAAGGTTCTCGTTCAACGCAGCACAATTCAATTTAATATAATTCTGATCCCACCGCTGGGAAAGATAATGTAAGCGCGCAGCAATAAGTTCTTTACCTGTCCCTCTTTCACCGATAACCAGAACAGGCTTATTCAGGGGGGCAATTTGAGAAATTTGCTCTAAGACTTCTAAAAAACTGTTCGCTTGACCTAGTAAATTATCCTGTTGACGGAACCGGCTCATTAACTTCCTCAATTGTTAGCGAAATCGACCAATTAATAGTGTACTTT
>CAZROH010000113.1:0-4891 GCA_964601635.1 uncultured Alteromonas sp. | reverse complement strand
TTCGTTTCATATCATGATTATCGTAAAATGTTGTCAAATCATAGGGGTTAGCATAAGGCCCGTGCGTTAGATGCAGTACATCAGCCAGGGCCGCGAAATCGCTGTCTGGGTGTTCAAATACGTCGACCATCGCTTTTTGCATAGGGAAATCCAGCACATTAATACCGCCATTTTTAGGTAAGGTATGCTGCGCAATAAAATTTGCATCATAATTGTAGCTTTCACCAAACATATAAAAGTCAGGATGCTGTTGACGAATGCGATCACTCATTTCTCGCCAGAAACTATGAGGGACATGTTTAATGGTATCTATTCGGAATGCGTCAGCCCCCTGCTCTATCCAATACAAATAACTATTAATTAAATAATCTCTTAAATCGGGGTTTGCATCATTTAAATTAGACAGCTGCGCAATATCTTTAGTGTGACGGTAAAAATCATGGAGCGGCTCGTCATCTTTCAACTCAGAGGGAGGAAGATTCTGATGATCAGCGACCAGTTTACCATCCGCATCATACAACTCGCCAAATAGTGGCTGGTCTACTGGCATTGTAAAGCTAGGTGAACCATGGTTGGCTACAATATCAAACACCGTTTTCAAACCGTACTGCTGTTTTAATGTGGCAGTATAGTCAGCGAAACTTAAGTCTGCACTTATGTAATGTTCATCAGGCTTATAGAAGTTAGTCGCCCAATATCCGTGATAACCTGTTTTGCCACCATCCCTGAACTTGCCGCCAAATTCAATAGGCTCGCCACCACTAAACGCCTCGTTAGGGTTATCTACAATCGGCGTTAGCCAAATAGCTGTAAACCCCATATCTTTGATAAAATCAGCATGTTGTAATATCCCTTTTAGATCCCCTCCCATATAACCCACATTGGCAAATTTTCCATCTGGCCCATTGAGTTGTCGTTGCCATGTTGGAAACTGGCCACCTTGCTGGGGATAGTTATTGGCCGTGTCTCCATCCACAAAGCGATCAGTCACCACAAAGTAAATGGCTTCGGCTGCAAAGGGTTCATTGGTTCCGTATATATGAGAAACTGTTTGGTCTGCCTGCTGATTATTAAAAGTGCACGCTGTCAGTCCGACACTCAGCATTACTGGTGTAATCAACCATCTGTTAAAAGGCATTACATTAACTCTCCTTCTTCATTAACCAGTGGTGCTAACTTCGGTTCCTTGACAAAGAAGACAGCGATTGCGCCACATATCATAGAGACTCCAGCCACCACAATGATGTATTTGGCCTCATTGTCGAACACAGAACTTAGTATCCACCCAGCGACTAATCCTGACACGATTTGGGGTAATGCAACGGTAAAATTAAAAATCCCCATATACACGCCGGTTTTATTAGGAGGGAGCGCACCCGCCAGCATTGCATACGGCATGGCTAAGATAGCCGCCCACGCGATACCAATACCAATCATGGGTAAAAGCAGGTCTACCGCTCCGGTCGGCACTGTGACTTGTGTAATCAACAAATTCACATCCACTGGAGTCAGATCTTGAAACGCTAAGAAGCTCACGTAACTTACGCCGCCTATTAGCAATGAGGCAGAGTAAATAAACTTACGCCCGAGTTTATCAGCAAGTTTCGCTAAAAAGACTGAAAAGACAGCGGCAAACACCGAATACGCTGCGAACAAAATGCCTACCCAATCACCAGCCGCACCTTTTGCTGCGACCACTGCGTCCGGGATACTTCCGACCTGGGCAATATAGTCCGGGTCAAACCACTGTTTGTCGATATTCCAAATATGCTGCGTAATAGCGGGCATGGTGTAAACCCACATGATAAATAAAGCAAACCAGGAAAAGAATTGAACAATCGCCAGTTGTTTCATTGTGGTAGGCATATTTTTAACCAGTGAAAAGAACTGTTTCAAGCGTTCAGACAGGGGGGCTTTATGTTCGGCTTCAGCTTGTGCGAGCTTCGGATCTACCCCTTTGTAACGGTAGTATTCAGAAGGAGCATATTCTTTGGTACGAAAAACTGTCCAAAGAACAGAACCTAACAATATGGTTGCCCCCAGATAGAAAGCCCAAACCACAGATGGTGCCACTTCCCCCGCATTGGCTGTATTAGAAAGCCCCACCACATTGGTTAAGACAAACGGCAAGATGGAACCAATAACCGCGCCGATATTGATAAGTAGAGACTGCACAGAATAGCCAATATTGCGTTGTTCCGGCGGCACCATATCAGAGACAAGTGAACGAAATGGTTGAAAACATACATTAAAAGAGGCGTCCATTAATGCCAACATCAGTGCACCGAAAATCATTGGGGCCATGAATGCAACAAACAACGGCGCGTTAGGCATTAAAAACATGCCAATCGCAGCCAGAATTGCCCCCCCTAAAATAAACGGGCGGCGTCTTCCTAAGCGATTCCACGTTCGGTCCGATGCCGCACCGACGATGGGTTGAACAAGCAAGCCCATAATGGGTGCGACTAACCAGAAAAGAGAGAGTGAATGAAGATCCGCTCCTAAATCAGATAAAATCCGACTAACGTTCGCGTTTTGTAGGGCAAAGCCAAATTGAACACCTAAAAAACCAAAGCTAACGTTCCATATTTGCCAGAAACTTAATTTGGGTTGTTGTGATTGCATAGTTTACTCGTTGTTATGGTTATTCTGATGTCTCAGGCTTTTTCAACAGCCACACTGTGGCACTTTGAGCGGGTATGGTCATCATTTTATCAAGCTTAATTTTGTTACCATCAGCCAACTTTTCTGCCTGGCTATATCCCGCCAACATCGATTTAAATCGAGTAAGCGGCAAATTTATTTTGTCTTCATTTTTGTTTAATACCACCATAATAGCTTCATTTTGCTCATCTGCATGGCGAAAATAAACATAGATCCCGTCATTGGGTCCGTAATGGGTCAGTTTTCCGGTCATCAGTTCCGGATGTGATTTTCGTAAGGCTAATAATTGTTTAATCCTGTTTTGTGCCCATCTTTGCTCATCGGATAACCCTTTTTTACTAAACGCGTTGACTGGGTCAGCTGGCCAACCTCCGGGAAAATCAGTTCTTATAATTCCATGATCATCGGTTCCCTTATTGCTCATCAGTATCTCTGTTCCGTAAAAGATCTGGGGAATTCCTCGCGTCGTCAATACGAAGGTCATTGCCATGTTCCAACGCGTTTTATCTTCACCAAGTTGCGTATAAATACGACTCATATCGTGATTATCGGCAAAAACCACCAGACTGCCTGGATCACCGTAGACAAAATCACTGGCCAAGACTTCATAAAGTTCACGTAATCCGGTGGCCCATGTTTCTTCAGCACCCAATGCACTGACTAGTTTTGACTGTAAAGGGAAGTCCATTACACTGGGCAGTGCGCTTTTATAATTATCTCTACGGTATGTCCCTTGCTGCCAATAAGAAGTGATTAATGGATTGGTAGACCACTCTTCCCCAACTATATTCAGGTTAGGGTATTCAGCTAACAATCGCGATGTCCAGTCACTCAGAAAATTCTTATCTGAGTACGAATAAGTATCGACGCGTATGCCGCTTAAACTGGCACTTTCTACCCACCATATTGAATTTTGAATAAGGTAGGTAGCTAAAAAAGGATTGCGTTGATTTAAATCAGGCATAGTTGGTACAAACCAGCCGTCAGTAAAGGCCGCTTCATCCTCTTTTGCGGCGTGAGGATCATGAAGCACTTCACGACGATGTGAAGTTGGCGAAAACTGCTGGTGATTTATCCAATCTTTACTCGGTCTGTCATTCATCCAACGATGTTCACTTCCGATGTGGTTAAGAACAACATCAATGATGATCCCAATGCCTTTCTCGGCGGCTTTGTCTGAGAGCGTACGATAAAGCTGATTACTCCCAAATCTTGGGTCGATTTGATAGAAATCAGTGGTCGAATAGCCATGATATGAGTATTGATCCATTGCATTTTCAAGCATGGGCATCGTCCAAATTTGAGTAAAGCCCATGTCTGCAATGTAATCAAGATGATTGATCATGCCCTGAATATCACCGCCATGACGCCCCCCTTTAAAATCACGATCTGCTTTATCCGCGTACCCATTAACTGAATCATTACTGGCATCACCATTAGCAAAACGATCAGGGGTGATCAAATAGATGCTGTCAGTCGCATTAAAACCTTCCCGCTGTGCAGAGCCTTCATCACGCTTTTTTAATTCGTAGCTTACTTCTTCAACCACTTCATCGTTTTTATAAAACTGAATAGGAAACGTGCCGGACCTGGCCTGTTTAATATCCAGGTCAATAAATAAATAATTATCGCTATCTAATCTGCTTACCTTTTTTACGGAAACGCCAGGGTAATTTATTTTCACTTTAGCATCGGCAATGTTGTCAGCTGTGACCATCAATTGAAGTGCAGGGTTTTGCATATCTGTCCACCAGTTCGGCGGAGACACAGTTGTCGCATGTAACTTAAATGAAGATAAAGTTAAGCAGGCAATAAAAACAGTTTTAAAATTAGTCATTTATTGGCTCCAATTGAATTGCCACACCACCACTACTTGCAAGCTTTTGTGTTAGCTTTGTTTTGTGATTAACAGATTTATTTACCACGGTCATAGCATATGGGTTATCCCGCCAGCCCGCGTCTTCGCCATCCTGATAGAATGTAGCCTTATATTTTTTCTCTTTAGGTAAAAAGGAAAAGTCCAGTGTGACGCTTCTGCTGTCATCGTTTGTCAGCGCACCGACAAACCAGCTTTCTGAGCCTCTTTGCTGGCGGGCCATCACCACAAACTCGCCTATTTCACCCGCCAGTGCGATACTTTTTTCCCAATCTGTCGGTACCGCTTTGATAAATTTCAACGCTTCGGGAGCCGCCTGATAATGTTCAGGTAAGTCCGCAGCCATTTGTA
>CAZROH010000112.1:0-4914 GCA_964601635.1 uncultured Alteromonas sp. | reverse complement strand
CTATGTCAGCAGAGCAGTTCAAGCAATTACACGCTTATTTAGACACGCAAATTATTGGACAAAGTCAGCTTACACGCAGCTTGTTGATCGCGTTGCTGGCAGACGGCCACTTACTCGTAGAAGGCCCGCCCGGCCTTGCAAAAACCAGAGCGGTAAATGCGTTAGCCAATGGCATGGACGGTGACTTTCATCGCGTACAATTTACACCAGATTTACTACCTGCCGATTTAACCGGAACGGACATCTATCGTCCCGAAACTGGCGAGTTTGTCTTTCAGAAAGGTCCTTTGTTTCATAATTTAGTGCTCGCAGATGAAATAAACCGGGCTCCAGCCAAAGTACAATCCGCTTTACTTGAGGCTATGGCTGAACGGCAAATTACGGTTGGCAATAAGACCTATCCATTATCTCCACTGTTTCTGGTCATGGCTACGCAGAATCCATTGGAACAGGAAGGCACGTACCCATTGCCTGAAGCCCAGCTTGATCGCTTTTTGATGCATGTGGAAATCGAATACCCAGATGCGGAAACTGAATTGAGTATTTTGCAGCTAACCCGACAAGAGGAATTGAACGCCCCGTCTGCGCCCCCAACGGCACTCTCACAGGAGGCCATTTTCTCAGCACGTAAGCAATCACTGGCACTGCATATGGCACCTGAACTTGAAAAGTATATAGTTCAGTTAGTGATGGCCACGCGCACTCCTGAAAAATATGACAGTAAAATGGCGTCCTGGCTTGAATTCGGTGCCAGCCCCCGAGCAACGATTGCCCTTGATCGCTGCGCCAGAGCTCATGCCTGGCTGGCAGGAAGAGAGTTTGTTGGTCCTGATGATATTCAAGCGGTAATGCACAACGTTTTACGGCATCGAGTGATTATGTCATATCAGGCCGAAGCAGAAGGTATAACTGTGAGGGATGTGTTAGATAATATTCTGAACTTGGTTGCCGTGCCCTGACATTGATTATGCAGCAAATAAAGTCGGTATTATCCCAGCTACAATCTGATGGCATTCATTTGAATGTCGCTGAGTTACTCCGGTACCAACAACTAACGCGGCTTGTCGATTTGAGCCCGAGAAGAACATTACAAGCCCGGCTGGCAGGTCAATATTTATCTCGCGACAAGGGTCGGGGAATGGAGTTTGACGAAGCGCGCCACTACTTACCCGGGGACGATATCAGGGCAATTGACTGGCGAGTTACCGCACGAACCGGAAAAACCCACACTAAAGTATATCGGGAAGAACGCGAACGACCGGTTTTTATTTGTTGTGATTTATCTTCAACCATGCAGTTTGGTACCCAACTAATGTTGAAGTCAGTTCAGGCTTCCCACTTGGCGTCGTTGCTTGCATGGTCTGCTGTGGCGCGCGGTGATAAGGTTGGAGCGCTATTATTTGACGACAAATCGCATCGCGAATGCAAACCAATGTCACGTAAGCGAGCCGTACTGACGTTATGTCACGAGATGGTTACTATGCAGAAAGATGCACTTGCCAATAATACCGATGTGACTTCTGCTTCCCCCCTTGAGCAAGCCTGTTTACGGCTGCGACGGCTGGTGAAACCCGGTAGCCTGATTTATTTTATTTCAGATTTCGCAGATTTAAGTGAAACAGTGAAATCGCATCTAATGTCGGTCGCCAGGCATTGTGAAATCCATGCGGTCAATGTATTCGATCCTATTGAGGAAAAACTTCCTCCGCTTAAAAACAAGCAGTCGGTGAAAGTTACCAATGGCCTAAACGAGCAAACCTGGATGCTGGGAGACGTTGAGGTTAACCAACAGTATCAACTCTGGCGAATGGAAAGAAGCGAGCGATTACAGCATTTTTTCAGACAATGTAAAATTCGCTACCACACTATTAGTGCAGGTTCAGCGTTGGATAACCAGTTGGCTCAATTCAATATGAGGTCGGTGTGATGCAAACGCAAAGTCCAGCTAATCCGCTCGACCAACTTCAGGATATTCATGTGCCCGAAAGCGTCGATATGTGGCCGCTAGCATGGGGATGGTGGGTGGTAGTAGCGGCAATAGTTATTGCACTGGGAGCAACATTGGTATGGCTTTACAAAAGACACCAGTTTTTACGCGCCCAACGGGACGCGATCAAAGAAATCAATGCCCTGCAGTCCAGCCAGCCAAACTGGGCGCAACAACAGAATGCTATACTTAAGCGCACGGCATCATATTATTTTAACTCCCACAATGTGGCTGCATTATACGGTCAACGTTGGCAACAGTTTTTGATCGACAGCCTGAAGAAAAAAAGAAGCAAAGCTCGGCTGACAGAAGGTGTTGCTCAACTCCAGCAGGCACTTTATCAACCTCAACCGCTCCATCCAGATCAATTCGAGGCATGCCAAAAAGCATGTTTGCACTGGCTCAAACATGCCCGTTTTTCAAAGCAACCTCCGCAGATG
The DNA here is from genome assembly GCA_964601635.1 of uncultured Alteromonas sp. Classification (GTDB taxonomy): domain Bacteria; phylum Pseudomonadota; class Gammaproteobacteria; order Enterobacterales; family Alteromonadaceae; genus Alteromonas. Next base: position 2,487 of record CAZROH010000112.1, on the reverse strand, counting down.
GAAACAGGAGGGGAAAATGCTTGATTTTGCTTGGTGGTGGGTACTACTTACACTCCCGTTGCCTCTATTAGTGCGCTGGGGATTATCAGCAAAAACCGAAAGTGAATCTGCTGCACTGAAAGTACCAAGCTTGATGCCACAACAAGCGGCTCCCGAAAAGCTAAAGCATAGTAGCCGTTTTGTTTTAGTGATTGGTTTTTTAGCATGGATCGCTCTGGTGATTGCCGCCGCACAACCGAGATGGCTGGGCGATCCTGTTAGCATCCCTTCCGAAGGGCGTGAACTCATGCTGGCGGTAGATCTATCCGGCAGCATGAAAATTGATGACATGCAAATTAACGGTCAGCAAGTGAACAGATTAACCATGATCAAAGCAGTGCTGAACGACTTTATAAAGCGACGCGTGGGCGACAGATTAGGTCTGATATTATTTGCTGATACAGCCTATATGCAGGCTCCCCTCACCTACGACAGGGAAACCGTTTCAACATTGCTCAATGAAGCAGTTATAGGCCTGATAGGGGAACAGACTGCAATTGGTGATGCAGTCGGGCTGGCGGTCAAGCGTTTTGATGAAAAGGAAGATACTAACCGAGTGATCATTTTACTCACAGATGGTCAGAATACAGCGGGAAATATCACGCCCGCGCAAGCCAAAGAACTTGCGGTTGCCAGCGATACCACGGTGTACACCATAGGAGTTGGTGCGGATGAAATGCTGATCCAAAACTTTTTCGGTAGTCGCAGAGTTAACCCTTCACAAGACTTGGATGAATCCATGCTTAGTGATCTGGCGGAGTCTACGGGTGGAAAATATTTCCGCGCCCGCGATGCAAAAGAACTCAACGCTATCTATGCGATGCTTGATGAACTTGAGCCTGTAGAAGGTGATGAACGTAAAATGCGTCCACTAACTGCATTGTATTACTACCCATTAGCGTTGGCACTTCTGTTAAGCACAATCCCGGCGTTGTTAGTGGTTGTCAGATATTTATGGCAACCAAAAGGCGCGCCATTAAATAAACTGAAAGAGAGTTAAAAATGGAATTACTCGAATTCTTTCATTTTTTGCGCCCCGGGTGGCTTTTAGCGTTAATTCCGCTCGGTATACTTTATTGGTTTATTAAACAAAGTGCCCTGCAGCAATCTGGTTGGCAGAGTATCGTATCAAAGCATCTGTATCGATTTATGGTAATTGATCATGGTCAAGTGAGAAGTCGACCACCTCTTTGGATGCTCGCTTTGGGTTGGATAGTTGCTGTTGTTGCCCTTGCCGGACCTACGTGGCAAAAGCTTCCTCAACCTGTATTTCAAATTAAGGCGGGTCATGTCATTGTTATGGATATGTCATTATCAATGCGGGCAACCGATCTGACACCCGATCGACTGACGCGTTCCAAATACAAAGCGCTTGACCTGATTAACACAATCGATGAAGGCGAAATGGGGTTGGTTGCATACGCCGGTGATGCTTTTGTCATCAGCCCCTTAACCACAGATAAGGCAAACTTAACCGCGTTAATCCCCAGTTTACGTCCCGAAATTATGCCAATTCAGGGAAGTGATCCTTATCTGGGTATCAAAACCGCTTCTGAGCTATTGGCCAATGCCGGCTATCAACATGGTCAAATTTATTGGTTCACTGATGAAGTAGAGCTCTCGCAGACCAAAGAGTTACAGGAATATATTCGGAAACAACCCTATCAAATAAATGTATTGGGCGTTGGTACCTCTGCCGGAGCGCCCATCAAGCAATTAAGTGGCGAGCTTCTAAAACATACTGATGGCAACATTGTTATTGCTAAATTGAATGAGTCACCTCTAAAGGCAATAGCAAAATCTGGCGGGGGTGTTTATACCTCTTTATCAGCCACAGATGACGATATCAAAAGGCTGGTCGATTCTAACCGAAGACCTGAACAGAAAGGGTTAGATGATAATAGCAACACGTCGGGGGACAAATGGCGTGAATTCGGTCCCTATTTAGTTTTACTCTTGCTTCCCATCGCCGCTTATGGATTTAGGCGAGGCCTGGTGGCTTGCTATGTGGTATCTCTGATCATGTTTTTTCCCCAACCCACGTTTGCTGAGGAGAATAACACACAGAAAACCGTTCAAGTCCCCTGGTATAAGGCCCCATTTTTAAACAGTGATCAGCGCGGGTTACAGGCATATGAAAGTGAAGCATATAAACGTGCTGCGACTGAATTTACCTCCCCTAACTGGGCCGGGGCCGCTCATTATAAAGCGGGTAACTACCAAGCCGCGTTAGAAGCCTACTCAAAAGTGAATACCGCTGACGGTCTGTATAACCAGGGTAATGCGTTAGCACAATTAGGTAAATTAGATCAGGCGATCAAAAAATACACGGAAGCGCTGGCAAAGCAACCTGAACATATTGATGCGCAAAAAAATAAAGCGCTGCTCGAAGAGTTGCAGAAACAGCAGCAACAGCAACAGCAACAGCAACAGCAACAGCAACAGCAA
>CAZROH010000111.1:0-5082 GCA_964601635.1 uncultured Alteromonas sp. | reverse complement strand
GGCTCGGGCGATTGTGCGTCTACCAAAAAATTAACCTTAAATATTCAGGTTTTCATTAAAATATTTAAGAGCATATTTATGGTGACCCTATCACTGCTATTTATTCATTTAACTTTTAATGACTATGTCTTTGGTTTAGTTGAGTTTGAATTCAGCCCGTGATACTTATAATGACTTAAGCCTCAGGTTGGAGCTAAACCAAACATGGATTCAGAAGCGATTTCTCGATTACTCTTGGATGCGGCGACCCTGCTAGGGTTGGGAATGACGTTCGTGTTTCTTTTTCTGGCGTTGCTAATTGCAGCAATTAATCTTATCGCTGCTTTTTGTCGAAAATTTCCCGGCAAGCTTCAAATTGAATCAAATATAGCTCCTCAGCAACCTTCTAACCTATCTCACACAAACATCGTAGATGATAAGACCCTTGCTGTAATCGGTGCAGCGATTTATCAGTATCGAAAGCAGCATCAAATAGACGTTAAGGATTAAACATGGCTAAGCCACTTGGCATCACTGAACTCGTTTTGAGAGACGCGCACCAATCTTTACTGGCCACTCGATTGCGTCTGGAAGACATGCTTCCCATCGCACAGCAGTTAGATGAAGTCGGCTATTGGTCTGTTGAGTCGTGGGGTGGGGCAACCTTTGATGCGTGTATTCGATACTTGGGGGAGGATCCCTGGGAACGTATCAGAGCGATAAAAAAAGCGATGCCCAATACACGTCAACAAATGCTTTTGCGCGGACAGAATTTATTGGGTTATCGCCACTATGCGGATGATGTGGTTATAAAGTTCGTTGAGCGCGCTCACGAGAATGGCGTTGATGTGTTCCGCATTTTTGATGCAATGAATGACGTGAGAAATCTTGCCACCGCGATTAAAGCTACATTGGATTGTGGTGCACATGCACAAGGGACATTAGCCTATACTGTCAGCCCTGTGCATAACTTGGATACCTGGTTGACGATGGCCGAGCAACTGGAAGATTTAGGTGTTCACTCGATATGTATTAAAGACATGGCTGGGTTGTTAAACCCTTATACGTGTGAAGAATTAATAAACGGATTAAAAGAGACCGTGTCTGTACCCATCGCCATGCAGTGTCATGCTACCACCGGCTTAAGTACAGCAACATATCAAAAAGCCATCGATGCGGGCATCGATATGCTCGATACGGCCATCTCGCCCATGAGTATGACGTATGGGCATACTGCCACAGAGACCATTGTATCAATCGTGGAGGGGACTGAGCGCGATACCGGTATTAAGTTGTCACGCTTTGAGCCAATTGCTGATTATTTCAGAGATATACGCAAGAAATACCAGCAGTTTGAAGGCAGTCTCAAGGGCGTTGACGCTCGCATTTTAACCGCACAAGTGCCCGGTGGCATGTTAACCAATATGGAAAACCAGCTAAAAGAACAAAATGCGTTGGATAAATTTGATGAAGTGCTCAAAGAAATACCACAGGTGCGTGAGGATTTAGGTTACATTCCATTGGTTACTCCTACATCGCAAATAGTGGGTACGCAGGCCGTTATCAACGTATTGACTGGCGAGCGTTATAAAAGCATTTCTAAAGAAACCGCTGGTGTTTTAAAAGGTGAGTATGGCGCGTCTGCAGCGCCTGTAAATAAATCGCTTCAGGAGCGGGTGCTTGATGGCGAAGAAGCCATCACCTGTCGTCCAGCCGACTTATTGTCACCCGAAATGGAGTCGCTAACTGACGAGTTATCGCAGTTAGCCAGCGAAAAGCAGTTTTCATTAGCGCAAAGTGCAGTTGATGACGTGCTAACTTACGCACTGTTTCCTCAAATAGGCTTAAAGTTTTTAGAGAACCGCGGCAATGCAGATGCATTTGAGCCTGCTCCAGGTAAAACGCCTTCTCAGCCAAGCTCGAGCGCGGAGCATAAGCGGCCGAGTGGCGGCACCACTGAACGCTATGATGTGGTAGTGGATGGTAAAACTTATCAGGTCGAAGTAAGCCCTGCCGGCACCGTTAAATCAGCTACCCCCAAACAGCCTGAAAGCGAACCAGAACCTGCTAGCGCAGAAACCGCCAGCATAAAAGCGCCCCTTTCGGGTAATGTATTTAAGGTGTTAGTCAGTGCAGGTCAAAGTGTCGCTGAAGGGGATGTGGTAATTATCTTAGAAGCGATGAAAATGGAAACGGAAATTCGCTCCGCTCACTCGGGTACGGTGTCTAATGTTCTCGTCTCGGAAGGGGATGCGGTTAAAAGTGGGCAGCAACTGATAGAGCTGAGCTAATAAATGGATAAGTTTGACGTTTTGTGGCAAAGCACCGCTTTGGCTCACTTTACTATTGGCCAGGTAGTAATGATGGTCGTGGGTCTGTTACTGCTTTATTTGGCCATAGTTAAAAAATTTGAACCATTGCTATTATTGCCTATTGGTTTTGGTGCGCTGTTAACAAATATTCCTCTGGCTGGTTTTTCTGAGGCAGGAGGTATCCTTTACTACATTTATAAAGTAGGTATTGATACCGGTGTATTTCCCTTGCTCATTTTTATGGGCGTTGGGGCGATGACAGACTTTGGTGCACTTATCGCTAACCCCAGAATGTTGTTGCTTGGTGCGGCGGCTCAGTTCGGTATTTTTGCCACGTTATTTGGTGCCATCGCTTTAAACTGGTTGCCAGGTTTCTCGTTCAGCTTGCAAGATGCCAGCGCCATCGCCATTATTGGTGGAGCTGACGGGCCTACTGCCATTTTTCTTGCATCTCGACTAGCGCCAGAGTTGCTGGGGGCCATCGCTGTTGCGGCATATTCTTATATGGCGTTGGTTCCAATTATACAGCCACCGATAATGAAGGCGCTGACGACTCCAGAAGAACGAACCATAGAAATGGAACAGCTTCGTGAAGTCGGTCAGCGGGAAAAGATTATTTTTCCAATTGCTGTTTTACTGTTAACGATTTTATTTTTACCTGCTGCGACACCGCTGGTGGGGATGTTTTGTCTGGGCAATCTGATGCGTGAATGTGGTGTGGTTGAGCGTTTAAATAAAACCGCACAAAATGAACTCATTAATATTGTCACGATTTTTCTAGGGTTGGCAGTGGGTTCTAAACTTTCGGCAGACAAATTTTTAACTGTGGAAACGTTGGGGATTTTAGCACTTGGTGCAGTCGCATTTGCCATTGGCACCGCCACGGGAGTATTGATGGCGAAGCTGATGAGTCGATTGAGTGGCGGTAAAATTAATCCTCTAATCGGCGCCGCTGGTGTATCAGCTGTACCTATGGCTGCCCGCGTGGTCAATAAAGTCGGGTTGGAAGCAAACCCTCATAACTTCTTATTAATGCATGCAATGGGGCCTAATGTGGCTGGCGTTTTAGGCTCAGCTGTAGCTGCGGGTGTGTTGTTAGCATTAGTAGGTTAACGAAGCGTTTGTTGAGGAACCAATGATTGGTAAGCTAAGATCAATTTTTTAGTGGTATCGTGTTGCGGCCAACGAAAGATAGTTTCAGTTTTGCCAGTCTCAACGATTTGGCCATTTTCCATTACAATAATTTTATCGGCGAGGTGTCTTACGATACCCAGGTTGTGGGAAATAAAAATGAAAGCCAGTCCCATTTCACTCTGAAGCTTTAAAATCAAGTTCACCGTTTGTGAACGTACTGACGGATCCAACGCCGCAAACGGTTCATCAGCCACTAATATCTTGGGTTGTAAGATCAATGCTCGCGCAAGGGCGACTCTCTGCTGCTGCCCGTCTGAAAGCATATGGCGATAAAAATAGACGTGCTCACGTAACAACCCTACTTTGATTAAAACTTCTTCAACCAGTTGACGACGTTCCTTTTCATTGTAAGACGTATTGAGTCGTAGAGGCTCATCCAGGATTTTACCGACGGTCAGGCCTGGATTCATCGCTTCTCCACTGAACTGAAATATCATGCGCACTTCATGGCTAATATGCGATTGTTGGCCAGCAAAATGAGCGAACTGGTTGCTAAGCGTTATTTCGCCACTATCAGCCTTTAATGCACCGACTAACAATTTGGCTAACAACGATTTACCTGCACGATTTTCACCAATAATGGCAATGGTTTCACCACGGCGCACGTCAAGATCAATGGGACCTAGTTGGAAAACTTCCGGTTTTTTAAGCCAGCTCTTTTTATCACTGTGCTTAAAGTGAAGTTTGTTTACCCTTAACAGTTCGCTCATAGCTTATCCATGTGAAGCGGGAAGTGGCAGCTGTAGGTATGATCATGTACCTTCCTTACCTCAGGTGTCACCACGCATTGCTTCTGCGCTCGGGGACATCTGGGGCCCAGTCTGCAACCAATCGGAACATGTTGTAAGGTTGGGATGGTACCATCCAAAGTGGGTAGATATGATTTGGGGGGCAAGTCATTGCGGAAACTAGGCGCACTATCCAGTAACGCTTTAGTGTAAGGGTGCAAAGGGCGTTTTCTGATGTGTTTCATTTGCCCTGACTCGACTGTCTGCCCGCAGTATAATACGGTCATGGTATGCGCCATGCTCGCAATTGCTAACAGATCGTGACTGACAAAAAGAATCGACAATGATTTAGTCTGGTTCAGTCGGGTAAAGAGTTTAAGGACTTTCGTTTTAGTCGTGGTTTCCATACCGCGGGTTGGGTCGTCAGCAATCAATAAATCGGGCTGTGAGACCAATGCCATCGCAATCATGAATTTCTGACCAATGTCAGTCGAGATTTGATGAGGGAATGCATTCAGGTAAAGCTCGTGGTTTTTGATCCCGACTTTGTGAACTAAGCCGATTGCCGTCTTTTTCCGTGATCGCATGCGTTGCCAGAATAACTTCCCTTCTATGAGTTCTTTCGGAATACTTTCTTCCAACTGCTCACCCAATGTAGTGGAAGGATCCATCGCGGCTAAGGGATTTTGAAAAACCACCGCAATATCTCGACGCATGATTTCTCTACGCTCTTCAGAACGCATACTTAATAAGTTTTCGCCTTTCCAGGTCATGCGATCTGCAGTCACATGCCATTGCGGGGGGAGTGCCCCGGAAATAGCTGATACGATCAGGCTTTTGCCGGATCCCGACTCACCAACAAGCGCTCT
>CAZROH010000110.1:0-5644 GCA_964601635.1 uncultured Alteromonas sp. | reverse complement strand
GCCTAATCCGACAAGTTGTCTTTTAAGGACTTTCCTGTCGAAGCGGATGCGCATTTTAGTGATAAATAACTAAAGGTCAATACCTATACCTAAGAAATTTGCAATATATCGTTCAACCGGTTATTTTTTACACCAAGTTGTTAATATTTTGAAATAATGAACTTTCAAGGACGACCAACGTTCATAATAAATAGATTAAATAATATTAATAAGTCGTTGATGTATACTTGAGGGTTTTTACGAATGCTGCGCAAATTTTGGCTTTTCAACGCAATTGCATGTGCGATGGTCTGCACTGGTCTTCAGGCTGCAACTAATCCAGCGCAAAGTGACGTAACCAAACAATTTCAAAAAAGCTTTTTAAAACGACAAGTCGCACAAACCATGTCGGTAGGAAACGCTATCCGCTCAATCGCCAGTCATTATCCTCAGGATATTGTCGCTATTACCGAGATCGCACTCGATACGTACCCAAACCGGTATCAGGAAATCATCCATGCTGCTATTTCCGCTCAACCTGCTGCAACCGAAGAAATAGTTCAACTCGCAATTAAAAAGAATGTAACCTCTTGCCCTTCTATAGTTAAAATGGCGATAAACGCTGAGCCCACGTATGTAGACTTTGTCGTGCAAGCTGCTGCAAACGCCACTCCGGAAGAACTTGATGAAATCGTCAGAGTCGCGGTTTTAACTGAGCCAGATTCTGCCGATAGTATCGTGCAAACGCTCTCTCTTAATCACCCGAATAAAATAGTAGAAATAATGACTACCGCGCTCAACGCAGTTCCCTATGTTGGTGAATACATAGTAGAAGCACTGCTAGCAGTTTTTCCAACACAAAAGGAAGAAGTCATTAGCAGTGCAATAAACAGTACATCGAATCAACGAGAGCAGCAGCTTCGCATTTTGAATGCGGCTCACAACGCAGGGGTTGCAGATAGCGTTATACGACAATATGCCTCAAACGCTGGCATTTCCGTGGAGGACGTAAATTCAGCTTTGTCTGATTAAATCGCCCCTACCTCTTGTTCGCTCTTAATGGAAAAATTTTCTCGTCGAAGCGTTAAGTTGGGGTTATAGGCCGGATCGTGCTCAATATATTTTGCCCATTTTTCTTGCAAATAATCTAACTCCTGCTTAAAACGCAATGCTTTTTCAGGGGCAATGTCCAAGCCTCTTGAAATACTTTCGTAATGAAACATTTCTGCTTCGGCACAATAGATATTGCGTACCCCCGTCTCAAGGATCCTCAAACAAAAATCGACATCATTGAAGGCGACTTTGAGATTTTGTTCATCTAGCCCGCCTACTTTATGCCAGAGCTCTTTCTTTACCAGCAAACATGCAGCCGTCACTGCGGAATAGTTTTGCGTAGCGACAAGCCTTTTTAAGTAGCCAGGGTGATACCGCGGAAAATATTTATGGGCATGGCCAGCTCCGCCACCGTACCCCATCACCACACCCGCGTGCTGAATCCGTCCGTCAGCATATAAGAGCTTTGCGCCTACACACCCGATTTCAGGCCTCATCGCGTGTCCCGCCATGTATTCCAACCATTCGGGAGTAATGATTTCGATATCGTTATTGATTAAACCGATTACTTCTCCCTCAGCTTGTTCTACAGCGAAATTATTGATTGCCGAATAATTAAAAGGAAATGGATATTTCAACAACCTTATTTTGGGGTGTGCATCTAGCTCTTCGAAATATTTCAACGATGCCGGATCATCAGAGTTATTATCAACCAATAAAATTTCAAAATTCTTATAGGTCGTTTTGTCCAATATGGAATTAATACACGCTTGTACCAAACTTTTTCCGTTATAGGTTGGTATAACCAGCGAAATTAGGGGTTGAGAATGTAGCGGCCACATTAAACTAACGACACGCTTAGTGTGGTCGGATAACCCTGCGGCTTTGGAGGAGACAGGGTTTGCTAACTTATCCAGATCGATTTTATCTTTTGCATAATCTCCCAACGCAGTGAGAATGGAATACGGTATATGACTTATTGCGCTATTATTTGTTATTGCGATTTCGGCAACCCAAGCGTAAAACTCGTTTCTAAGGGGGAACCGGCTAAACCAGTAAGAAGGGTTATAAAGCCATATTGCCGTTTTTATATAACCTGTTGAGAGCTGAAGATCCGGGTTCCAATCTGGTAACAATTGCGCATCCGTTGGCTTTCCAGCTTTATCCTGATAATGCCAATCAAAATAAAACAATCGATCTTTAGGGATACCGTTATACTTGGTTAATGCTTGCACCAATAACTTAGTATTAGCACTTTCACCTGCCCGAATGAGTAAAACAGGTATTTCATCTGATGCAGGATGTGCTGAGAAAGGGGCGATGTTTGAGTCTTGAAAACTGGATTTATCCACCTGGGAAAATACGCTTTCTTCCAAAAAAAACGTTTGAACTGATAAAAAACCATTTTCGAAAGATTGAATGGATTGCAAAATTGCATTAATACTTCCGCCAGAGATAAAAACATTGCAGACCTGAGTAGATGCGCAAAATTTATCCAGCTCTGTTTTCTGTCTATTCAATCTTTTTGTGTAAAGAGCCTGCAGTTTTTTGGGACTGGGGAACCCGAAGAATAAGCCCGAACGCTGTAAAGAGCGACTGTAAAACTCCGTCAGTCGCGCGTTTTTTTTCAGACTATCTTTAACGCTAAGCGGCAACATACCAACCGCGGCTTTTACAGTCAGCATGGTAAATTTTTTTATCATTCTAAAGTCCAGACCCATATAAAAAATACCGCTAACTAGCGGCATTTTTCATTTTAACATGAAAAGGGGGTAAGACTACTGTCCAGTACCTAGCCTTTCTCCCTGATAACTACCATCCTGGACAGCTTTCCACCATTTTTCATTCGCTAAATACCATTCTATGGTCTTGCGAATACCACTTTCAAACGTTTCTTCAGGCTTCCAACCGAGCTCCCGCTCGATTTTCGACGCATCAATGGCATATCGCATATCATGGCCAGGTCTATCGGCGACATAAGTGATTTGTTCAGCATAGCTGGCTGACTTAGGCTTTATTTCATCCAGAACGGAGCAAATAGTTTTTACGACTTCGATGTTTTGTTTTTCATTGTGTCCACCGATGTTATAGGTCTCGCCAATATTCCCTCTCAGCGCCACGGCTACCAGGGCGCGGGCGTGATCTTCAACAAATAACCAATCGCGAATTTGATTTCCCTTACCATATACAGGCAATGGCTTTCCTGCGAGTGCATTTAAAATCACTAGCGGTATAAGCTTTTCGGGAAAATGATAAGGACCATAGTTATTTGAGCAGTTTGTCACCAATGTGGGTAGCGTGTACGTTCTAAGCCATGCACGAACCAGATGATCTGATGACGCCTTACTTGCAGAATAAGGTGAGCTGGGCGCATAAGGCGTATCTTCGGTAAATAAGGGTAAATCCGCTCCCGTCTCTACATCTTCTGGATGAGGCAAGTCGCCATATACTTCATCTGTAGATATATGATGGAATCGGAAAGTATTTTTTTTATCCTCCGCCAGCGATTGCCAATACCTGCGAGCCGCCTCGAGCAGGGTATATGTTCCCACGACATTGGTTTGGATGAACTCTCCGGGCCCATCGATAGAACGATCGACATGAGATTCTGCCGCCAAATGCATAATGATATCTGGCTTATACGTGCTCAACACACGACTTATCTCCTGAGCATCACATATATCGACTTGTTCGAATTCGTACCTTTCACTTTCTGAGACCGATAAGAGCGACTCCAGATTACCTGCATAGGTTAACTTATCCACGTTGATGACAACGTGATCTGTATCGTTTATCAAGTGACGTACTACAGCAGAGCCAATAAAGCCCGCTCCACCAGTAACTAGAATTGTTTTACTCATAAATAGAATCTCAAAAAGTTATCCAAGCTCGTCCATCATTAAGGAAAGTTGTTGTTGCCAATGATTAAACTGCAACGCAGAAAAGGTTGTTCGCGTTAAGGTCTTATCCAGCACGCTGTAGTGGGGTCGCTTGGCCGGGGTTGGGTAATCGGAAGAAGGAATAGGAGTTATGGGTATCGCCTTTTTTAATAACCCTTTTTCCAGAGCGAGATTTTGAATAGCAATAGCAAAGTCGTACCAACTGGCCACCCCTTCATCTGTCCAGTGATAAACACCAGCAACACTTTGATTGGCGGCATGTAAACAGGCCTCAGCCAGCCCTTTTGCCCAGGTTGGCGAACCGATTTGATCATCAATCACGGTCAACTGTGGTTTGGTCGCCATCAGCTTAAGCATAGTTTTCACAAAATTATTGCCATGAGATGAATACACCCAAGCTGTGCGAATCAGACAGCTATGCTCTGGTAAAATTTCCAATAACGCTTTTTCACCAGCGGCCTTGGAGGCGCCATACACGCCCTGCGGCTCAATAGGATCGTTAACGAGATAAGGCGACCCTTTTTCACCGTTAAAAACATAGTCTGTGGACACATGTACCAAAAACGCATTATTTAGACGACAATATTCAGCCAGGTTTTTTACGCCCTGAGTATTCACCAACGACGCCTGTTCTTGTTCTGTCTCAGCCTTGTCTACCGCGGTGTAAGCAGAAGCATTGATAATAGCTGTTGGTTTAAGCTCGTTGAGAACATCACGTACGCTTTCAGCACACGTTATATCAATACTATTTCGACCAAGAAAGACACCGGCATCTCCTAATAGCCGAGATAGTTCAAATGCCAATTGCCCTGATTTTCCAATTACAACGGTTCTCATCTGTTTCCCTTAAAATGTGGGGGCATCTTCAAAAGCAAGACCATCTTCATCTTTGGCGGATAAAGAAGGGGCGACATTGTTAACCAACGGCCATTTCACTGCCACTGTAGGATCGTTATATTTAAGCGATACTTCTGATTCAGGGTGATAATAATCGGTACATTTGTAAACAAATTCAGCAGACTCACTGGTGACGTAGAATCCATGAGCAAACCCGGCAGGCACCCATAACTGACGTTTGTTTTCAGCGGAAAGTGTCACTCCAACCCATTTGCCAAATGTAGGGGAGTTTTTACGCATATCTACTGCTACATCAAATACCTCACCGCTTACCACCCGAACCAATTTACCTTGCGTATGTTCCAGTTGGTAATGTAGGCCTCTTAATATGCCTTGTTTTGATTTTGAATGGTTATCCTGTACAAAATCCACATCTGCACATTCTTTTTTAAACCAATCATTCCGAAAGGTTTCCAAAAAGAACCCACGGTCATCACCAAATACCCGTGGCTCTATAATTTTAACATCTGGGATGTCTGTTTTTATTACTTGCATGCAATCGCTCAAATCGTAATTTAGTTTTGAAGAATAAGGGCTTGTTATTTTACCCGGTCATGAATGACTTTTAGAAGGTAATCCCCGTAGCCACTTTTAATTAATGGGGCGGCGAGCGTTTCCAACTGCTCCGCATTGATGTAACCGAGCCTAAACGCCACTTCTTCCGGACAGCATATTTTTAAGCCCTGTCGCTTTTCAATTGCAGCAACAAAGTTTGCAGCGTCAAGCAGACTATCTAGCGTGCCGGTATCCAACCAGGCAGAGCCTCGTCCCATTAACTCGACCTTCAGGCTGCCATCTTGTAAATACAGATTATT
>CAZROH010000109.1:0-5831 GCA_964601635.1 uncultured Alteromonas sp. | reverse complement strand
CAAACGCTTTTAGCTGCGGTGCCGGCAGTTCTTCAGTGCTCTTGTCCAGACGACGTGGCATAAAGCCATGTAAAGCATCACGACGCGCACGAAGGTATTTCATCTCTTCACTGTCATCGTCAAACTTGTAATAAGGTAAGTTTTCCAGATCATCATCTTTAACCGGAATATTAAAACGGTCACGGTAGGCTTTAACCGCGTCCATATCCATCTTTTTAACCTGGTGGGCAATGTTTTTACCTTCTCCAGCGGCACCCATGCCGTAACCTTTTACAGTCTTGGCAAGAATAACCTGCGGGCGACCTTTGGTATTGACTGCGCGATCGTAGGCTGCGTACACCTTAACCGGATCGTGACCACCACGATTTAATCGCCAGATGTCTTCATCTGACATATTAGCGACCATTTCTTTTAACTCTGGATACTTACCAAAGAAATTCTCACGCGTATATGCGCCGCCCTTGGCTTTATAATTCTGGTATTCACCATCAACGGTTTCATTCATCAGATCTAATAATTTGCCTGATGTGTCACGAGCTAAAAGCGGATCCCAATAACGCCCCCAGATCACTTTTATGACTTCCCAGCCTGCGCCACGGAAGGTGCCTTCCAATTCCTGAATAATCTTAGCGTTACCACGCACCGGACCATCAAGACGCTGCAAGTTACAGTTGATAACGAAGGTTAAGTTATCCAAACCTTCACGAGACGCCAGGCCGATTGCGCCCAAGCTCTCCGGTTCGTCACATTCACCATCACCTAGGAAGCACCATACACGCTGTTGCGAACAGTCTTTTAAACCACGGTTGGTTAAATACTTAAGGAAGCGGGCTAAATAGATCGCCTGCATTGGCCCTAAGCCCATAGATACCGTTGGGAACTGCCAGAAATCGGGCATTAATTTGGGATGCGGATAGGAAGATAACCCGTTACCTTCGGCTTCCTGACGGAACATATCCAGCTGCTCTTCGCTTAAACGCCCTTCAATGTAAGCGCGAGAATAAATGCCTGGTGACACGTGACCCTGAATAAACAAAAAATCGCCGCCATCGTTGTCATTCGGAGCACGGAAGAAGTGATTAAAACCTACATCGTATAGCATCGCAGAAGAAGCGAAACTTGAAATGTGCCCACCTAATTCGAGGTTTTTCTTTGAGGCACGCAAAACCATCATTACTGCATTCCATCTTAATGCATTGCGAATTTTCGCTTCAATGGTTTGATCACCTGGCATTGTAGGCTCTTGCCCGGGTGGAATAGTATTGATATATGCAGTGGTCGCATCGTAAGGTAAATGGGCACCATTTCTACGTGCTTTTTCAATCAATGATTCCAATAGAAAGTGCGCTCTTTCGACGCCTTCTTCTTCTAATACAGACTCTAACGACTCCAGCCATTCTTGTGTTTCTTGTGGATCCACATCTTGGTGCATCATTTCAGTCATGGTGCCATCCTATCTTTGCTGATATAGAAAACCGCCTTCAGCATTGTTTCTGAAGGCGGATACTAATGTTAAGTTTTACTGATTGTGAGCCTTTATAGCTCACCCTTTTTTCCCTATTCACGTATGAATAGAATTATTTTACTTTCACGATTCCAGCCGACGCAGAGCACGTTGTACCCGACTGTCGCGCTGATTAATACTCAATAGCGTTTGTTCAATATAAGCCAGGTGGTCGTTACATGCCTGCCTGGCCGTTTCTGGATCGCGTCCGGCAATGGCTGCAACAATCACTTTACGCTGTGCTGCCAGTTCATTGTGAACATCCACATGCTTCGACAACATCGTAAGGTTACGTTCAATATTATCTACCAGCATAGCTTGCATGGTTCGCATGACATGCAATAACACCATGTTGTGCGATGCTTTAGCCATGGTCAGATAAAATTGGCCTAACCCTTCCGCCAATTCTCGTAGTGACTGACTTGTCTTACCATCAGGTAAATCAGTCAGTGCTTTTTCCAATGCCGCATAGTCTTCAGGCTGCCCCCGCAATGCGGCATAATAGGCCGACATGCCTTCCAGTGCGTGACGAAACTCCAGCAAATCGAACTGGGTTTCTGGCCGACGACTAATCAACGCCATCAGAGGGTCCATCACCGCCGCAGTAATATTTCTGCTGACGTAAGTGCCACCACCCTGTTTACGCTCAACTAAACCTCTTGCCTGAAGATTGCCAATGGCTTCACGCAAAGAAGGTCTGGAGACATCAAACTGTATTGCCAGTTCTCGCTCTGGAGGCAGCTTTTGTCCCGCCAGCAATGAGCCATCTAAAATCATAGACTCCAACTGCTCGGTGATCACGTCAGCAAGTTTTTTGCGACCTTGATGCATGCTGTCCTTTCCAGTGCGAAATTTACGCGCTCAAATTGTAAACAAATTTAAGTGCCACAGGTAAATTGGTAATACCATTTTACCCACGTAGTGTAGGGGAGAATCAGAGACAGGTAAACTAGAAGCCCTGTTGAGAAATTTACCAATCCACTAAAATTGAAAAATATTACTTTAAATTCAATTCGTTAGTAGGTGACGAAAACTGGTCTGACATGCGATTTCAGGTTAGTCCACCAGGCCAATTATGGTTAAAAATGCGACGACCACCACTAAAGTCTTGGTTGCTCGTTTTGCCAGTTCAACATAACGGCGTTCAGTATCAGGCGATTCGCCCCCCTTATCGTCCTCGGCGATTGCCTTAGTAGCGACGTGGGTGATGATATATCGAGCAGAAACAGAAACATTCGTAAGATAATTCAGCCAAGCCGGCATAGCGCGGGTAAAATCGCCCACAAACAAATAGCAGGCGGCGGTCAACCGCGCGGGAACGAAATTCAGCCATTCTAAAAATAACGATAATTGCGCCAGCGGAAGGTTCTTATTGCGAAAAGCCAGGGTTTGCCACTCGCGAACCAGTGCAAATAACACGACCCCTGCAATGCCAAAAGCGGCATACCAAATAATAACAGCACCATAGAACTGAAAGTTTATCCAGGCTAATTCTCGCCCTACTTCTCTGCCTAAGGCGGCCCTATTTTTTGCCGTCAACGAAGGCAACCATTTCTGAGCCAGTAGAAAACATGCCTCATCATCTTGTCGTTGAGCGGCTTGCTGATATGCATGAAATTGTTGAGAAATACCAACCTGCCGTAAAACGATAAAAACGATAAAGCATTCTAAGAAAAACTGGATTAATCCTGGTAAAAATGCAGTAACAAACAGCGTTAATAAGACGGGCAGTAAAATTGCGACTGATAGAGATACGGAATCCGTTGCTGTTGAAAGCAGCTTCTTTTCACTGAGCCAGTCTACGTAGCGATTGGCATACCATCTAAAATATAACTGTGGTTTTCTATCAAGGGTGCGGTCTAACACCACTGCAATCAATATCACTATCAATTTCATTTTATCACTCCTTGATTGAGTAATTGCCTGAACTGGCACCAGTTAAATGCCTCACCGGGATCGGTTTTTCTACCAAAGGCAATATCACAGTGCCCGACAATTCGTCCTATAGTAATAGCTGGGTAATAAGTACGAATTTCATCAACCAGACGGGTTAAACTTTCATATTGCTCTGTGGTAAAGGGAATGGTGTCTGTACCTTCCATTTCAATCCCGATAGCATAGTCGTTACAGCGACTCACCCCCTGAAATGACGACACCCCGGCATGCCATGCGCGCTTTGAAAATGGCACATACTGGTCAACATCACCGTTACGACGGATCACACAATGAGCTGACACCCGCAGATGTGCTATGTGTTCAAAAAAAGGATGGGCTGATGGATCAAGTGTGCCCGTAAACAACGCTTCAATATATTCACCACCAAATTGCCCTGGCGGTAAAGAGATATTGTGAATGACCAACAGCGAAATATCGATATCTTCAGGTCGTTCATCAAAAAACGGCGATTGTTTTTGTCTGGCTGACCTATAGTAGTCGTATGGCACAGTCTGGGCTCCTGTCTTCAGAAGGTAAAGTCTGACAGCCACCACTGTAATCTACAAGCGAAAATGGTATAAAGTAAAAAAGTATAAAGGGTGTAACGTTATTGATGTGGAAATTTCGGCATGTCTGAATCAGGTGGCAAATGGATGTACATTCTGGCGTGGCTGTGCGGCCTGGGGTTGCTTGCCGCGGTATTTAACGATGTACTTGAAAAACGTTACAACCCGAACCAACAACCTGCCTCCTATCGTGCAGGGGGCCAGATTGAAGTAAAGCTAAAACAAAATCGTTTTGGCCACTACGTGACCAATGGCACCATTAATGGGCAAACAGTGACGTTCATTGTGGACACAGGTGCTACCGACGTTGCTATCCCATCGCATCTGCAAAGTAAATTGTCACTCACACCCGGCCGCAAGAGTATGGCGAATACAGCCAACGGTCTGGTACGCATTGCATTAACCGAGATAGATACACTGACCATAGGCGATATCCGCTTAAACAATGTCAAAGCTAACCTCAACCCTGGCATGTCTGGCAATGAAATACTGCTCGGCATGAGTGTTTTACGCCAACTGGAGTTTACTCAGCGCGGAGAATGGTTAATATTGCGTACTTTTTAAATTAAACGGATCACCTCAATGAATCGCCCCTCACATCTCGATATTAGTCAACAGGTCAAGCGTGCATTAGAAGAAGACCTGGGTGGCAATATTGATATCGAAAACGATATCACCGCCTGTCTGATTGAAGCAAATACCAACGCAACCGCAAAAGTCATCACTAGAGAAGACTGTACCGTATGTGGTGTGGATTGGGTTAATCAAACCTTCGCTCAAATCGACGATAGCCTCAAAATCACCTGGTTTGTGAAGGACGGCGATAGCGCACCTGCAGAGTCGGTACTGTTTACTGTCACGGGTAATGCCAGGGCAATTCTGACAGCAGAAAGAACGGCACTTAATTTTTTACAGACATTAAGTGGCACTGCTACCACCACAGCGAAATACGCAGCCCTGCTAGCACACAGCGATACAGAAATACTCGATACCCGTAAAACCTTACCCGGGATGCGGCTGGCACAAAAGTATGCAGTACTTTGTGGCGGCGGAAAAAATCACCGCATTGGTCTGTTCGACGCTTTCTTAATAAAGGAAAATCATATTGCAGCCTGTGGTTCTATACCTAACGCAATCAGTAAAGCAAAGCAATTGCACCCGGAAAAACCAGTGGAAGTCGAAGTTGAATCCTTAGATGAATTAAGACAAGCCATTGATGGAAAAGCAGATATTGTAATGCTGGATAACTTTGATAACGAACAGATCCAACAGGCAGTCGACATCAATCAGGGGCGCTGTAAACTTGAAGTTTCAGGTAATATTACTGAGGAAAGACTGTTTTCACTGGCAAATTTAGGTGTCAATTACGTATCGTCAGGGGCATTAACCAAGCACATCAAGGCTGTGGACCTGTCATTACGGCTAAGCATAAATGATTGATATAGAAATGTTTTTAGCTATTTTCGCAGGATGTGTTTAGCTTTTAACCAGCACCAAACATAGTCAATACTAACACTTACGTATAACCCTTAATACTTGTCAGTAGGATTTTGCATTCTATACTGAGAATCAAGTACCGGGGTCGTAACCAAATTAAGCGCCTCAGGTATAGGTAGAAACGAAACTTAAACTGCTAACCAAGCACGATAAACGTCCCGGAGAAAGACCATGAAACAAGTACAAGCTAAAAACCAAAAAGGCTTTACATTAATCGAACTAATGATCGTTGTTGCGATCATCGGTATTCTTGCTGCGATTGCTCTGCCAGCTTACCAGAACTACACAAAGAAAGCGAAGTTTACTGAGGTCACGAATGCGACTGCAGC
>CAZROH010000108.1:0-5865 GCA_964601635.1 uncultured Alteromonas sp. | reverse complement strand
AATATAAGAATCGTGAATTCCGTTCATAAGACCGTGTGTTGTAGGCGGATATTCAGAGAATACGATTGTGGTGTCTGGTCAGAAACAAGCCTAACGATTAATTTTTACCAGCACCACCGTTATCCAAACCCGGAGAAATGTGGATGAGCAATGTATCAGTAGATGCAAACCAATCTGCACCAAATGACAATCAGCCGCAAGATAATACACGACGTCGCTTCCTTACCGTAGCGACCTCTGTAGTAGGCGGTGTTGGTGTAGTTGGCGCAGCGGTACCCTTTATCGCGTCGTGGAATCCTAGTGCTAAAGCAAAAGCTGCTGGAGCAGATGTTGAAATTGATATTAGTGGCGTGCAGCCAGGTCAATTGATTCGTGTGATGTGGCGTAGTAAGCCGGTGTGGATTGTCCGCAGAACGCCTGAAATTCTCGAAGAGCTTGGCAACCATGAAGATAAATTAAAAGATCCCAACTCGGAAGCCGAGCAACAACCAGGATTCGCCCAAAACCGATATCGTTCATTGAAAGAAGAGTATCTTATTCTCGTCGGAATATGTACGCATTTAGGGTGTTCTCCGCAACATCTTAAAGATGGTGCATTTGAAGAGGTTGTTGAAGGGGTGCCAGATGGATTCTTCTGTCCTTGTCATGGCTCTAAATTTGATATGGCGGGCCGAGTGTTTGAAAATGTACCGGCACCGTTAAATTTAGTGGTACCACCATATCAGTTCGTTGATGACAAAACCGTTATCATCGGCTCTGAAGGGGAGGCTGCGTAATGTCAGGTTTTCTAGCTTGGATTGAAGAGCGGATCCCCATGATGCGGGTGGCTAATATGCATGCCATCCAGTATCCCGCTCCCAGAAATATGAATTTCTGGTATGTATTTGGTTTCTTAGCCACCATCGTTTTGGTCAATCAAATTGTAACCGGCATCTGGTTAACAATGAATTTTGAACCGTCAGCCGAGCGCGCGTTTGCCTCCGTTGAGTTCATTATGCGTGAAATAGATTACGGATGGATCATCCGTTATATGCACAGTACCGGTGCTTCAGCCTTTTTCATCGTTGTTTATCTGCATATGTTCCGTGGCATGATTTACGGTTCTTATCAAAAGCCCCGCGAGCTGCTGTGGGTGTTCGGTATGTTTATTTATCTGGCGCTGATGGCCGAAGCTTTTATGGGCTATGTACTTCCATGGGGACAAATGTCCTACTGGGGCGCGCAGGTAATTGTATCGCTGTTCGGTGCTATCCCAGTCATAGGTCCAGACCTGGTTATCTGGATCCAGGGTGACTACGTTATTTCTGGCGCGACGCTGAATCGTTTCTTTGCTTTGCACGTCATTGCATTGCCATTGGTTATCGTTATCCTGGTGTTTCTGCATATTGTTGCACTTCACGAAGTGGGTTCTAATAACCCTGATGGAGTAGCCATTAAACACAAGAAAGGGACGTTACCCGAATCTGAAAAAACGCCTTACGAAATCCATGAATATTATACTAGCAAATATGATATTGCCGACGATGTTGTGCCATTCTTCCCGCATATTGTCTTAAAAGATTTAGTGGCTTTTTGCGTATTCTTGTTTGCGTTCTGCTACATCATGTTCTTTGCACCGGAAATGGGCGGCAAATTCCTGGAGCATCCAAACTTTGAAATTGCTAACCCTCTGAAGACCCCGGAGCATATATTCCCTGTATGGTATTTCACACCGTTCTACGCCATTCTTAAGGCCGTGCCAGATAAATTATTTGGTGTCATTGCTATGTTCGGTGCCATTGCGGCGCTATTTGCTCTGCCATGGATTGATCGCGGCCGCGTGAAGTCATGGCGTTATCGCAGTGGTCTACATAAAGTCAACCTGATTGTGTTCGCTATCGTGTTCATTTTCTTAGGATACTTAGGTGGAACACCACAAGAGAACTGGAAAATTATTGCGTCACAAATTGCGACAGTTATGTACTTCGCCTTCTTTGTCGCTATGTTCTTGTACAGTAAAAACGAAACAACAAAACCTGTACCAGCGAGGATTCCGAAATGAAAAAACTGATGTGCATATTGGCGTTGTTACTGCCGGGAATGGTATACGCAGCAGGTGGCAATGTTCATTTGGATAAAGCTGACTACGATCTAACCGATAAAGCTTCGCTACAGCGAGGTGCGCAAATTTTCATGAATTACTGCTTAGGCTGTCACACCATGAAGTATCAGCGTTATCAGCGTTCGTTTGAAGACTTGGGTATTTCAGATGAATTAGGTCAGGAAAACCTGCAGTTCACCGGTGACAAGGTGACTGATTACATCACCAATGCGATGCCTGAAGAATCTGCTGCGACGTGGTTTGGTGCGGCACCGCCGGATTTGACCCTTGTGGCCAGGGTACGTGGTGCTGATTGGTTATATACTTACCTGAGAAGCTTCTACGTCGATGAAAGTCGTCCCTTCGGCGTGAATAACAAAGTCTTTCCGGAAGTCGGAATGCCCCATGTGTTGCAACCATTGCAGGGTACACCTCGTGAAACGCACGAGGAAGTGATGATTGACGGTGAGATGACGGAACGCTATGTGGGAATTCGCACTGAAGGCGATGGCAAGCTATCCCCTGAGGAATATGATCAGGCAGTACTGGATCTGGTTAATTTCCTTGAATATACCGGTGAACCAGCGCGTTTAGATTCTGAAAAAATTGGTAAGTGGGTATTAGTCTTTATTATCGTTTTGTTTATCTTTGTTTACTTATTGAAGAAAGATTACTGGCGAGAAGTGCACTAATCCAACAGATTATGTATAATACTCCAAGGGGGCCTCTCGCCCCCTTTTTTAGCAATGAAATTCCCGTTTTGTAATTTCTAATATGATATTCAGTCGCTCGACGGAGGAAATTTAATGGCCGTAGCCGCGAATAAGCGCTCTATCATGACGTTGTTCTCAGATACAATTGATATTTATAGTCACCAGGTACGTATTGTTCTGGCTGAAAAAGGGGTAGGTGTGGAGATCAGCTATACTGACCCAGCTAATTTACCTGAGGATCTGATTGATCTGAATCCCTATGGCACAGTTCCTACTTTAGTTGATCGTGAACTGGTTCTTTATCACTCCCATATTATTATGGAATACCTTGATGAGCGATTCCCTCATCCACCATTGATGCCGGTTTATCCCGTATCTCGTGGTCAGAGTCGTCTCATGATGCACCGTGTCGAGCAGGATTGGTACTCACTTGCTGCTAAAATTTTCCGCGGTGAAGGTGATGTGGATGCTGCACGTTTAGAGTTAAAAGAAGCATTGCTTGCACTTGCTCCGGTATTCTCGGAAATGCCCTATTTCATGAGCGAAGAATTTAGCTTGGTTGACTGCTATTTGGCACCGCTCCTGTGGCGCTTACCAGCGTTAGGCATTGAGTTATCAGGCACAGGTAGTAAAGAAGTTAATGCCTATATGAAGCGTATCTTCTCACGTCCATCATTTAAAGCATCGTTGACGGATCAGGAACGCGAAATTCATAACCCATTATGAACCAAGTCATGACGTCAAATCAGCCCTATTTGCTCAGAGCATTTTATGACTGGATAGTCGATAATGATCTGACTCCATACATTGTGGTCGATGCCACAAGGGACTATGTGGATGTTCCGCTGGAGTTTATTAAAGATGGGCAGATAGTGCTGAATATTTCACCTTCGGCATGTGTGGCATTTTCGCTGGATAATGAAATGCTTTCATTCCAGGCTCGCTTTGGTGGGCAACCGAGAAAGCTTTCCATGCCGTGCCATGCGATATTAGCCATTTATGCACGCGAGAACGGTGCAGGAACCGTTTTCGCGACAGAAGAAGAACTGACCTCACCTGTCGAGTCTGCCCCCGAGCCAACAGTACAGGATGCAGAAAAGGTGACAGTGGAATCGCCCAAAAAGCCCCCTAAAAAGGGCAAGCCAACGTTGAAAGTAATCAAATAAAAAATCCCGCATTAAGCGGGATTTTTTATGAATAAAGTCAAGCTTTTGCGGTTTACGCCGAACTCTTCAGATCTTGATACATCCTAAAGGATGCATTAAGTTAGCGCTACTCACGCTACGGTGAGGAATTGATTTAAGGATATATTGATGTTTACCAAACGAATTCTTTTCGCACTCACAGGACTATTTGGGATAAGTGCCAATGCTATTGCGGATGTTGAACCTGACTTTAGTTATGTCGAAGCAGGATTTGCCAGACAAAATCTCGATAACAGTGACTTTTCACCAGCGGGGTTCAATGTCGGTACCAGCGTTATTTTTACCAATGTCGTATATGGCGTAGCCAGTTTTACATCGACTTCTGATGATATTCAGGGCGTGGATATTGATTTAACCGAATCCAATGTGGGTTTAGGCTTGCGCTTTAATATGTCGAACCTTACGGCGGTTTATACGGAGTTGAGATACGAGACCAAAGAGTTTGATTACAGAGACTACAGAGATTTTGGCAAAGTCGAGGGTGATGGCTATTCGGTCGGTGTAGGGGTGCGATCAAATTTGTCTGAGTCGTTAGAATTTGATGGAAAAGTTGCTTATTTGGATGTTGAAGGTGAAAGTGACGCTGTTTTCAAAGTGGGCCTGAATTATTATTTCATGCCTAATTTTGCTATAAGCGCTAGCTATGCTTCAGTGGATAGAATTGATCAGTTGGTGATAGGTGGCCGCTTCTCGTTCTAAACGGGCGTTTAATCAGGTATAGGGGCTGCCTACAACAAAAATAATGTGGCAGTTCCCAGAAACGCAAATATCCCCACTACATCCGTTATGGTAGTTAAAATAACGCTACCTGCCAAGGCGGGGTCAATTTTAAGCTTCTTCATAATAATGGGAAGGGTTGCACCGGAGAGGGCTGCAGCAATCATATTTACCATCATGGCAAACGCTATGATGGTGCCTAACATAAAATCTTGTTTCCACAACGCAATAACCGATGCGATTAGCACCGCCCAGATAATGCCGTTTAAAAATCCGACGGCTAGTTCTTTGCTGACAAGCCAACGGGCGTTACTCGGGTTGACGTGGCCTAGCGCCATACCACGAATAACTAACGTGAGTGTCTGGTTACCGGCGACACCACCCATACTCGGCACAATTGTATTGAGTATAGCCAGGACAGCGAGCTGGCTTAAGGTTGCTTCAAAAAGGTCACTCACAGCGGCTGCCATTAACGCGGTGAATAAATTGACCCCTAACCAGATAGAACGTCTTTTGGTACTTTTTAAGACAGGGGCAAAGGTATCTTCTTCGTCATCTAAACCAGCCATACTCATCATTGAGTGTTCGGCATCTTCACGAATAATATCGACAACATCATCAATGGTGATCCGTCCGACCAACCGGTGTTTTTCGTCCACCACCGGAGCGGATAACCAGTTATAACGCTCAAACAGGCTGGCAACTTCGTCATCGGGCATATTAACAGGTATCGCTTCTGATTCTTCATCCATCACATCGGATACTTTATCTTCAGGCGCAGCAGTAAGTAGACGGGCGACCGGCACCAGCCCTATTAAATTATCTGTTCTGTTAACGACATAAAATGTATCCGTATTTTCAGGCAAATCCCCTTTTAAGCGCAAATACCGTAATACAACATCAACGGTCACATCGGGCCGCAAGGTGATGGTGTCGGTGTTCATGATGAAGCCGGCTGTTTCTTCACCGTAAGAGAGCGCTTGTTCGGCACGTAGCCTGTCCTGCGCATCCATTGACTGCAGTATGTCCTGCAACACCTCATCGGGCAGACTGCTTAGTGTTTCTGCCAGATCATCGGTATCCATTTCTTCTAATGCATCAACCACGTTAGCCGGACGCATTTTGCCAATGATACCGTTACGCACATCTT
>CAZROH010000107.1:0-6154 GCA_964601635.1 uncultured Alteromonas sp. | reverse complement strand
CCAGCGAAGAGGCATCAGGTAATTGTGCAAATGCGACCAGATACATCTTATCCTGCGCGGGCACATAACCTGTGGGAGTGCTCTGAAATTGCTGCCATGTTAACGCCAGTAACCCCGCATAGAGCACTAACACGACACCGCCTTTACGAACCAGTCGGCTTACACCACGGGTATAGGCATTACCGCCCCGGTTAAACAGCCGGTTAAAAGGGCCAAACACCCACGGACCAAGTAAAGAATCCATCCAACGGGTCAGTGTATCTTTAGGTGCATCGTGTTTTTTAAGCAATAAGGCAGACAATGCCGGACTTAAGGTTAACGAGTTAATCGCGGATATAATGGTGGAAATTGTGATAGTTAATGCAAACTGTTTATAGAACTGGCCGGTAAGACCCGACATAAACGCCGTTGGTATAAATACAGCAGCCAACACCAGTGTAGTAGCAATAATGGGACCCGTCACTTCCTTCATCGCTTGCTGTGTCGCCTCTACCGGGCTTAACCCTTCGGCGATATTACGTTCCACATTTTCCACCACGACAATGGCATCATCCACTACTATGCCGATAGCCAACACCAGACCAAATAATGACAGCGCATTGAGTGAAAAGCCCATTAACTGCATAAACGCAAAGGTTCCCACCAGAGAGACCGGAACGGCCACCAGGGGAATTATGGATGCCCGCCAGGTTTGCAAGAACAGTACGACCACTAGCACAACCAGCAGCACAGCTTCTAATAATGTATTAACCACGGCTTTGATAGAGCCGCGCACAAACACCGTCGGGTCATAAACAATTTCGTAATCCAGGCCTTCAGGAAAATTCAGCGACAACTCAGCCATCCTTGCCCGTACATCATCAGAGATTTGAATCGCATTGGAGCCCGGTGCCTGAAAAATCGGGATCGCCGCAGCAGGTTGGTTGTTAAGCAATGACCGTAATACGTAATAGTCGGCGCCTAATTCAACACGAGCGACATCTTTTAGGCGGGTAACCTGACCGTTTGGTGAGCGTTTAATAATGATGTCGCGAAATTCACTTTCATCTTTGAGTCGGCCGCGTACATTGATCAGTAAATTAAAATCGCTTCCCCCTGAGGGCTGCGCACCCAGACTGCCTGCGGCGGCTTGCTGATTTTGAGCACGGATCGCAGCAATAACATCACTGGGATTGAGTCCTAATTCGGCCATGCGATCCGGATTGAGCCAAACCCGCATACTAAATTCACCGGCACCAAATACCCTTGCTTGCCCTACCCCTTCCACTCGGGCCAATTCATCTTTAACGAATTGTTGAGCGTAATTTGACAGATAAAGCATATCGTAACGACTATCCGGTGAGGTCAAGTGCACCACCATCGTTAAATCAGGTGACGACTTCTCCGTCACCACCCCTAAACGTTGCACTTCTTGAGGCAATCGAGGTAACGCACGGTTAACCCGGTTTTGGACCAGGGTGGTGGCTTCATCAGGATCAGTGCCAATGGCGAAGGTCAACGTTAAAGTCATGCGACCATCAGACGTCGACTGAGAGGAGCTGTAAAGTAAGCCCTCGACACCGTTAATTTCATCTTCTAAGGGGCTGGCTACGGTTTCACCGATGACTTTGGGGTTAGCACCTGGATAGTTAGCGGTTACCACCACAGTGGGTGGCACCACATCGGGATATTCTGTTATCGGTAACTGCCAGACTGACAATGCCCCCGCAATGAAGATCATCAGTGAGATAACGCCTGCAAAAACAGGGCGCTTAATGAAGAACTGAGCGATATTCATCGACTGCTCCCGCTGACGGTGGTAGTGGCGCTTTCCCGCATTGCCATCACATTTTCTGCGCGTCGTTGCCATTGCATTACTGCATTAAGTGCTTCTTGTGGCGCCATTTTCACCTCGTTCGGTGCGACGACTGCACCGGGTCGAACCCGTTGGAGGCCATTAAGAATAATTGATTCATTTGCTGCCAGGCCAGACTTAACCACACGCAACTCGCCAAGCTTGTCGCCCAATTCAATAGCGCGATAACTGATGGTGTTATCCTCTGAAACCACAAATACAAATTTATTATTTAGATCTGTCCCGATGGCCTTTTCGCTTACCATTACCCGCGGCATAGATTCACTGCTCGCCAATTTAATATGCGCGAACATTCCCGGTATCAGCTCGCCACTTTTATTATCAAACACTGCCCTGACACGAATAGTTCCCGTGGTCGGATTGACCTGATTGTCGATAAAGTCCAGTTTGCCCCAATAATTTTCTGTGGTGTCATTGCCCACTTGCAACGCAACGGCTAAGTCCATGGAGCCATCATCATCCGCTTTAACCTGTCCCTGAAAATCCAAATAAGTTTGTTCATCCATATCAAAATAGGCATGCAGTTTCTGGGTAGAGACAATCGTTGTTAAGACAGTGTCACCTGCACTAACGTAGTTTCCTGCAGTCACATTGGCGCGTGAAATACGACCTGAAATAGGCGCCTCCACACGGGCAAACCCTCGTTGTAATCGCGCAATCTCCAACTGGGCCGAAATAGCGGCCACTTGCGCTTCAGCCTGGGTCACATTTGCCTGGCGGGTATCGATGACTTCTTCAGAAACGGACTGGGAAGCCTGAAGCTTGCTGGCTCGGTTCAAATCCTGCTCTGCGAGTTTTAACTTACTTTTGGCACTATCCAATTGTGCCTCTAAGTGTTTAACTTCCGCCTGAAATTGACGGTTATCAATCAAAAATAGCGTGTCACCTTGCTCCACCCTATCGCCTTCCTGAAAGGCAACAAAATCGATATATCCGGATACCCGCGGGCGAAGAATTACCGTTTGCGGGGCTTCGAGTCGCCCACTAAACGAATCCCATAGCGCCACCTCTTTAGTGATAACCTTCGCAGTATCAACAGGAATGGCTTGTGGCGCATGCTGAGCCTGCACTTGTGTCACCTCGCCGCAAGCAGTAAGAATACTGGTGACCCAAAGTACAACACTGAATTTAATAAAAATATGCATTTTCGTTACCTGAAAATTTGAGTGAGCGCATTATGCACAGGCTCATTCAATAAAAATAATTATATTTTTATATGCATTGCATCATAAAATATTATACATTGAGCGTATTCAGAACAGGCAATCAAAAGGCAGCTTTTATGCGCAACAATGATCTCAATTTACTCATGATTTTTGACGCCATCATGACAGAAGGTGCCATCACCCGGGCAGCAGATCGCCTGGCGATGACTCAGCCGGCCGTATCCAACGCCTTATCACGTATGCGAAGTGCATGGAAAGATGAGCTGTTTGTTAAAGACGGCCGAGGCATTCAGCCAACCGCCTTCGCCTTGAACCTGTGGAGCCAAATTAAAGAACCATTAGGACTGCTTGAGGATGCTGTGAATCCCAGCCAATTTGATCCTGCCACCGCGCGACGTACATTTCGTATTTCTGCATCAGATATTGTGGTGGATATGTTATGGGGACCGTTACGCAAAATTATTGAAACGCAAGCCCCGGGTATCAATATTTATGCGATGCCTAATGCTGGCTCCAATACTGAAAAAGTACTCCACGATGCTGAAGCGGACTTAGTTATTGGCAAATACCCTATGGCGGATAATGTCATTCGCAGCGAGCAAATACTTGAGCCTAGTTACGTCTGTGTCATGCGCCCTGATCACCCTCTGGCGCAAGATCAACTTACGTTAGCAGGTTTTGCCAGTGCCGATCATTTACTGGTTTCAATTTCGGGCGACGTCACTGGCATTACTGATCAAGCATTGATGAATTTAGGTTTAAACCGTCGGGTAGCAATGTCAGTTAATCACTTTCATGCTGTGCCTCCACTTTTACAGCAAAGCGATTTAATATGTGTAGTGCCTTCTATTGCGGTAGAAAAGGAAGTCTTTTCTGGCGAGCTTGCCGTATTTGAAACACCGATCGAATTAGCCAAAACGCCCCTTGCAGTGTTGTGGCATAAAAGGCAGGATCATGACTTAGGGTTACAATGGCTTCGCCGCTTAGTGACGCAATTTTTGCGGGATCGCAGTAATCAGCACCAGGCATTGTTGTCACGATGCTGTCGCAAAGGATATTGTCCGGACGCGTTAAAAGAGCTTATGCATCAGCACTCAAAAGAAGTCCGTGTACCGTCTGATTCAGCCGTGCAGGAGAAGTTGGAAGCAGTATGTCAGGATACCAAGCAAATCTAGGTGAAAACGATGTTGAATTAACCGCCATCCGCGCGCAGGGCGCAGGGGGTCAGAATGTCAACAAAGTCAGTAGCGCCATCCATCTTCGGTTCGACATAAATCAGTCTGATTTGCCCGACGACGTTAAAACACGCCTGCTCAATACAAACGACTCTCGCATCACCGTTGATGGTGTATTCGTCCTCAAGGCACAACAGTATCGCACCCAAGAACAAAATCGTGCCGATGCCATCATTCGCCTGAACGAGTGGATTGCCCAGTCAACCAAAGTACATAAAAAGCGTCGCCCTACTCGACTGTCTCGCGCGGTTAAAGTCCGTCGCCAGCAGGCAAAAAAAGCCACTAGCGAGAAAAAACAACGCCGACAAAAGCCAGATTTTTAGCTATCTGTCACCAACGCATTCGAATTTGACATACGGAATCCCACATATATGATATGCCGCATGTCA
This sequence comes from uncultured Alteromonas sp., assembly GCA_964601635.1. Classification (GTDB taxonomy): domain Bacteria; phylum Pseudomonadota; class Gammaproteobacteria; order Enterobacterales; family Alteromonadaceae; genus Alteromonas. The sequence goes on along the minus strand of CAZROH010000107.1, from coordinate 1,509 downwards.
AAGGAGGCGCTATGGAATTTCCCCTGCAATTTTATAAATGTCTGGCGGATGATACCCGTCTTAAAATATTGCTGCTTATTACCATGCGTGACGAACTGTGCGTGTGCGATTTTCAATCAGCGCTTGAACTCAGTCAGCCAAAGATTTCGCGCCATCTGGCTGAACTAAGGCGTTGTGAGCTGGTACAGGATGAGCGCAGAGCTAAATGGGTGTATTACCGCTTACATGACGATTTACCGACGTGGGCAAAAGAAGTACTCACGTTAACCATGGATCATAGCCAGGCTTTTTTGGCGCCTTATTTAAAACAACTTTCAACTTGTTGTGAGTCTTAACATGAAAATTCTCTTTATATGCACCCATAATCGCTGTCGCAGTATCTTGTCTGAAGCCATTACTAACCAATTGACTGGCAACGATGTGGTGGCTCGCAGCGCAGGTAGCCATCCCGTCGGCGAGGTTCACCCGCTGTCACTTAAGTTTCTGCAACAGACCGATTATGATACCGCAGGACTAGCAAGTAAATCCTGGGATGAACTTGAAGCCTTTGCGCCCGACGTGGTGATAACGGTGTGCGACAGTGCAGCAAACGAAACCTGCCCGGTCTGGTTTGGTCACGCCCTTAAATTGCATTGGGGACTGGAAGATCCCTCTAAAATTGAGGGTACCGATGCCCAGATTGAGCAAGCCTTTTTACACACGATAGATATCATCGCCATGCGAGCGCGCGCCATCAATCAAATTGCCATGTTACCCAAAGACCAATGGCAAAGTGAATTTAATCAATTGGGAGCAGGATAATGAGTGTCACTGATTTATCTACACCAAACCTGGATGAAAGTGTGTTTTCAACGCCTGATGAAAAGCACCTTAAACGAGAGGCATCCACCCACAAACCACGAATCTTATTGTTATATGGCTCCCTTCGTAAGCGATCGTTCAGCAAACTGGTGGTCGAGGAGTGTGCGAGACTGCTGGTGAAGATGGGCGCAGAAGTGCGGATTTTTGATCCCAAAGGCTTACCGCTTCCTGATGGCGAAGAAGACACGCATCCCAAAGTACAGGAACTAAGGGAGCTGATGTTGTGGTCTGAGGGACAGGTTTGGTGCTCTCCTGAAAGACACGGTGCGATGACCGGCATCATGAAAGCACAAATTGACTGGGTTCCATTATCTTTAGGTGCAGTGCGCCCAACGCAGGGTAAAACCCTTGCCGTTATGCAGGTAGAAGGTGGTTCCCAGTCATTCAATGTGGTCAATCAGCTGCGCGTATTAGGCCGATGGATGCGCATGATCACAATTCCTAATCAATCTTCCGTCGCCAAGGCCTTTCTCGAATTTGATGAAGACGGGCGCATGAAGCCTTCAGGTTATTACAACCGCATAGTTGATGTAATGGAGGAGTTGATGAAATTTACATTGCTCACCCGGGACCACAGTGACTATCTGGTTGACCGTTACTCTGAACGCGTGGAGACGGCAGAACAATTAATGCAGCGCGTGAATCAAA
>CAZROH010000106.1:0-6248 GCA_964601635.1 uncultured Alteromonas sp. | reverse complement strand
CATCAGCAAGCGATTAGCGAAAAAGCATTAAAAGACGTGTTAGAAACGTCGCAAGACTACCGTCATGTAGTGCAGCGATTGATTTCTGAAAATCGAATCGCGGAGGAAAAAATAGGCAACTCGCTTTCCATTCATTATCAAGTGCCTTTTGTTCCATATCTGCCGGAAAAATTTCATCTTTACCAAAGCGACAGCAAACTTAATCTCTCCTATTTAAAACGTAATTTCGTTGCGGTGATTGCCGATGTAAGAGACAAACCTATTGTATTGATGGCCGAGCCTAACAATGCAGCGCTGATCATGGAAATTGAAAGCGCCATGGGTATCGACAGTTACGATATCGCCGTTGGGTTACCCAACCATATTATGCAATACCTCGGCGAAGGCTCAGGTGGTTCTGCGCCTGGTGAAATGAGCGAAATTTTAGATGAGATTGGCACCAACGCTGAAGAGGCAGAAGAGGCTCACGATGAACTCTCTGATGATGCTCCTGCGGTCGTCCGATTGGTTAGCCGAATACTGCATGATGCCAAACGTTTGAACGCGTCCGATATTCATATTGACCCGGAAAAAAATGGCCCGACTCGTGTGCGGATGCGGATTGATGGCGTTTGCCGCGATATGAATCAGGTGCCCAACTCCCATCACAGTGCGGTCATAGCCCGTATTAAAATTATGTCCAACCTTAATATCGCTGAAAAGCGCGTGCCTCAAGACGGCAAGCTAGCCTTCCGGATGGGAGGGCAGTTAGTGGAAGTGCGGGTAGCAACCATTCCCACTGTGGCAGGCGAAGGTGTGGTCATGCGTATACTGGCATCGGGTGGCGCAATGCCAATTGAAAAAATGAACCTTGCGCAAAGTAACATGGTTCGTTTAAAAACCATGATCCAGAAGCCACATGGGATATTGCTGGTAGTAGGCCCAACGGGTTCTGGTAAAACAACTACGCTTCACGCTGTATTGGGTTACCTCAATACACCAGAGAAAAAGATTTGGACCGCGGAAGATCCAGTGGAGATCACGCAGGCTGGCCTGCAACAAGTTCAGGTCAGCCCGAAAATCGGCTTTACTTTTGCCAATGCACTTCGCGCCTTTCTTCGTGCCGATCCTGATATAATCCTTATCGGTGAGATGCGTGATAAGGAAACGGCTCACGCAGGTATAGAAGCCTCATTAACGGGTCACTTGGTACTCTCCACCCTACATACTAACTCGGCACCTGAAACTATCACCCGCTTGTTGGATTTAGGTTTGGATCCCGTCAACTTTTCAGATGCATGTGTGGGTATTCTTGCTCAACGACTTATCCGAACATTATGTGGTAAATGCAAAGAAAAATATCAAGCGAGTGATGACGACATCGCGTTTATTGAGCGTCAGTATGGCGCAGATTACTTAGATGAACTGGACTTAAAAAAACCGCTTGAATTGTACCGCGCCAAAGGATGCGATGACTGCGGAGACACTGGATACAGAGGTCGTACAGGCGTACATGAACTATTGGGAATGACACCTGAATTACGCTCACTGGTATACAAAGAAGCCAGTGTTTCTGAAATGAAAAAACAGGCCATGGCAGATGGTATGCGCACGCTTGTGCAGGATGCCATCTATAAGGTAATAAAAGGCGATACCGATTTAGCCCAGGTCCAGATCGTGGGAGGCGGAGATTAAGGCTTCATCAAGGTGACTTTGCCAAACACTGATGCATCTTTATAGCCCAGATTTTTATCACCATTGAGCGCTTTAATGGCATGCGAACCCATAAAGTGCTCACGCGTGTCGCTACCATCGTTATCACAATAGGCAAGCATAAACCCTATCTCTTTGCCCACGTTTAATTTTACCGGTAGACCCGGTTTTTCCATGCTGAACGTGTCAGGAAATAACAGGATTTTTGCTTCCCAGATGAGCTGATAAGGCGGCTTGCTACTTCTGCGCCAAGCTGACTCTACATGGTCATTCAACAACACTACCTTTCCTTCCTTGCCAATATCTACCACCTGGCCATCTAACGCGACATGATAAGCAAAAGCGTTGAAGTTGCTAAGGTGATCCCCACCTGATGCATCTTCATCGACAAATATTTCCAAACAATCGTCATCCCAATACTTCACTAACGGGTCCGGGTGTCGGTCATAAACGACATCGTCGACAATCTCAGCCATCAAATATAACGCTTCTTCGTCCCACGCCAGCTTAAATCGCCCCCAAAAGTCGTCTTTGGTGGGTACGCTTCCTAATATATGATGATTCATCCGGTGCCAGCGCCCGGTTTGCCACACGTTATCGTTCGCGATGCCATCAATAACAACGGGAGAAGATGCATACTGGTTACCTAATGCATTGACATACATAGGTAAAAAAATAAATACCAAAAAAGGTGTAAAGTTTCTCACGATGAGTCCGATAAAGGTTGTACAGAGTTTAGTTGTTTGCTAGAGCAACAAAAGTCTGGGTGCGTAAAAATTACACAATATCGCGTCTAACGAGTCTTTCTACGCGACACACCACAATTTCATATCATAATAAAAGCAAAAAATATTGCTGTATATCTGCCTGGTTAGGGTAAACCACCCTCATGGTAGATCATTAATTGTTAGGGGAAAACAAGCGACGGGTTTTGGTACAAATTATGCACTAGTTTGTATTGAGACAGGTATGAGGCTTAGCAATTAACTCGCTATTGCGGGAGAGGAGTGACTATGACGATCAATCGTCTACCCTCAACTGCGATTGAGGAAGTACGTGCAATCGCAAATGAAACAAGACCGCGCCAGGTAGCTGCCCGAGATACGTTCAATGAGGACGATGCTGAGGCAGTAAATATCGCTTTGCGCGAACGATTAGATGAATTACGTGACCGCCAGTTACAGCGTCAGCGTGAGCTGGAGGCGTTGCGTCGTGAACAACGGACACAAACCGATATTCAGCAGCGTGAAGAACGTCAGTTGACACGTTCGCAGGACGCCGAACAAGAGCAACAGCAGATTCAGCAGAGATTAACGCAGCAATCGGTCGAGGATGGTCGTGTGCGTCAGGAGCGCGCAGAGGAACGGGTTGCGTTACGAGAGGCATTTCAGCAAAGGCAGGCAGAACAAGCCGAAGGATTGGAACAGCAACGTCAATCGCGCATAGACGAGGCAGTGGAGCGTAGAGAGAGGCAACAAGCCCGGCGGGAAGAGCAGACCGAACTGCGTGAACAACAGTTGGAATTGCGAAATGAACGTCAACGCGCGCAACGTGATGAGACTCAAGAGCGAATAGATGCCCGAGATACGCGCCAGCGTGAACGGCAGGACGAAATACGTCAACAGGATCAGCGACAGGAACGTCGAGTAGAAGCGGAAACGCGTCAAGAACAAGTTTTAGATGAGCAGCGTCAGGAAGAGCTACGCCTTGAAGCCGCGCAACAGGAGCAAAATGTTCAGGAACAGCTTCAGCGTGACCAGGCACAGCTCGAACAGATAATTGAAGCGCAACGCCGGGCCTCGCGCGCGCAACAGCAGGCGTTAGAAGAAGCCCTTCAGGAAGAGCAGCGGCTGGAAGAGTTCACCGAACAAGAACAGTTAGAAGAGCAAACTTCTGATGAATTATTAGAAATTTTACGCGAAGAAGCTTTGCTACTGCAGTCGATCCTGGAACGTCAACTGGTAGAAGAAGCGAGTAGCGCAGAGTTAAACAACCAACTTTCTACTATTCAGAGTGACTTTCAGCAGGAAGTGGAATTAAACGCCCGCCTTCGACAAAATTACCAACCCGCATCGGCGCGGTTAGGTAATTTTATTGACCAACTCAGTTAATCTAGATGGGCTGTCATTGCAGCCCATTTTTTTCCGCCTTCATCTCACTTCAATCAAGAAGTGTTTTTCTAATTAATACTATTATGGTTAAATCTGCCCAACGTTGATATTTAAGCCTCTTACAGATTGCCGACTATGTGTAGATTTATCGTTCTTGCATTCATTGTTACCGTAATTACAGCGTGCAATTCATTACCTGATGAAAGTCAATTAGCTCAGGAGGACTACGGAACGTACCCTGAAAATTACGAACTCACGATTAAGGCCTGGTACAACAAAACTGAGTCCCATCCCACTTCTATTTTTATCAACTACATCACTAAGCCGAAGCGCTATTGGTTAGCCAATAAATTAGGTGACGCTTGGTACGGTTACCTGGTCTGCGTCACAATCGACTCCAAAAATCGACTCGGTGCTTATTCAGGGTTTCGCCGCGATGCCTTTATCATTAAAAATGACATGGTGGTTAAATATATTGAAGGTGGCTCGTGGTGGGGCGAAAAATTGTGTAAGGGATAATTAACTCAAGATCTTTTCGTTCAAGTCAGTTTAACGCCGTCAACATTGTGATTAGAATTTGGTCAGGAGTTTACGCGTTACTCCATCAATATTATTGATATGGATACACATTCTCTAATGTAACTCACAGAGTTGTTTGCGGTGAATATAACTAAAGCAAGCGGCTGGGCGGGTTTGCTAACCCCATTAGGGTGTATTTCAACCCAAACACACACTCAGGGGTCGGCTTTTTTAACTTCGCAACCTGACTCAGCATTTCACAGCTATCGGTAAATTCCTCATTCAACTCACAACTGACCATGGTCCAATGACCAAATTCGTAATCAGGAATAAGTTCTTCAGATAGCACACGTACATCATAATGTCGTTCATCCGCAACAATCTTGTTCATCAGAGATCGCACACATTGTTCGGGCCCCTCTAATACCTGGAAAAAGTTTAACGGCAGCACAACCAATACCCCCTTGATATTGAGGGCCTCATTATGCTCTTTTGCTTCACTTAAAATAGCGCGGATGTCTTGTTTACCAGACGCAGACGTACGTGAGCTAACGTAAATAAGCTGCAAATATTGGTTATGGTAAACAGCCGCAGACATGCTATGAGCTCCCCTTTGCTACACTTTTCATAAGTATAGTTAGCTTTTAGCCAAGCAGGTCATTTTGACCGTGTCCAGCCATTATTGACCACTAGCGGTGAGCACAGATTCAGGTCGTTGATTTACCCATAAAATGCGTGGTTTATGCTGCTAGGTTAAATATTTGCACATGACGTTAACGCACTTACTTGCAGACGCTGGCGATGTTTAATTTCATCGGATATATCGTGAAACGTCCCAAAAAGTCTTACACACTTTCCTTCAACTAAGTCTGCAATACCATTTGCTTTTACCCAAACAGGCCTATTTTTAGCGGTGACTAGCTCCAGCTCCAATTCCCACGGATTACCTGCCATTATCGCTTCTTCAATCGCAGTAGTGATGGCATTCCTGCTTTCACCTTCTTTATAAAAATTAATTGCGGTTTCCAGATTTGGAACATAATCGGAGGGGACTTCATGGATGACTTTAGTTTGCTCACTCCAACTAATCTGATTGGTAATCAGATCCACTTCCCACGTACCTATTTTGGCGACTGCTTCGAGTCGCTTCTGCATCAAAATTCGACTTTCATACCTTTGTAATTTCCGTTCTGAAGCCAACGTGTTACCAAACCACTTTGTGAACATTTCCAGGAAATTAACATGCTTTTCCGAAAAATTACGCGAGCGCTTGGTGGAGAAAAAGGTAATCACGCCGAACAACTGCTGTTCAACAATGATGGGGGTGCCGATAAATAAGTGACTACGGGTATTATCATTATACTTTGCTGATGTCGTCCCCGTTCCCGCGACTACATCCTGGCAAAATGACTTTAATGGAAGCCGCATTTGTTCCAGTTTTCGCAGGGAAAGGTAGCTTTCGCTGTATAGCACGGGCCAGTCTTCCGTTTCAGCGTGAACTACCATACCGGCATCAATGTTGAAGATTTTCAACCCTAGCTGCAGAAGTAAGCTAACTTTGTTTTCAAACGTGTAGCTTTGTTCATAAACTATGTTGTGAAAAGCAGTGATGTATCCCATATCGCGCTCTTACTGACAGAATAAGAAAAAATAACATATAAGATTTGTACTCAGTATTCGGTGGCTGCGCGGGAGGACTGCATCCAAGCAAAACTTCATTCCAAACCTTCCATTTATTTCTGGGTCAATTTTAGTGTAGACCATAGCCAAACACTTGTCATAGTTTGACGAATTGCTGACGGATTAGCCGTCCTCTAACGACTCCACAATGACAATGTACGTTTGGATAGAGTTGATGTAATCACTAAAGATGCCCAGAGGCGGGATCGTAACGCGCTGTGCAACAGCACCGACACCGTCGGTTTG
>CAZROH010000105.1:0-6310 GCA_964601635.1 uncultured Alteromonas sp. | reverse complement strand
TAACTTTAAATTCAAGCTCTTTACCTTCAAGGTGAGTAGTATCACGAACTGGGCGAACATCTACTAATGAACCAGGCAAGAACGCGCGTACGCTGTTAACTTCAACAGTGAAACCGCCTTTAACTTTACCGTTGATAACACCTTTAATGGTTTCTTTCTCTTCATACGCTTTTTCAAGCTCAACCCACGCTTCGTGGCGTTTTGCTTTTTCGCGAGAAAGAATAGTTTCACCGAAGCCGTCTTCTACTGCGTCAAGTGCTACGTCAACTTGATCGCCAATTTCAATTTCTAGCTCGCCTTCGGCATTTTTAAATTGATCCGCAGGGATCGCACTTTCTGATTTAAGGCCCGCGTCAACAAGAACGATGTCTTTGTCGATTGAAACTACCGTACCTTTAACAATTGAACCTGGACGGGTTTCTAGTTCTAAAAGGCTTTCTTCAAAAAGTTGTGCAAAATTTTCAGTCATAAGGTTTAAATTAATTTAAAGTTGATATCCATATGTCAATCCAGAGCACATGGGGTTATTAACACATGTTGCGACATCCATTGTTGCAACTTTTTCAATGATAATTAGTGGCTTCCGCTTACAGACGAGAAGTAATAATTTCCATCGCTTTTTCAAACACTTGGTCGATATTCAAGTGCGTTGAATCTATCACTACCGCATCCTCTGCCGGTACTAGGGGCGCTACTGAACGGTTTGAATCGCGCTCGTCGCGAGCCTTGATATCGGTTAAAAGGCGCGCAATATTAACATCCATCCCCTTTGCTTTCAACTGGCTATAACGCCTTTCAGCTCTTGCTTCGGCGCTTGCAGTAAGGAAAAGTTTAACGGGGGCTTCTGGAAAAACAACCGTTCCCATATCACGACCGTCAGCAACCAGGCCTGGCGCTTGCTGAAAGGCGCGTTGACGACGCAATAAAGCTTCACGTACACGCGGTAAGGCAGCAATTTGTGATGCAACACTGCCGACTTGCTCAGTGCGGATATCATCAGTGACATCCTCACCTTCTAATATAATACGGCTGGTTTCGCCATCGGTATCAAAACTTACATCTAAACCTGTTGCTAACGGCACAATCGATTCTTCATCGTCGCAAGGCAAATCATGATGAAGAGTTGCTACAGCTAAAACGCGGTAAATTGCCCCGCTATCTAAAAAGTGCCAGTCTAATTGCTTTGCCAACAAACTGCTTAAAGTCCCCTTGCCTGCACCGCTAGGGCCGTCAACCGTGACTATAGGTGTTGGATGCATACCTGCTCCAGATTATTATGGTTAAAAAAACGCGCGCAATTATACGCGTTGATCGCAGTTTATACCATGATTGATTAAAATTGGTTGCCCAGCACACTACCATTAATGTTGACAGATACTGGCAAAACGTTCGAAAAAGTCTGGGAAAGTTTTCGCTGTGCAACCGGGATCGTTTATGGTCACGGGCTGTTCATTCAACGCTAACAGCGAAAAGCACATTGCTACTCTGTGGTCATTATACGTATCGATCGGTACATGCTTAAATTCACAAAGCGGTGACACTTTTATAAAATCACGCCCCTCCTCAACCTCGGCACCAATTTTACTTAATTCCGTAGCCATCGCGTTGAGGCGATCGGTTTCTTTAACTCTCCAGTTATAAATATTTCTGATTATGGTTGGCGAGTTTGCAAAAAGTGCGGTAGTGGCAATGGTCATAGCGGCATCAGGAATGTGGTTCATATCCATATCGATACCTTCTAAAGTCCCCCGGGTAACGCTTACAGATTCGTCTTGCCAATCTATCTGAGCTCCCATTTTTTCAAGCACGTCTGCAAAGCGCACATCCCCTTGAATGCTGGATTTACCAATTCCGGTTACAGTAACTGTTCCGCCTTTTATGGCTGCGGCAGCAAGAAAGTACGAAGCAGAAGATGCATCCCCTTCAACCATAAACTTACCTGGCGAAATATAGGCTTGACCACCCTTTACAATAAACCGTTCATAATGATGGTTATCAACCGCTACCCCAAATTTCGCCATGGTATTTATAGTAATGTCAATGTAAGGCTTGGATACCAGTTCACCTTTTATCGCTATTATAACGTCCCCTTCAAATAAGGGCGCAGCCATCAACAAGGCAGTCAGAAACTGACTGGATACGCTTCCATCGACGAATATTTCACTTCCACTCAATTTTTGACCGCGAATTGACAATGGCGGATATCCCGACGATTTCTGGTAATGAATATCTGCACCGGCTTGGTTCAACGCGTCAACCAGATCCCCGATGGGACGCTCTTCCATACGCGGTTCGCCGGTAAGAACCGTGTTGACCGGACTTGCAGCAAGTGCAGCACAAAGCGGGCGCATTGCCGTACCAGCATTTCCGAGGAATAATGGCGCTTGAGGCGAATGAGTAAATGGACCGGCATTTCCCTCAACTGTACACTCGGTGTTGTCATCGTTAAGCTGGTATTTAACGCCAAGCAGCTTAAGTGCCGATAGCATATGTCGGATGTCATCACTGTCTAATAAATTAGTTAACGTAGTTGTGCCTTTTGCCAAAGCCGCCAACAGTAATGCGCGATTAGATAAACTTTTTGAACCGGGTACATTAACAGTGCCTGACACTTTTTTTACCGGTGAAAGAGTTAGGGCGTCGACTTTCATTAACCATACTTCCTTTCAAATTCACGCATAAACTCCACTAAGCTTTGCACGCCTTCTAACGACATCGCGTTGTAAATGCTGGCCCGCATACCACCAACGAAACGATGTCCTTTGAGCGCGACTAATCCATTGTCTGCCGCTTGCGTAAGAAAAAGCTCATCCAAAGTTGCATCACTTAACTGAAAAGGTACATTCATAATAGAGCGGCATTCAGGGTGCACTCTGCTTCGGTAGAAGCTTGAACTATCAATAGCATCGTAGAGGCATTGTGCCTTGGCCTCGTTATGTTTAGCTATAGATTCCACGCCGCCCTGTTTAAGCAACCATTTAAATACTAAGCCGGCTAAATACCAGGAAAATGTCGGCGGAGTATTGTACATTGAACCCGTTTGGGCTAACTCGTGATAGTCAAAAATAGACGGCGTATTGCGTTGTGCATTCCCGACCAAATCTTCTCTTACAATCACCACGCTTAAACCTGAAGGACCAATATTTTTTTGTGCTCCCGCATATATCACACCGTACTGACTGACATCTATCGGCTTAGACAAAATACACGATGACATATCCGCTACTAAGGGGACTTTACCTGCATCCGGCAGCCAGTCGAAGGCAACACCATCGACAGTTTCATTTGGACAAAAATGCAGATAGGCTGCCTGTTGATCTATTTGATTGAAAGCGGGTTTTTCCATAAAATCCAGCCCGTCTTTCTGGGTCAACTCACCTATTATCTTTGGCTTATTAAATTTGCCGGCCTCTGCCACTGCACCTTTGGACCAGGAACCTGAAACAAGATGCAAAGATGTATCATCAGGTTGCGACAAATTCATGGGAACTGCGGCGAAATGAGCTCTGCCTCCGCCATGCGTGAAAAGGACATGATAGTTTTCCGGCACGTGCATTAATTGCCTTAAATCATTTTCCGCCTCAGTAGCTATGGCCATAAATTCATCGCCGCGGTGGCTTACTTCCATAACCGAGCTACCACTCCCCTGCCAATCCAGCAGCTCTTGTTGGGCCTGTTCTAATACTGAAGGCGGTAACATTGCCGGTCCGGCACTAAAATTAAACACTTTTGTCATGTGAAATCTACACCTTAAAAACAAAACAAGCGGCTAAAAGCCGCTTGTTTAAGTTAGGGTTACAGTGAGCCAGTTATATACTGACCTTACTGAACTACTCTTCTGTCGCAGGCTTGTCAGTAGCTTCTACTGAAGCATCTTGAGCATTTTCATCAGTAGCATCGACGCTACCTTCAATGCTTTCTAATAATTCTTCATCCATTTCTTCGATGCGCTGAAGACCTACTACGTGTTCATTTGCGCCGGTTCGAATTAAACGAACACCTTGCGTATTCCTACCAACTCTGGAAACTTCACTTACCCGTGTTCTTACCAGGGTCCCCTGATCACTGATGAGCATCATTTCGTTTGTTTCATCGACCTGTACTGCACCGACAACTTTACCGTTACGTTCAGACACTTTGATTGAAACAACACCTTGAGTGGCGCGGCTCTTCGCTGGATAATCTGCTAATGACGTGCGTTTTCCGTATCCATTTTCAGTTGCGGTAAGTATATCACCGTCACCTTGAGGAACGATTAATGACACCACTTTCTGACCATCCTGCATACGAATACCTCTTACACCCGTAGCCGTTCTGCCCATAGGACGCAAGGCTAAGATTTCTTCTCCCGTTTCAGGATCAATCTTAACTTCACCGGTTTCAGAATCGCGTGCTTTTTCGTTAAAGCGGACCACTTTACCTGCATCGGAGAACAACATGATATCGTCACTACCGGTAGTAATGGCCACACCAATCAGTTCATCGCCATCGTTTAAGTTTACTGCGATAATCCCGTTAGAGCGTGGGCGAGAGTAGGAACTCAGGTCAGTTTTCTTAACCGTACCATTGGCCGTTGCCATGAGGACATATTTGCCTTCTTCAAATTCTTTGATGGGAAGAATGGCCGTAATACGCTCATCGCTTTCCAATGGCAGAATATTGACTATTGGACGTCCACGAGCATTACGCGAGGCAAAAGGTAATTGATACACTTTAAGCCAATATAAACGACCGCGTGTGGAGAAACAAAGAATATGATCATGGGTATTGGCAACCAATAAACGCTCAATGAAATCCTCATCTTTCATTTTCGTCGCTGATTTACCCTTACCACCACGTCGTTGCGCTTCATAATCAGATAGTTTCTGATATTTGACATAGCCTTCACGGGATAACGTGACAACCACATCCTCCTGTTCGATAAGATCTTCAATATCAATATCGTGACTGGCAGCCGTAATTTCTGTGCGGCGTGCATCACCATACTCATCACGAACGGCTTCTAATTCTTCACGAATCACTTCCATCAAACGTTCTGGTGAACGCAGTATGTGAAGTAGTTCAGCAATTTGTTCAAGCAACGCTTTGTATTCATCAAGGATCTTTTCGTGTTCAAGACCCGTTAACTTGTGTAAACGTAAATCAAGAATTGCTTGCGCCTGTTGTTCTGTAAGATGATATTTTCCATCACGAATACCAAACTCAGGCAGTAACCAATCTGGACGTGCAGCATCGTTACCCGCGCGTTCAAGCATGTCAGCGACATCACCTAACTGCCAGCCTTGCGCGACAAGCGACTGCTTAGCTTCAGCAGGGCTTGGCGATGCCTTGATTAAATCAATGATTGGATCAATGTTGGCCAGCGCAATCGCCAAGCCCTCAAGAATATGCGCTCTGTCACGCGCCTTACGAAGCTCGAAAACCGTTCTACGCGTTACGACTTCACGACGGTGAAGAATAAAACATTCAAGCGTTTCTTTAAGGTTGAACACCTTAGGTTGCCCGTTATCAAGGGCTACCATATTAATACCGAATACAGTTTGTAATTGTGTATTCGCATAAAGATGGTTAAGTAACACTTCTGCCGATTCAGAACGTTTTACTTCAATAACGATGCGCATGCCGTCTTTATCTGACTCATCACGCAGGGCGGAAATCCCTTCAATACGTTTTTCTTTAACCAGTTCGGCGATCTTCTCGATTAGGCGAGCTTTGTTGACCTGGTACGGTATTTCGTTGACAACGATGGTTTCTTTACCATTGTTATCGGTTTCAATTTCAGCTTTTGCCCTTAAATAGATCTTACCGCGTCCGGTACGGTATGCATCGTCAATTCCTTTACGACCACTAATCGTTGCTGCGGTCGGGAAATCCGGGCCAGGAATATATTCCATTAAGCCATCGATGCTAATATCTGGATCATCGATTAGCGCCACACAACCGTTGATAACTTCGGTCAGATTATGTGGAGGAATATTGGTTGCCATACCAACGGCAATACCCGATGAACCGTTAACGAGCAAGTTTGGTACACGAGTTGGTAAAACTTCAGGGATCTGCTCTGTTCCATCATAGTTAGGAACAAAGTCCACCGTTTCCTTATCTAAATCCGCTAACAACTCATGGGCGATCTTAGCCATGCGGACTTCGGTGTAACGCATCGCAGCTGCAGAATCACCATCTACCGAGCCGAAGTTACCCTGCCCGTCTACCAGCATGTAACGTAATGAAAACGGCTGTGCCATACGAACTATAGTATCGTATACAGCAGAATCACCATGAGGGTGATATTTACCAATTACATCCCCAA
>CAZROH010000104.1:0-6366 GCA_964601635.1 uncultured Alteromonas sp. | reverse complement strand
GCAGGCACGACTTTAAGGAGCTTTTGTTCTACCAAATCGACGTTCTTACCCTGGGCAAACTTAGTGCGGTTAGAAACGCGGAAGATATGCGTATCTACTGCAATGGTGGGCCAGCCGAAAGCTGTGTTTAGAACCACATTCGCTGTTTTGCGACCTACACCAGGCAGCGCTTCTAATGCCTCGCGTGACTCAGGAACTTCGCCGTTATGCTTATCCATGAGAATTTGGCACATCTTATAAACGTTCTGTGCTTTGGAGTTATACAGCCCAATCGTTTTGATGTACTCGCGTAAACCTTCTAAACCTAAATCTAAAATGGCTTGCGGACTATTGGCAACTGGAAATAGTTTATCCGTTGCTTTGTTAACGCCCACATCCGTAGCTTGTGCAGAAAGAGTAACCGCAACCAGCAATTCAAAAGGCGTTGAGAAATTCAGCTCAGTAGTAGGGTGAGGGTTCGCATCGCGAAGACGTGTGAGAATTTCTTTTCTTTTTGTATTATTCATAGCAACTGCAATAATTTTTTATAATTCTGTAGTGACTCTTGCGCGGGTTATCTCGTTGACCGCTTGTGGCTTGTGGGCTTCAACCTGAGCATCAATTGCATTTTTGCATGCGATAAGCAGCCCCATCCCTAAGAACGCGCCAGGAGGCAATATAGCCAGTAAGAAAGGGTGCTCTGGTGCGAACAATGTAAGTTGCCAGGTTTCCGCTATTTTACCAAACAGTCGGTCCGCTCCTGCGAATAACGTGCCGTTACCAAGAATTTCCCGCATCCCTCCCAGTACCACTAAAACAAGGGTAAAGCCTGCACCCATGACCAAGCCGTCAAATGCCGCAGGCATAAGCTTGTTTTTTGAAGCAAACGCCTCCGCTCGTCCGATAATGGCACAGTTAGTGACGATAAGCGGGATAAAAATACCTAGCGTCAAATAAAGCTCATAAGTAAACGCATTCATCAGCAATTGCACAATGGTCACGAAGGAAGCAATGATCATGACAAATATTGGAATACGTATTTCATTTCTCACCACGTTGCGAATTAATGAAACTGTGACATTCGAGCCGATTAATACCAGCATTGTGGCTATACCGAGGCCCAGTCCATTGATGAAGGTCGCTGTCACCGCCAGCAGCGGACAAAGACCAAGTAACTGCACCAGTGCCGGGTTGTTTTTCCATAAACCCTGAAGTGTTAAGTCTTGATAATTCGTCATCGGTTATTCGACCTCCACCTTACAGTCGTTGGATTGCTCGAATAGGGCAGGCTGATTTTCCTGAACAAATAGCAATGTATTTTTAACGGATTTTACCACAGCGCGCGGCGTGATCGTTGCCCCAGTAAACTGATCAAATTGACCCCCATCTTTTTTCACTGCCCAGTTAGAGTGGTTATCTTCAGATATCGACTTGCCGTTAAAACTCAATATCCAGTCACTGACTGCCAATTCAATTTTGTCACCTAACCCTGGCGTTTCTTTATGCTCTACCGCCCTGACCCCGAGTACATTAAAATTAGTATCAACACCAACAACCAAGTGAATATTGCCACTGTATCCGTCCGGAGCAGTCGTTTCGATAGCTAATGCACTGGGTTGGCCATCAAGACGGGCACGGTATATCACTTGTGCGTCTTTAGAGCCCAACATCGGAGACGTGACAAGAGTGCAATCGTTGTAAAACGCATTATTGTAGTACTGCTTGGGTACTACTTCAGTGAGAACACTTAAAAGTCGCTTTTTTTGCTGCTCTGCAATGCGACCTTCAGTTGTTGCAAAAGTAATGCTGATGAGTGCCGTGGTCACCAATGCGAATAACGCTAGCATTCCCCCATTTTTGGATAAGGTTGCAAACATCATTTACTGCTTCCTCGCTGCTTTCGGGGTATGCCCATAGGTTATAGGACGGGTATAGTAATCGATTAGGGGGACAGCCATGTTCATAATGATTACTGCAAAGGCTACGGCATCGGGGTAACCGCCGAAGGTACGGATGATAATGACCCAAAAACCAATTAATGCGCCAAATATAATTCGGCCTTTGTCCGTGGTTGATGCGGTGACCGGGTCGGTGGCGATAAAAAACGCACCAAATATCAAACTACCGTTGAGCAAATGGAAAAGCGGAGAAGCGAACGAATCTGAGTCAGCAATATACAGAGCTAATGCAAAACTCGCCGCGGTAGCTAACATTGCAGTAGGGATATGCCAATTAATTACCTTGGCTTTTACCAGAAATAAACCACCAGCCAGATAGGCCAGACTCACCCAGGCCCAGCCGGCACCAGCCCCTGCACTTATGTTATTTGAGAAAATAGTGTGATTCAGCGTTTCCGGGTAAGTGTAATTTTGGGATAGCGCTGTTTTCACCGAATCCAATGGAGTGGCCATAGTAACGCCATCAACCGCCATTCTGAGCTGATCCATATTGTGACCTGATTCAGTAAAGCCGGTGGCGATCATAGAAAACACATCAAAGAAATCAGGAGAAATACTCGTCAACGACAAGGGCGGTAACCATAATGTCATAGCGGCTGGAAACGAAATAAGTAACATCACATAAGCCGCCATAGCGGGATTGAAAAGATTATATCCCAACCCGCCGTATAGCTGTTTTACAATTGCGATCGCAAAAAATGTACCTAACACCGTCATCCACCATGGCAACAGCGGTGGTAAGCTGACCGCGAGTAACAGTGCAGTCAGGATTGCACTGCAGTCATACAAGCCAAATCCAACATGCTTTTTACGTATTTTTAATATGAACGCTTCAGTCGCTACGGCAGTGAGAACAGCAATGGTGGCCTGAATTAATACGCCAAACCCAAACAACAAAGCCTGCATTATCATGCCCGGGATCATTGCCATAATCACCAGTTGCATAACCCGACTGGTGTCACGCTGTACTCGCTGATGCGGCGAGCTGGACAGGGTTAACTTCATCTAATCTGTCTCACTGTTATTTTTTTTCGCTGCTTGCTTAGCCTTGGCTTTGGCCACGGCTGCTGCAATACGTTTACGTTTTTCGTCATCTTCTGGTGGTTGTGGTGGCTCAGTTGTTTTCGGAACATCTGAAGCACTCTTATCCTCTGATTGAACTGAGTGTGCATCAGAAGGAGTGGCATCAGATTGTTTCGTTTCATCGGCTTGCTGTTTTTTCGCTTTGGCGCGAGCTACCGCGGCTGCTACTTTGGCTTTGCGTTCATCCTCGGCTGATGTGTCAGAGGTTTCACTCATGCTGGCCGCTGCTTTTTTGGCCTTAGCTCTGGCAACTGCTGCTGCAACCTGCGCTTTTTTATCGCTCTGTTCTTGAGTTGATGACGTTTCCTCTTGTTCAGACTGTCGCGCGGCTTTTTTCGCTTTTGCTCTGGCTAAAGCAGCTGCCACTTTGTCTTTTGCATCACCAGAAGCTGCAGGTGCGGAGTCCTGCCTGTTAGCCAGCGCAGCTTCTCTGGCAGCTTTAGCCTTTTTATGCTTTTCTTCGCGTTCTTGTTTTTCTTTAATCAGTCGGGCATTTCGCGCTTCGAACCTTTCTTTGGCTTTTTCAGATCGACTCTTTTCTTCCTTCTCTAACCTGATTTCGGCCTTTGCCTGGCGGTAATAATGCACTAAGGGAATTTCACTGGGACACACATAAGCGCAGGCACCACATTCAATACAATCAAACAAATTGTAGGACTGCGCTTTATCGAGTTCTTTTGCTTTCGCATGCCAAAATAGCTGCTGGGGTAACAACGAGGCGGGACATGCATCTGCACAGGCGCCACAGCGAATACAAGCCCTTTCTTGCTCATTAAACGTCACTTCGCCTTTCGCCGGCGCCAGTAAGCAATTTGAAATTTTAACTATTGGTACTGCTACGCTACTGATGGTAAACCCCATCATGGGGCCGCCCATCACTATTTGTGGAGCAGATTGTCGATTAACCTGGAAGTCGGCATTAGTCAGTAAATGACTGACAGGCGTGCCTAATCGGGCCCAGTAGTTACCGGGCTGATTTACTGCTCTGCCGGTGACAGTGACAACGCGCTCAATAAGTGGTTTACCTTCGTAAATCGCACTGGCAACAGCAAAACAGGTGCCGACATTAAACATTAAAATGCCGATATCTGCAGGTAGTCCATGTCGTGGAACTTCGCGTTGAGTTAACATTTGGATGAGTTGCTTTTCACCGCCAGCCGGATATTTTGTTTCAACTGCTACCACTAAATATTCTGGTTTGTCCTGACATGCTATCTGCAGTGCTTCTATCGCTTCGGGTTTATTGTCTTCAATTGCAATAACGACCGCTTTAGGAGTTATTAAGTGATTAAGTACATCAATTCCCTGTCGAATTTGCCAGGCGTGTTCCTGCATTAATCTATCGTCAGAGGTAATGTAGGGTTCACACTCGGCACCATTAATGATCAGAAAGTCGATGGTTTTATTGTTACCGGTCTTGATATGGGTAGGGAAGCCCGCACCGCCCATTCCGGCGATGCCCGCATCACAAATTGCTTCTACTACCGTTTGTTGAGGCAGCGACTGAAAGTGAGGAAGCGGGGTTAGTGTGGTCCACTCATCTTGCCCATCTGGCTCAATAACGATGCACGCTTCACTGAGCCCGCTGGGATGTGCAACCACGTGTGGCGTTATTTGTTTCACAATGCCCGATGTGGAGGCATGGATGGGCACGGCAAATGGGTGGCTACTTTTAGTGAGCGCCTGGCCCTTTTTAACGTGTTCTCCCTCAGACACACAAACCGTTCCCTCTGTTCCAATATGCTGGCGTAATGGCAGTATAATTTTGTCTGGTAGCGGCAGCGTCTGAATTGGGGTGGTGTTGGATAACGATTTTTCATCAGGTGGATGAACGCCACCAGTAAATGAATGGCATTTACCCGCTTTCAGATCCGTAATGATCTCGTCAGTACTTCGCATCATTGTGTTCATGACACCATTTTGATTGGAATATCTCCTTTGGGAGATTGTTTAAAATTCCACTTCCACGAATTAGTAGTGGGTTTTATGGGCACCATATCAATGCAGTCCACTGGGCAGGGTTCAACGCATAAGTCGCATCCGGTGCATTCATCGGTGATGACGGTATGCATTTGTTTCGATGCGCCTAAAATCGCATCTACTGGGCAAGCCTGAATACATTTAGTACAGCCAATACATTCATCCTCTCGAATGAACGCGACCTTTTTGACATCGTCCTCCTCATCACTACTGTTGAGTGGCTTAGGATCGACTCCCATCAAGTCGGCTAACTTTTTCATTGTACTTTCGCCACCTGGCGGGCACTTATTGATATCATCGCCATTCGCTATGGCTTCAGCATAGGGGCGACAGCCAGGGTATCCGCATTGTCCGCATTGAGTTTGTGGCAGTAGTTCATCTAACTGCTGCACAAGCGGATCGCTTTTTACTTTAAAGCGAATGCTGGCGTAGCCGAGTATCAGCCCGAAAATGAGTGCTAGCGCGCCTATGGCTATTAATGCTTGATAAATCGCCATCAGAACTTCACCAGTCCAGTGAACCCCATAAATGCCATTGACATGAGGCCAGCGGTAATCATCGCAATGGATGCGCCTTTAAATGGAACGGGCACGTCAGCCGCGGCTAAACGCTCACGCATGGCAGCAAATAAAATCAACACCAGCGAGAAGCCTAGCGCAGCCCCCAAACCATAAATAAGGCTCTCTATCAGATTGTGCTGTTCAGTTAGATTCAGTAACGCTACACCTAATACAGCGCAGTTGGTCGTAATCAGCGGAAGAAAAATACCAAGCAGACGATAGAGGGTAGGGCTGGTCTTATGAACCACCATTTCAGTAAATTGCACAACTACAGCAATAACAAGAATAAAGGCAAGTGTTCGTAAATAGCTGATTCCCAGCGGCGCAAGCAAGTAGGTTTCTACCAGATAACTGCTAACGGATGCGAGGGTCAGCACAAAGGTGGTGGCCATAGACATGCCTATAGCGGTTTCAAGCTTCCCCGATACACCCATAAAAGGGCATAGCCCGAGGAACTTCACCAAAACGAAATTGTTAACCAGTACTGTGCCAACAAGTAGCAGTAAAAAGTCTGACATTTATCTCAATGAACCTGGTAATTTTAAGCCTACTTGACTGTAAGCAAGTTGAATAAAATTAAAACGCAAAAAGAGTCTATCAGTTGTATGACGACCTTTTTATATCACGCGCTTTGAATAATGCCGCGTATTATCGCTTTTTATGAAAAGTTTAACAACTTAGAAGGAGTAGGGTTATCGCGAATAATGTTCGAAGTAATTGCAGAGACGAAACTGAGCGAACCTAACTTAAGAGGTGGTTGGCTCCCCCTCCCCGACTCGAACGGGGGACCTGCGGATTAACAGTCC
>CAZROH010000103.1:0-6454 GCA_964601635.1 uncultured Alteromonas sp. | reverse complement strand
TTCGCGCTATTCACTGCTTTTAATATTTCGTTAATAAATAACTATCGCCATCTTGTAGTATGATGCGTTAGCATGCAGTTAAGCTATTAACAGGTAGATTTTATGGATCGCATGCTACTGGCAATCAAAGTGGGCTTAGTCACCGCTATTGCTTCTTCATTTTCTTCTTTTGCCACACCTGAATTCGACGCATGTAAGTTACGTTTGCGTGATCAAGCCACCCAGTCTGGTGTCAGTCAACCCGTGGCGGACCGTGTATTCGATAAACTGGTTTACCAACCGCGGGTTATAGAACTGGATCGAAGCCAGCCTGAATTTGTTCAAACCTTTCCTAATTACTTCGGTAAACGGGTAACAGACTGGCGGGTGGAAAAAGGTCAGCAGATGTATGACCAACATAAAGCTCTGCTCGACAAATTAAACCATCAATACGGAATTCCCCCCCATTACCTGATAGCGTTCTGGGGACTGGAAACTAACTTCGGTACCTATAAAGGCAAGATGCCGGTACTGGATTCGCTGGCCACGTTAGCCTGTGATCCTCGCCGTAGCGATTTTTTTACCAAAGAGCTGATCACGGCGGTGAAATTGCTTGAGCGAGAGTCACTCGAGCAGGAAAAAATGGTGGGCTCCTGGGCGGGCGCCATGGGCCACACCCAGTTTATGCCTTCCGCTTATGCGCGTTACGCGATTGATGGGGACGATGATGGCCGGGTCGATTTATGGGAAAGTGAAGAAGATGCGCTGACCTCTGCGGCCAATTTTCTAGCCGAACTTGGCTGGCAGCCGGGGTATCGCTGGGGAAGAGAGGTTAAACTGCCTGATGGATTTGATTACGACTTAGCGGGTTACAGCAATCGCCGGCCACTGACCGAGTGGCAGGAAATCGGGGTGACCAAAGCGAATGGGCAGCCTTTAGGCGAAGGTGATCTTTCCTCCTACATTGTTGTGCCTGCGGGGTATACAGGACCTGCATTTATCGCCTACCCCAACTTTCGTGTGATTATGCGCTGGAACAACTCTGAGTTTTACGCCATTGCAGTCGGACATCTGGCTGATCGGATTATTCACGGTGCCAAACTCGACACCGCCTTACCGGAATTACCCACCTACTCCAGAGACGACATTATTGCGCTGCAAACTGCCTTGAATGACGCCGGCTTTGAAGTGGGTAAGCCCGACGGTATTATTGGGCCAGCAACACGCAAGGGAATACGGGCTTTTCAACGCCAGCATGAACTTATTGCAGACGGTTTCCCTAGCCTGGAAGTCATGGAAAAAGCCGGAGTCGAGCTTAGACAGGCAGCAGAGTAACAGTAAACAGCAGTATCCGTGAACCACCAGCAAGCCTTTCCGGCACACGCTATCGCTGAACCTTTGTGCGAGGCGTTAAAACACAGCAATGCCATTGTTACTGCGCCTCCGGGCGCGGGTAAATCTACCGTTTTACCTCTCGCCCTACTGAATAGCGTCAATACCGGACGTATATTGTTAATGCAACCTCGGCGTGTCGTTGTGCGCAGCCTGGCCAACTATTTAGCCTCATTGCTGGGTGAGTCAGTGGGGCAAACCGTGGGCTATCGTATTCGCGGCGAAAGCAAAGTCAGCGCAGCAACCAAGCTGGAAATTATAACCGAAGGGATACTCACACGTCGTATCCAGCACGATCCTGAGCTGACCAACATCAATACGATCATTTTCGATGAATTTCACGAACGCAGCATCCACAGTGATTTTGGGCTGGCACTGGCACTTGAGGTGCAACAAACCCTGCGGGATGATCTGCGATTGGTGCTCATGTCAGCCACATTAGATGTGCAAGGTCTGTCGACCCTGTTACCTGATGCGGTCAAGCTCTCTTCTGAGGGACGCATGTATCCGGTAGAAGAAATTTACACCGGCCAGGTTACCGCTGAGCGACTGATTTCCACAATGGCAGTGACCATTGAACGCGCCAGCCACGAGGTAACAGGTGACATTCTTGCTTTTTTGCCTGGCGCAGGGGCCATACGTCAAGTTAGACAACAGCTTGAGCTTCGTTCTGCCTGCAGTGACCTGGTGATCCATGAACTTTATGGTGCGATGGAGAAAAACGCGCAGATGGCCGCGCTGGTACCGGACCCCCACAACCGGCAAAAAGTGATCCTGGCGACGAATATTGCTGAAACCAGTTTAACCATCGCCAATATTGAAGCCGTGGTGGACTCAGGTTTAGAAAATGTGGCTGTTTATCAATTAGATGGCGATTTTACTCAGCTAAATCAACAAATGATTTCACAGGCCTCAGCCACACAACGTCTGGGCCGCGCTGGCCGACTTCGACCCGGTAAGTGTTATCGGTTGTGGGCAAAGGAAGCGCACAGCAGATTAGCCAAACATGCGTCGCCTCAGATCTTACTGGAAGATGTCACCCCTTTGATATTGGATTCAATGGCGTGGGGGACGACATTAACAGAAATGGCGCTGCTGGACAGACCCAGTCAGGCTCAGCAATCGGCAGCCTTCGCTACGCTGGAAACGATTGACGCAATCCAGGATGGACACATCACGCCTTATGGAAGGCAACTCGCGACTTTTCCTTGTCACCCTGTTGTGGCTCACATGCTGGTGCGTGCGCATGAAATAAGCTTAGCTGCGACCACAGCCGCGGCTTTTATTGCTGCCTTGCGCGAAGAAACCTCGATGCGGGGTGACCAGCACGTCATCCACGACATTATGCAATCCATGGATAGGCGTGTGCGTGCTCGCCTGACCAGACAGGCTGAACGCTATTTTAAACTGGTTAACCCAGCCTCGTTGCCGCCGCTCTCATCCGTCAGCGGGCCTGCACTTGCCGAAGCGGTGGCCCTGGCGTTTCCTCAGCACCTAGCCTTTCGAAATCAAAATGGCACATGGAAACTGGCAAACGGTAAAGGTGCTGAATTGGCGCAGGGCGTGCTCGAATCATCCGACTGGGTAGCGGTATTGCAGGCCCAATCCATTGGCAATCGCGTCGTAATCCGGCAATATCAGCCCCTGACACAAAAGCAAATTCATCAACTTTATCCGGACGATTTCACCCACATTGAGCAAGTCACCTACAATGCTGATACCCGGCAGATACAGGCAAGGCGTGTGGAAAAGTTTCGCGAAATAATACTGTCTAGCCAGCCATTGGCTGACACGCCAAAAGATCGCTTCGGCCAGGCGTGGTTAACTCACTTACAGAGCTTACCCCAAGAGCAGTGGCCATTCGATGAAAGGGCCTGGCAATGGTGGTACCGACTGCAACTGGCTAAAAAGCTGGATCTACCGCAACCGCAGTCATTCACCGACACCTCAGTGTGGCCCAGTCTGAACAACCCGTTTACTGACATTGATCAGGCGTATTGGCTAACCAGGCTCGCTACCTGTAAAACCTGGGAACAGGTAAGGAAGCTACCCTGGTACAAGTTATTGCACGACTCGCTCGACTGGCCGCAGCAACATGCACTGGAAACATTGTTACCAACAAGTTTACAGGTACCGTCCGCACGCAGTGTGCCCATTGAGTATAGTAACGATAAAAAAGCCGTCGTAGCGGTAAAAATGCAGGAGATGTATGGTGAAAGCCAGCAACAATTTGTTGCAAACGGCACTATTCCCATCACTTACTCATTGCTCTCGCCCGCGGGCAGACCACTGCAGATGACTCAGGATCTGGGGTCGTTCTGGCTTGGTAGCTACCGGGAAATTCAAAAGGAAATGAAAGGGCGATACCCTAAACACTTTTGGCCGGATGAGCCGGCAACAGCGAAACCCACCACCCGCACCAAAAAACACATGAACTAAAATTTAATGTGATCAATTCCTTTTCATAAGCCATATTAGGAATAACTAATATTCTTAAAGGGAGTATTCACTATGAAGATACAACAGTTTAAAGCCGAAGGCTTAGCCCAGTTATCTTACCTGGTGTCCAGTCAAGGTGAAGCCTTTATCATTGATCCTCAGCTTGATTGTGAACAATATTTACAAGCGGCCGCAAAGGCCAGTGCACGGATAAAATTCATCATCGAGACGCACCGTAACGAGGACTTCATTTCGGGTGCGGCCGCGTTAAAAGCGCGGCTTGATATACCTGTTTATCATGGCCATCAAAGTGATCAACCCATCGAATATGCCGCGTCCGTGCAAGAGAATGACACTTTTGAAGTGGGCGCACTAACACTCAGAATTATTGAAACGCCCGGACACACCAAGGACAGTATTTGTATCGCGGTTGCTGATACCACAACCAGTAAAGAACCCGTCGCATTGTTTACTGGTGACACGCTGTTTGTTAATGATGTTGGCCGTACCGACTTTTATCCTGATGAGAAAGAGGATATCACCGCCACCCTATATGAAAGCCTGCAAAAACTAAAAAAATTGCCGGAATCTGTGGTTGTTTACCCTGCCCATGGCGCAGGCTCAGTATGCGGTGGTGGCATGGCAGATAGGGAATTTACTACGCTGGGACACGAAATAAGAAACAATCCTAAGTGGACGCTTGCTTCAAAAGCGCAATTTGTCGAGGAAAAGCTGAAAGAAACCCACTACTACGCGCCTTATTTCAAAAAAATGGAACAGTTAAATGCGACAGGGCAAGCAGAGTGTATTGCTGATACTGCTATCCCCTATCTGGACGCGGTGGATATGGCAGAAATAGCACATAAAATCGCCCAGAAAAATCTTCAGGTAGTCGACGTAAGAGAGCAAGAGGCCTTCTGTCAGTCACATATATCCGGCAGCCTGTTTTTTGGGGCCGGACTAACCTCAGCCTACAGTGGCTGGTTCCTGGACGATGCACTCGATACGTTGATTGTCGCAGCCGATGCGGAATCTGCCACGCAAACGGCGTTGCAGCTTAAACGCATGGGCTTTGATAAAATTAAAGGCTACCTAACCCATCTCACTGTACGCACGGGCGAACCCCAAGCTGATGGCGGCCTTCATTCAATTCCATTAGTAACCGCAAAGGTTGTTGAGCAACGACAGAAAAAACAGGACCCATCCTGGACGCTACTGGATGTAAGAAAGCAAGATGAAAGGGATACCTGTGCGATAGCAGACTCTACCTATATTTACTTAGGTTTTCTGCCTGAGCAAGGTGACAGTTTAAGTACCGCCACACACTACACCTGTTACTGTGGCTCTGGTGTGCGTGCCACCACCGCCGCAAGCTATCTTGCCCAACAGGGCTTTGATCAGGTTGATGTGATGGCAGGCTCAATGCAAGCCTGGAAAAAATTGAAAGGTTAGTCAGGTATTGGGTATGCTATAGAATACTACCCGTTATCAGGATAACGTCATGCGCTGTTTTGTCGGTTTAGAGCTGGATCCACAGCAAAAGCTTGCCCTGCAAAGCTGGCAGCAAAAATCGCTGCCAGAACTACGGAGCCGAAATCAGGCTCCGTCAGCAAAACGGCAGACCCGGGAAAAAATTCGCAATGCGCCGGCCATCCCGGTGGCTGTACCCGCGGCCAACTATCACATCACCCTGGCTTTTTTAGGAAACCTGAGTTCAAGGCAGCAGGAAGCACTTATCTGTCAGCTCGATAACATTCACGCCCATCCTGTGGAACTGAATTTAAATCAAACAGGGTACTGGCCAAAGCCTAAAATTGTATTTGTCGCCCCCGAACAAATTCCCCAGCCACTACATTCCTTGCATACGCAAGTGAGAAAAGCGGCAAGAGAAGCCGGCATCGAAACCGAAAGCCGTGATTATCAGCCTCATGTGACCATGGTTAGAAAAGCCTCCCCTTCTATGCCGCCGCCGCTTTTTGCGCCCGATATCCCGTGTCAGTTCGATGCCTTTCATCTTTTTGAATCAGTTTCTACCCCTAATGGCGTGACCTACCCTATTCGCCAAAGCTGGAAACTAACGCCTAATTTAAGTACCAGAGAGCAGTTACGCCGGGGCTTGATATAACTTAGTTTATATTGTTGCTTTACTTACAGGCATGCTGACAGGTAAAACATAGCAAGGAATCTCAGACAGGATAAACATGCAAAAAACCTATCGATTGCTTATCGACTGTCCGGATCAGGTCGGTCTGGTCGCGGCGGTATCACAATTCTTAGCAGAGCATAATGCGGCGATCGTTGAAGCCAGCCACCATACGGATGTTGCAACCCAGCGATTTTTTATGCGTCATGAAATTTGCGCCGATTCGGTTAATTTGGATCATCAAACCTTCAGCCAGGCATTCGATATGATGGCCAAGCAGTATCAGATGCAGTGGAAGTTGTCCGACTCCCATCACAAACCTAAAATTGCGTTACTGGCCAGTAAAGAAAGTCATTGTTTAGTGGACTTATTGCATCGATGGCATACTGCTGAACTGCATTGTGACATCGCCTGCGTAATTGCCAATCATCAGCAAATGAAGCAGTTTGCCGATTGGTATCAGGTGCCATTTCATCATGTCGATTTTCAGCAAGAAAATCG
>CAZROH010000102.1:0-6578 GCA_964601635.1 uncultured Alteromonas sp. | reverse complement strand
GCAGTTGACATGGGAAGGTTGTATGTCACCCCGCCAGCGGTAGATTCGCAGGACGGCACGGTCTCAGCAGTTGTGCAGGCCCCGGTTAAAGATGGCCAGAAACTGATTGGCGTCGGTGGCGTTGATATCTTAATCAGCACGATTGGACAGGTGATTGACGACATTCGCTTTCATGAACAAGGTACGGCATTTTTAGTCGACCAGGACAACAATATTGTTTACTTTCCAAAGCAAGCTAAACAACTGCCGTTAAGTAGCCCTATTGCTGAGTTTGATAACGTCTTTGAAGAGTCGGATGGATTCGGCAAGTTGGCCTCTCAAATGGCAAAGGCGGATAGCGGCATGGTTGAACTTAAGTGGCAGGGAGAAGACTTCATCGCGGTTTATAAACATGCCAAACTTGATGTACCAAAGATGGATTGGACATTAGGTATTCTTGTGCCAGCCAGTATCATTTCTGAACCGATTTCTAATGCAATTACATCCGCTGTATTGGCGGCAATCATTATCATCGTATTAATTGCACTGATTACGTTTTGGGCGAGTTCTAAAGTGACGAAGCCTATTCTCAAGATGCGCGATGCAATGGCTGAAATTGCCAGCGGTGATGGGGATCTGACCAAACGGTTAGATATTCATAGAGAAGACGAAATCGGTGCGTTAGCCCATGAATTTAACCGATTCACTGACAAATTACGTGTCTTACTAAAAGAAACCGCAACCCATACTCGGGCTGTAGCAGAAGCCGCGGCACATTTGTCATCGGTTTCACAAAATACCAATAAAGAGATTCAGCAGGAGCGAAATCAGGTAGATAATGTGTCGTCGGCGGTCACTGAAATGGCTGCAACCGTGGAAGAAATATCGAGAAATGCGGCCGAGTCAAGTCGAGCCGCGACCGAAGCAGATAATCAGGTAAGTGGTGGCTCCCAACAAGCTCGGGAAGCAATGCATGAGATTCATTCTTTGGCCGATTCAATTAATGAAGGGGTGGAAGTGGTAACATCGCTTGGTAAAGAGTCGGAGAATATAGGTGCCGTGATCGATGTGATCAACAGTATTGCTGAGCAAACAAACTTGCTGGCATTGAACGCCGCAATTGAAGCTGCCAGGGCTGGCGAGCAAGGGCGTGGATTTGCTGTGGTAGCCGATGAAGTGCGTTCACTTGCCAGCCGTACCCAGGACTCTACCGATGATATTCGACGCATGGTTGAAAAGCTTCAGGCCATGGCCGAGCAAACCACCACAGTAATGCAACAAGGTAAGAATAAGTCACAGATTGGTGTTGATAAAACAGAAAGTGTTGTCAACACATTGACTGCTATCAGCCAGGCTATTAGCACAGTGCAGTCACAAAGTGCGCAAATAGCGAGAAGCACCGAGCAACAAACCGATGTTGCCGAAAATATTAATAATTCGCTACTGGCTATTACACGGCTAAGTGATAAAACCAGTCAACACGCGGAAGAGTTAGCTGTTGAAGCAACTCAGTTGAGCGGTGTAGCGGATGAGTTAAAAGATTTGGTTAACCAGTTTAAAATCTAAAAATTAGCAAGATTGAAAGAGTGGTCTGCAAAATTTACCAATGCTCAAGCAGTTATGAGCATTGGTAGTGTACTGACTTATTCGCCGTCAGCTGCATCTTGTACGGCTTCACCGGCTTCTTCAACATCTTCTCCAGCACCATGCATGGTGTTGCATGCAGTTAAACCAAAAACAAAAGTAAATACAGTTAAAAAACCTAAGATTTTATTTTTCATTAGCCATGCTCCAAATGAATGGGGTTAAAGTTCGAGTTTTGAGGTGCAAGTATTGCGCCTACTTTATGAATTGTAGTTGAAATTTGGAAAAACAAAGACTTATCAGATTTATCTGAGAATACTCAGTTGCGTTAGCTAAGCGACAAGGTTGCCGTCAAAAAACGTTGCTTGGAGTTAGCGTGATTTATTGCAAATGAGGCGCTCACGCATCGATGCGTTAAATGGCAGAACCGTTTTTGTTTGTTCAAAGTAGTGCTTAATAGCGGGGGTTTCTCGCTGTAAGAACCCTTCCACTGCCTGGTGAAATTCAGGCTGGAAGAGGCGGTGTAATGAAAAACACAGCGAGGGTTCAAACCCCCTTAAAATTTTATGTTCACCCTGAGTACCGGGATTAAAAGATTGCAATTTTTCAGCAATCGCAAATTCAATTCCCTGAAAATAGCAGCACTCAAAGTGAAGCTCGTCGATATCTTCAATACACCCCCAGTAGCGACCATACAATTGTGAACTGTCAAAGAAAAATAAGCTGCTCGCTATCGGAACATCGTTAAGTCGCGCTTCAACAATCAACATCCGTTCATTCATCGTAGTTAGCAGTTGTTCAAAGAATGCTTTATTTAAATAGCCATCATGCCCACTTCTTTTTAAGTAAGTATCACGATAGCACCGATAAAAAAACTGAATATGTGACTGAGTGATGCTTTTTCCTGTGTAGCGAGACACAACCACGCCTCTATCCTTTAATAGCTGCCTGGTTTTACGAATCGATTTTCGTTTTCTGGAGGTAAGAGCATTGAGAAATTCTGCGAATGACTGATAGTCATAGTTGTGCCAAAGGAATTGAACACTATGACGTGGCAATAATTGTATCTCTTCAACAAGATTAATCTGAGCCTGTGATGGGAACAGAATGTGGGCCGAAGAAAATTTATTTGAAAGTAAGGTCAGCGCATTTTGGACTTCTTGAATAACCAGGGCAATATTTGCTTCAGGATGAACCAATAAACGCGAGCCTGGTACTGGGGTGAACGGGATCGCACTAACCCATTTGGGGTAGTAATTCATTCCATGCTGGTAATAAGCATTAGCCCAGGCATGGTCAAACACGTATTCGCCATAACTATCTTCTTTAATATAGCCGGGCATTGCAGCGACGAGTTGATCGTTTTCGTAAATCCCAAGGTGATATGGCAGCCAGCCTGTGTCTTTACCTACACAGTGGGTATGTTCTAGTGCCACTAAGAATACGGAGCTCAAAAAAGGGGAGGTGGTTCCGCTAAGGGCGTCCCAATGATTAACGTTAAAGGCATTAAATTGTTTATGAAATTTTATCTGGTATGCCATAAAATGCAGAATGTCGATTGAAACAATATGAAGCGTTCTATATTAATCACCGTACCATGACTGACAATAATAGAAAGAAAATAATTGAATCTGTTACCCGGATGCTGGCACGCAGAGAGCACAGTGTCGTTGAGTTAACGCAAAAACTGACGCAAAAGGGATTTGAAACGGATGTTGTTATTTCTGTTATACAAGAGTTTCAGCAAGCTAACATCCAGTCGGATAAACGTTTTGCCGAATCCCGGGTACGTCACGCGGCAGATAAAGGTATGGGACCTAATCGAGTCAGAGGGGAGTTAGCTCAACATGAAATCGACCAAAACTATATTGGTGAAGCTTTTGCGGAAGCTGAGATAGACTGGTTTGCGTTAGCGCAACGAGTTTACGCGAAAAAATTCGCATCCACACAAGGTGATTCGTTTAAGGAAAAGCAAAAGCAGCGTCAATTTTTGCATTACAGGGGGTTTTCTTTCGAGCACATTCAGTACGCGATGGAATATACCGATGCTGATAAAGTAACCTAATAGGCGGAACAATTACCTTTAACCTCACTTCAACGACGTTTCAGTGTGCCGCTTAATTTATTCATATTTGTCTCGTCCACACACTCTTATACGCCCTTTTCCAAATCTAAAAATTTATGTGCTGCGTCACCGTATACCATTAAGAAAAGGGGAAAACCGCAATTTTAGTGTGGATGCTTAACAAAACAACACGTTCCATGGTATCTTTGCGCGTTCTTCTGGGAGCGGATAAACCGTATTCTGGATCCGATGGTTGTTCATAGATTAACTAGGAATCGCAAACGTCAATGACATTTTCAACTGCAGATATTCGCCAAAAGTTCTTTGATTATTTTTCACAACGCGGCCACCAACAAGTCGCCAGTTCATCACTGGTGCCGGCAGATGATCCGACGTTGTTGTTCACCAATGCTGGCATGAACCAGTTCAAGGATGTTTTTTTGGGCGCTGAAAAACGCAGTTATACTCGCGCCGTTTCGGCTCAGCGTTGTGTGCGTGCAGGTGGTAAACATAACGACCTTGAAAATGTAGGCTATACGGCTCGTCACCATACCTTTTTTGAAATGTTAGGAAACTTCAGCTTTGGTGATTACTTCAAAAAAGAAGCGATTGAGTTTGCGTGGAATTTTCTTACTGACGAGCTGAAACTTCCGAAAGAAAAATTGCTGGTTACGGTTTATTCTGAGGATGACGAAGCGTTCGACATATGGGAAAACCATATCGGTATCCCCAAAGAAAAAATTATTCGCATCAGTACTTCGGACAACTTTTGGTCAATGGGAGATACGGGCCCGTGCGGGCCTTGTTCAGAAATATTTTACGATCATGGTGAGCATATCTGGGGCGGGCCTCCAGGCACACCTGAAGAGGATGGCGATCGCTTTATTGAAATCTGGAATTTGGTTTTCATGCAGTACAATCGCCAGGCCGATGGTACGATGGAGCCTCTTCCCAAGCCATCTATTGACACCGGAATGGGGCTGGAGCGTATTTCCGCCATATTACAAAATGTACATTCTAACTATGAAATAGACTTATTCACCAATCTGATAAAAGCCGCTGCACAGGTGGTGGGTACAGAAGATTTAGCAAATAAGTCATTGCGAGTGATTGCTGACCATATACGAAGCTGCAGTTTTCTAATTTGCGATGGCGTTATGCCGGGTAATGAAGGACGTGGCTATGTACTGCGTCGTATTATCCGTCGTGCTGTGCGTCATGGATATCAACTTGGTACCAACGATATTTTCTTTTATAAACTGGTTGCCGCTCTGGTTAAAGAAATGGGACAGGCATATCCAGAACTAGCTGACCAACAGCCAGTAATAGAAAAAGTATTAAAAGTTGAAGAAGAGCAGTTTAGTAAAACCCTGGCACGGGGTATGGCGATGTTACAGGACACTATCGAGAACCTTAACGGCAAGACCATCCCGGGTGAAGTGGTATTTAAACTATACGATACTTATGGCTTCCCCACCGATCTTACCAATGATATTGCCCGTGAACATGACGTGGATATAGATGAAGACGGCTTTAAAAAAGCAATGCAGCAACAGCGTCAGCGCGCGCAACAAGCCAGTCAGTTCGGCACTGATTATAACGAAACCGTTAAAGTTGAACATGAAACGCGTTTTACCGGTTATGATGAAGTTGAAGGACAGGCTACCGTATTGGAGCTGATAGTTAACAATCAGCTTTGCGAAACCATGTCAGACGGCCAGCAAGGTGTTGTGGTACTGGATAAAACCCCATTCTACGCAGAGGCCGGTGGTCAGACTGGTGATAAGGGGATATTGAAGGTAGCTGACGGTGAATTCATTGTTTCGTCTACCCAAAAACTGGGCAATGCTTTTGCACACTATGGAAAGGCCGTCGGTCAGATTAGAAAGGGTGAGAAAGCTACAGCGACGATCGACGTAGAAAGTCGAGAAGCCATTAAGAAGAATCACAGTGCAACACATCTACTGCATGCTGCACTTCGAGAAGTGCTGGGTGAGCACGTCACCCAAAAAGGGTCGTTAGTTGAAGCCGATAGATTCCGCTTCGATTTTTCACATTTTGAATCTGTGACTCCCAAACAGCTAGCAACGATTGAAGCCAGGGTAAATGAAGAGATCCGGGCAAACCATGCGCTTACCACAGAGTTAATGGAATTGGAGGAAGCAAAGGCGTCCGGTGCAATGGCCTTGTTTGGTGAAAAGTACGATGAGAAAGTTCGTGTCGTCACCATGGGACCGTTTTCGGTTGAACTTTGCGGTGGAACCCACGTTTCACAAACTGGCGAAATTGGTCTGTTTAAAATAGTCAGCGAAAGTGGTATCGCTTCTGGGGTGCGTCGAATCGAAGCCTTCACCGGAGATGCAGCGCTAGAATATGTACAGCAACTTGAAACAAAAATGAATACGCTTGCGGCCATGCTGAAAACCGATGTTAACAGCGTTGCTGATAAATTGGCTGGTTTGCAGTCACAAAACAAAGAGTTGGAAAAGGCATTGCAAGGAGCAAAAGCGAAACTCGCGTCACAGCAAGGTGCCGATGTACTGAGCAAAGTTGAAAAGATAAACGGTGTAAATGTACTGGTTACTGCGTTAGAAGGCGTCGAAGCGAAAGCCCTGCGAACGATGGTCGATGATCTTAAAAACCGTATGGGCGAAGGCATCGTAGTATTAGGTGTATCTACCGGTGAAAAAGTTAATCTAATTGCTGGTGTAACTAAAAATTTAACTGCTAAAGTTAAAGCAGGTGAATTAATTAATATGGTTGCCGGTCAAGTAGGCGGTAAAGGGGGTGGAAGACCTGATATGGCGCAAGCAGGGGGCGATAAGCCGGAAAACCTTGATAATGCGTTAGAGTCTGTTCACTCATGGTTAGCAGATAAGCTATAATCCGAATTACCAAGTAAGATCAGTGAGTTTTTGAAGTGACACAGGAACAGGGAATCACTGATACT
>CAZROH010000101.1:0-6632 GCA_964601635.1 uncultured Alteromonas sp. | reverse complement strand
AGCAATAAATTAATTTAATAGGTAAAAGGGGCTTACCGCCCCTCTTGATAATATTTGTCACTAATTACCTCAAGAGTAGCCGCTATTCACGTATCTCTTTGGGGTATAAATCAGCTCTTATTCAGCAGTTTCGACGAAATCGTCTTGCTCAGCTTGAGCTTCAAGGTTGTTGTTACGGCCTTGGTTAACTGCATCAGCAGCTGCATTCAAGTAAAGCTGGATTGCACGAATCGCATCATCGTTACCAGGAATGATGTAATCAACACCATCTGGGTTAGAGTTAGTATCTACCACACCAACTACTGGAATACCCAGGTTACGTGCTTCTGTTACTGCGATGTGCTCGTGGTCGGCATCAATAACAAAGATACAGTCTGGCAAGCCACCCATATCCTTAATACCACCTAAGCTGCTTTCAAGCTTATCCATCTCACGCTGTAACATCAGCGCTTCTTTTTTAGTAAGCTTTTCGAACGTACCGTCTTGGCTTTGCTGTTCAAGATCTTTTAAGCGACGAATTGATTGACGAACTGTTTTCCAGTTAGTCAACATACCACCTAACCAACGCTTGTTTACATAGAACTGGTCACATTTTTGTGCCGCTTCTTTAACTGCTTCGCCTGCGGCACGTTTTGTGCCTACGAAAAGGATTTTACCTTTTTTAGAAGCAACACCAGAAAGGTAGTTTAGTGCTTCGTTGAAAAGCGGAACAGTTTTCTCAAGGTTGATGATATGAACTTTGTTACGTGCACCAAAGATGTAAGACTTCATCTTAGGGTTCCAGTAACGAGTTTGGTGACCAAAGTGCACGCCGGCTTTCAGCATGTCACGCATTGAAACGTTTGCCATGTTTTAATTCCTCAAATGGGGTTAGGCCTCCATACACCCTTTTTATCGATCCAATTTAATGGACACCCCGACAAAAAGTGTCGATGTATGTGTGTTATTTAAGTTAATTTTCCCTTCAATCAGACGACGCTGAAACAGGGATTGCAAAATGCGGGCGCTTTATACCATGACCGGCACCAAGACTCAAGTTAAAGGGTGTATTAATTCACTGAAATTTAGCTGGCATACCGAGGGCCAGACTATACACCTTGCCGACTTAGCGCTACCATAAAGAAATATTCAGGTAAGGGATGATCACATCCCTGCCGGAAAGTTTGATAAATAAGGTTGAGGAATACAGTGGCTGCGATTATTAAAACGGCTGAAGAAATTGAAAAAATGCGAATTGCGGGCAAACTGGCCGCAGACGTATTAACCATGATCACCCCCCATGTAAAAAAAGGGGTGACTACTGATGAATTAAATACATTGTGTCATGAGTACATTGTAAACGAACAGGGGGCGGTTCCTGCCCCGCTTAATTACGGCCACCCACCTTTTCCGAAATCCATATGTACTTCGGTGAATCATGTTATTTGCCACGGGATCCCCTCAGATAAAAAGCTGAAAGATGGCGACATCCTGAATATAGACGTCACCGTGATTAAAGATGGTTACCATGGAGATACGTCTAAAATGTTTGTGGTGGGTAAGCCGAGCATTCTGGCTGAGCGCTTAATCCGCGTTACGCAAGAAAGCCTGTATAACGCCATAAAGCTGGTTAAACCTGGCATCACCCTAGGAGACATTGGACACGCATGCCAAAAGCATGCTGAAGCACATAATTATTCAATTGTGCGTGAATATTGCGGGCACGGAATTGGTGCCGGTTTTCACGAAGATCCACAAATTGTACATTATGGTCGTCCCGGCACTGGCGAAAAAATTGAAGCCGGCATGTGCTTTACGATTGAGCCTATGGTTAATGCTGGTAAACGTTACAGTAAGCTGTTACCAGACCAATGGACGGTAGTTACGAAAGATCGTAGCCTCAGTGCTCAGTGGGAGCACACCTTATTGGTCACCGAAAATGGTGTTGAGGTATTAACGCTGCGAGATGAAGAGGATTTACCCCGCGTCATTAGTCACGACTAATTCTGCATAAGGGTATATTGAATAACTATTCATTCTATATGGCACTTTATGACATCGAGCAAATGATGGTAAAGTGCCGCTGCACTTTTCCATTTATAACACGGGACACGCAAGTTTGAGCCTGCAACAGCTAATTGACCAAATTGAAGATATCGATTCATTAGCGGACATCGCATCGATAAAACAATGCATCAGTGACAGCTATGATTGGCTTGAATCTTCATTTAAAGCAGTCGCTGTAAATCAATTGGTAACCGGACGCGCAACCTTTGTCGATGCGGTTCTGTCTCATTTATGGCAACTGCATGGACTTGACCAGTATGAAGATATTGCCCTTTGCGCGGTGGGCGGATATGGCCGTGGTCATCTGCAGCCCTATTCAGATGTTGATCTGCTCATTGTCAGCAAAAAAGTGTTGCCGCCGACGATTCAGGAAAAACTAGGCCAGTTTATAACTCTGTTGTGGGATATCAGATTGGATATCGGACAGTCGGTTCGAACCATTAAAGAGACCGTGAAACTCGCTAAAGACGACATCAGCATTGCCACAAACTTAGTGGAATCCCGTTTACTATGCGGCAGTGAATCAGTATTTGATGCGATGTGGGAAGCGGTAAACAATAAACAAGTCTGGACCTCGAAAGCTTTCTTTAAGGCGAAATACGAGGAGCAAATGGCACGCCATGCCAAGTTTCATGGGACAGCCTATAACCTTGAACCCAACATCAAAGAAAACCCCGGTTGTTTACGAGATATTCAAACCATTGGCTGGGTGGCTAAAAAACATTTTAAAGAGTATGACGGCTGGAACCTCGTGGGGCACGGTTATTTTACCGAACAAGAGCACAGTGAGCTGATAACATGCCGAATGCATCTTTGGCGTATGCGCTTTGCCTTACATCTGGTGGCAGGCCGTTCAGAAAACAGGTTGTTGTTTGATTATCAGTCGGATGTCGCAGAGCTACTTGGATACGGCAAAGAAAGCAAACCGGCGGTTGAACAAATGATGCGCGACTTTTTCCGCATTGTTCGTCAAGTATCCGAATTAAACAGCATGCTTCTTAAACGATTCCGTTATGAATTACTGGATCACAACGTCTCGCAAACCAAACAGGTAAATGACAAGTTTTGTTTGTTAGATGGGATGATTTCTCCTCTCGCGGACGATGTATTTTCGACGCCTGAGGATATTCTTGATTTTCTTGATACTGTTGCCAACACTTCCGGTGTGGAAGGTTTGGATACCGATTGTATCCGCCAGTTGCGCAATGCCCGACGCAATTTTGTCGGACAGTATTTTGTTGAGCGTCAATCATGCAGAATCCGCATGATGAAGTTGTTAAAGCAGCCACATTTTTTCGATATTGGCTGGGACATCATGCACAAATATGGCATTTTGCAGAGCTATCTCCCTGAATGGGATGCGATTGTCGGCATGATGCAATTTGACCTGTTTCACGCTTATACCGTAGATGAACACACGCACCGATTGGTTAAGAATGTAACGCGTTATTACTCTAAAGATAATACCGAATTTCCTCGCTGTAAACGCATAGTGCGCAATCTCGATAAGCCAGAACTGCTTTACATTGCCGCCATTTTCCACGACATCGCCAAAGGCAGAAACGGAGACCATTCTTTATTAGGAGCCGTTGATGTGCTGAAGTTTTGCGAAGTTCATAACGTCGCTAAAGCCGATGCACAACTGATCAGTTGGTTGGTTGAAAATCACTTGTTGATGTCTGTCGTCGCCCAACGTCGTGACATTTACGATCATGAAGTGATCAATGACTTTGCGAGCACAGTGCGTACCCATAAACACCTTGAGTTACTTTATGCATTAACGCTGGCGGATATTCGCGCTACCAATGATAACTTATGGAATGACTGGAAAGCGTCGTTGCTTAAAGAATTATACCTGATGACCAAAAAGGCACTGGACAATGGGTTGCAATGTCAGGATACCTTAAACGACAGAATGGACTTGCATCGTGAAAGCGCGCTCATCCTGTTGCAGGAATCTAACATTGAGGATCAGGCGATTGCGACTCTGTGGGAGCGTCTTGAAGATGACTATTTTATTCGATTTTCACCTGAGCAAATTGCCTGGCATACCCAGGAGATTATTCAGGCGCAGTCAGATTTACTCAAGGCCAACCCCCAAGCTTTTCTTGTGCGAGCCAGTAACAAGAGCGCAAAAGGCGGCACCGAAATCCTGATCTACGGTAAAGACAGAAAGGCCCTTTTCGCCCAGGTAGCATCGGTACTGGACAGCAGAAATTGCTCTATCCACGACGCCCATATTACCGTAACGTCTGACGGCTACGTCTTTGACAGTCTCATTGTGCTTGAAAACGACGGCACCCGTTTAACCGCGGAGTCTCGTATTCGAAATCTTGAAAAGGCCATTACTGAACAGCTTCAAAAACCGGGCAGGTCGCATAGCAATAACCGCAAGATTTCGCGACAGATGCGACAGTTAGATGTCCCCACCAAGATTCGCTTTTTTGGCGCTGGTGACGATGCCACTCTGGTTGAACTGGAGGCGCTGGATGCGCCTGGCATATTAGCCAAAATCGGTCATGCATTTGTCGACTGTGGCGTGGTACTTAAACTAGCGAAAATTGCTACTATTGGCGAGCGTGCAGAAGATATATTTATTGTATGTAACGATGAAGGCGAAGCATTAACAACTGAGCAGCAAATTAACCTCAAAAAACGTATTTTATTTAAACTCGATCAACTTGAAGATATCAATATATCATGACTGACATTAAACACATCATTGAACAGGCCTTCGAAGCACGCGATAACATTTCTCCATCCACTGCTGATACAGAAGTGAAAGCAGCGGTAAGCGAAGCGATCCGTATGCTTAATAATGGCGAAGCCAGGGTAGCGGAAAAAATTGCTGGCGAATGGGTTGTCCATCAGTGGCTCAAGAAGGCGGTTTTACTGTATTTTCGTCTGCACAACAATGCGGTAATTGACGGCGCAGAAAGCCGTTATTTTGACAAAGTTCCCCTTAAGTATTCTGATTACACGCAAGCAAAATTCGAACAGGAAGGGGTCAGGATTGTGCCCCCTGCAACCGTGCGTACAGGCAGCTACATTGCTAAAAACGTGGTGGTCATGCCCTCTTATGTGAATATTGGTGCTTATGTTGACGAAGGTTGCATGGTAGACACCTGGGCCACTGTCGGCTCCTGCGCGCAAATTGGTAAGAACGTGCACTTGTCAGGGGGCGTCGGGATCGGTGGCGTATTAGAGCCTCTGCAGGCCAATCCGACCATTATCGAAGATAACTGCTTTATCGGTGCCCGCTCAGAAATTGTAGAGGGCGTGATCGTTGAAGAAGGCGCGGTTATCTCGATGGGGGTCTATATAGGTCAAAGCACCCGTATATTCGACCGCGAAACCGGCGAAATTCATTACGGCCGTGTGCCGGCAGGCTCGGTAGTAGTACCCGGTAATCTGCCAAGTAAAGATGGCCGATACAGCCTTTACGCCGCGATTATCGTTAAGAAAGTCGATGCGAAAACGCGAGCCAAAGTGGGAATTAATGCACTGTTAAGAAGTGTAGAGTAAGTACCAGCTTTTCAATGAAACAAGGGTAATTCTGCCCTTGTTTCGTTTTAGAACTGCTTTTTTCACATCAGCGCCGCTTTAATAAACGCAGCATGACATCAATCGGCTGAGCTCACAGCCACAAAAGTCGCTCTGAAGAAGGACTGCATAAACCAGAAGCTGAGTCCGCTAGAGTGGCAGTGGCGAATCTTCAATCACTTCCTTCATCACAAAGTAGGTTCGTAATTGCCTCACTTCAGGCAACGCTAATAACTTATCACTATGCAGTTTATTAAAATCTGCCATATCTCTAATTCTGATTTTAAGTAAATAATCGAACTCCCCCGCAACCAGATAACACGATAAAATAATGGATATTTTTTTTACCGCATTTTCAAAGTTATTGAAACTCTCTGGTGTAGACCGGTCCAGAATAACGCCCACCATAACTAATGCACCTAAATCAACCTTATTAGGCTCAACTATGGCTCTAACGGATTTTATGTAACCTTCCTGAAACAGTCGCTGTGTACGACGGTGGCAAGTCGCTGCGCTAAC
The DNA here is from genome assembly GCA_964601635.1 of uncultured Alteromonas sp. Classification (GTDB taxonomy): domain Bacteria; phylum Pseudomonadota; class Gammaproteobacteria; order Enterobacterales; family Alteromonadaceae; genus Alteromonas. The sequence continues at coordinate 524 of CAZROH010000101.1, read as the reverse complement.
ATTTAACATTTCTGCTAATTCAGCATTGGAAAGGCGGCCATTGTTTTGCAAGGCTTTAAGCAATTTTACGTCAATCCTGTCGGTCAATTCTTTCATTTTAAGACCTTTTAATGAAATTAACTTACCATTTTAACTACCAAACTCAAACCAATCATACAATTAACGCATGAATTCTGAAAGCACCTTTCCCGACATCTTTGCTAAGCTGTTTTTTCGCATTTTGAGGAAATGAATATGCTAGATAAATTTGAAAGATATCCACTGACATTTGGAAAAACACCTATCGAGTTTTTACCCAGACTAACAACAGCGTTAGGGGGTGAAGTAGGTATATACGTTAAGCGAGAAGACTGTAATTCAGGTTTGGCGGGAGGAGGTAACAAACTAAGAAAGCTGGAGTATATTGTTCCTGATGCCATAGCATCAGGGGCAGACACCTTAGTATCAATCGGAGGAGTTCAGTCGAATCATACCAGAATGGTGGCCGCTACCGCAGCTAAATTAGGGATGAAATGCAGACTAGT
>CAZROH010000100.1:0-6636 GCA_964601635.1 uncultured Alteromonas sp. | reverse complement strand
ATACCAGAATGGTGGCCGCTACCGCAGCTAAATTAGGGATGAAATGCAGACTAGTGCAAGAAAGCTGGGTGCCTCATAATGACGCTGTATATGATCGGGTAGGTAATATATTGATGACCCGGCTTATGGGCGCAGACACTCGCATTGTTGATGATGGCTTTGATATTGGTATTCGCTCCAGCTGGGAAGAGGCCATGCAAGCGGTTATAAATGAAGGGGGTAAGCCGTATGGGATCCCCGCAGGTGGTTCCGTTCATAAGTATGGCGGACTGGGATATGTGGGTTTTACAGAGGAAGTCAGAGCGCAAGAGGCGGAACTCGGATTTAAATTCGATTACGTAGTCGTTTGTGTAGTAACCGGTTCCACGCAAGCCGGTATGATAGTGGGGTTTAAAGCTGATGGAAGAGCAAATCGGGTAATTGGCATTGACGCTTCGGGCACACCAGAACAAACTCGCGCTCAAGTAAAAGAAATAGCCAAAAACACTGCTCAATTAATTGAGCTTGGTAAAGAGATTGATGAAGAAGATATCCACATCAACCCAGACTACGCTTACCCAGGCTATGGTATTCCCAGTGAAGAAACCAATGAAGCTATCAGGTTAGCTGCGCAAACTGAGGCAATGATTACTGACCCTGTTTATGAAGGAAAATCGATGCAGGGAATGATTGACTTGGTTCGCAAGGGCTTTTTTCCAAGAGGCTCAAAAGTGTTATATGTTCATTTAGGTGGAACACCTGCAATCAATGGTTATAGCTATATCTATCGAAATGGATAATAAACTAAACTGTACCAGTTCATATCTGATCTGCCACTTCTTAAAGGTAGTTTAGACTCGAACTGACAGACAGCGAAGAGCAGACATTGACTCACTCACCTGTGACTGTTGAAGCCAAATTTTGGACATTCAGAAAGTTTCATTCCCAAAGGCAGCGGCCGAAGCATTTTACTTAATTGACACCGACGCCTTTATTACAGTTTTATTGTTTTGGAGTGAAAGGCGCTTCATTTATACTTTACAAAACTGTAGTCAGAAGAGAATATCATGCCACGAGCCAGCGCCTACCATATTCTGGTAAAGACAAAAGAAGAAGCGGAAAATCTTAAGCAACAATTGGCCAAAGGCGCTAACTTTCAGCAGTTAGCCAAAAAGCATTCTATCTGCCCCTCCCGCAAACGTGGAGGGGATTTAGGAGAGTTTAATCGTGGAGATATGGTCAAAGCCTTTGACGATGTTGTATTCAAAAAAGCCCTTTTTGAAGTGCATGGCCCAGTAAAAACTAAATTTGGTTTTCATTTGATTAAGACTGTTTATCGGAGTTAGGTTTTTATTGAAATTTTTCATATTTGACTGACAGCAATAGACAAAGAGCGGACAAAAGTTTTTGTCGTTTATTCAGTGTTTCTACAACTCTAGATTCGTCGAGTGACAGAACAACGTTTTTTCGGGTAGCGTATTTTTAAATAACCTCAAATGCTGTAGTGTGAATCGTTAAAAACATAACAGAAAACTTAAATATGTCTCAAAAGTCCAGAATGCTCTCAGGTAAGTTGTACCTTCCTTTCGATTCGGAATTGGCTAGTGACAACAAAAAAGCGAGGGAACTAACCCGACAATTTAATACCATGGAAGACAAGCCGGAAGAGTTCCGCAAAAGCATTTTAAAAGAACTCTTTAAAAAAACAGGTGACAGCCTATACATAGAGCCTCCTTTTAGAACCGACTATGGTTGTCATACGTCAATTGGTGAAAATTTCTATGCAAATTACGATTGTATAATCATTGATGTATGCCCCGTCAATATTGGGAATAACGTTTTCTTTGGCCCTAGAGTTTGCATATATACCGCTACACATCCGATCGATGCCAAAGTCCGCAAATCTTTAATTGAATATGGGAAGCCTGTAACGATTGGTAATGATGTTTGGATTGGTGGAAACACTGTGGTAAATCCGGGGGTTACTATTGGGAGTAACGTTGTAATTGGTTCCGGTTCGGTAGTCGTAAAAAGTATTCCTGATAATGTAATAGCCGCAGGAAATCCAGCTAAGGTGATCAGAGAAATTACTGATTCAGACAAAGCGTACTGGGAAGAAATGGCCCAAAATTATCAGGAGGAACAGGATTAATAGGGCAGTTTAAAGCCAAGTGAAAAAATGTACTTGTAAGTCTGTAGTAAGGCTGTTCGGCTCGCTGAAAGCTTTATTATTCTATTATTGAAAACAACAATTTTCTATTTGCTGAAGGTCTGCAATACGTACAGAGCTGACTGTACGATTTGATGAAACTCTGTGATGAAAAGCGTCAAAATGAGTTGTGTCTAATTCAACTAAACTCAAAATAGAAGTGGCATAAATTGCTTGTGTCACTTCTATTTCGCGCTCAGAAAACTGGCTTATAACCCCTATCCTTCTTCTCTGCTTTGTCCATCACCTGACTTTATTTACTCACATCACGCTATTTAAAGGCAATCATTGATCTAAATCAGGAAAGCTATTCTTAACTGCACTATGATTAATTGACATGGTACATATTCGCATTAACGAATTCCCCCCTCACGGAAAGCCATAGGTTACAAATGAAACAGAAGGATGAAAAATGGCAGAGTGGCTCCTCTTAGCTGGCAGCATTCTAGGTGGTCTTGGCCTGTTCTTGCTCGCTATTGGATTAATGACTGAGGGGCTTAAGCTGGCCGCGGGTAATGCGTTACGAACCTGGCTGGCGCAGTGGAGCCGCTCCCCCCTCAGAGGTATTTACACGGGCTTTACCATGACCGCAATTGTTCAGTCTTCCAGCGCGGTAACGGTAGCTTCGTTAGGGTTTGTTAATGCCGGGCTCATCAATATGCGCCAGGCGCTGGGCATAGTGTATGGTGCGAATATCGGCACCACCATGACGGGCTGGCTAGTCGCTCTGGTCGGTTTTAAATTTGATATACAAGCCTTTGCACTACCGTTAATTGGTTTTGGCATGCTGTTAAAGTTGGTTAATCAGCAGGGGAAAGTGGCCTCACTAGGCTTGGCGCTGGTCGGTTTTGGCTTGTTCTTCGTCGGTATCGATACCTTGAGGATAGCATTTGGCGGGATCGCGCAGGTACTTGATATCAGTCAGTTCAAGGCTGAAGGGATTGTCGGCATGTTTACGTTTTTGCTTATTGGCGTCGTGATGACCATCCTGACCCAGTCTTCCAGTGCATCCATCACACTGACGATTACACTGGCAACCAGTGGTGTCGTAGGAATGTATGCAGCAGGTGCGATGGTGATTGGTGCCAATGTGGGCACCACCACAACCGCCATGCTTGCATCAATTGGTGCGACAGCGAACGCAAAACGCGTCGCCGCCGCTCAGGTTATATTCAACGGGCTAACTGCGGTGGTTGCGTTTATTCTTCTTCCCATTTTATTTGGTCTACTCAATTCAATGAGTGCAGCCTTGTCCATTAGTACCGCTCCTGCGGTCTCACTGGCGTTATTTCATACACTGTTTAATGTGCTGGGAGTCGCCATCATCTTTCCTCTTAATAACCGTCTGGCGGATTACCTGGAGACGTGCTTTACCGATCTCAAACAGCGCGAGGCGGCGCTGAAGTATTTAGACAAAAATATCGCCCAGACGCCTGTGTTATCAATCAATGCATTGACACTGGAACTTGAAAACTCGGCACGACTACTACTCACGGCTTTTCCAGTGTCCACAGCTTTGGCAACGGTGGATCTGCAGGAGATTGAGAGACAAATCAAAACGTTTGATTCAATAAATCGCCAGATAGCGAACTTTATCGTTTCCGTTGAACGCTCTGAGGCAGCACCAGAGGTCTCTGTGCAATTAGCCAATTTAATGCGGATAAATGAATATCTGGCGAGCAGTGAAAAAGCGGCTCAACATCTGGCTCATGTGCTCCAACGCAGAACTCCTGTTGAGGTTGAGTCTATCGATAAGCAGTTGAAAGAATACTTTGCCATGATAACCACATTTATCGATTCCAGTTTAGATGACACACTAGTCAGCGACGCCGTGCTTAAAGAGTGGACTGAAAAACTAAACGAATTTCACGACAAAATTAAAGCGCTTGTGCTTATGAGCGCCACCCAGAAACACATCTCTGTGACTCAGCTTTCTGAGAATCTCGACTGCCTGAGTACCTCTCGCACCTTTTATCAGGAATGGGCGAAAGCCTTCCGCTACTTAACACAGGTTAAACATTCACTGGATGATAACAGCGGTCATCCTTTAGAACCGTATAGAAACGTCCCTTATCCAGGAGCATAGGTTTATGGCAAAGTTAACATTCTTAGGCGCAGTCGAGGGAGTGACAGGTTCAATGTTTCTTCTCGAACATGAGCATAGTTCGGTACTCATTGACTGCGGATTGTTTCAAGGGCGTAAAGAAGAAGAGGAAGCCAACTTTAAGCCTCTACCGTTTAATCCTCAAGCTATTGACGCCGTTATCCTTTCCCATGCCCATCTGGATCATTCCGGGCGATTACCATTACTGGCCAGGGAAGATTTTAACGCACCCATTTATATGACCTTCCCCACCCAAGACTTAATTGAAGTGCTGTTAAATGATGCAGCCTCGCTTCAGGAAAAAGACGTTGAGTGGGAGAACAAACGGCGACAACGAGCAGGCAAACCGTTAATTGAACCCCTGTACCGCCAGGAAGATGTCGATACTGTATTGCAGTTTTGTCAAGGTGTTGAGTATTACCAGACTATATGTATTGCCGATGGAATAGAGTTGCGTTTTTCAGATGCGGGGCACATCTTGGGCTCATCCATTGTTGAAATATGGATTGACACTGGCGCTCGCCGCAAAAAGCTGGTCTTCTCTGGAGACCTGGGCAACTCACAAGCTGCCCTTTTACGCGATCCTGACACCATCGCTGATGCTGATATCGTGATGATTGAATCCACTTACGGTGATCGCGAACACCGCTCAATGGAACAAACACTGAGCGAATTTGAACAAGTGATCATTGAGGCTTCCGCCAACGGTGGCAATATTCTAATCCCATCATTTGCAGTAGGAAGAACCCAAGAGATTATCTTCAGACTCGGCGAACTTTATCAGCAAGGTAAACTGAAACAACAAGCGGTGTTTCTTGATAGCCCTATGGCCATCGCAGTTACCGAAATTTATCACCGCTATCAGGACGTCTACAACCATGAAGATCGCAGTGCGATTGCGGGCCATCAATTTGGCAACCGGGCCAGAAGCAGCCTACATACTTTTTTACCCACCCTGCGTTATTCAACCACCACTGAAGAGTCGATGGCGTTAAATCGCATCGCCAGTGGAGCTATCATCATTGCGGGTAGTGGGATGTGTAATGGCGGACGCATCAGGCATCATTTAAAGCATAATTTGTGGCGCAGCAATGCGCACGTGATCTTCGTAGGTTATCAGGCGCAAGGTACACCGGGGCGAATACTGATCGATGGCGTGTCTACTTTTAAAGTGGCTGGCGAAAAAGTAGCAGTAAAAGCGCAAATTCATACCTTGGGAGGCTTCTCGGCGCACGCCAGCCAGTCTCAACTGTTAGAATGGCTGGAACACATCGATAAACACAACACGCGCTTGTTTTTGGTACACGGTGAAGAAGCGGCAAAAGTATCTTTGCAACAGGCTGCAAACGCATTAGGCTGGCGGGCGCAGATCCCGAGTATTGGCGAAACAGTTCAGTTTTAAAAAAAGACTGTCCCTCCCCCTTCACATTTTGCTGTGAAGCCAGGCGCTATTCGATGCCCCTATCACGCAACTTGGCGCAGAAACAGAGCCTTTTTGATTGTTAGTTGTTGCTTAATTTCAACATTCTATCTTGCACGCAGATTCGGTGGGACGATAAACCAGCTTGCGACAACCAAACCCAAAAAACATGAATAAGCCGTTATGAATACCCATTCCGGTGCACTATAGAAAAGCAGGCTGTGTAACCAGTGCTGGAGAAATGAACCTGAATATGTCGCTGAACGGGCCTCTTCTCTTACTGCCATCTCCCAAATTGTCAGAGGACAAATAGCACCAACCCATGACTGCACAGCGACAAAACCAATTGCCAATAAGTGAAATAGTCTAAAGACTCTGTTTCTAACCCATTGCCAGTTTAGAAAATACCCCACATAAATGGCAAACAGTCCAAATACAACAAAGAAAACAAACGTTGCATGTACAATTAAAATCAGATCAGCTAAAAATAGTAATAACGATTCTTTCGACATTCCGCTTCGCCTCACCCCCACAACAGCTAGGCGCGTTTCCGCATAAAGACTGTAAAGCAGCGCTGATTTTGTTTGCTATATTTTTATCAGCAACGTCCATTGAGGAAAACTTCTGGATCAGCGCCAAACTTAGCTACGATTGAATTGCGAATATACCGTTTGCCCTCGAAGGTCAAAATCGCAGGCAATGATAAGATGTTTACTGCTTTTTTCTGAGTGGAGCTTACCGTAAATCTGACGTTGTCAAAATTGTCACTCAGTTTATCTATCTAGAACTTAAACAACATAACCAACAATATCGCAATCAAGGTACCGCTGATAATTTGTAATCGATAGTGAATTTTTTTGAGCTGCTTCATGTGCGTTTGTGCAGACACATCATCCATTTATTTCCCCTTCCCTGCTATTTGAT
>CAZROH010000099.1:0-6929 GCA_964601635.1 uncultured Alteromonas sp. | reverse complement strand
CTTCAACCAGCGCCTTTTGCTGCTGATTGTGAACGGAAACATAACCCACTGCTGGGGATGCAGCAGCTTCACGGCCTGCGTATCTTAGATGAGCGCCGTCAGGGATGGCCTGCCAGAAATGATGCTGGCTATTGTACCATGCCCCTTGGTTTTGTGGCTCTTCCTGACACCAAACCCAATCTTTTACGTGACTATAGTTCGCAACCACTTTTGCGCATTCCTCTTGAGGGAACGGATAAAGTTGCTCTAAGCGAATGATAGCCACATCTGTTTGTTCGTTTTTGCGGCGTTGCTCGAGTAAGTCGTAATACACTTTACCTGAACACATGACGACCCGTTTAACGTCGTCTGGATTAATATCATCAATTTCACCGATAACATTGTGATAGACGCCTTCGGAAAGTTCTTCTAATGTCGATGTTGCCAGTGGGTGACGTAGCAAGGATTTGGGTGACATCACAATGAGCGGTTTACGCATCGGACGCAGCACCTGACGACGCAGCATATTAAATACCTGCGCAGGTGTAGAAGGTATACATACCTGCCAATTATGGTCTGCACACAACTGTAAGAACCGTTCTAGCCTTGCAGAACTATGCTCCGGCCCTTGTCCTTCATAGCCGTGTGGAAGAAGAACCGTAAGGCCGCACAAACGTCCCCATTTGGCTTCACCTGAGCTTAAAAACTGATCGAAAACCACTTGAGCGCCATTAGCGAAATCACCGAACTGCGCTTCCCAAATCGTCAGGCAGCCAGGTTCAGCTGTAGCAAAGCCATATTCAAAGGCCATTACCGCTTCTTCAGACAAAACCGAATCGTAGATATCGATTTTACCTTGCTTATCATGGATATGCTGTAACGGTATCAGGCATTCACCATCTTTCTGGTTATGTAATACCGCGTGACGATGGAAGAATGTACCCCGACCGGAATCTTGTCCAGTTAAACGGATTGCATTACCTTTATCCACAATGGCGGCATAGGCTAAGTTTTCAGCCATACCCCAATCTAATTTTTTCTCACCAGCCACCATCGCTCGACGGTCCTGATACAACTTGTTAACCCTTGAGTGCAGTTTGAAATCGTCTGGATAAGACGTTATTGCCTCGCCGAGTGATTTCAGTTTTTCTACACTTATAGCACTGTCATACTGGACATCCCAGTCGTGACCAAGATAAGGGCTCCAGTCTACTGAATGCTCTGTCATAGGACGCCATTCTTCGACGACACAGGCCCCATGATCCAAGGCTGCCCGATATTCATCGATAAGACGTTCGACTTCACGTTCTTCGATACTGCCTTCTGCAGTCAGTTGATCCGCGTAAAGCTGACGAGGTACGGGATGCTTTTTGACTTTTTGGTACATCAACGGCTGTGTTGCACTAGGTTCGTCTGACTCGTTATGGCCATGTCGGCGGTAACAGACCAAATCAATGACAACATCGCGTTTAAATTTATTACGGTACGCTAGTGCAAGTTTGGTAACAAACAACACCGCTTCCGGATCATCTGAATTGACATGAAAAATAGGAGCCTGAACCATTTTCGCAATATCTGTACAGTATTGCGTAGAGCGGGTATCTTCTATCTTAGATGTTGTGAACCCTACTTGGTTATTAATGACTATTCTAACCGTTCCGCCTACGGCGAAGCCCCGGGTCTGAGACATATTAAACGTTTCTTGCACTACCCCTTGACCTGCTATCGCAGAATCACCATGAATGGTAATAGGCAACACTGCTCCGCTATCACTCTCTCGCCTCTCCATTCGGGCACGGACTGAGCCCATTACAACTGGATTGACAATCTCAAGGTGAGAAGGGTTGAATGCCAACGCTAAGTGAACATTACCCCCTGGCGTTGCAAAATCTGATGAAAACCCGGCATGGTATTTAACGTCACCGGCACCAAGTGATTCATCATGTTTGCCTGAGAACTCATCGAACAATACGGATGGGTTTTTACCTAGCACATTAACAAGAACATTCAAACGGCCACGGTGAGCCATACCAACAACGACTTCTTTGGTTCCTGCTGCTCCCGCTTCTGAAATAAGCCCTTTTAGCATGGGTATCAGCGAATCCCCACCCTCTAGCGAAAAGCGCTTAGCGCCGGGGAACTTGGAGTTAAGGTACTTTTCCATTCCATCAGCAGCAATTAAACCTTTAAGAATTTGTCGCTTTTCGTCTTTACTGATTTCAGGCTTAGCCTGCACGGACTCCAACTGTTGTTGAATCCAGCGCTTCTGTTCGGTATCGGTAATGTGCATATATTCTGCACCAATACTACCGCAGTACGTGCGATTGAGTGATTTGAATAAATCACCCAGAGACATACTTTCCTGACCTACCGCGTAAGAACCTACGTTATAAACAGTATCAAAATCACTTTCGCTAAGAGAGTGATGAGATAATTCTAAATCACGTACTCTGTCTTGTTTCCACAGACCTAATGGATCTAAGTTGGCATGTTGATGCCCGCGAAACCGATAGGCATTAATTAACTGAAGAACCTTTACTTGCTTTTCATCCGTGCCACTGGAAGTAGCAGCCGCTGTGCTGCCCATCCGAGCAGCCGGGCCTAACGCGGCCAGTTTACGGAACTGATCACGAATCGCAGTATGATTATCTTCAAGCTGAGTGCCTTCAACTTTTGGCAGACTATCGAATACCTGACGCCACGCCTCATCGACGCTTTGCGGATCTTCAAGATAAGCCTCGTATAACTCTTCAACATAAGGCGCATTTGCCCCTGCCATGTGTGAAGAGTCCCACCACGCTTTCATCACGCTGTCTTGCATTATTGTGCCTTGCTTCGTTAAAAACTTACTGATACGAGAAGTTCTAAGCGATTGTTTACAATTTAAACAACCCTAATCCCTTAAACAAAAATAGCCATCCCATATGGATGGCCATTTAGAGCATTATTACAATCAATAAATTGTTAATAATGCTGAACTAAACAGCCCGTTGCAACAGCATCGACTTAATTTGGCCGATTGCTTTTGTCGGGTTTAATCCTTTCGGACATACGCTTACGCAATTCATGATGCCATGACAGCGGAATACGCTGAATGCATCATCAAGATCATTTAAACGTTCTTCAGTCGCGGTATCACGACTATCAATTAAAAATCGGTATGCGTGCAACAACCCTGCCGGTCCGATGAACTTATCCGGATTCCACCAAAAAGATGGACAAGACGTAGAACAACACGCACACAAGATACATTCATAAAGACCGTCGAGCTTGGCGCGCTCTTCTGGTGACTGCAGATGTTCTCTTGCTGGCGGTTGTTTACTGTCGTTAATCAGGAACGGTTTGACCTTTTCATACTGCGTATAAAACTGGGTCATATCGATAACTAAATCACGAACTACGGGTAAGCCTGGCAAAGGACGGATAACAATTTTCCCTTTTCCTAGAGCAGAAAGTGGGGTAATACACGCTAAGCCGTTTTTACCATTCATATTGATGCCATCAGAACCACATACACCTTCACGGCACGAGCGTCTGAATGACAACGTAGGATCTTGCTCTTTCAGTGCCAGAAGCGCATCCAGCACCATCATGTCACGCCCTTCTTCCACTTCAAGCGTGTAATCCTGCATGTGGGGTTTGTTATCCACATCAGGATTATAACGATAAATTGAAAACGATAATTTCATGTTACTCGCCCCTTATTAATACGAACGCACTTTTGGCGGGAATGCTTCCCTTAACTTCGGCGTCATATTGACATCACGCTTGAGCATAGACTCAGTTTGTGGACGATAGATGGTATGACACAACCAGTTATCATCATCACGATCTGGGAAGTCAAAGCGACTATGCGCACCACGACTTTCGGTCCGATAATTTGCAGCAACCGCTGTGCTATACGCAGTTTCCATAAGGTTATCTAATTCCAGACACTCTATACGCTGAGTGTTAAAATCCGAGCTTTTATCGTCTAAGCGGGCATGCTGTAAGCGTTCACGAATGCCTTTAAGCTGCTCAAGGCCTTCTGCCATGGCATCGCCTTCGCGGAATACAGAGAAATTAAGTTGCATACATTCCTGCATATCTTTCTTAATCTGCACGGGATCTTCACCCTTGCCTTTCTCAGAATTTTCCCAACGATTGAACCGTGCCATTGCTTCATCCACATCTGACTCAGATGCATCACGAGTAGCACTCATCTGGCTTAATGTCTCACCTAAATGCAGACCTGTCGCACGGCCAAACACCACCAGATCAAGTAGTGAATTTCCTCCCAAGCGATTTGCGCCATGAACGGAAACGCATGCGATTTCACCACACGCAAACAATCCATTAACCACTTGTTCCTGACCATTGTCATCGATAGTGATCGCCTGACCATGAACGTTGGTTGGGATACCGCCCATCATATAATGACAAGTAGGAATAACCGGGATTGGCTCTTTAACCGGATCAACGTGAGCAAACGTTCTTGAAAGCTCAAGAATACCCGGTAAGCGAGACTCCAATACTTCTTTTCCTAAATGGTCGAGTTTAAGTTTTATGTGGGTGCCCCAGGGCCCTTCACAACCACGACCTTCTCTTATTTCCGTCATCATTGAACGCGCAACCACGTCGCGGCCAGCAAGATCTTTAGCGTTAGGAGCATAACGTTCCATGAAACGTTCGCCATCTTTATTAAGAAGGTAGCCACCTTCTCCGCGGCAACCTTCGGTTACCAAGGTTCCGGCGCCAGCAATGCCAGTCGGGTGGAACTGCCACATTTCCATATCCTGCAGCGCTACACCAGCTCGAATGGCCATTCCAACACCATCACCTGTATTGATATGCGCATTCGTCGTTGAGGCAAAAATTCGCCCTGCTCCACCGGTGGCAAGCACGACTGCACGAGACTTAAAGTAAACTACTTCGCCAGTTTCGATATCAATAGCAGTACAGCCAACTACATCGCCGTCCTGGTTTTTAACCAGATCTAATGCATACCACTCACTGAACACTTTTGTTTTATTTTTAACATTTTGTTGGTACAACAAGTGTAATAAAGCATGACCAGTGCGGTCAGCCGCAGCAGCAGTACGGGCAGCTTGTTCGCCACCAAAATTTTTCGATTGACCGCCAAAAGGACGTTGATAAACCTTTCCGTTTTCAAAACGTGAGAAAGGAAGCCCCATGTTTTCCATCTCAATGATAGCTTCAGGTCCAGTTTTACACATGTATTCGATAGCATCCTGATCACCAATATAATCAGAACCTTTTACGGTGTCATACATGTGCCATTCCCAGTTATCTTCATGGGAATTACCCAAGGCAACAGTAATACCTCCTTGAGCAGAAACGGTATGTGAACGGGTCGGAAACACTTTTGATAAAAGTGCACAGGATTTACCTGATTGTGAAATTTGCAGAGCGGCTCGCATACCTGCTCCGCCAGCGCCGATAACAACGGCGTCAAACTCATGAACGGGTAACTTCATTTTAAACTCCCCACAATACAATTAGACCAACTACTACATAAGCAAATGCAATAATGTTAAGTACATATTGCAGGACCGCCCGTATGATAGGCGCTTTAATATAGTCGGTTAACACTTGCCACAAACCAATTCGTGTGTGGGTCATGATGGCTACCAGCGTGATCAGCGTGAATGCTTTCATCGCGATAGACGAAAATAATTCCTGCCAGACTGCATAGGTGATCGTTTCAGTTGAAAGGAAAAACCACCCCATGAATATAACATAGGCTGCTATTAATGCTGCGGTTGCACGTAGGGAAACGAAATCCTGCACCCCATTGCGCTTGATGCTCGCTTTATTTGTTACCATAGTGCAACTCCCCAAACGACGGTCAGAATAATCCACAGCGCGATAATAACTTTAGCGCTAAGATTGCCTGATTGAATTTCTTCCCAATAACCCGCTTCCATCACCACGTGGCGAATGCCACCCAGCAAATGGTAGGTTAATGCTGACAATGTGCCTATGGCTATCAACTTACCCCAAATACCGGAAAGTGCAGCCTGAACATCTGCGAAGCCTTCAGCAGACGAAAGTGACATAGCCCATGCACCGATAACAAATAACAATGCAAAGAACATGGCCACACCGGTAATACGATGGAGAATTGACGAAATAGCAGCAGGAGGAAATTTAATGGTAGAAAGATCTAAATTTACTGGTCTTTGCTTTTTCACAATTTATGCCTGTTTGATCCGTAGGGATAATGAATCACCCGAAATTTTTCTGTGTCCTGATTGAGCGATTCGGTTTTTATCTGTTAAGAGTCTCATCCATTGAGATGTTAACAATTTGTGAACATATTTTTACTTTATTTACAGTTACTCAGGTAGAGTCCCTGTCACACGCAGAGTATATCCAGCACATACTATAATTACAATTTTTTGTGCCATATTAAGGCGTTACTTTGCCAATTGTGGCACAAAAAACGAACGATGCTTAAAATGTCAGCAAATTTCTTATTCGTTGTGTAAATTTTAGCAAATAAAATGGTCAGAACTGACTTCTATTCTATAAAGGTGGGCAAATAATCGACGAATATGATTTTCTTGCTACAAATTAATTTAACCTGCCTATAATGAACAAAAATTATTCACATACGAATAAACTAAAATCAGACTACAATTTTTTAGCGTATTTTTAATATGCATATAGAATATTTATTGTGCATATCTGCATTTAAATTGACTTATCGGTACATAATAAAGTAAATATACGCCACTTTTTTCAAAGAAGCGGACATTTTCGCGCCGTTTCGATGCAAACAGAACTATTCTGAGGAGAGCTTTTATGGCAGATCAGAAAGCCATTCTAACAGTGAACGGCAAAGAAATTGAATTTCCGATTCACTCTGGTACTGAAGGACAGGACGTAATTGATATACGTTCTCTGGGAGCGAATGGCTACTTTACTTTCGACCCTGGTTTTATGGC
>CAZROH010000098.1:0-6945 GCA_964601635.1 uncultured Alteromonas sp. | reverse complement strand
GCCCAGTTACGCTTGATTCAAAAAATGCGTAAATAAGGTTAGATTAAGATTGTTAAAAACCCGGTTCATACCGGGTTTTTTTATGGTTAATGTTTGCTTCAGGGGGTAAAGTAACTGCTCGAAAAAGGAACAAGGAGCCGTTATGTCTACTGACCCCATCCAGGCCAGTTGTCTGTGTAAATCTGTTACGCTTACCGTTAAAACGCCCATCAATGAACTTGGAGCATGCCACTGTTCAATGTGTCGTCAATGGGGTGGCGGTCCTCTCATTGTCGGAAATGGCGGTAGCGATGTAGAAATTCAGGGCGAGCAGTATATAGAACGCTATCACTCTTCAGAATGGGCGGAGCGCGGATTCTGCAAACAGTGTGGGACTCACCTCTTCTATCATTATTTGCAGTCCGGCAACTACTTTATTCCAGCAGGTTTACTAGCGCTTAATGAAAACGTAAAAATGACCTCACAAATTTTTATTGATGAAAAGCCGCACTATTATGATTTCGCTAACCAGACCACCAAAATGACAGGTGCTGAGGTAATAGCGCAATTCGGCGACAATAAGGAAGGTAAGCAAGATGAATAGCGATAAGACAATCAACTATTTGGAAGTACCAAGCAAGGATATCCCGAAAACCAAGGCCTTTTTTACTGACGTGTTTAAATGGTCATTCACTGACTATGGCGATGAATATGTTGCCTTTTCTTCGCCCGGGATGGAGGGTGGATTTTACCTGAGCGATAATGCTTCGTTGACGAGCAACGGGGCCACGCTGATCGTCTTTTACGCTGAAAATCTGCAACAAACTCAGTCTGAAATTGAACAAGCGGGTGGCAATATAATTAAACCTATTTTCGATTTTCCTGGTGGCAGGCGATTTCATTTTACTGATCCGGGTGGCAGCGAATTTGCTGTTTGGTCAGACAAGTAGTTACTTTCGTCTGTGTAGTCGTGGTGAACGCCATTTTTGTTGGAATGCCGCTTGTAAACGTAGCAATGGTGACGTATCAATGCCGCAGACAGCGCTCAATGAATGGCTCACCGCCTCAAGGGTAGAAAGGCTATTGTCCATCTTAACATGGCGAATTTCATACAGGCTGGCTGGGGCATTGTTTAAATGAAATTGAGGCAATTTGTGCAACCATGGATTCGCTTGCCAGATAGAATAAGCTTGTCGCCAGCTACCATCAATGAACACGAGCTGTTTAAGAGAAGACTTTTGGCTTCCCTCCTCTACAGCATCTAAAGCGATACTGTTTTCAGTGGGATAGACGACGCCGCTCTGGCCTGACATGATGTCGCCGATCACGTTACTAAAATCATTCGCCGTTTTGCCAACCTCAATACGGGTATCGGGAATAACAAGCTTTACCAGCCTCGCTGTGTTTTTGGCGTGAGTGGCTTCATTGCCGTGTTGCAGAATAATCAGTGATAGCGGGCAGGAAATGCGCTTGATGTGTTCACATAAACACGTAGACTCGGGATAGTAACAATGTAAACAATAAGAGCGCATACCTGCTTCGCTAATTAACATGCCAGATCAAACCAAAATACAAATTTACCATACAATAAACCTTATTCCTGCAGGAAAGGTGGCCAGTTATGGACAAATCGCGGACTTGGCGGGATTGCCTGGGAGAGCGCGACTGGTCGGCCATTATTTGAAACAAAGCGATGATGCTGCAGCCCTACCCTGGTATAGGGTGCTCAAATCAAATGGACGAATCGCTTTTCCTCCGGGGTCAGACAAGGCGATTGAGCAATCGGCATGTCTAATGAGCGAAGGCGTGGTGGTGAAACAGAATCATGTTGCTATGAGAACATTTCAGTGGCAACCAGAGTTAACAGATCTATTATATAGACTAAAGTATTAATATACTTGTTGCAGTGCCAAAAATCCTGTAACTTCAGACTTCCTGATTTATTTTTGCAGTATTATTAATATGTCGGACAGCGCATTAAAAACGATAAAAATTAGAGACTTAAAACCGGGGATGTACGTTCACCAAATCATCGAGCAATCCGGTAGTGTTCAGATCAAAAGTAAAGGTCGCGTTACCAAACAAGCTATTGTCGATAGTCTCAAAAAAAGCGGTGTTAAAGTGCTGACAATTGATGTGTCAAAACAGTTTATCCCCGAACAAGAAACCGTTCCCGATATCGTTGATAATACACCCCCTTCTTCCGCTACTGAGGCAACATCGGAACTTCAAAAAGAAGTAGCGGAAAAAGTCAGTTTCAATAAAGAATTGCTTCGCGCAGAACGTATCCATAAGCGTGGCAAAGCTATCCAAAAGCAGTTGCTCGCCGCGGTGAAAAAGGGCCTGCCTTTCGAAGATAAAATCCCGCGTGAGTTCAGTCAGAATCTGGTTTCCTCTATCGATCGAAACCCTGATGCTTTGGTGTGTTTGACTAAAATTCGCGAGAAAGACGATTACTTGTTAGAGCATTCTCTCAATGTCGCCATCTTGCTGGCTAATTTCGGACGCTTCCTCGAAATGAGCGATAAGGAAGTTGAAGATTTAGCTTACGCAGGGTTTTTACACGACATCGGTAAAATTCGTATCCCGGATAATATCTTACACAAACCCGGCAGGCTGGATGAAATGGAAATGAATGTGATGAAAGATCATGTTTATTATGGTGTTCGTGTACTGGAAGAAATGAACATTGAAGGCCACCTGGTCCGTGCTGTTAGCGAACATCATGAGCGACTCGATGGCTATGGCTACCCTAACGGTACCCGTGGTGAGGAAATCAGCAAAGCCGGTCGTATGCTAGCTGTTGTCGATATGTATGACGCCCTTACGGCTGATCGATGTTACAAAGCCGGCATGTCCAGCCAAAAAGCATTACAAATTCTGTTAGGTGAAACCCCTGACAAATTGGATGCCGAATTAGTACAGCTATTTATCAAGTGTATGGGTATTTACCCGGTTGGCAGCCTGGTGAAGTTAAATAATGAACGTTTGGCAATGGTGGTCGAACAAACCAAATCTGCCACTGCACCAAAAGTAAAAGTATTTTATTCATTGCGTGGGAATCATTTTCTTGAACCGAAGGAACTGGATCTCACTTCTGCTACCTCGGTGAGAATTGAAAAACCTGTGCTGGCCAGTGAGTACAAAATAAACTTTAACGCATTTTTTGACAAATCCATCGCCGTCTAGCTTTTGTCACTAATTGAATACACTTCTTTTCGCAAAGCTACAAGCACTCCGCTGTAATTACCATTTGAGGGTAAACTAAATCATGAATTTACCCTCTTCCTGTTTAACTCAGGTTCAGCTTCGTTAACCCATACTCAAAAAAGTTACGTATGTAGCTGGAACAAGACTTGCAGAACCAAGCGTTAATTAACTAGTGAATCTGTTATGAATATAAAGGATGCATATAATATGAAACAATCAGTAATTGCAGCAGTAATGGCAATGACCGTAACATTGGCCGGTTGTGCTAATACAAACCTTTCAAATACGCAAAAAGGAGCAGGAATTGGTGCCGTAGTAGGTGCCATTTTGGGTAAAGCAACCGGTGATCATGATAAAAGTCGTTATGCATGGGGAGCGGCCGTAGGCGCTATTGCTGGCGGTGCCATTGGTAACTACATGGACAAACAGGAAGAAGAGTTGCGCGAACAATTGTCGGATACGGGCGTTGACGTTGTGCGCGATGGCGATAATATTCGTTTGGTGATGCCCGGTGATATTACTTTCGCTACAGACAGTGCGTCAATCAGTCCAAATTTCAACCCCGTACTCAATGATGTGGCTACGGTAATTAATAATTATGAAAAGACTGTACTGATGATCAAAGGGCATACTGACGACACGGGAAGCGATCAATACAATCAGGCATTATCCGAACGTCGAGCAGAAGCTGTGAAATCACAACTTACTTCATACAATGTTAATCCTACGCGTATTACTACTGTGGGTTTAGGCGAGTATAAGCCAAAAGTACCGAATACCAGTGCTGCAAACAGACAAATGAACCGTCGCGTGGAACTGGAAATTCGCCCTCTTCGTGAAGACGCATAACATTTCGAGCCCCCCGGACAGTGCGTCCGGGGCACCCTTACTTACCTGCTACTAATCGAATCACTTCACCTGACCAGCCAGTCAGCCCACCAAGCATTTTCTTAATTGGCCTGAACAAGCGCGTTACCCGAGTTGCTAAGTCTGTTTTCCACAGATCCCTTCTTTTGTATCCACCACCAAAACGTACGAATGATTTCCTTCGAGACGATCTGAAATCACCACTTTATAGGGAGGATGGATGAAATGTTTTCTAAAAAAGCTGCGTAAATGAGAATTCAGAGAGAGCGCATACATCATACCGTGTTACAGAAAAATAAAGCGATGCCTGTCCGCCTTTGCTTCTTTTTAATTCTGGAAATACTCGATTCACGGTGAAACTTTTTCGTAAAAAATTAAAACGAGGGTCTATAGCCTTCTTTAGACTTTTTCGGGTTTGTAAGCTCGTGCCTTCTAAGCTCAGTGAAGTATCAATGTTATTAACTTGGTATTGTACTATGCAGTCGATGGTGTCGTCTTGGACGTTTACCTCGCCTCTACCTGGCATTTTTACAATATTAAACCATACGCCCGTGTCAGTGCCAGTATCACGGCCTGTGGGTGGCATATAAAAGGTAAAAATCGCCATTTGATGTCTTCTTCGATGCGTAAGGGGAAAACGTATTTTGAAGAGCTATCTAAAACCGGGACATATTGGTTACTTTGTTGAGTATTTAAAGTAGTTAGCGCAAATAAACGTTTTCATCTTGAAAAGTAAAAAAAATTTATTGATAATGCGAACACTTATCATTAACACTGTGATTAAATTATGTTATCAATTTTACGTATTGCATTACTTTCGCCAGTTCTTTTAGTTATTAATTCCGCGTTTGCAAGCGATAAGACTTATGAAATCCTTATTAAGGATCACAAGTTTTCACCCGCAACGATCACTATTCCCGCTGATACCAAGGTCAAATTGTTGGTTAAAAACCAAGACCTAACCCCTGAAGAATTCGAAAGTTATGAATTAAACCGTGAGAAAATTATTACCGGAAATAGCGAAGCAATAATCTTTATTGGCCCGCTAAGTGCCGGCGAATATCCTTTTTTTGGCGAGTTCCATCAGGACACAGCCCAAGGTCGTATCATTGTTAAATAGGTTGTGCTCCCATGTCTGCATCCGCAATTATTGTTTTTCGTGAAGTGCTTGAAGCGGCACTGATCATTAGTATTATCGCCGCAGCCAGTAAGGGAATTTTAGGCTATCGTCGTTATGTGAGCTTTGGCGTTGGAGCTGGGTTAATCGGTGCCATTGTTGTTGCAAGTTTTGCTTCTGGAATTTCCGGTGCATTTGCAGGAATAGGTCAAGAGCTACTTAACGCCGCAATACTGTTCAGTGCGGTTTTGATGCTTGCCTGGCATAACGTCTGGATGGCTAAGCATGCCCGCCAGCTAACAGAACGTCTGTCCGCCTTAGGCAATAAAGTAAGCAGTGGCGAGTTGCCGCTATATGTCATTACGATTGCAGTCGCTATGGCGGTTTTACGTGAGGGATCAGAAGTTGCCTTATTCCTTTATGGTATCGCTGCGGCAGGCTCTGCAGCGCTGGACATGTTATGGGGTGGGTTATTAGGTCTCATTGCCGGGATCGGGGTGAGTATTCTGATGTATCGCGGCCTCATCGCAATACCAACCAAGTGGTTATTTAATGTAACAAGCTGGGTTATTCTGCTATTGGCAGCGGGGTTGGCAGCATCCGCTACTGGTTATCTGATTCAAGCTGGCATTGTGCCAAGTCAAGCCCCCTTGTGGAATACGAGTGACTGGTTGTCTGAACAATCCTGGCTAGGTCAAATTCTACACATCCTGATTGGTTACCAAGCTCGTCCAACTGCGGCTGAAATCACCGCATATCTTATCGTTTTGTTTACTATTAGCAGTTTGATGCTGTTGGTTAAAAATAACAAAGCACCAAAATCACAAGAATTAACCGCATTATAGGTGGAGGTATTATGAAAAATGCTGTACTCGCATCATTGGCCTTAACGGCATTACTCGCAACAGAAGCAGACGCCGGAGTAAACAAAGTCTACGATCCTAATGTGGAGCTCGGTGAAGTGGAGCTTGAAGTGCGAGGTATTCATGGTTTAGAGCGAGATACCAGTGAAATCAAATTCGGTGGTGGTTACGGCGTTACCGATTATTGGTTTATTGAAGGCTACCTTATTGGCGAAAAGGAAGACGGTAGCTTTGAGATAGAAGAAGCCGAGATTGAAAGCAAATTCCAACTTAGTGAACAAGGTGAGTACTGGGCTGACTTCGGCTTGCTGGTTGAGTTAGAAAAGAAATTGGAAGATGATCTTTGGGAAATCAAAGCGGGTCCAATTATTCAAAAATCCTTTGGTCGTTTTGTTGCAACTGCCAATATACTTTTTGAAAAGCAATTCGGTAGTGACAAGACAGAGAGTGAACTTGAAACTCTAGGCTCTTTTCAATTGAAATACCGAATGAGTCAAGAATTCGAACCCGGAGTTGAGTTCTACGTCGATGAGTATACCCAAGCGTTTGGGCCGGTTATCTATGGTGAAAATCGTTTGCGAAATTCTTCAGTAGGCTGGGAATTTGGTGTACTAGCGGGTCTGAATGATACTACGGATGACACCATCATTCGTTGGCAACTTGAATGGGAATTTTAACAAGCAGTGTCGCGTCCTACTGCTACTTAACGAGCTCTGCTACATATAATAGCAAGTAAACGTTAAGTAGCTGATAAACCGCTGGCGCCATTGCTGACTCGTTTCGATTGGCGCGGCAGTGATGGCGTGTTGAAAATAGACAGTAACACTCGCGCCTTAAGCGCGAGCTACTGGTATTACTCAATATTCTGGATCTGCTCTCGCATCTGTTCAATCAGTACTTTCATCTCAA
>CAZROH010000097.1:0-7421 GCA_964601635.1 uncultured Alteromonas sp. | reverse complement strand
CTTTACCATTCACCGCCATAGGACGATCCTGGATTTTATGCATACCCAGAATAGCGCTTTGAGGTGGGTTGATAATAGGCGTCGACATTAGTGAACCAAATACACCGCCGTTGGTGATGGTGAAGTTACCACCCTGTAACTCATCCATTGATAATTTACCATCACGTCCTTTAAGCGCCAGTTCCTTAATGCCTTTCTCAATACCTGCCATACCCAAAGAGTCCGTGTCTTTTAACACCGGGGTCACTAATCCACGGGGCGTCGATACAGCAATTGAGATATCAAAATAGTTATGATAACAAATGTCATCGCCATCAATTGAAGCATTCACTTCAGGGAAGCGTTTTAACGCTTCAGTAACCGCTTTAACGTAAAACGACATAAACCCAAGACGAATACCATGACGTTTTTCAAAGCTTTCCTGGTACTGCTTTCGCATATCCATAATTGGCTTCATGTTAACTTCGTTGAATGTAGTTAACATCGCGGTTGAGTTTTTCGCTTCCAATAAACGATTCGCAATTGTCTTGCGAAGACGCGTCATCGGCACGCGTTTTTCTGTGCGGTCGCCGGTTGGTAAATTCGCAGTTGCACTTTCAGTCTGACTTGGTGCAGCTCTTTTATCGCCCTTATCAGACTTTAAGTGTTGCTCAACGTCTTCTTTGGTGATACGACCATTTTTTCCGCTACCTTTGATATTGGCTGGATCAACGCCCTTTTCTGCAAGTAATCTTCTTACGGAAGGACTTAGTGCATCGGTTTCTTCCCCGGCACTACTTTCTGACTCATCAGAAGCTGCTTTAGCGCTACCGGACGCACCTGATTTAAATTTACCAATAACTTCTTCTGCACCAACAGTAGTACCTTCGTCAGCAATTATTTCAGACACTACCCCATCAGCCGGCGCCACTACCTCAAGTACTACCTTATCGGTTTCAATATCGACCAGATTCTGGTCCCGACTGACAGACTCACCGGGTTGTACGTGCCATGTAGCAATAGTGGCATCAGCCACTGACTCTGGAAGGACCGGAACCTTTATGTCTGACTCTTCACCTTCACTTTTGGTTTCAGGCTTTGATTCTTCTTTACTTGAAGCTTTATTTGACGAGTCTGACTTATCCTTGCTTGGAGAAGCGGCCTTTCCATTTTCATCTAGTTTAGCGATAACTTGTTCCCCAAGAACGGTTTCGCCTTCACCATCAATGATTTCACTAATAACACCGTCTGCTGGAGCAACGACTTCCAGCACAACTTTATCAGTCTCAATATCAACCAAATTCTGGTCACGCTTAACAGAATCACCAGCCTTAACATGCCAGGTTGCAATCGTGGCATCAGCAACTGACTCAGGTAGGACCGGAACTTTTATCTCTATTGTCATCATTGTTCCTTATTTAATCGTAAGTGCGTCTTCAACCAGCGCCTTTTGCTGCTGATTGTGAACGGAAACATAACCCACTGCAGGTGATGCAGCAGCTTCACGGCCGGCATATCTTAGGTGAGCTCCATCGGGAATGGCTTGCCAGAAATGATGCTGACTATTATACCATGCCCCTTGGTTTTGTGGCTCCTCCTGACACCAGACCCAATCTTTTACGTGACTATAATTAGCAACAACTTGCGCACATTCCTCCTGTGGGAACGGATAAAGTTGCTCTAAGCGAATAATAGCCACATCTGTTTGTTCATTTTTACGGCGTTGCTCAAGCAAATCGTAATAGACCTTACCTGAACACATCACTACCCGTTTAACATCGTCGGGATTTATATCGTCAATCTCACCGATAACGTTGTGATAGACTCCTTCAGCAAGCTCTTCCAACGTTGATGTTGCTAACGGATGTCGTAGCAAAGATTTGGGTGACATCACGATGAGAGGCTTACGCATCGGACGAAGAACTTGACGGCGCAACATATTAAATACCTGCGCAGGGGTAGAAGGAATACATACTTGCCAGTTATGATCTGCGCACAACTGTAAGAAACGTTCTAACCTTGCTGAACTGTGCTCTGGCCCTTGACCTTCATAACCGTGTGGAAGAAGTACCGTAAGTCCGCATAAGCGTCCCCACTTAGCTTCCCCTGAGCTTAAGAACTGATCAAAGACGACCTGAGCGCCGTTAGCAAAATCACCAAATTGGGCTTCCCAAATGGTCAGGCAACCTGGCTCTGCTGTCGCGAAGCCATATTCGAAAGCCATCACAGCCTCTTCCGACAGCACTGAGTCGTAGATGTCGATTTTGCCTTGCTTGTCATGAATATGTTGTAAAGGGATCAGGCACGAACCATCTTTCTGGTTATGCAATACTGCGTGTCGATGGAAAAATGTACCGCGTCCAGAATCCTGTCCCGTCAAACGGATCGCATTGCCCTCATCAACGATTGCCGCATAAGCTAAGTTTTCAGCCATCCCCCAATCTAATTTTTTGTCGCCCGCTACCATCGAGCGGCGATCCTGATAAAGCTTGTTGACCCGTGAGTGCAATTTAAAATCGTCAGGATAGGATGTAATCGCCTCCCCTAGCGATTTCAATTTTTCTACGCTAATAGCGCTGTCATACTGCACATCCCAGTCATGGCCTAAGTAAGGACTCCAGTCAACCGAATGTTCGGTCATAGGACGCCACTCTTCAACTACACAAGCCCCGTGATCCAAGGCTGCCCGATATTCATCGGTAAGGCGTTCGACCTCTCGCTCTTCAATCGTCCCTTCCGCGGTAAGTTGGTCAGCATAAATTTGACGAGGAACAGGGTGCTTTTTAATTTTCTGATACATCAATGGCTGCGTTGCATTGGGCTCATCAGATTCGTTATGGCCATGACGTCGATAACACACCAAATCAATAACCACATCGCACTTAAACTTGTTACGGTATGCCAGTGCAAGCTTAGTTACAAACAGCACCGCTTCCGGATCGTCCGAATTCACGTGGAAAATGGGCGCTTGAACCATTTTAGCGATATCGGTGCAGTATTGTGTCGAGCGAGTGTCTTCAGTTTTAGAGGTAGTAAAACCGACTTGGTTATTGATAACAATTCTGACCGTTCCGCCTACTGCGAAGCCGCGGGTTTGTGACATGTTAAATGTTTCTTGCACAACACCTTGGCCGGCAATCGCCGAATCACCATGAATTGTAATCGGTAACACCGCATTGCTATCGTTTTTGCGTCGCTCCATGCGCGCACGGACCGAGCCCATTACCACAGGGTTGACGATCTCAAGGTGAGATGGGTTGAACGCCAATGCTAAGTGAACGTTACCGCCCGGTGTAGCGAAATCTGATGAAAAACCTGCGTGGTATTTAACGTCACCAGCACCGAGGGATTCATCATGCTTTCCTGAAAACTCATCGAACAATACAGAAGGATTTTTACCAAGCACGTTCACCAGGACATTCAGACGACCGCGGTGCGCCATACCAACAACCACTTCTTTAGTACCCGCTGTACCAGCTTCTGAAATGAGCCCTTTAAGCATGGGAATAAGTGAATCCCCACCTTCTAGCGAGAAACGTTTGGCACCAGGAAACTTGGAGTTAAGATACTTTTCCATTCCGTCGGCGGCAATCAGGCCTTTCAAGATTTGAAGTTTCTCGTCTTTACTGATTTCAGGTTTAGCCTGGACAGACTCAAATTGCTGTTGAATCCAGCGTTTCTGTTCAGTATCAGTAATGTGCATGTACTCTGCACCTATACTGCCGCAGTACGTTCGATTAAGTGACTTAAATAAATCACCCAGCGACATACTTTCCTGACCAACTGCGTAAGAACCGACGTTATAAACAGTATCAAAATCACTTTCGCTGAGAGAATGATGAGATAACTCTAAATCACGTACTCGGTCTTGTTTCCACAAACCTAATGGATCTAAGTTGGCATGTTGATGCCCGCGAAACCGATAGGCATTAATTAGCTGAAGAACCTTTACTTGCTTTTCATCCGAGCCACTGGATGACGCAGCCGGAGCACTACCCAAGCGGGCAGCAGGGCCTAACGCGGCCAGTTTGCGAAACTGATCACGAATAGCAGTATGATTATCTTCTAGCTGAGTGCCTTCAACTTTTGGCAGACTATCGAATACCTGACGCCACGCCTCATCGACGCTTTGCGGATCTTCAAGATAAGCCTCGTATAACTCTTCAACATAAGGCGCATTTGCCCCTGCCATGTGTGAAGAGTCCCACCACGCTTTCATCACGCTGTCTTGCATTATTGTGCCTTGCTTCGTTAAAAACTTACTGATACGAGAAGTTCTAAGCGATTGTTTACAATTTAAACAACCCTAATCCCTTAAACAAAAATAGCCATCCCCTCTGGATGGCCATTTAGAGTATTATTACAATCGTTCAAAATGGTAATAATACCGAACTAAACAGCCCGTTGCAGCAACATCGACTTAATTTGGCCGATAGCTTTAGTCGGGTTCAACCCTTTCGGACATACGCTTACGCAATTCATGATGCCATGACACCGGAATACGCTGAATGCATCATCAAGATCATTTAGGCGTTCTTCGGTCGCAGTATCACGGCTATCGATTAAGAATCGGTAGGCGTGCAACAAGCCTGCCGGTCCGATGAACTTATCAGGATTCCACCAAAAAGACGGACAAGACGTTGAACAACACGCACATAAAATGCATTCATAAAGCCCGTCGAGCTTGGCACGCTCTTCGGGTGACTGTAAATGTTCTCTTGCTGGCGGTTGTTTACTGTCGTTTATCAGGAACGGTTTCACCTTTTCATACTGGGTATAGAACTGGGTCATATCGATGACCAAGTCACGAACCACAGGCAAACCTGGTAGCGGACGAATAGTAATTTTCCCCTTTCCTAATGCTGAAAGCGGAGTAATACAAGCTAAGCCGTTTTTACCATTCATATTGATGCCATCTGAACCACAGACACCCTCACGACATGAACGTCTGAATGACAAAGTTGGATCTTGTTCTTTAAGAGCCAGAAGCGCATCCAGCACCATCATGTCACGCCCTTCTTCCACTTCAAGCGTATAGTCCTGCATTCGTGGTTTGTTATCCACGTCAGGATTGTAACGGTATATAGAAAACGATAATTTCATGTTACTCGCCCCTTATTAATACGAACGCACTTTAGGCGGGAATGCTTCCCTTAACTTCGGCGTCATATTGACATCACGCTTGAGCATAGATTCCGTCTGCGGACGATAAATAGTATGACACAACCAGTTATCATCATCACGGTCTGGGAAATCAAAGCGGCTATGCGCACCACGGCTTTCCGTACGATAGTTAGCCGCAACAGCAGTGCTATACGCTGTTTCCATAAGGTTATCCAGCTCCAGACACTCGATACGTTGAGTGTTAAAGTCTGAACTTTTATCATCTAAGCGAGCATGCTGTAAACGTTCACGAATGCCTTTGAGCTGCTCAAGGCCTTCTGCCATGGCATCGCCTTCACGGAATACAGAGAAATTAAGTTGCATACATTGCTGCATATCTTTCTTAATTTGCACAGGATCTTCACCCTTGCCTTTCTCTGAGTTCTCCCAACGATTGAAACGAGCCATCGCTTCATCAAGATCGGATTCAGATGCATCGCGAGTGGCATCCATTTGACTTAACGTCTCACCCAGATGCAAGCCAGTCGCTCGCCCGAACACCACCAGGTCAAGCAGTGAGTTACCACCCAAGCGGTTGGCACCATGTACAGATACGCACGCTATTTCACCACAAGCAAACAGACCATTAACGATCTGTTCCTGACCATTATCATCAATGGTTATCGCTTGACCATGAACATTGGTCGGTATGCCGCCCATCATATAGTGACAGGTAGGGATAACCGGAATAGGCTCTTTAACCGGATCAACGTGGGCAAATGTCCGTGAAAGCTCAAGAATACCCGGTAAACGAGACTCCAATACCTCTTTACCCAAGTGGTCAAGTTTAAGCTTCAGGTGTGTTCCCCAAGGGCCTTCACAACCACGACCTTCTCTTATTTCCGTCATCATTGAACGAGCAACCACGTCGCGGCCAGCAAGATCTTTGGCATTCGGAGCGTAGCGTTCCATAAAGCGCTCGCCATCTTTATTTAGAAGATAGCCACCTTCTCCACGGCAACCTTCGGTTACCAACGTTCCAGCACCCGCAATTCCTGTCGGGTGGAACTGCCACATTTCCATATCCTGCAGCGCTACGCCAGCTCGAATTGCCATACCAACACCGTCTCCTGTATTGATATGCGCATTTGTGGTTGAAGCGAAAATTCGACCAGCGCCACCAGTGGCAAGCACAACTGCACGAGACTTAAAGTAAACTACCTCGCCAGTTTCTATATCAATTGCAGTACAGCCAACTACATCGCCGTCTTGGTTTTTAACAAGATCCAAGGCATACCATTCGCTGAACACTTTTGTTTTGTTTTTAACATTTTGTTGGTACAACAAGTGTAATAATGCGTGACCAGTACGATCAGCTGCAGCGGCAGTACGGGCAGCTTGTTCGCCACCAAAATTTTTCGATTGTCCACCAAAAGGACGTTGATAAACCTTTCCGTTTTCGAAGCGCGAGAAAGGTAACCCCATGTTTTCCATTTCGATGATAGCTTCGGGACCGGTCTTACACATATATTCGATGGCGTCCTGATCACCAATGTAATCAGAGCCTTTAACTGTGTCATACATGTGCCACTCCCAGTTATCTTCATGGGAATTGCCCAAAGCTACAGTGATTCCTCCCTGAGCTGAAACAGTATGTGAACGGGTAGGAAACACTTTAGATAATAGTGCACAGGATTTGCCTGATTGTGATATTTGCAGAGCGGCTCGCATACCTGCTCCGCCAGCGCCAATTACTACGGCGTCAAACTCATGAACGGGTAAATTCATTTTACACTCCCCACAAAACGATTAGACCAACTACTACATAAGCAAACGCAATGATATTAAGTACATATTGCAATACCGCACGCATGAAAGGAGCTTTAATATAGTCGGTTAACACTTGCCACAAACCAATACGCGTGTGGGTCATGATGGCTACCAGAGTAATCAGCGTGAATGCTTTCATCGCGATAGATGAAAATAGTTCCTGCCAAACTGAATAAGTGATATTTTCGGTTGAAAGAAAAAACCACCCCATAAATATGACGTAAGCAGCAATTAATGCTGCAGTTGCACGTAGGGAAACGAAATCCTGCACCCCATTGCGCTTGATGCTCGCTTTATTAGTTACCATAGTGCAACTCCCCAAACGATGGTCAGAATAATCCAGAGCGCTATAATTATTTTGGCGCTGAGATTGCCTGATTGAATTTCTTCCCAATAACCCGCTTCCATCACCACGTGACGAATGCCACCCAACAAATGGTAGGTTAATGCTGACAGTGTGCCTATGGCTATCAACTTACCCCAAATACCGGAAAGTGCAGCCTGAACAT
>CAZROH010000096.1:0-7450 GCA_964601635.1 uncultured Alteromonas sp. | reverse complement strand
GCATAAAGGAAGCCAACGCTTTGTACATAAAGCATTTTTTTTATTTATGAGAATTTTTGCATGAAAGAGGACACAAAAATATGTGTCCTCATAAACTGCTATTTTTCAGGATGAAGGTTTCGATTAAAGAAATTTGTAATGGTTTTATATAAATGTATTCCTGTTTCTTTTCCTTTAATGCTGTGTTTTTTGCCTGGATAATCCATAGTCTCAAAGGGAATGGCCAAATCCTGTAAGTGTTTGTATAGGCGGGTACTATGAGTAAACAGCACGTTATCATCCGCCATACCATGATAAATCATCAATGGGCCTTTGAGGTTTTCAGCATAGGGGAACACAGAGGCTTCAGTATAGGCCTTTTCGTCGGTTTCCGGGTTGCCCATATAACGCTCAGTGTAATGGGTGTCGTAAAGGCGCCAATCTGTAACCGGCGCACCAGATACGCCCGCTTTGAAATATTCAGGCGCTTTAAACATGGTCATCAAAGTCATATAACCGCCATAACTGTGGCCATGCACACCGATTCGGTCGGCATCGACGAATGGCAGGGTACGCAAGAACTCAACGCCTGCAACCTGATCGTCTACTTCTATTGAGCCCATTTTTTTGTAGATTGGATCTTCGAAGGCTTTGCCGCGATAATTGGAGCCGCGGTTATCCACGGTGAACACAACATAACCCTGGTCTACCCAATACTGCATCAGTAAGCCGCGATTACCATACCATTTATTCTGCACAACTTGTGCGTGTGGACCACCATATAAAAATACAATGGCTGGATGCTTTTTCTTAAGGTTAGCCGGCTTGAATATTCGATAATATAAGGTGGCATCGTCTTTAGTTTGAAGGGTGCCGAATTCAGGTTTGGTCCAACCGTCTATGAAAGGTGTTAGTGGGTGCTCACTGTCTAGCTTGTTTTCTTCTAACCATGTAATTTGCTTGCCATCTGCGTGATGTAAGCTCACCTGGGGAGGACGATTTATAGTAGAAAAACTATCAACGTAAATGGCAGCGTCACTACTGAACTCTACTTCATGGAAACCATCTTGTGAAGAAATACGGTTAATACTACCGCCGCTTAACGGCACGGCATAAAGGTGGTTTTCAACTGGCGTGTCCTTGCGGCCGGTGAAATACACTATACCTTTATCCTCATCAATTGCTTCAAGTTTATCAACGACCCAATGACCTTTAGTGAGTTGGCGTACTTGTTCACCGTTATTATTAAATAAGTAAAGGTGCTTAAATCCGTCTCGTTCGGACGCCCAGATGAATTGATTAGCACTTTTAAGAAATGTTAAATCATCATGCAGGTTTACCCAGGTATCGCTTTGCTCGGTCAGCAGCGTGTTTTGTGTTTTTGATTTAACATTGTACGCACGCAATTCAAGTTGTTGCTGATCCCGACTTTGCCATTGATAAGTAAATGTAACGCTATCTGGCATCCATTTACCTCGGGCAAAATAAATATCTTCATTTTTACCTAGATCCACCCATTGCCGTGCGCCAGTCTCGATTTGCTGGATGGCGAGTTCAACCTTCACATTAGGTCGACCGGCTTTAGGATATTTTTGTTCGATCATTTTGATGTCGTCAGCATAAATTTCTGAGCGGGTAATCACCTCAACCGGTGATTCGTCCACCTTGGTAAACGCTATAAAGCTTTCATCTGGCGACCACCAATACCCGGTCATTCGACTCATCTCTTCCTGGGCGACGAATTCAGCCATCCCGAATTTAATGTTGCCACCGCCTTCTTTGGTAACTGGCGTTTCTTTTCCCGAAGCGATATGTTTGATGTAGAGATTTTGGTCTCGTATATATGAGATATAAGTCCCTTTAGGAGAAAGTTTGATATCAGTTTCAAAAGCGTCGGTATTTAGCAGTTGTTGCGCGCCTTTCTCACCCAGCTTGTGATAATAAACATCGCCACCTAGCGGGAATAACAAGGCTTTACCATCGGCAGACCATTCATAACTGACGATGCCGGTTCCTTTCAGACGCATTCGTTCACGTCGTGCCTTTTCTTCATCCGATAACTCAACTTCGCCACTTTGTAGTGCGTCGGAATCGAACAGCATACGTGTTTCGTTAGAGGCAATGTTATATTCCCACAAGTCTAATTTCTCGTAGTCAGACTGTTTTCCTTTGAGGAAGGTGACACGCTCGGCATCAGGCGAGACTTTCAATTTGGTGGGAGCGTTGCCATCCAAAGAGGGCGATTCAAAAATACGCTCAATCGTTAGCTGTTCTGCATTAGCAAAAGTACTGAGCATAATGGCTCCGCAAAGTAAGGCTTTTTTCATTATAAACGTCGTCTTTATCGTGCAAAGTGGATAGGGTATACCAATTTGTTTTAATATGTGAACAGTTCACCCGCGGTTGAGCAAAATAAGCAAACATATGTATCAGTTCAAATTGATACCATTAATTCAGAGCAACAGGATGGCATAAGGTGGCGCGATTTAAAACGGCATTGATCTTGGGAGCGACGGGATTGGTCGGAAAAGCATTGGTCAGGCAATTGCTGGATGATCCCAGATATAAGCAGGTCACCTGTTTAGTCCGGCGTCCGATGCCAATGGCTGTTGTGGCCCATGAGCAGAAAAAAGTGAATTGGCTGGTGATTGATTTCGATTCGCTGCAAGACTACGAAGGTTATTTTAAAGTTGATCATGTGTATTGTTGTTTAGGTACAACGATTCAGAAGGCGGGAAGTCAGGAAGCATTCCGAAAAGTCGACTTTGAGTATGTTCACGTGGCAGCTCAACTGGCTCGTGCTCAACAATGTCAAAGCTTTGTCTGGGTATCCTCCATCGGCGCCAACGCAAAAAGCTCAAATTTTTACCTGCGGGTAAAAGGTGAACTTGAAAATGCCATCATGGGGATGTCCCAACTTAAAAATGCCGCCGCTGTGCGCCCCTCTTTATTATTAGGAGAGCGGCATGAAAACAGACCACTTGAAGAGATTGCTCAGACAGTCGCTCCTGTATTAGGCATGTTTTTAATTGGGCCGCTGAAAAAGTACCGTCCAGTATCAGCAGTGGAAGTCGCACACAAAATGATCCGATTACAGGTATTTGATGACGACGATTAAACGTTCAGCTTTTGTGTGTAAACAGTTTCGGATTGAACAAGATCACTGTGCCATGAAAGTAAATACGGATAGCCTGGTATTGGGAAGTTGGGCCGCACCGGTCGCTGCCGATAGGCCTATACTTGATATCGGCACTGGGAGCGGCATTCTTTCATTAATGATGGCGCAAAAGTCCAAAAGTGCGTCTGTGGATGCCATTGAAATTGATAGAAATGCAGTTGAGCAGGCGAGCAAAAACTTTGCCGCATCAAAGTGGGCAGACCGATTGAATTCAATACATTCCGACTTGGCTAATTTCGACCCTCCCTGCCGTTACGCTACAATTGTCACCAATCCCCCGTATTTTGAAGGAACAAACGTTCCTACCAATGCCTTCCGTCAACAATCAAAAGCAAGAATGCTGGCTCGAGACGATAATTCGTTGTCACCTAATGTGTTGTTTGCCTGGGTGGCAAAATACCTGGTTTTCGAGGGGGCTTTCTATTGTCTTTATCCTTCACAAAGAGAGGCCGAAGTTATCGCGATAGCAGAATCAGAAAAGTTGTCCTGCACCCATCTTCTATCAGTAAAGCATACCCACGATTCGCCTGCTCATGTGGTGGCAATGAAATTTTGTCAATCCGAAAAGATGAGTAAAGAGTATCTAATAGATAGACAGACCCTTACTATAAGAAACGAACAACAGCAATACAGTCACGAATTCAAATCGCTGTGCAAGGATTTTTATTTGCACTTTTGACGCATCAAGCTACATCACGGAGGCAAGTATGTTACCCGAGTGTATCGAAAAGATTGTCAGGCGGATCCAAATTCAACCTTTTCAATGGCGTGGTACTGAGTGGCGTGTTCCGCGTTTTCAGGTTTACGCTATCTTAACGCAGCCGGTTGCTGAGCGGTTTATTTATCATGAGCAACAAAAAGTAGCCATTTTGTCACTGGACAAGTATGATGTGCCGCTTTTTGATCCTTGCCATCATGACATGGAATCCATGCCGGCCCACGCGGTAGTATTAAGCCACACTAGTGGTAACCGCTTCGGTCTGTTTGCTTACCCTGCGGATCTGGTGTTATCACCTTTTTCACTGCCTAATGACCATGAAATGATTAGCAAGCTTCGCTAATTTAATTTTAAGGTTTTGCTATGCAGTTTTGGGCAGAGGGCTTTGGTGCGCTTGCAGTTATTTTTAATTTTATCGGCTATCGTCAAAATACAGTAGAGCGCTATCTTGTCGTTTCGGCGGTAGCGCTTTTTTGCGTAAGCATTCACTTTTTTATGCTTGATGCAATGGCCGCAGGTATTGGCTGTATGCTAGCCAGTATCAGAAATGTCGTGGCGCTTAAGAATCGGGGTAAAGGCGTCCTGATTGGCTTTGTGGCGGCAAATTTGGCCTTCCTGGCCTATGAGTGGTTTGTCCTGGATCACGGTTGGCTTATTTTTGTTGCCTATGCTTCCGCACTCATTTTTACCATTGGTTCGATTGTGTTACGTGATGCCACGCGCATACGCCAATGGTTTATTTTAGCGGAAGTGCTTGGGCTTATTTATGCAATTGCAGTGGGCAGCATTTTTGGCACCATTTTCAACATTACCAACCTGACCAGCATAGTGACTAAGCTCGTTCAGGATAAAAAACTTAAACAAGCATCATAATTATTCTTTTCTGGGTAGATGAGACGCTATAAGCATTCTCACTTTCACGGGAAGGCCACTGTTTTGCGTTGCGTTTACCTGGAATCACACAAAGTGTTCCGGGCAATCAGTCAGCTATGGCGACGTCCAGTCAAAATCCGGAACAAACCAGTTCTGTAAATTCATTTAATTTTGATGACCAGTTGTTCACCGAGAGCAAAGAGGGGGGATTTACGGAGAGTCAAACAGCAGCATTTACGGCGTTGAATGTAACAACTCCAGCGTAAGTGTTTGCACCTGCAACTGCGGTATTAATATTGATGTCTCTGATTCGGGTAAGAAGGCGAAGTGAACCACTGAATGAGCATATAAACCGCCAGTATGGCGGTTAATATGCTTGTCAAAGGCAACTGAACATTTTTGCTGCTTACTTAATCGCGTGGGCGATAAACTTTTCGACCTCGCTTAACTGTGCTGGCTGTTCAATCGCCGGACTAATGAATTTAGGAGCTATCAGGTAGCCTTCCCTAACCATCTCAGAAATTAAATCAAGCTGTTCCAGTGATGCTTTACCGCATAAAAGGTGGTGAAAATCATCCCGCTTTTCGTAAGCATTCAGCATCTGTCGAAAGCCCTGCAAATAAAGATAGTCTTTAGTGAAGCCGCCTCCACGATACACTCTGGCTGTAATTGTAAACGCCTGGTCGTCTGGTACATGATACTGCTCTTTAAGGAGTAAAAAGGTTTCATTGAAGTGTTTGTCTTTTATCAAAGAGGCTACCGCTAAAACCCGCATCGCTAATACTTTGAGGCGAGATAACGTTAAGTTGCCAGATAAATACTCGCATAATATCGCCAGGCCTTCCTGGGTGGTGGTGTTCACAGGTGAGCCAAGCGTCATAATTTTCAAAGGCTGTTGTCTTGCATTTAAGGTTGTGGCCAGGTGGACCCCTAACTCATGATGGGCCAGCGCTTTTAGCTCGGTTTCTTTGACTCGGGCGCCCTGGTTCACCTTTACCTTAATGTCTGACACCATGGCATTAGCGATCATGGTGCTATCAAGAACAATTTCGTAATCGTAACCGGCACGATCAGCAAAGTCCTTCAGCCATTTGCTTATACCGTCGGCGTTATAGTCTTCTTCATCCTCGCTCTCTTCATCCGGCAAGTGCAAAATAAAGTGTGCATTGCGAATGTCTTTGAGCGTGGGTTCGCCATAATATCGCATTGAATCATATAAGAAATCGGGTGTACCCACTGCTAGAAACTGATCTAACTTGTCGGCATAGGAATGGATGACCTGTTGGTATAACTTTATCAGCGTTGGGTTAGTTAGGTTTTCTAAAGGTAAGTTATACAAGGCACGCTTGCGCGCAAACACATCTACCTGATTTTCAGCATAGGAAAACTTAGGGGTGTAGCGATAATTTGACTGAAAAAATGAGACTTTTTCCTGTTGGTAATTAAGGGGGGCTACTGCCTGAAGAATGTTGATGCCCTTGACCTCATCATAAAGTGCAGCATCAAAAGTAAAAACCTTAGTATCCATTTAGCTTCCCAGGTAAAACGCCCACTATCGGATGTAAGGCGGTGTTGCGCAACAATAATTGAGTAAGAATAACGGATACTTTAATTCAAGTACAAAAAAAGCCGCCATATAGGCGGCTTTTCCACATCACTAAGTGATTAGGATTTAACCAAAACTGATACTTTATCAATTCCAGCAATTTTAACCTGGTTCATCACTTCTACTACAACACCATGTTCGGTGTCTTCGTCAGCTTGAATGCCGGCTGAATCTGTATTGTTTTCTGCCAGGAAGGTCTGCGTATTAGCGACCACACGGCGAATATCAACTTGGCGACCATTCATCATAATCGTTCCATCAGCATCAATGCGAATAGATAACGACTTAGAAGGCTTATCTGATTTTGTGTTATCTTCTGGACGGTTTACATCCAATCCTTTCTCTTTCACAAATGAAGTTGTTACAATGAAGAAAATCAACATGATGAACACGATGTCCAGCATGGGGGTCATGTCGATTTGCGCCTCGTCATCGGCGGAAGTATGCTTCTTTCTTTTCATCTCTTGTACTTTCTTCTCTTACTTTTGAACTGTTAAGTATACTGTATGTAAACAAAATATATAGTGTTTTGTTACAAATCCGGATTACTTTTCTTATCAGTCAGTGAATCTATTCACTTACTGACTCGCTAACACTTTGTCAGCCTTATTATTTTGCTTTATCTGCGCCAAACTCATTCCCAGATGAGCAAAATAATTAAAAATTGCATCTTGTATTTGACGTCGCAAGATATCATGAGGATAGATGCCAAGTCTAGCCTCGGCAGACTGTTTCGTTCCTTGTACTAAAAAAGCGTTTTTAATCTGGCTGTCTTGTATACAGGCTTCAAAAGCACGGGCTGCCAGTTCTTGCGGTTGCGAGTAGTAAAACATATTCATTGCCCGATCAGCTTGTATGCTTCGGTTTACAAAGTCATTCGGCTCCAACTCCTGGTCCATGAAAATAGTCTGGAAACATTTATCGAGCATGCTATTTAGGGGGTGGGAGCGTAATCCGGACTCTGCCAGCCACAGTACTGAGGCAAAATCGGAAGGTTGTGCGGATTCGAACGCTTTCTGTGCGATGTAGTGGTCAAACGCGTGAAACCATTCATGTGCCAAAGCGCCACCACCTGCATTTTTCGCTAATGCGAGCT
>CAZROH010000095.1:0-7513 GCA_964601635.1 uncultured Alteromonas sp. | reverse complement strand
CTTATCTTTCAGGTATCTGATTAACAAACACTTCATGGAAAAATTTAGGCAGATTCAAATTAAAATCACTGGGCGTGACGCCGGCAACGATTTCATCCTGTACCTGGCTTAGATCCATGCGTTTAATTTCACTGTAATGGCCTGAGCTGATGTTATAAAACGTCATTACAACTGGCTTCATCAGGTCTTTTTTGCCGAGCTGTGAAACAATGGCTAACTTGCCACTTTTGAGTTTGACCAGTGAACCCACAGGGTGCACGCCGACGCAGTGAATAAACTGCTTTACCAGCTCTTTATCCAGGTTATCCTGTTGGTTCAGGCGTTTTAACGCAACCGCAGGAGATAAGGCTTTTCTAAACGGACGATCCGAAATCATCGCATCGTAGGAATCAATTATGGCAGCCATGCGAGCGAGCTGAGATATTTGTTCACCTTTGAGACCGTTAGGGTAGCCGCTGCCATCACAGCGTTCATGATGTTGTCCAATGATAGTCACCACACTTTCATGAATTTCTTCAAATTGTTCAACCAGCTTTTTACCCGAATTGACGTGAGTTCGTATTACTTCCCACTCCTGGGCCGATAACTCACCTTTGCTGGTTCTCAATTGTTCCGGAATTTCAGCCATGCCAATATCCATGAGCATGGCTCCCATACA
Source organism: uncultured Alteromonas sp. (assembly GCA_964601635.1). Classification (GTDB taxonomy): domain Bacteria; phylum Pseudomonadota; class Gammaproteobacteria; order Enterobacterales; family Alteromonadaceae; genus Alteromonas. Next base: position 6,855 of record CAZROH010000095.1, on the reverse strand, counting down.
GGCATGATCAATTTCTTCGTGGCTCATTCCCAGGTGGTGGGCGAACATGGCCATTAAAATACCGCAATTTATTGAGTGTTCCAGCAGGTACTCTTCGGCATCCTTAATCATGGTTAAACAAAGCAGCGCGTTTTTATTTTCGAACAAGGACTTAATAATATTTTGTGAAAGATCAGAAACCAGGCTTAAATTTTTAGGGGCGCCTGTTTGCAATGATTTTATTAACTGGCTTTGGATGGTGACGGCCCGATTGTAGAGCTCACTGGCCTGCACAACAGACTCACTGCTTAATGATTTAGATTTTGGCGTGGTCGACGTTTCTTCCTCTGGCGCCACCGTTACGGCTTTCTCAATTTTGCTCTTGCGAATATCAATTTCGACGACTTCAATCCCTTTTGCGCGTAACTGTTCGATGATGGCTTCATTTTTTACTAACCCTCTGGAGCGTATCTCCATTTTGCCAGATTGCTTCAAGACCTGAGTGACATACATGCCAGGTTTAAGATCATCAATGGTTACTTGCATTAGCTATCCTTTGAGTGCTCAGCTCATAATTTTAGTTTTACTTGCGTATTACTTGCAATAACACGCTAGGCGTAATAGCGACAGTACGAATAGATTAAAACATTTATACAACAGTGACTGCTAAGATAACTACAGTGTATATCAAAACCACTTAGCTGCTTACAGCAATCCTCAGTTTGGGTGATTATACATCGCGGTGTACTGGCATTGTCCAGTAACAAAACAAAAGTCTACCTAAATCAGACCAATCTGCAACGATATGCGTTGGTTGGTACCACCGATAGTGTGATTACATAATGGCGGTAACTAGAAAACCAAATGTACGTGAGCGCAGATTAAGTTAACTCACGCGTTCAAATACGAGTGAACTTTTAGAATGGGGCTTTAATACCATTCCGGCAATTGCGATTCAAACTGGCTGATTTTTTCTTCTACTTCCAGCGTCTGACCAATCGCATCCAGCCCTTTTAACAAACTCGATTTAGCTTGCGAGGGCATTTCAAAATCCAGTGCGATGCCTGCACCGCTAATTTTTTGGGCTGGTAAGTCTATCGTTAGCACAGTGGCAGGCTGTTGGATAACTAATTTGAACAATTCATCCAGCTTTGCGTTTGGCAAGGTAATAGGTAAGAGTTGATTGTTAATGCAATTGTTATAAAAAATGTCGGCGAAACTGCTGGCAATAATCACCTGAAAACCATAATCGGCCAGTGCCCACGGAGCATGCTCCCGACTGGATCCACAGCCAAAATTTTCACGCGCTAACAGAATACTGGCGTGTGAAAAAACCGGTTGATTGAGCACAAAGTTGGGATCGGGCTGATCAGTATCACCGTGAAGGTAGCGCCAATCGTGGAAAAGGTGACGTCCGTAGCCAGAACGTGTTACGCCGGTTAAAAACTGTTTAGGGATGAGCTGGTCGGTATCGACATTGGCTTTGTCTAATGGACAGGCATTGCCTGAGTGCGTAGTGAAACCTTTTTTATCAACCATGAGTTAAAACTCCCTTACATCGACAAATTTGCCGGCCAACGCGGCCGCAGCCGCCATTGCCGGACTGACTAAATGAGTACGCGCGCCTCTTCCCTGGCGTCCTTCAAAGTTGCGATTAGACGTTGAAGCGCAGCGATCACCGGGTTGCAGAATATCGTCATTCATACCCAGACACATTGAACAGCCGGGAAGTCGCCATTCAAACCCCGCATTAATAAACACCCTGTCCAGTCCCTCCGATTCAGCCTGCCGTTTAACCGCCGCTGAGCCGGGCACAACAATCGCAGTTACGCGACTATTTACACGGCCTTTAGCTGCAATGTGGGCAGCAGCACGTAAATCTTCGATCCGGCTGTTGGTGCAGGAGCCAATGAAGACATGACTCACTTCCAGGTCGGTCAGTTTGCTGCCAGGTACCAAATCCATGTATTTGTATGCCTGTATCGCACTGGTTTGCTCCACTTCAGAACCAAATTCTGTTGGTCTGGGGAGGGTGGCATTGATAGCAATGACTTGACCGGGGTTGGTTCCCCAGGTGACTTGTGGCGCAATCTCGCTGGCATCCAATATAACTTCACGATCAAATACAGCGTCTTTGTCTGAACGTAACTCTCGCCATTGCGTAATAGCTGCTTCCCACTCTTTCCCTTGGGGGGCGAAAGGCCTGCCTTGTAGATAGGAAAAGGTCACTTCATCGGGTGCAATTAAACCCGCCTTGGCACCCGCTTCAATGGACATATTGCAAATAGTCATCCGCTCTTCCATTGATAACTGTTCGATAGCCGCGCCTGCATATTCGATGACATGGCCGGTTGCGCCTGCGTGGCCAATTTTGCCAATGATGGCAAGTACAATGTCTTTTGCGGTGACCCCCGTTCCTAGTTTACCTTCCACCGTGATGCGCATGTTTTTAGCGTGATTCTGTTTCAGCGTCTGGGTGGCCAGCACATGCTCGACTTCAGAAGTCCCTATGCCAAAAGCTAATGCGCCGAAAGCACCGTGGGTGGCGGTGTGAGAGTCTCCGCATACGACGGTGAAACCGGGTAAGACGAACCCTTGTTCGGGCGCCATTACATGGACGATCCCTTGGTTTTGATGGCCTACAGAATACAAGGTGATGCCGTGCTGTTTGCAATTGTCAGCGAGGGTGGTGAGCTGTAACGCATTTGCTGGTCCGCAGGCATCCAGCGCCAATGAACGGGTAGAGATGCTGTGATCCATCGTGGCGATTGTTCGATCAGGACAGCGCACCTTACGCCCCTTTTCAGCCAGGCCAGCAAAGGCTTGTGGTGAGGTCACTTCGTGGATCAAATGCCGGTCGATGTAGAGGAGGGCATCTTCGCCGACATTATCAATATAGTGGGCTTGCCAGATTTTATCGTAAAGTGTTTTAGCCATGCTGTGCTTGCCCTTCGTTTAAATATTTAACAACAGCATCACCCACCTCCTGCGTTGAAGCTGCGTCTTGACGGTCATCCTGCAACAGTTCCCTGGTTAAGATGCCTGTCGACAACGTTTTTATCACTGCTTGCTCAATTGCGCGTGCAGCCTCATCCATGTTCAGGCTATACCGCAACAACATGGCGGCGGACAAAATTTGCGCGATCGGATTAGCAACCCCCATGCCCGCAATGTCGGGCGCTGAGCCGCCTGCGGGTTCATACAGTCCAAAGCCGTTTTCACTGATACTGGCAGAGGGCAGTAACCCCATTGAGCCTGTCATCATGGCGCATTCATCCGAAATAATATCGCCAAAAAGGTTGGAACAAAGCATTACGTCGAATTGGGCCGGATTGCGCATTACCTGCATGGTGGCGTTGTCGATATAGATATGTTCAAGGGTGACGTCAGGGTACGCAATAGCGACGTCTTCGGTAACTTCGCGCCACAGCCGACTCGTGGTTAAAACATTTGCTTTATCCACTGATGTGACTTTTTTATTGCGTTTGCGTGCCGCTTCAAACGCCGTGGTTGCAATTCGTCGAATTTCTCGCCGGGAGTAGCGCATGGTATCGAACGCATACTCCTCCTCACCTTCGCCTTCTCGGCCTTTCGGTTGGCCAAAATAGATCCCACTGGTCAGCTCGCGCACCACCATCACATCCACCCCACTGGCTGCAATATCACTGCGTAATGGTGAAAGATGCGCTAAACCGTCGTAGATTTTAGCCGGACGTAAATTGCTGAACAGGTCAAAATGGCTGCGCAAGGTGAGCAGGGCGGCACGCTCTGGTCGTTGTTCGGGTGGCAGCGTATCCCACTTGGGACCGCCGATCGAACCGAATAAAATTGCATCAGCTTGCTCACAACCGGATAAGGTTTCTTCAGGTAATGCAGTACCGGTTTGATCTATTGCCGCCCCGCCAACCAGGTAGCGATGAAGCGCAAAGTTGACGGGAAATATTGTTTCGACCGCTGTTAACACTTTGATGGCTTCGTCCATTACTTCTGGACCAATACCATCGCCTGCTAACACTGCTATTTTAGCGTCCTTCATTTATTCTCCTGCTGCCTGTTCATGCTGATTTTTTTGCTGGTCGATTTGATCGGCGACGTAAGTGTTGTTTAGAACGTAAATCAATGCCTTGACCCCGGCTTCGACAATGTCTGTAGCTAACCCAATTCCGTGAAAACGACGTGATTTATAGGACAGAATGACGCTTACCTGAGCCAGTGCATCCGCGCCCTGACCTTTGGAATCCAGTTTAAAGTCGACGATTTCCAAATCAATGTTGCCTAACATGGTGATGATGGCATTAAATGCAGCATCAACAGGGCCGTTACCGATGGCAGCACAGGATTGTTCCTGTTCACCAATTTTAAGAGTGACGGTAGCGCTGGGGATCACTTCACGGCCTGAACTGGCTTGTAAGTAAAGTAACTGATAGTAGGCCTGCTCGTGCTTTTGTTGGTCAAAAAACAATAACGCCTCTAAGTCGTAGTCGTATACTTGTCCTTTCTTATCGGCAAGTTGCAAAAAGGCCTGGTAAATGGTTTCTAAATCGTAGTCGGTACTTTTGTAGCCAAGCTCAGTGAGTCGATGCTTGATCACATGGCGGCCTGAACGGGAGGTAAGGTTTAACAGGTTTTTATTGATGCCTACGCTTTCGGGCGTCATGATCTCGTAGGTGTTTTGCGCTTTAAGTACCCCATCCTGATGAATGCCCGACGAATGGCTAAACGCGTTTGCACCAACGATGGCCTTATTTGCCTGAACTGGCATATTGCACAGTTGACTGACAAGTTTAGAGGCGCGTGAAATTTCGGTGGAACGAATGTTGGTATTCAGATTGAAGTGTGATTTTCGGGTTTGCAGGATCATGGCTATTTCTTCTAATGCACAATTTCCCGCCCGTTCACCGATACCATTAATCGTGCATTCCACCTGGCGCGCACCTTTTTCAATTGCAGCTAACGAATTGGCCACCGCCAAGCCTAAATCATTGTGGCAATGCACGGAAATCACTGCCTGATTAATATTGGGTACGCGATTAAACAGTGCATCAATGATGCCGCCAAATTCTGATGGGGTGGTATAGCCAACCGTGTCTGGAATGTTGACTGTGGTCGCGCCTGCATTTATCGCGGCCTCGACCATGCGGCACAAATAATCGATATGTGTGCGGCCAGCATCTTCACAGGAAAACTCCACATCATCAGTGTATTTGCGGGCGTGTTTAACCGCCGCAACCGCCATATTTACGACTTCTTCCTGCGACTTTCGTAATTTTGTATTGACGTGAATTTCGGACGTCGCAATAAAGGTGTGAATACGAAATTGAGAAGCCACTTTCAAGGCCTCGCCACAGGCATCAATATCTGCCGGAAGCGCTCTGGCCAACCCGCAGGGGATTGACGTTTTCAGTGACTGGGCAATCGTTTTTACGGACGCAAAATCGCCGGGAGAGGAAACCGGAAACCCGGCTTCGATAATATCCACGCCTAATCGCTCCAGTGCCAACGCGATTTGCAACTTCTCTTTGACACTCAGGCTTGCCGGTAAAGCCTGTTCACCATCCCGTAAGGTGGTATCAAAAAAAAGCACCTTGTCATTATTGGCTGTCATTATGCCCACCCTTTTCTTCTTTCAAATATAAAAAAACCCGTGCGAGGCACGGGTTTTTGTGAAGTTAGTTTGCTGGTCGCAACCTACCCGTGCAGTCTCGCTGCCGTAAAGAGTAGAGTGAGGAGGATTGCTGTTTTCATGCTTATTGTTTGTTTAACCAGAACGCCATTGAATTTAACTGGGGCAAGAAGCCAAGTCAACCATTGTTTACAAAATTGTTTATAGCCAGAACTTATAAAGTAGACTCAAGTATTGACGACACCTCTGAAATGTGGCTTAGGCCTTCTTCGGCAGACGAAAGTTAACCCAGTCAATCTCGGTGGAGAGAAGTATTTCTCGAAGTGATAAGGAGCGTGGTGATATACGTCCTTTGTGATTCCAGCGATGGCCGCAGCAGGCGGCTTGCATGACTGGCTTAGTGGGTTTGAGCATCTGTTTGGTGTGATACTCACTAGCGTCATTTTCCAGTGGATCGCCATCAAAAGTAAACCAACCGTGCTTATTTAAGTGTAGGGTATCGTTTTCTTGTTGCACCCGATCGACGGAATCCAGTTCAATGTGCTCTTCATTCAGTGATACCACCTTTACGCTCACAACGAGGCCGTAGTTTGCGTACTTTGAAAACCAAGAGGTCGTTTTTTCTCTATCGATATTGCTGCCTGGACACTTGCCAGCTTGCTTAGCTTGCCAACTGCCATTGTGACTGTCGATTTCTAATGGCGTTGTGTTATTCGACAGATAATAAGCCGCACGGCGAATGTGGTGTGGCAATCCACCCAGGCGCCTTTTCAACAAGCTGAGTTGGTTTGGGCCATTGTGGGAAAGGTTAGCTAATTCTCGTTCGTAAAGGGCGTTGCATATCTCATTAAACTCAGGATGAAGAGCATGCTGTTCGCGACTGTGCGAAAAAAAGTCCGATTGAGAAGTAGGCTGGTCGTGATCTGACGACATAGACAAAATGCGTAATTCGACTTAAACAAAAAGATTATGCCGATAGCTGAGGCTATCGGCAAGTCACTTATTATTTAACGTCTACTGACCTTTAATTTCGCTACGACCTTTGTACACAGCGCTAGAGCCTAGCGCCTCTTCAATACGCAATAATTGGTTGTATTTCGCTACGCGGTCAGAACGACAAAGCGAGCCGGTCTTGATTTGACCTGCGGCTGTCCCCACGGCTAAATCAGCAATAGTGGCATCTTCAGTTTCGCCACTGCGATGTGAAATGACGGCGGTGTAACCCGCGTCTTTCGCCATTCTAATGGCTTCCA
>CAZROH010000094.1:0-7665 GCA_964601635.1 uncultured Alteromonas sp. | reverse complement strand
CGATGGATATTAAACGTTCATCACAGGGTATTGTAGATGCCATCTCTGCTGAAGACATCGGTAAATTTCCAGATACTAACCTGGCTGAGTCACTTCAGCGTATCTCAGGTGTGTCGATTGACCGTTCAAACGGTGAAGGAAGTCGAGTTACCGTTCGTGGATTCGGACCTGATTTTAACCTGGTAACATTAAATGGGCGTCACATGCCGGCGTCCTCGTTGGAAGCAACTTCGGCTTCAACATCCCGTTCTTTTGACTTCGCCAACATTGCCTCTGAAGGTGTGGCAGGCGTTGAACTGTACAAAACCGGTAAAGCGCACGTACCAACAGGTGGTATGGGGTCAACCATTAATATTCTTACCACTAAGCCGCTTAATGCCCCAGGTCTTAATGCGACATTTGGTGTGAAAGGTGTTTTTGATGATTCTTCTGAAGAAGGTAATACGGTAACGCCTGAATTGTCCGGTCTATACAGCAATACGTTTGCGGATGACACGTTTGGTGTAGCACTTTCTGCGTCTTATCAAGAGCGTGACAGCGGCAATAAGCAAGCCAACACTGGTGGCTGGAGAACTTTCCCAGGTAATATCAACGGTTTTGACTGGGCCGGTGGCAACGCTGAGTGGGGTGGTTTGATCCCTGATGGCGATAATGCTTATGAAAACTACCCTGAGACAACTGACATTTATTCAGTTCCTCAAAGTGTAGGTTATGCCTTCCATGAAGTTGAGCGCGTGAGAACGAATGGTCAACTAACTCTGCAATATCGTCCTGTAGACGACATCACTCTGACGCTAGATTACACCTATGCAAAGAATGAAGTCGAAGACCGTTACAACGACGTCTCTGCGTGGTTTAACTTCGGTCCATCAAAAGCAACCTTTACTGACGGCCCTGTAGTGGCGCCACTGGTTTATTCAGAAGCTTTTGGAGCACCAGGTGACTTAGCCATGGGTGGTGGTCAGTTTGCTACAGTGAATGAAAATAAATCAGTAGGTTTTAACGTAGAGTGGGACGTTACTGATAACCTTGAATTGGTATTTGATATTCATGACTCTTCAGCAGAGTCACGCCCAGACAGCCCGTTCGGTAGTAACAACGTTATTGGTACTGCTACTTGGGTTCGCGCAGTGACCACCGCTGATTTCAGCAGTGACTTCCCTGTATTGTCCATAACGTACCCAGATGGATTCAATGGCATTCAAGCTCAAGATGTGCGTGTTACTGGTAGCTCATTCCGTAACAGCCAAATGCGTAGTGAAATTCAACAGGCTCAGTTAAGCGGTTCATATACGTTCGACGGCGGCATCCTGGAAAGTATTGATTTTGGTGTTAGCACCTCAGAAATGAAAAATCGCTCAGCGTTCTCTAACGTTCAGCAAGATAACTGGGGCGGTCTAGGTGATGCAGGTGACATCGACCCTGCAGTTTTCATGCTGGAATCGGTTGGCGACAAATTTGATGCCGATGCCAGCGGTTCTTCTGCACTACTTGAAGAGTTTTTCGCATGGAACTTTGACACCATTCGTAGTATTGCTGATGCGACTTATGGCAACTTAGGTTCAGCGGGTGATTGCGGAACATCTTTCTGTGCCTCGTCAGAAATGACCACTGACCGTAGAACAACAGAAGAAATTGATGCGGTTTACGCTCAGTTCAACTTTGTTGGCGACTTGGGTACGATGCCATATACCTTGTCTGTAGGCGCTCGCTATGAAGAAACTGATGTTGAATCAAGCGCATTGGTGCCGGTATACCAGAATATTGCATGGGCAGGTGACAACGAGTTCAACCTTATTGGAACTGGCTCACAAGACTTCACTACCTTAACCGGTGGCTATGATAACTTCCTGCCTAGCATTGATTTTACCCTTGAGCTAATTGATGACCTTCAATTGAAAGCTTCTTATGGTAAAACGATGGCGCGTCCTGGCTACGGCTTTATTCAAGGTGGTCAAACCCTGAATTCACTGGTACGTATCGACGGTGGTACCGGTGCCCGTGGTAACCCGGATCTTAAACCTTTTGAATCAACTAACTTCGACTTGGCGTTAGAATGGTATTACGGTGAAGGTAGCTACGCTTCTGTCGGTTACTTCAAAAAGAACGGTGAAAACTTCGTTGGAACCACTACGGTTGAAGAGCAAACGTTTAATCTTCCACACCCTGCGCAAGGCCCACGTTACGACGAGGCGGTTGCTGCATTAGGTTCTGGCGCGACCAATACCGACATTCGTAACTATATCATTGAAAACTACCCAGAAACGGTTGATGCTAATGGCTTTATCTTAGGTGTACCTGGACAAGATCCGGCGGCAACATTTGAGATTATCGTTCCTGTCAACCAGACTGAGTCTGATTTTGATGGCTGGGAGTTGGCTGTTCAACACTTATTCGGTGAGTCTGGATTTGGTGTAATCGCTAACGCCACTATCGTAGATAGTGACCTTGAATATGATAACGCTAGTCTGGAGAGTCAGTTCGCATTACCAGGCGTAAGTGATTCCTACAACTTTATCGGATTCTACGATAAAGATGGTATTCAGGTGCGTATCGCATACAACTGGCGTGATAAGTTCTTAGCGTCGACCATCAACACCCTGGGCTTACAAAACCCAATCTATGTTGAAGATTATGGTCAATGGGATGTTAATGCGAGTTATGACTTTAATGAAAACTTAACGTTCTTCGTTGAAGCGATCAATGTGACTGACGAAGCAACTCGCAGTCATGAGCGCAACCCTGTGCAGTTAGTTAACTACACTGAAACAGGCCCACGCTATAACATTGGTGCTCGTTACACCTTCTAATTACTATTTCAAGTAATACCTAAGTAGCCATCATCTGATGGCTACTTTTTATCACTACAACGTTGTATAGTAGTTTTGATGAATACTTCTGTGAAAAAGATCCTTATCGTTGGCGGCGGCTCCGCTGGTTGGTTAACTGCAAGTTTATTGGCTGCAGATTATCGTTTTGACACAAGTGTTCAGATAAGCCTGATTGAGTCAGCCAATGTAAAACACATCGGTGTAGGCGAGGGCACCTGGCCTTCCATGCGCAGCACACTTGAGCGTATCGGTCTTAAAGAAACTGATTTCATCCGTTGCTGTAATGCCAGTTTTAAGCAGGGCTCCTGGTTTAGAAACTGGTCACATAGCCATCAACCAAATCACTATCATCACCCTTTTACCGTCCCTGTTGCTGCCTCGGAATTTGATATTTCGCCCCATTGGTTTGCCCACAGTCGACAAGTAGATTTCGCCCATGCGGTAACGGCACAAGCAGCGATGATTGAAAACGGCCAGGCACCGAAACAAATTACCACGCCGGAATACGCGTTTGTGAATAATTACGGCTACCACCTTGATGCCGGTAAATTCGTCAAGCTTTTGCAACAACATGCAACAGCAACGCTGAACGTTGAACATATCGTTGACGATGTAGTAGCGATCAAGGGGGGCGAGGATAAGCCCATCGAGGCGGTGACAACCATTAACCATGGTGATCTTGAAGCCGATTTGTTTGTCGATTGTACCGGTTTTGCATCATTACTTTTGGGACAGCATTATCAGGTTGAATTTCTTGAACAACGCCATGTGTTATTCAACGATAGCGCACTTGCAGCCCAGGTGGACTATGCTGAACCCGATGCACCCATAGCATCTGCCACGTTAGCAACGGCGCAAAACAATGGCTGGATCTGGGATATCGGTTTGCAAACCCGCCGAGGTATAGGACACGTTTATTCGTCGGCACACACGTCAGATGAGCAGGCAGAAATTGCACTTCGGCATTATATAGGCGAGCAGACGAAAGACGTTGATGTCAGAAAGATCAATATCAGACCGGGATACAGAAAAACATTCTGGAAACATAACTGTGTTGGTGTGGGAATGGCAGCAGGGTTTATCGAGCCCCTGGAAGCCTCTGCTTTGGTGATGGTTGAATTAGCAGCGAAATTCATCAGCGAACAATTGCCCGCTGATCAACAACAAATGCAAGTTACTGCTAAGCGTTTCAATCAAACGTTTACTTATCGCTGGCAAAGAATTATTGATTTTCTCAAGTTACATTACGTACTATCGCAGCGTAACGACACTGATTATTGGCGTGATAATCGCCAACCAGAGTCGATACCTGACTCATTGGCTGAGATGCTGGATGTGTGGCGGTTTCAAGCGCCTAGTCGATACGATGTACCTATGGCGGAAGAACTATTTCCAGCTGCAAGCTATCAGTATATCTTGTATGGAATGGACAGCGTGCCGACCCTCCGTAGCTTGTCTCCTTATAAACAATATGAGAAGCGAGCGTTACAGCATTTTCAACAAGTCGCAACGCGTAAACAACAACTTAAGGCGGGTCTGCCGAGTAACCGAGCGTTGCTCAATCAAATACAGACCCATGGAATGCAAACGATTTAAGGTATCAGATGACCACTATTGAAAGATTAAATAATGTCAGTCATAAGGATTTAAAGGTTAACACTGACCGCTCAGCGGAGTTGGGTGATAACGTGATGTTTTCTTTGACGTTTCCAAGTGAATTTCGTTCTGCGCAAGCCTATTATCCGGTGGTGTTTCATAAAGATTCAGATACAGGGCAGTTTTATCCAGTAACGTTATTCGGATTTCAGCAACAAGAGAATTTATTTCTTAAGGGCAACAACTGGGATGCGGGATACATCCCGTTGAACGTTTTGCGTCAACCGTTCTCAATTGGATTGCAAGATGGTCAGCGCGTCGTGAATGTGGATACAGAAAATCCCCGCGTGAGCACGACAGAAGGAGAGCCGCTATTCCTTGAGTTTGGTGGACACGCCCCTTATCTTGAAAAAGTCAGCAGCATGCTGGAAACCCTGCATCACGGTATTGAGGACAATAAAGGGTTTGTTGAGTGTTTAGTGAAATTTAATTTGATTGAGTCATTTACCTTGGACATTACCTTAAATAATGGCTCCCAGCACCAATTGTTAGGCTTTTATACGATAAACGAAGATACCTTGAATTCGTTGGAAGACGAGCAATGGTTAGAAATAAGAAAAAGCGGTTATTTGAGCTGTATCTACATGATGCTGGCGTCTCAGTCACAGTTCTCTGAAATGGTTACTCGCAAGAATAAAAGCCTGAATCTCGCCTGATGATACGTGTTGATAGAAAAGTTGAAGAGCGCGAATGTACTGCTGGTGAGAAACCGACTGCATCGATGCTCTTAAGCTCCCAACCTTTGCTATTGCGTGGTATCGCCCGCAACTGGCCGTTGGTTAATGCCGCCAAAGCGGGGGATAAGAGTTTTCTATCTAAACTAACCGATTATCATAACGGTGAGCCGATTATTGCTTATGAAGGCAATGCTGCCCACGATAATCGCGTGTTCTACAATGAAGACATGTCGGGCTTTAACTTTCAGCCCACCCAGTCAGATTTTTCCACTTTTTGTTCACGCGTGGCTAAACAAGAACAGTTGCTCTACATGGGGTCAACGATGGTTGACCGCTGGTTTCCCCAACTGCGTGCTGAAAACCCGATGCAACTAGAGGGCATTGAGCCTCTGGTTAGCCTGTGGCTAGGCAATCAAAGCCGCATAGCTGCACATTGTGACTTCCCACAAAACCTGGCTATAGTCGTGGCAGGGAAAAGACGTTTTACCTTGTTTCCACCAGAGCAGCTGGACAATCTTTATATTGGGCCTCTTGATTTTACTCCAGCAGGGCAGGCTATTAGCCTGGTAGATTTTCATGCACCTGATCTAGAGCGTTTCCCTCGTTTCGAAGAAGCACTCAAACATGCAAGTGTGGCCGAGTTGGAACCTGGCGATGGTATCATTATTCCGAGTATGTGGTGGCATCACGTTGAAGGGCTGAGTCAAGTTAATGGTCTGGTAAATTATTGGTGGCGAACGACACCAGCTTATCTGGGCAACCCTACGCTGGCCTTAAAGCATGCCATGCTTTCTATTGCGCAACTACCAGCTGAACAAAAGCAAGCGTGGAAAAGCCAATTTGATAATTATGTCTTTAATGATAGTGACATTACTTGCTCGCACATCCCTGAGCATAAGCGTGGGCTGACTGGTCACATTGATGAACTCCAAGCTCGCAAGCTTCGAGCTGAACTGCTTAATAAGCTTAACCGATAACATCTGATTGGAGATATTTACGAATGCAATCCCAACCTATTAAACGCGTAGTTATTGCCGGAGGCGGCACTGCAGGCTGGATGTGTGCGGCCTCTCTGGCTAAATTAATGGGAAAGAATCTTGAGATCCAGTTGGTTGAATCAGATGCCATCGGAACCGTTGGGGTTGGGGAAGCAACTATTCCTCCATTACTCACATTGCATAAGTTGCTGGGGATCAATGAACAGGAGTTTATGGCGGCCACGCAGGCCACGTTTAAGCTGGGAATCGATTTTGAAAACTGGAAAGACGTGGGAGAGAGTTATATTCACTCTTTCGGCACCACCGGCCAGGACCATTGGGCAGCAGGGTTTCAACACTTTTGGTTTAAAGGGCAGCAGATGGGCTTAGCTAAAGAATACGGTGCTTATTGTCCTGAACTGTTAGCGGCACAACAAAATAAATTCGCCGTATTGCCTAACATGGGGCTGAATTATGCGTTTCATTTAGATGCCACCTTGTATGCCAAATTTTTACGTGAGATGGCAGAACAACATGGGGCAAAACGAATTGAAGGTAAAATCGATCATGTTGAATTGTGCCAACAATCGGGCTACATCAAATCATTAAGGCTTGAGTCCGGCCAAGTCATTGAAGGTGATTTGTTTATTGATTGTACGGGGTTCCGGGCCCTTCTTATTGAAGAAACGCTGCATACCGGTTACGATGATTGGACCCATTGGCTGCCATGTGACCGTGCCATTGCAGTACAAACGCGCGCTGTGGAAGAGCCCCGCCCCTATACTCGCTCAATAGCACATCCAGCCGGCTGGCAGTGGCGTATTCCGCTTCAGCATAGAGTGGGTAATGGTTTGGTTTATTGTAGTCGTTATCTTAGTGAAGAGAGCGCCAAGCAGCTGTTACTTGATAATGTGGAAGGAGAAGTGCTAACCGAGCCTCGGGTTATCCGTTTTCGTACCGGTCAGCGCCGCTCTCATTGGAATAAGAACTGTATTGCCATCGGCCTTTCCAGTGGCTTTATTGAACCCTTGGAATCCACCAGTATCCATCTGATCCAAAGAGGGATCGTGCGTTTAATGCAAATGTTCCCGGCTACGGGGATCGTACAAGCGGATATCGATGAGTTCAACGCACAAACTGAGCATGAAGTACTGAACATCAGGGATTTCATCATTCTGCATTATCACGTAACAGAACGCGAAGACTCACCTTTCTGGCGCTATTGTAAAAATATGCCCATTCCTGATTCCCTTAAACATCGCATAGAATTGTTTAAAGAAACCGGCAAAGTATTCAAGGTTCCAAATGAGTTGTTTGGAGAAAACTCTTGGGTCCAAGTGATGTTAGGTCAGGGGCTTGTACCGAAACAGCACCACCCTGTGGCTGATTTAATGTCGGAGAAAGAAATGGATCATTTTCTGTCGCAAATCGAGCAACAGAACATCCGTAAAGTAGCGCAGTTACCCTCGCATCAGGATTTTTTACAGCATTACTGCCCTGCTAAAAAAATGTAAATTGAGTTCA
>CAZROH010000093.1:0-8014 GCA_964601635.1 uncultured Alteromonas sp. | reverse complement strand
AATTCTCTGCGCCAGGTGGTGATTACACGAGCGCGTATGTACCTGGCGGGTTTGAAAACTGTACCGTCAATGGCTCAACTCGACCTTGTTACGTTTGGGACTTCGTATTCAGCACCGGCGGTGACGGTGGTTGGTACTGGTCTGTAGGTACTTCTATGGCGGCTCCACATGCAACAGGGGTTGCAGCACTGATTATCGGTGCAAATGGTGGCGACATGGATCCTACACAGGTTGAAGCAGAAATGCGTAAACTGTCATTGGATCTTGGCAAAGAAGGACGTGATGATGTTCACGGCCACGGTGCGGCGTACAGCCCAACCAATTAAGAAATTTGTTTGATGAAGCCCAGCAATTGCTGGGCTTTTTTATGCCGGTGGTAATTCAAACCACAATGCCGTTAAATCCTCATTGGCTTTTACTATCAAACCTTCTTCCGTCGTACCTAGTGCATCACCCGCGTACAATTCATTATCACCTATAGCTGCAGAGCCGTTAATAATATGGAGATAGCCCCAATATTCTTCTGTAGAAAGCGTGATAGATTCGCCCTGTTTAAGTTGCAATCGATATAGGTTTGCATTTTGTTGCATGGTTAATGAATTATCCCGCCCATCACCAGTAACTAAAGGAATAAGGGAGCGGGTTTGTTCAACAGTTTTTTGTGCATAGCCAGGCGTTATTCCTTGCTTGTCAGGCATAATCCAAATCTGCAAAAAGCGTAAATCATCAGTTTTAGAATGATTAAATTCAGAATGCATAATGCCTGTGCCGGCACTCATGCGCTGTACGTCTCCTGCAGGAACAACATACGCATTACCTTCACTGTCTTTATGTTCAATCGCACCTTCTAATACATACGATATGATTTCCATATCGCGATGGCCGTGTGTATCGAACCCGGCTCCCCCTTTGACTCTATCGTCGTTGATTACCCGCAGTACTGAAAAGCCCATATGCTTTGGGTCATAGTAATGTCCAAATGAAAATGAATGTCGACTTTCGAGCCAGCCAAAGTCTGCTTTGCCTCGTTCATTCGCTTGTCTTAAATAAATCATTAATGTAGCCAGGATTGTTTCATTTGTGTTTAGTGTAGAGGCGAACTGTAAAAGCTTATAGCGCATTTTTTTGAGTTGATCGTACGAAAATATAGAATACATCTTCATGGTGACCCTCATTTTTGAGCTTGTGATACCGTCTAAGAAAGGCTTTTGCTATTTCTCATATATTTGAAAAACTGTATTTTTTTTATGAAAATGTTAGTCTGTTACTAATAAAGAAAAGTCAGGAATATAATTGAGTCAAAACGATTGTAAGCAACTGTTAAATCAGTTACCCGCCAGTTTACTTTTTAAATGCGTGGATGAAGAGAATGTCTACGCTAATAGTGCGTGTCTTCAACTTTTTACATCAGACTCACCCAGCGACGATTTTCTGCAGGAACTTAAATTTTACGATGCCAAAACGAAACGATTGCTTGTAAGAGATGAACATCCATTTGAAGAATGCGCCAATTCTCAGTTAACAAAGCGTAAAGTCAGAATAACCAGTCCAGCGAAAAACCTAAATTGCGTAATAAAGGGCTCGCTTCTTAAGTGCGGTAATCAGCAATGGATAGTGCTTTATTTAACTAATGTACAGGACAATGACTTAAGTAATCAGAAGCCGTCAGAAGACTCACCTTTGGCTAACCACCTGGCATTTAACCGCTTACTATCGCAAATCTCTTCCCAGCTTATTAATGTCAGCTCAGAGAGGTTAGACGATTTAATCGAGAAAAAATTAGGAGCTTTTGGTGAATTTTGCGGTGTAGACAGGTGTTACTTTTTTCAGTTTTCCGATGACAAAACGTTGATGGATAATACGCACGAATGGGTAGCGCCAGGTATCACACCTTACAAAGATGAACTGAAAGGTCTTACAATCGATGACTTACCTTATTTTAATAAGATCCTCAGAAGCGAACATGTATTTAAAGTCGATGATGTTAGCCAGTTACCCGCTAGTGCCGCGTTAGAAAAAGCGGAATTCCAGCGTGAAAATATTGGCGCGGTGCTTTGCGCTGCAGTTTACCTCAATGAAGAATTATTCGGTTTTATTGGCTGTGACATTGTGGGCACTTCATACGAATGGCGTGAGCATGATATTTTATACCTAAAGTTGATAGGTGAAATCATCAGCAATACGCTGGCCAATATGTCTAACAAACAATCTCTAGAGCGCGTCACCGTGCAATTGGCCGAAGCCAATAAGCAGCTTGAACATCAAGCTAATTTCGATGGCTTAACAGGCATTGCTAATCGCAGACAGTTTGACCATAAACTTGAAATTGCAATTCGTCGAGGCACGAGAGAGCAGGGGCTAATTAGCTTGCTTATTGTGGACGTGGATCATTTTAAACGCTTTAATGATTCCTTTGGTCATGCCGCAGGGGATGAGGCTTTGAAAAAAGTAGCCAATGCACTGGAAAGCTGTTGTGGTCGTTGTGATGATTTAGCTGCCCGCTATGGGGGGGAGGAATTCGCTGTCATTTTGCCTGAAACCAATAACAACCAGGCTTACCATGTCGCTGAAAAAATCATGCAGGCAATTGAAGCGCTTGAGATACCATTTAGCACTTCACCTGACAGTGACGTGCTTACTGCAAGTATTGGCATTACTACTCAGCTATGCAATGCCACACTATCTAACAGCAAACTGATCAGTTTGGCCGACAAAGCACTTTACCAGGCGAAAGAGAAAGGACGGAATCGCATAGAAGTGTTCCAGTAAATAAGCAACTTCGAAAGTACGTTTGTACCGACACTGTAGTTTAAATTGTTTTTAATCCATTTTTAAATGCCAGCTGCTTGGGCTTCTGCCGCTTTAATAATGTTGATCCTGACCGAATATTCTTATGGGTTAGTTATACTCTTTAGGCAAGCGGTGTAAATATAAAGAGTTGAGGCGATAGTTAGGAGTCAGTGCGTGCAAGTACAGATATTAGGAAGCAGCTCGGGAACACCGACAAAAAACCGAAATGTCTCCGGCTATGCGGTTTTTCGCGATGATCAAAAGCCCTGGTATTTGGTCGATTGTGGCGAGGCAACGCAGCATCAGGTGCTCAAAACTAAGTTGTCGCTTTACCACCTTGAGGCGGTGTTTATTACCCACAAACATGGTGATCATTGCTATGGCTTACCTGGGCTGCTAGCCTCGGCGGGCCTGTCGGGACGTAGCCAGCCCCTGCGCATTGTGGCGCCGGTTGAGGTACTTGAATTTGTTCACGCTGCCATGGCAATGAGCGAATGGAGCTTGCCGTTTAGTCTTACATTGTGCTCGATAGAGCAACTTACAGAGCTAAGCTTTTCGTGGGTTGACGTACAAAGCTGCCTTTTACAGCATAGGGTGCCAAGTCACGGCTTTAAATTTACTGAAACTCAGATCCCACGCAAGTTGGATATAGAGCTACTTCAGGCGCAACACATCGCCAGTGGCCCGCATTATAACTTGCTGCAGCAGGGTGAGGATGTCACGTACAATGGTAAGCTTTTGTCAGCTAACGATTACAGCTATTTTTCCTGGCAACCAAGAGTGATCATTATCTGTGGTGACAACGAGGCACCGACTTGCTTAGACCCCGTGATTGCAGGCGTGCATTTGTTGGTTCATGAAGCAACCTTTCTCGCTGCAGACTTACGAAAGGTAGGCACCCACACCGGGCATAGCGATGTGCGGCGTATCAGCGCCTATGCACAAGAAAAAGCGGTGCCAGCTCTCTTATTAAGCCATTTCAGTGCTCGTTATGCGCCGGGAGAGGGCATGAGACGTCTCGTTGATGAAGCCAGGGCAGAGTATTCAGGTCAGTTGTTTTTGGCTACCGATGGCATGGTTATCGGAATAGGTAAAAACGCTGAGGCGCTTAAGGTGCAAACAGGGTTTAGTAAGGAAGCAGAAGCTGCATGCTTAGATATGGATGCTGGTAAATCTTGAGTTACAATTTTTTAATTTTGCTTGCTTATTGATTTGCAAAAACTTTTAAAAGCTGTTTAAAAAAAGGCCTGCTTCACCATTGAGAATCTTCAACTCACCTTGGTAGACTCCGATCTCTCTTGGACATGCATGGTCCATGAAGTGAGGTTCGAAAGCACTCTCGAAACGGCAAACATTACGAAATTAATGTACGCAAAATTACAGGCCCTAACTGTTTAAGATAGTGGGCAGCTGGATTACCGAAAGAGGCGCGTTGATAGAGCTCGGTCATTGTACTGGGAGCTTTCGAAGTGATGTATTAACTTTGAGAGGTTCTAGTAGTGATAGCAGTGACTCTTACTAAAGGCGTGTTAGCGTCTAATAAACTTTCTTCTTCTTCTTTTTTTAAAACCTTTGGCCTGGCACTTCTAGCAACTACTTTGGGCTTCACCTCAAATCACCTTTACGCTGCAGACGCTCAGGCAATGCAACACGAGCGCGCAGGTAATGGCCAGGTATCCAAGCAGACAAAGGCCAGTATTCAGGCCAGTAAAACGCATTTAGAGCAACAAACCTTAGCGCTTGCCGCCACAATGGGTGAGCTGCGCCGCGTTAACAAAGGCGAAATGGGTGCCGATACCCCCCTTGAACAGCATCTTCAGGAGCTCGTTGAAGCCCGCCAGGCAAGCCAATACGCATTGTTACAACTTGATGCCAATGCCGCATTGCGCACTGTTCTGCCACAAGCCAAACGTAGCGGCATGCCAGCTTATATCGAAGCAAAATTAGCACAACAAGCCGAGCTCGTCGGTGAGCTGGAACTGGTATATGAAGATTCAGAGCAACCAGGTCAAACCCGCCTAAAATACTATCTAAGCACTGAAAACAAAAAGGTACAGCTATTTGTTTCTGATAGTATCGATACGCATTTATTGCAATCTGGAGCCAGGGTGCGCGCTAAGGGCTGGCAATTTAACAATGGTAAGCAGGAAAGCCCGCAAACGTCATTGGTACTTGGTGATAAACAGAGTAATTTAGAAGTACTTGCGGCCGGTGGCGACATTCAGAGCACCACTACCTCTGCGCAAACCGCGCTAACAGGCACTACGGGTGAGCAAAAAGTACTGGTGCTGATGCTGAACTTCCAGGACAACGCCAGTGCCCGCCCTTGGACAACTCAAGAGGTCGAAGACATGGTGTTTGGTCGTGTCAACGATTACTACAAAGAAACCTCCTATGGGCAAACCTGGCTAACAGGTGATGTACGTGGCTATTACACCATGCCTATCAACACCACTTGTGATTATTTTGGCATGGATCAGTATGCCCAGCAGGTGGCTGAAGACAATGGTATCGACCTGAGTCAATATCAGCGTCTGGTTTATATGTTACCGAAAAATGAAAGCTGTACGTGGCGAGGTCAGGGCACCGTGGGTGGTAATCCTTCGCGCGCCTGGTTGAACGGTGAGCTTAACCTGTTGACCATCGGTCACGAGTTGGGGCATAACCTGGGCCTTAAACATGCTAAAAGGCTCAATTGTGGGAGTGGCTACCTCAGCGAAGACTGTGTTGCCATTACCTATGGCGATACTCTGGATATCATGGGTAAATCCGAAGGGCATTTTAATGTTTTCAATAAAGAGCGATTGGGCTGGTTGACGGCTGAACGTGGTGAAATCATCACTGCCGATGTTGATGGTGGCTATCAACTGGAGCCGTATGAGCAGGTTTCACAAGGTTATGCCAAAGGCTTAAAGGTTCGTCGTGGTACCGATGCCACCACCGGTGATCCGCTATGGTATTACCTTGAATACCGCCAGGGCACGGGCTTTGATAGTTTTCTGGCAGGCAAGCCAGTGACCGAAGGGGTACTGGTGCATCTTAATAGTTCAGCAGAAGACATTTCCAGTAGCCTACTGCTGGATATGACACCACTTAGTTCTATCTATGACCTGGATGATGCCGCCTTGAATAGTGGCGAAAGTTATAATGATGCCGAAGCCGGTGTCACCATCACCACCGAGTGGGCCGATAGCGCAGGTGTAGGTGTTAATATCAGCTATTCAGCACAGCAAAGCTGTGTTACATCACAGCCAAGCATCGCTTTGGTGTCAAATAGCAGCGTATGGGCGGAGCCAGGTGAAACGGTTTCGTACAGTGCAACATTGACCAATAACGACAGTGCTGAGTGTGGCAACAGTGACTATAACGTGTCTGCGCAAGTACCGCAGGATTGGAATAGTACACAACAAACCGTAAGCCTGGCACCGGGTGAAAGTGCTACGGTGAGTGTAAGCGTAACTTCAAGTACCACTGCTACAGACGGTTTCTATGATGTCAACATCAACAGTGTGAATACCAGCGATAGTGGCTATCAGGCCAGTACAACGGCGTCCTATGTGGTTGAAACACCAGTAGCCGCGTGTGTATCAGCGAACCCGCAATGGACTTTGCTTGATAATAGTTCAGCCGAGGTAGCTGCGGGCACTACGGTGACATATTCAGGCACGCTTACCAATAACGACGACGCTAACTGTACCGCATCAACTTTTGATATCAACGCGAGCCTGCCTGCGGGTTGGAGCGCTACTAACCCGAGTGTTAGTCTGATGCCGGGAGAATCTCAATCGGTAAATGTAGGTGTAATTTCGGCGGCGGATGCCAGTGCTGGTGTGTATGACTTTAGCCTGATTGCGCTAAACCGAGATAATGGCGGCTATCAGAGCTCGGCCAGTGCGACTTATCAGGTGGCCGCGCCTGTGGCCAGTTGTCAACTAGCGGCACCTAAACTGAATGTGGCTGATGCGTTAGGGGCTGAAGTTGAAGCTGGCACCGTGCAATACTATGACGTCGAAATCACCAACCAGAATCAGGACTGTGCTGATGCTACGTATAACGTAAGCATTGCTACGCCAAGCGGCTGGAGTGCCAGTAACAGCACGGTGACCCTGGCCAGTGGCACCACGAGTACTGTGCGTGTGAGTGTGATGTCATCGACCAGTACCGGCGCTGGCAGCTATAACCTGACACTAACGGCCAAAGATGAAGCCAATACCGCTTATAGCAGCACCAGCACCTTGGTCTACCGTGTTATTGAACAGCAAAACAATGCACCGATAGCTAAAAGTGACGCTGCTACTTTGACTTCTAAAACCGCCATTGACATTAACGTGCTTGGCAATGACACGGATATCGATGGCGATACCCTGGTTGTTAAAAGTGCGACGCAAGGTGCCAAAGGCAGTGTGCAGGTGCTCAGCAATGGCCGTATTAAATATACGCCGGCGAAAAATTTTAAAGATGGCGACAGCTTTAGCTATACCATCAGTGACGGAAAACTACAGTCTTCAGCCACTGTGACCATTACACTAGCCAGCGACGGTGGCAATGGCGGTGGAGGGAATAAGGGGAAAGGTAAAAATTAAAAAGTAAAAAGTAAAAAGGAACCAGACACCTATTCACTGTACTAAGATTGGTGCCATTACAAAAACGCAATAAAAAAGCCGGGGCAATTGCCCCGGCTTTTTCGTTTACATCATCTCGCTTTTCGTTCTCCCGGTGACTATTCCTGAGTAATGACTTGAATTAAAACGTCATTAGAAGAATCGTCCCCTTCATTATCTTCAACCGTAGCAACTACAGTGTTGAGGAAGTTGATGGGTAGGGTATTTTCCAGACCAGGTATGAACTCTACTGTAAAGGCGCAGGCGTAAGTATCGCCAGGTGAGCCGTTATAGGTGAGTTGTTCGCCTTCGTTACAAGACGGATACGCGATGCCGTCGAACGTACCACCATCGTTATACAACCGGAATGCTGGAGTCGCTTCATCGGCAAATACATTGGCACCGCCCAGAGTAAGTAAAGTCAGGTTGACGTTTTCAATACCGGCATTTTGCAGCTCAATCACGACCAGCATACTGGCAGCAAACTTCATGTCGGCAGCAGGACTACCTGGAATGAAGGTCACGGTGGCGTCATCCACAGCCTGTACTGCCTGCCCGTCTTCATCAGTACCGTCGATAGTGGCCACATTAACATGGACGTCGCCAGCATCACCGGTCAGATC
>CAZROH010000092.1:0-8351 GCA_964601635.1 uncultured Alteromonas sp. | reverse complement strand
ATTCCTAACGAGACAATCGCAAACTCATTAGAGATCCCAATTAACACACCCGTGTTCCGTGTTGTTATCTTACACCGTGAAGATAATGTTCCGTTTCAGTTAGAAGAGCGGTTTGTGAATGCAGAAATGCTGCCTGATTTTCTAAGCCAGGATTTTAACAATATAACGTGTAATGAATACCTGTCTAAAGCGATGCCTCTGACCAGTGCAGAAGTCTCTATCGAAGCCATTATGCCGCCGGAGATTTTACGTCAACAACTCAACATGGAAGCATCCGAACCTTGTTTAAAAGTCACCAGAATAACGCAGTCAGATTCAGTGACGGTTAGTTTTGTGAACCTGTATCATCCCGCCAATCTGTTTAAACTGACCGGTAAAATCGTCACCGTTTAATTAGAAAACCGCATCCAGCTTGGGTTTCCTTTTTCAAATAAAAATATCATTTCACCATGTTGTTCAACAATTGCGCCAAGCTCAACTGAGCCGGAATTACCCGAAGCAAAATTTAGGTGAACAATTTTTCGTTGCTAAAAAAGATAGTTCAGTAATAGCTGGTTATTTGAAGAAGCGCTGGCACTACCCCCTGTTACTAAAAATTTCAAACGAAGAGGTAGTACTTTTTAAGCTTTCCAATATTAGCCTGTCATAGTGACCAACTCTTCTGCGCTGGTAGGATGAATAGCCACACAGGCATCAAAATCGGCCTTGGTTGCACCCATCTTCATTGCCACCGCAAAACCTTGCAGGATCTCATCCATGCCATAGCCGATGCCGTGTAAACCCACCACTTTTTCATCTGCGCCGGCACACACCAGTTTCATGTGGGTATTTTGGCGGTTACGGGTAACGGCGGAAAACATGGCAGCAAAGGTCGAGGTGTAAGTTTTGATCTCACTGTCGCCATATTGGGACTTGGCCTCTTCTTCGGTCAAACCCACTGTGCCAATGGGGGGATGGCTAAACACTACGGTAGGAATTTGTGAATAATCCATGTGGGCATCGGGTTGGTTATTGAACAGACGCTCACTCAGCAACCTGCCTGCTTTGACGGCCACCGGCGTTAACTCTGCCTGACCGGTCACATCGCCCACAGCATACACCCCATCCGCTGTGGTATTTTGGTAAGTATCTACTTCGATATAACCTTTGGTGGTGGTCTTAATCGAGGTGTTTTCCAGTCCCAGTTTGTCAGCACTAGGGGTGCGGCCAATGGCCCAGATGAGACAATCTACTTCAAGGTGGTTGCCATTGGTAAGGGTTAGCTTCAACTCACCGCTACTTCGTTTTTCCACCTGCTCGACCTGAGTATGATCATGCAGCGTCGGCCCGTCTTCGTTAATGAACTCAACTAATTTTGAATGGATAATTGAGTCAAAATGGCGTAAAGGTGCATGATGACGAATCAGTAAATGCGTTTCAGTGCCCAGCGCGTGCAGCATGCCTGCCAGTTCTACCGCGATATAACCGGCACCTACCACGGCCACGCGTCGTGGCTGGTTTTGCAAGGCGAAAAAACCGTCCGAATCAATACCGTGTTCAGCCCCGGGGATATCAGGCAGGATAGGCCTTCCGCCTACTGCGATCGTGATGTGCTTACTGGTATAACGCTCGCCATTCACTTCAATCGTGTGATCATCAACAAACGTAGCGTGGCCCTGGATGCGCGTAATGCCATTGTTACCTAGCACGCGATCATACGAGTTGTGGACGCGTTCGATGTACGCCTCACGGTTGGCAATCAGGGTTTTCCAGTCAAAACTGTCTAGCGTAACATTGAAGCCGTAATCGGGTGCATAGTGTGAAATGATTTCCGCAACCTGAGCTCCATGCCACATGGCTTTTTTCGGTACACAACCCACATTGACACAGGTGCCCCCTATTGGACCGCCTTCAATGAGGGCGACGTTTTTGCCATGCTTCGCCGCACGATTGGCAGACGCAATACCACCACTGCCACCACCGATACAAATGTAATCAAATTCTTTCATTTTTAAACAAACCGTAGAGTAATTGGTTTTCATTAACCACTATTCTTACATGATAGTCCGACCTATGCCAAAACACTTGGCACGTTAACTACGCATTCACTAATGACGTCTACTGATGCTCAAGAGTATGAGTTTAGTCGGGCGCTAAATTAATTTACCTTCGTAGTGGTTGTTTTTGTTTTCTACTACCCTTACATCAGTAAGCAACTTTAAAGACAAATGAGCGAAATAATGACTGTATCAGCACTGGAAAAGGTTGATGGCTTACCCCTCTTCTCTCAAATAAAAACTGAAGATATCAAGCCTGCCATCGAACGCGCCATTAAGCGGTGTAAGGAAACCATCGAGGAGGTGGTAGCTTCAAACGATTACAGCTTTAACAACGTGGTGACCTGTATCGACGAAGCCGACGACGTTTTAAGTAAAGTATGGTCGCCAGTGAGCCACATGAATTCGGTGGTCAGCTCAGATGAGTTAAGACAAGCTCATGATGCCTGTCTGCCTTTGTTGTCGGAATATACAACCTGGGTTGGGCAACACGAAGGGTTGTATCAGGCATATTGTGCGTTAAGGGATAGCGATGAATTTTCTAGTCTTGACCAACAAAGCCAAAAACACATTACGAATACCATTCGTGATTTTACCTTGTCTGGCGTGGCGTTACCGGCTGACAAGAAGAAGCGTTTTGCAGAAATTCAGGCGCGATTAAGTGAACTGGCTTCCTCGTTCAGTAATAATGTGATGGATGCCACCATGGGCTGGACCAAACATGTCACCGATAAAACAGAGTTAAACGGTTTACCTGATTCCGCCCTGGATGCCGCAGCGGAAGCCGCTAAAGAGAAAGAACTAGAGGGCTGGTTGTTCACCCTGGATATCCCCTCGTACCTGCCCATTATGTTGTATGCCGATAATCAGGCGTTGCGCGAAGAGATGTATGTCGCCTACGTAACGCGCGCTTCTGATCAGGGGCCAAATGCTGATAAATGGGATAATTCCGGCGTTATTCAGGAAACGCTGAAGCTCCGTACTGAGCTGGCCAGATTATTGGACTTTGACACTTACGCTGAGCGCTCGCTGGCAACGAAAATGGCCTCTTCCACTGAGCAAGTTCTGGAATTTCTGCACGACCTGGCTGCGCGTTCGCTTCCCCAGGCTAAGCAAGAACTGGAAGAAGTAAGGCAGTTTGCCAAAGAACAACATCAGATCGAACAACTCAATGCATGGGATATTCCTTATTATAGCGAGAAGCTAAAGCAGCAGCGCTATACCATTTCAGATGAAATGTTACGCCCGTATTTTCCTGAAGAAAAAGTCCTGGGTGGCCTGTTCGAAGTGGTCAAGCGACTGTACGGCGTTACGATCAAAGAACAAAATGGTGTCGATAAATGGCACAAAGACGTGCGTTATTTCACCTTAACCGATGAAGAAGATGAGCATCGTGGAAGCTTCTATTTAGATCTTTATGCCAGAGCGAAAAAACGTGGCGGGGCCTGGATGGACGAGTGCCGGGTCAGACGACTGAAGCCAGACGGCGAGTTACAACAGCCAGTGGCTTACCTTACCTGTAACTTCAACCGACCGGTAGGCGACAAACCCGCGTTATTTACCCATGATGAAGTAGTGACCTTGTTCCATGAATTTGGCCATGGCATCCATCATATGCTGACCAAAATGTCTGTTGCAGGGGTCTCTGGCATTAATGGAGTACCCTGGGACGCCGTAGAGCTACCCAGTCAGTTTTTGGAAAACTGGTGCTGGGAAAAAGAAGCCCTGAACTTCATTTCTGGTCATTGGCAAACTAACGAACCACTGCCGGAAGATTTACTGGAGCGTATGCTGGCGGCGCGTGATTATCAGTCGGCGATGCTAATGGTTCGACAGCTTGAATTTAGTTTGTTCGATTTTCTTCTGCACAGTAAAGATGGTGCCAGCGTAGATGTGCAAAAAACGTTGGATGAAGTGCGCGATGAAGTTGCTGTTAACATCCCGCCCGCCTTTAACCGCTTCCAACACAGTTTTGGCCATATCTTTGCCGGTGGTTACGCGGCAGGGTATTACAGTTACAAATGGGCTGAAGTCCTGTCTGCTGACGCCTACAGCAAATTTGAAGAAGAAGGCATCTTTAACCGTACCACCGGACGTTCTTTTATGCACAACATTCTGGAAATGGGCGGCAGTCGCGAACCAATGGAGTTGTTTGTTGCTTTCAGAGGGCGCGAACCTCAGGTGGACGCACTATTAAGACATAACGGTATTGTCAGCCATGCCTGAAGCGTTTGATGTGATTTATCAACGCGCCTGCGACCGCAAAGGCGGCAAGCAGGCGCTTGAGTCTTTACTGGGCGCCCCTTTGTCTAAAGCCAAAGTGGCAAAAATACGTGATGATCGCTTTTTAGCTGAGATGACGAAAAAGGTGTTTCAGTCAGGCTTTGTATGGCGCGTAATAGAGAAAAAATGGCCGGATTTTGAAGACGTATTTTTCGGTTTTGATATTGAAAAGATATTGTTAATGCCAGACGAAATGCTTGAGCAGAAAGCGTCAGATAAGCGTATTGTCAGAAACTACAAAAAAGTGATGACGGTACGAGATAACGCGTTGATGATAAAAGATATCCGCCACTCCCATGGCAGTTTTGCGCAATTTGTGAACGAATTCGGACCCGGTAATATCACCCGCTTGTGGCGTAAACTTAAACAACATGGCGCTCGACTGGGTGGCAATACTGGCCCTTACATGCTGCGCAGCATGGGGGTGGATACCTTTTTGCTCTCTCAGGATGTAGAAGATTATTTGCGTAAGCACGATATTATCTCCGGCGGCGCTCATACCAACCGCAGTTTAGATGCGATGGACGAGACTTTTCATGACTGGCATCAACAAAGCCAGCGATCTTTACAACAAATCAGCCGAATTGTTGCGTTTAGCTGGGGAACCAATCAGCCTGCGGAATAATCTTTTGCCAGGCTAAAATTGTACAATAAACCAGTATTGCTTATCGCTATTGATAAGCAATTGCCTGATTTGCACAGCGATGTCAGCAAATGACTGTCCTCATGGGTGCGAATTGGTTACACTTCACTGAAATTTCAAACCGAGTTTGACAGGATAGTCATGAACGACCATCAATCAGCCGACAATTCAAGCCCAGAACAGGCAGATACGAAAACCACTCACTTTGGTTTTAAGCAAGTGGACAAGTCATCGAAAGCATCGATGGTGGCGGGGGTGTTTGATTCCGTTGCCGCTAAATATGATGTCATGAACGATGTGATGTCGATGGGCGTGCATCGTTTGTGGAAGCGTTATACAGTTGATTGCGCGGCCGTTAGAACAGGGCAGAATATTCTGGATTTAGCCGGCGGGACTGGTGATTTAGCGGCCAAATTTTCACGTCGGGTAGGGCCAACCGGTTCTGTTACGTTAGCTGATATTAATTTATCTATGCTTAAAGTTGGTCGCGACAAGTTGCGTGATCAGGGGCTGATAAAGAACATCGACTATGTTCAGGCTGATGCCGAAGCCCTGCCGTTCGCGGATAACTCTTTTGATTTAGTCACCATGGCGTTTGGTTTACGTAACGTCACTGAAAAGCAAAACGCGTTAAATTCAATTTATCGGGTGTTAAAGCCTGGTGGCCGTCTGTTAGTACTGGAGTTTTCAAAACCTGTCCTTGAGCCAGTCAGTAAAATTTACGACTGGTACTCGTTTCACGTACTGCCTAAAATGGGTAAATTGGTCGCCAATGACAGTGAGAGTTACCAGTACCTGGCGGAAAGCATTCGCATGCACCCGGATCAAGAAACCTTAAAGGGGATGTTCGAGCAGGCCGGTTTTGAGAATTGCGATTATCAGAATTTGACCGGCGGGATTGTCGCGCTTCATCGGGGATATAAGTTTTAAATGCCAGTAAAACCCATGATCAGTGGCGCTATCGAAACCCTGATAAATCAGCTGCTGACACTGGATCCGGATAGCCAGCAACGTCTGCAAAAGCTAAATCATGCCAGTCTCAGTGTGTTTATTGACGGTGTAAGCGATGGCCTGACATTACATTTCGCCGATAGAGTGGAAGTGAGTGTAGAGAGCAATTCGTTCGAACAACTTGCTGCGCAAATGGGCGCGCGTCAATGCTGTATTAAAACACACCTCTCCGTACTACCCCAACTGAAAGAAACCAGTCAGCTGACCCGTTTGATCCAGCAGCAGCAACTATTTCTGGAAGGGGATATTCATGTTGCCCAGCAGGCCAGCGAACTTTTTCGCCAACTGGACATTGACTGGGAAGAACAGCTAGCACGACATACCGGTGATGTTGTTGCACACCAAGCTTTTTCTTTCACAAATAAATTATTCACTTCGTTGTCAGCGATGACTGCAAAGGGGCAGCGGGTGGTTGCCAATGCTGTGGTGGAGGAGAAAGAGTTAGCCGCACACAAACTGGCTGTCATTCATTTTTGTGATGAAGTCAGCGATTTACGCAATGATGTAGAACGTTTTGAAGTGCGTTTGGCCCAATTAGAGTCAGAGTTGTCTTAACAGAATTATGCGAATAGTCAGGCTTTACCAAATTAATAAAGTGCTTCTTCAACATGGCTTGGACGAGTTGATCCCAGCGCGCTGGCAACCGTGGTACGCAAGATTTTTTCGTCACTGTATCTTTTGGATCCGCAACAAACACAAAGGTAAGCCAGCAGGAGTAAGGATCACGCTTGCGTTACAATCATTAGGTCCTGTCTTTGTTAAATTTGGTCAGATGTTGTCAACCCGACGCGACCTGTTACCGCCTGATATTGCGAACGAGCTGGCTTTATTACAGGATAAAGTGAAGCCCTTCTCGAGTGTTAAAGCTCAGCGCATCATCATACGAGCCCTTAAACTACACAGACTGTCTGATTTGTTTGACGAATTCGATGAAACACCACTGGCGTCAGCATCAATCGCTCAGGTACATGCAGCCAAGTTGCGAAATGGTGGGCATGATGTGGTGGTAAAAGTATTACGTCCCGATATTCGCAAAACGATTTTTGCCGATATGAAGCTGCTGTTTACGTTTGCGCAGGTATTACAGAAATGGCTACCCGATGGACGTCGGCTACGCCCCGTGGAAGTGGTCCGGGAATACGAAAAAACGGTTATTGATGAACTCGATTTATTGCGTGAAGCCGCCAATGGTATTCAGTTAAAGCGAAATTTCGAGGATTCCGACTCCCTTTACGTGCCCCATATTTACAGTGATCTGTGTCGCAATAATGTACTGGTGATGGAACGGATCTACGGCATACCTATTTCCAATATTGATGCCTTACTTGCGCAAAAAACCAATTTAAAAAGGCTGGCAGAAACCGGTGTTGAAGTGTTTTTTACCCAGGTTTTCAGAGATAGCTTCTTCCATGCCGACATGCATCCTGGCAATATCTTTGTTTCCAGCGACCATCCGCAGGAGCCAAAATACATCGCGATTGATTTTGGTATTGTGGGTACATTAAATGAAGAAGATAAGCGTTATCTGGCGGAAAACTTCATTGCGTTTTTCAATCGTGACTACCGTAAAGTTGCTACCCTGCATGTTGATTCAGGCTGGGTGCCTGCCGATACGAATATCGATGCCTTTGAAGTGGCCATTCGTACCGTATGTGAACCTATTTTTCAAAAACCGTTAGCCGAGATTTCGTTTGGTCATGTATTGCTGCAACTGTTTAATGTAGCCCGGCGTTTTAATATGGTGGTGCAGCCACAATTAGTGCTGCTTCAAAAGACATTACTTTATATTGAAGGGCTGGGACGTCAGCTTTATCCCCAACTGGACTTATGGCAAACCGCCAAGCCGTTTCTGGAAAACTGGATGAAAGAGCAAGTTGGCTTTAGTGCCATGATGGGAAAAATTAAATCTAACTTGCCATACTGGTCAGAAAAGCTGCCCGAAATTCCTGATCTATTGCATGATGGATTAACCCAACTCAAGCGTTTGCCATTACAGCAACAGTATTTGCAGGCGCAGATGGTCCAGGAACATCACAAAACCAATACGGTGATTGGCCTGAGCGCAGGAGCAGCAAGCTTTACCATTCTGGCGGGCATCTTACCTTTGTATGCTACATCCTGGATCTTTCCTGCGGTGGCGGGGTCAATCGCGGTGGTATGTTGGTTTAAGGCATGGCGTATGAGTCGAATTCAAGTGGTTTGACCTCCCGCTGTCACATAAGCCATTGCCCCGAAAACAAAAAAATAAAATGAACTTTTTGTGATTATTTAGATATTGGGGCATAAATTAGTATCAATTTTCGTTTGTGGTGTTATAGTGAGGTAGTCTTTAAATAGACGTGATTATTGAAGCTCTGCCTTGATGTAAAACCACTCAA
>CAZROH010000091.1:0-8854 GCA_964601635.1 uncultured Alteromonas sp. | reverse complement strand
CGCAGGCTGCTTTTTTGCCCTTTAGCTAGTCGTTATGCGCAAAGCTATGCAATTTTCAGTTTGGTTTTCTTTAGTGGTTGTAGTCTTTTACTTTGTTAAACTGCTTTATCTAATTTAACTTCCAAGGTATTTGATGAATCAGGAACAACTTAATAATCCTTTGCATGGGCTTACGTTGGAAACGATTTTAACTCGGTTACATGAGCACTACGGTTGGAATGGTTTATATCAACGGATAAGGATAAATTGCTTTAGTAATGACCCTTCAATTAAATCATCATTAAAATTTTTACGTAAAACACAATGGGCTAGGGATAAAGTAGAGTCGTTGTACATAGATACATTTACGTAATGGAGTGAAGTTGCGCATAACAAACAACTATTGCTGATCATTGCGTTCACTGGGGCACAAACACGTAGGCTTCCTGCGCTTCGCTCCGTATTCTAGCCTATGTATTTGTGCCCCAAAGTTGGGTGCTATGTACTCAAAAGGATTGATTAAAGTGAAAAGGATCTGTCTTATATTAATGCCATTGTTTTGCTTCTCTTGTGCAACAGTAAAAACCGTTAACCCTGTCAACAATCATGTTCAAATTGAGCACCGAGGTAAAGAAAGTTACTGCTCTGAAATTCCAAGACTATACAGTGGACTCATGTACAATTTTTGCTTGTTTTATGGTGAACCTAGTAGAGTCGAGAATCTTGGTTCTAGGTTTGGTGATGTACCCTTTTTCGTCATAGACACCGCATTTTCTGTTGCTGCAGACACTATCGTCATTCCATATACTGCGGTGCAACAATTAAACAAAGGAAATATTAAAGTTAATTAGGTGATGGACAGTGTACATAACAAACGCATTAACTCGGTTCCTGCGGTTACAGGGACAAAAACACAGCGCCGCTTCGCGATTATAGCGCCGCATTTTTTCCCGTTATGTGGGCGTTATAAGCACGACTTACCTAAACTAAATGGAAAGCTCTTCTGATTTTATGAGGGGGAAAAGCGATTTTTAATTCAATACAGACGGTGCTTGAATTAAAAAAGAGGTAATCGGTAAAGAGGATGGTGCGGCGTTAATTGTGTTATATAACGGTACACTTAAGCCGTTGCTCGGAAGTTTTTCAGGAAAAACGACCCGGATAGTATCCTGTTACTCACACTTTCGTTTATTTATATTGCGATTTACATCGGCCTTTATTTTTACTTAAAGGTCGCTCGCTCAGCCTTGTACGTAGACTCTTTTCCATATTGGTGGGCGGGTTCATCCTTTCGCAGGAAGTATATTGCGTAAACACTCGCGCCAGCACATATTGATGAAAACCCGTATAACGCTAAATCAAAAAACATAATAAATACTCATTCAACGGCTTAAGAAAAACATCACAATTTGATGCAACACACATTATGAATAATAGTTAATGTTTATACGTTTTATAAAATGAATTAAGTTCATCGTTTGTCAGATTGTTTTTTTGCAATTATGTTTAGCTGGTAAACCGATGGCTTTATAAAGCGACTTGGCCAGTCAGGGATAATTGCTAAGTATCTCTTTTGTTAGAGAAATATTGACGATTCTTTTGCGCATATTAAAAAGCGCGCAGGGCGCAGGGGCGTTAGAAATATTTCGTCGCTTGGCGGTTGTAGTCCGCTAAAGTGAAAACCATATGAAAAAGGAGAGTTCATACATGGAATCAAAATCAACGTTCGTAACCGTTTTGGCATGGATCTTTATTATCACCTCTGGTTTGCTGTTACTGATTTCAGTTATGCAAGCCGTCATGATGTCAACCTCGTTTAGTGGTGATGCGTTTCAGACAGTTCCCGATAATGCGCCAGTAATGCAACAGTTCATGATGCAGCATTTTCATTTGTTCATTTATGGTTTCAGTGCGTTAACCTTGTTCACTTTTATTTCCTCTGTGGCACTTTTAAAGCGAAAAAGCTGGGCGCGCTTGGCTTTTATCAGCATCTTGGTTATTGGCATAGCTTGGCAGGTGGGTGGGTTAATCATGCAGTTTGTCATGTTTGATGATTTTCCCACAATTCACGGCGGCGAGAGGGATGAGCATGTTGATCGCATGATGAACATTGCTCGCTGGTTTAGCGCGGTTATGAGCCTGATGATAACCGGGGTGTTTGCGTGGATTATCAAGCGACTTTGTTCGCGGCCGGTTAGCAGAGAGTTCACTCGTAACCATTCAAATCCCGTTTAAGAGACCAAAACGTCCCTCGATGCGTGAGTTTCCGGGCGCACAATGAATTTAACGATGAGTGCGACCTGTTTGAAAGTTAAGTTAGCAGGTCATTTAACGCTGTAGATGAAGAGGGAGCGGGGCAAAACAGGGCGGTAATCACATTTTCTTATGCCCTTGCCACAGCGGGGCAGCTAACGCTCATGACGGAGTTTTTAGGGATATTGTTATCCTGACCCCTCCTTTTAAGTAGTTAGCGAGAGAGCCATTACTGTATTTCAGGCCAAATGATGCCGCTGTAACGGGTTATACGGGGATTGACTATATTGGGTATAGTTACGATGGGTTTACGTTTCGTGTTGGTTGCTCCTGATGGTGCACTTGAAGCGCCTGACCAAGGCTTAGCCAGGGTAGATAAGACCGTACAGTTTTGTTGGTTTTCGCTTAAATTGCTAACCAGAACAATGTCAAAGACGGGTAGAAAATGAAATTTCAGGGTAAATTGACGAGCTGGGATGATGCCCGGGGCTTTGGCTTTGTGAAATCCAATACGGGTGGGGAACGGGTTTTCGTGCATATAAAGTCTTTTCGAAAACGCTCCAGAAGGCCTGTCGATGGTGACTTAATCACCTACGAACAAGTCCGCGACGCGCGCGGTAAATACAGCGCAGTTAACGTCAGCTTAGTCTGTGATAGTAATCTGAAGTCAGGGGCACGTCCAAAACCACCCCTTGTGGGATTTCTCATCATCTCTTTATTCTGTGGCGCGCTGGTTTATTTTACGTATCTGAAATTATTGCCGCTGGCCATTCTGTACTGGTATGCCGCCGTGAGTGTGATGACATTTCTGGTCTATGCGTATGATAAGTCTGCGGCGCGAAGCCGCTGTTGGCGAATTCCCGAAAGTCACCTTCACTTACTGGCTGTGGTGGGTGGCTGGCCGGGCGCCTATTTCGCGCAGAATACGCTAAGACACAAATCAATTAAGAAGGCGTTTAAATCTGTGTATTGGCTAACGGTAATGATCAATATGGCAGCCTGCTATTGGCTTCTTAGTGAGCAGGGCCAGCGGTTCCTGGAAACATGTATTAAGCTTCTCAGTACATTCAGCACTCGTGTGGTTTCGTGAGCATGGCCGATATATTGCTGCCTGAGCCATATGTGCTATCGGTTCACTAAGGAAGGATCCACGCGCGCCCAAAAGGCTCTGATATTACATTCCATTAAGGCTTTTTTCGGAGCTGTTAGGGAAATCCTGGCTTTCCAGTTACAGAATAGGTTAGGGAAACCACCTGTAACCTGAACTATAAAACTTTTTTCATTTGGTAGTGCTGGACAGGGCGGGTTTATTTTTTAACACTATATTTAGTTACGCTTGTTTTCGAAAATGGGCAAGTAACAAATAATCGTCATACAACCTGAAATGCATTAGTGTAAAGGAAGTAAACAATACCTGTTCGGGCTGTTTGCGGTGTTTTTACTCTTTTAAATGATAAGCGTGTTAAGCAATACCATTGTGCCGATTTAAAGTGTTATAAGTAAATTTTTATTTAAACGGAAAAGTTATTGTAAGTGACTCATTTACAATGAATTAAAAAATGGAAATCAGTAAAGTTCACGGGGTATACTTTTGATTAAGGACGACAGTCGTAAAATTATAATAAAAATCATGAAGTCGCTTATATATTCTTTAATTGTGGTGCTGTTTTCTTGCTCTGCCTATGCCGAAAGGGAGACATTGAATATTGCAGTAAACCTTGGCCCACCGTGGGCTTATTATGATGAAGACGGCCATGCCACGGGTATAGATGTTGAGACCATGCGTGCGGTGTTTAATGATATTGGCTATTCAACCCACTTTTCGATCCTTCCTTATAACCGGTTAATCAAAGAGTTTAATGAACAAAAGTTTGATTTTGCCAGTCCGGCGGCATTTGAGTCAGAACTAGGTTTCCGAACTATCACCTACCTTCCTTATCACGATGTGGCCATTACCCGAAAGGCTGATGGTATTATTATTGAAGACTATGACGATCTTAAGAAGAAGCGGATTGTGGCGTATCAGCACGCGTTACATGTGCTTGGTCCTGAATATCACCACGCTGTCACGTTTTCGAACTACATCGAACTTGCCGAACGTGAGGTACAGTTGAAACTGCTCGCATTTGAGCGTACCGACGTGGTGGTGGGGGAGAAACGCTTGCTGCACTATATTCTCAATGAGCACTATGCTGATCTTGAGGTGATCACACACGACATCTTTCCGGTGCAGCATTATGGTGGGATCGCCAAAGATAAACAATTAGCGGTGCAGTTTAACCAGGCGATAAAGCAATTCATCAACAGTGGAAAGTTTGATGAACTCTTAAATCGATGGGCACAGTAAACGCTGTGTTTTAAGAAGATGGTCCTGAATGCAGGAGATGGAGGGCGATATCCGTTTGTTGACGTAAGTGCTGGTTGATTTTCCAGTGTGATGGGCTCCAGCCTGATAAGAACCTGTGAAAATCTGCACATGCCACCGGATATAGTTCTCGCCATGTTGTTTCGATAGCGGCTCTTAGTTGCGCGTTTACTTTGTTTGCCAGTGCCATATCGAGCGAGGCAAAATAATGATCCAGGCATGTTTGCCAATAATGGAGCTGATCCGCGTCAGTTAATGCACTCCCAATAAAGTATGCCACATCGACGATGCCCGGCGCGCAGCCAGGATATTGAAAGTCAATGGCAGCACAGTGTTCAAAATCAGGCGTGAAACAGAAATTGGCTACTTTTGCATCGCCATGGATAATCGTTTGATAAGGGCATTGTGTCAGTAACTGATCTAACTTCTTAGCAGCGGCTTTTAACGGAGCGCTACGTGTATTTTTAAGCTCATCTTGCCGGGTAGCTAAATGCCAGTAACTGCCTTGCTGCCACAATCCTGCACCATTATGCCCTAAAAAGGCAGCATGGAACTGCGCAAGCCAGTCTAATACTACAACGCTTTGCTCAACCGACAGTACAGTGTGGGTTTGAGTGTAACCCTCGTCAGTCAGATCGCTAAGTGCGAATAACCAGCCACTTGTCAGTTTACACAACTGAATGGGCGTCGCCGTGGCGGGAAGATCACTTTGATTTAAGTAGTCCTGATAAAAACATTGCTCCACATCAAACGAACGGCACTTCCTTGAATGACTGGTTTGCGAAGTCCAGCCTTTAGGATGACGGCTTAATGAGTCAGGCAGTATCACCGCCTTGACGACTGCCTTGTCGCCCCCTTGCAAAGTGCAGCGAACACAATATCCGTAATCATTCCACAATGGCTGAATGAGCTCGATATTGTGATCATCCGCCAGCGGCAGATGAAGAGCAAGGGTATGCAGGAACGTGTCAGGTAACGACATATAAAAAAGCCACACGTGTTGTGTGGCCTTTGGGTGGTTTACTGACTGGGAGGCAGTGTCATGGGCGCGTTAGCCCCAGACTTCTTGTGCTCCATGCTCGCCGTTCTGCCAGAAACATCCAGTGAAGGACGTGAGGCGTCGG
This sequence comes from uncultured Alteromonas sp., assembly GCA_964601635.1. GTDB lineage: Bacteria > Pseudomonadota > Gammaproteobacteria > Enterobacterales > Alteromonadaceae > Alteromonas. Next base: position 3,133 of record CAZROH010000091.1, on the reverse strand, counting down.
CTCTTGCCGCAGGCGCAACCACATCAAATGTTGCTTCAACCTCTGCAGGCAGGGCAGTTGGATGCGATACATTCACTTTGCCCTTACTGCTTGCAATCCACACGGGTGTCATGACAGGTGATGCTGCGTCATCTAAAGAGGCTACGTCATCGTCATTTGACTCATCCTTAACAGGTTCAGCGGGAGTTGCTTGCGTTTGTGGGGCAACGTCTTCTGAATCTGCGACAGGCGCCGCTTCGGCTGCAGGTGTCTCGTCGGCCAGATTGATTTCTACCTGTTTAGGTTCGGTGGCTGGCGCGGTTGCCTCAGCTTCATAACTGGCTGCTTCCGGTTGGGTTTCCTTCGCCGCGGCTTCTTCAGGCATATCAAATTGTAATTCATCTTGCCTGACTTCCTGCAGCGTACTGTCGGATTCAGCTACATCTTCAGCTTGATCAGGCTTGTCGTTTGTTTTCTTACGACGTTGACCTGCCGCTCTGACGTGACGAGGCGAACGTCTGTTTCGACTACGTGAGGTATTATTTTCAGTTTCACTTTGTTCTGTCGCCGGCGCAACTGTTTCAGCTGCTTTCGCTACATGCTCTGCCGTTTGTTCAGTGGCGTGTTCAGCTGCTGGTTGTGGTTTATCCTCTTTTGATTTTGCCGCCGGCTTTGCTACTGGCTTTTCAGATTTGGCCGGCTTTTCAGTAACACTAACCGGTTTCTCGGAAGATTGCGTTTCTGTCTTCTGCACACTCTCTTGAGGACTGCTTACTGGTTTGTTTTGCGCTGTGCTATCAGAATCCTGAACGCGAACGCTTCTTCTGCCGTCGCGACGTTTACGACGCTCCGCTACCTGCTTTTTCCTGTTGGATGGAGATTTGTCCTGACCGTCTTTCTGACTGTCTTTTTGGCCGGCTTTATCCTGGGTTTTTACATTTTCATCCTGCGCGCTTTTACGATTACGATTCTTGTTTCTGCTTCGTTTATCGTCATTACGTTGCGCTGAATCGTCTTTTTTATCCTGACTAACACTGTCACTGCGCTTGCCTTTATTGCGCGAACGGCGCGGCTTTCGATCATCATCACGACGTGAACGAGACGCGTGTTTTTTCCGGTTATCGCTACGAGGTTTTTCTTCCTCTTGCTCGCTGGTACCCGAGAATAAACTTCTTATCCAGCCGGAAATCTTTTTCACCAAAGATGCGGATGGCTTATCTTCTTTGAGGTTAGTCGGCGCAATAGGCGCCTGGGTAGGTGCAACCAGCCCCTGAAGAGCAGGTTCTTCACGTTTACCGATTGCGGCCGAAGGCTTGCTGGTTTCAGCTTCACTCAGTTCAGCCAGTTCAATGTTATAACTTACTTCAGACACTTTTTCATCGGGACGACGACGCGTCACCTGATAGTGTGGTGTTTGTAAATTAGCATTGGGGATCAGCACCAGCTCAACGCTGTAACGTTTTTCGATGGTACGCACAGAACGACGCTTTTCGTTCAGCAAGTAGGTAGCGACTGAAACCGGCAATTGGGCTTCAATCTGACCTGTATTATCTTTTATCGCCTCTTCTTCAATGATGCGTAAGATGGACAATGCTAACGATTCTGTTCCGCGAATAGTGCCGTGACCAGAGCAACGTGGGCAGACGTGGTGAGCTGATTCGCCCAAAGAAGGACGTAAACGCTGACGCGACATTTCCAACAAGCCGAAGCGAGAAATGCGGCCAAGCTGAACGCGGGCGCGATCATTTCGTACCGCCTCTTTCATGCGGTTTTCAACTTCACGTTGATGACGCACAGGGGTCATATCGATGAAGTCGATAACCACCAATCCACCTAAATCTCGCAGACGTAATTGACGGGCAATTTCATCCGCCGCTTCTAAGTTAGTATTAAACGCGGTTTCTTCTATATCTCCGCCTTTGGTTGCTCGTGCGGAGTTTATGTCAATTGACGTTAACGCTTCAGTAGGGTCGATGACAATAGAGCCACCAGAAGGAAGTCTGACTTCACGCTGGAAAGCTGATTCAATTTGACTTTCAATTTGGAAATGACTGAATAAAGGAACGTCGCCGCTATACTGTTTAACACGGTTGGCAAAATCAGGGCGGACAAGACGAATATGCTGTAGCGCCTGTTCGTACACACTGGTTTTATCAATCAGAATTTCACCAATATCGCGACGCAAATAATCGCGAATGGCACGTACGATAACATTACTTTCCTGATGGATAAGAAATGGCGCCGGGCGTTCTTTTGCCACGTTCGAAATGGCTTCCCAGTGGGTTAACAGAACCTTTAAATCCCATTCTAATTCTTCATAAGATTTGCCCACGCCAGCAGTGCGGACAATTAAGCCCATACCGTCTGGTAAATCTAACTTATTTAATGAGTTCTTAAGTTCGGTTCGCTCGTCGCCTTCAATTCGACGTGAGATGCCGCCAGCGCGAGGGTTGTTTGGCATTAATACTAAATAGCTGCCAGCCAGCGAGAGAAACGTGGTTAAGGCTGCGCCTTTCTGACCGCGTTCTTCTTTGTCGATCTGGATAATAACTTCCTGACCTTCCTTGATAACATCTTTTATATTAGGGCGGCCTTCGAACTTATAGCCGTCAGGGAAGTAAGTGCGGGCAATTTCTTTTAAAGGCAGGAAACCGTGGCGCTCTGCGCCGTAATCGACAAAGGCTGCTTCAAGACTGGGCTCAACCCGAGTAATCTTTCCTTTGTAAATATTGGCTTTTTTCTGTTCGTGTCCCGGGCTTTCTATATCAAGATCGTACAACCGCTGCCCATCTACCAGGGCAACGCGCAACTCTTCTTGTTGAGTTGCATTAATTAACATTCTTTTCATTGTATCTAACTCTGCATAAACTGCCGTCTAGACACAAAATTAAAGTGACATGTGCAAACCCTCACCGCGCATTCTCACGATTGGACGGGGACCTTGTTGTATTGTCGTATTACCTATTAAATAACGTTTCAAGCGCTATATTTTTACTTAAGCGCGTCATTAGGTGTCGGGAACGACGGCCCTGATAACTATTCAAATGTAATCTGCTGTATTGGCCTTTAACCAGTACAGGTGTCAATTCAATTCTGTAATGCTAAACGGCGAACTTCATTGTTTGTTACGTCATATCGCAGGGTGTTCAAAAAT
>CAZROH010000090.1:0-8916 GCA_964601635.1 uncultured Alteromonas sp. | reverse complement strand
TTCCTTGCAGAGAATTCCCTCTTTGCTCTGAAAAATTCGCTTAATAATATAAATAGCAAGCACTCACTCACTTCACACTAATTATTAACGAGGCACTTAGGTTAGTGCCTCGTTAATTCTCAATTAACAGCCCTACGCGGTACCAGCCTCGCATAGACCCATTTTATTTTTTAGCTTTCTGGTGTGCTCCCATTGGATGCCTAATTATCTTTTTCAATTAGGCTTTTTTTGAAAGCGTTTTCCGCCCCCCTGACAAGTACGCCATGGGCTTACTATTGAATTTGATTTGGCTTACCTGGGACAGAATCCAATTGTTTTTGTATTAAACACACCGATGGCGTGCAAAATTCCTCTCTCAACTGAACAAAAGTCGGTCAACCGACCTCCCGCACCGCACTCAAAAAATAACCTATACAATTGAAATTATTAAATTTTTTTAATCAAGGAATTGCCAAGGATTTGTCAAAGAACTTTCCGCTGTAAATCGTCATGATAAACATATGTAGTAAAGCGGTATCCTGAAAGCAGTTAACAAATACAGGCTTTCAAAATCGCGTCGCACTCACTTTCGAGGGAGAACTAAAATGCATAATATGAATGACTTCATTGGAATTCACCAATGGTTTGAACACTATGCCAAAACAACGCCCGACAACATTGCCTGCATTTACGGCAATACTAAATTGACCTACGCAGAATTAAACCAGCGGGCAAATTTCCTTGCGCATTTTATGATTGAACGGGGTGTCAGCCCGGGTAATGTAGTCGCACTGGCAACAATGCGGTCTATGGAACAAGCCATTTCCGTTCTGGCAGTTCTAAAAGCCGGTGCTGCTTACCTTCCCCTTGATCCCTCATTATCTGAATCACGCTCATTGGAATGGCTCGAGCATGCCAACATAAAATACGTGATAGCAGATGAGCACTGGCCGGTTAATCTGGTTGACTCAGGTTGCGATAGCAGAGAGTTCATTAGCACAAACGACAGCGAGCTTTTCTCGGGGCTTTGTGAAACTAACCCAGCTATTCCCACCTCTCCGGAAAGACGCGCGTATGTTATGTTCACCCGTCATAATACGGGCAAACCCAAAGCGGTAATGGTGCCTCATCGTGCGGTTGTGCATTTAGTCAAACATACTGACTATATAGAGCTGAGTTCGCAGGATACCTTACTCCAGTTTGCTCCGCTCTCACATGATGCGTCAACATTTGAGATTTGGGGAGCATGGCTTAACGGTGGCAAATTGGTTTTATATCCCGGCCAAGGGTTGAATCGTCAGTTGCTCGAAAAAGTCATTAAAGAAAATCAAGTCAGCGTTTGCTGGTTCACTGCGACCTTGTTCCATTTAGTTGCGAAAAGCCACACCAATATGCTTGAAACCATCCGAGTGCTTCTGTCAGGTGGGGAGATGCAGCCTAAATTAGTTAAGAAAGTATTGGATGAATACCCTCACCTTACATTGATTACCGGATACGGACCGCCAGAAAACACCACCTTTACCTGTTGTTATTCGATGACGAAAGACAGTGATATCGCTGCGCCGTACCCCATCGGTAAACCAATTAGTGGTACTCAACTGCATATTCTTGATTCTAACCGACGGCCTGTAGTTGAGGGCTGCCCGGGTGAACTTTACGTGTCGGGTCCGGGTGTTGCACTTGGCTATTTAAATATGCAAAGTGAGGACTTCTTTATCGATACCAGTATCGCAGACGGCCTGATTTACCGTACTGGTGATATGGTAACCCAGCACCCTTCAGGCGATTTGAGTTTACTCAAATGCTGTGATGACCCTATCAAGATGCAGGGTTATCAGGTTTCACTCAAGGAAATGACCCAAGCCGTTTATGCCTATAGAGGCTAATAACGTCAATGTGACAAGGAACGTCTCTCATACACCTAAAAGTAATACACACATGTCGCCAGTCATTGTCACGCGTGTTTATTAAAACTGCTGTTCAGATTTTGTCACTGCAAACTGAAATTCCACCAAGAGAGACAAAGATGGGATTAAAAATTTCTAGCTTACTATTTTGGTCTTCACTGTTAGCTATTCCGCTTTGGGGTTTATGTCTGGCCGTTGTGCTGCAAGCTCCCACCACAGATTTTACGTCACATGAATTTTTACTGGTACTACTGCTGCCATCGCTTATTTTTATAAATATAGCCCAATCCGACACCCGTAAAATGCGCAAACGCGTGGTGTAGCTCCCAATGTGAAGCGGCGCCAGAGTGTGCCACTAAAAGGACAGTCGAACGCCGGCAGTCAGCACACTGTAGTCAAAATCTTCCAACCCTAGCGTCGTGCTGGCATCTACGAATGCCTGAATACCGTTTGGAAAAACAAAAGAAACCCCTACTCCGGCATTAAAATAGTCGGAGTCCGGCTCATCGGTAAAAAAGTCAATGACGATGTTGCGCGGATCATGAACGTACTGAGCTTTTATTGCGCGGCTATCATCTTTGTGTTCATAAAGCCACTCAGCCATGAGATAAGGGCTCATCACACCAAAATCCTGATTGAAAGACCAACTGATCTGGCCTCCCACTGCCGTTTTCAGAGATTCAATGTTTTGCTCCTGATAAGCCAGCGCCAGCCCACCACCGGTATCTCCGGCACTCGACGAATCTTGCTCTGCAAACGCATCAATCTCCATGTCTAAATAGCGTACCTGTACATAGGGTGATATGGTGCGATTGGCATTAACAAAATGATAGCCCGCTTCAAGCGCCAGCGCGTATTGGCTGGATTCGGTTGATGAAGTTAGGGTACGGTCGGGTGCGCCAGCGTTTTCTGTTTCAGAGATAATGTCAATTCTGCGACTGGAATCAAAGTCACTGGTGCCGTAATCCAAAACCGCGGATATATAAAACACATCACTTTGATACAAGCTGTACACGGTAAACGTATCCGTGGTTGCATCCATTAATGCGCCGGGCTCCCGCTGCGAAACAAAGTAGTCAGCCTCCAGGTCTCTGTAACCATATGCCACCCCAGCCACAAACTGGCTGTTAAACATATAATCCATCCCCACTAAAACCTGATAGTCATCCAAGTCAAAACCATTCTCTCTGTCGGTAGTGTCTTTCTCTCCGGTTCCACCTTTTACACTTGCGTATACCCCCCATTTCCCAATGTCTGCGGGAGTGTCGCTACTGGCACCAATACCTAACGCGGTAAACTCCGGTGAGTCATCGCTGAAGTGGTGATTGACCCTGGCCACCCCGCCCATCACATTTAAAAAGCTCGCCAGGCGGTCTGCAACCATGACACTTTGTCCCATCATCGCATCGGTCGCAACATTACCTTGCGCGGCAACTTCCTCACCGGCCACCTGCTGCAGGTAACTTGCAAGAGTGGATGCCGAGACACCCAAATCTTTCCCTGTTGCCCCGCCATTGCCCAGAATCCTGTTAGCAGTATTCACCATTTCGCCACAGCGATTGAAGAGATCCTGTTGCTCTGGGGGTAATACAATCCCGGGTGTACCTAAAAAGCCAATACATACCGATTGCACGGCCTGCCCCATTCTTTGTTGTAAATCGGTTTCCCCGATTTGTGCCAGGGGCAAGAGATCGTCGTTTGCCAAAACGGTGTGAGAGAGAAATGTTGAAGTGAGTAAAATGCTTAATTTAAGAGATTTATCCATAACTTAGATACCTCGTTTGTTGTCGTAAAACCAGTTAACTAGGCACAACGCAACAAGAGACATACGCATTATTATTATCCCGTGTCTTCACTACGCACTGGCGCGCAAACACTACAAATAATGTTATAGACTATTTTTTATACTTATGTGGTATTTCTAATGTAAAATAATTACAGGTGGGAACCATGGCAAAACAACCGGGCAACTTAATGCAAAATAATGAAAACGAGCAAACCAGAGTGCGCCCACATAGCCCCGATGCAGATGAAAATACGCTGATCCCGCAACGACCGCGTCCAGCCGCAAGCACAGGCTCACCATCGACACCCCAGACTGGTCACAGTGAAGAACAGACCAATTCAACTCTCTCAGGTAAAAAGACTTCAGCGCCCCTTGCCGATGAAGCGATTGGAAAAATCATTAAAAACCGCTTTGTGCTGACCGAGCGTTTAGGTGAAGGGGGCATGGGAAGCGTATATAAAGCACGCGATATTCTTCAGGAACAAGCTCAGGAGAAAAACCCCTGGGTGGCAATAAAGCTGCTTGATATGGTAGAACTGAACAACCAGGACGCATTGATGTGGTTGCAACGAGAGACGAGCAAAGCGCGTAGTCTGGCCCACCCAAATGTTATTCGCGTCTATGACATTGATCGAGATGACGATCAGGTTTATATGACCATGGAATTCCTGGAAGGGATTTCACTTGAAAGCTGGATCGAACAACACTCGCCCGCCACAGTTCAAGCCTGTGAACCAATCTGGCACGCCATTGTAGCGGCTGTAGACTTCTCCCACCAGAAAGGCATTGTCCATTGTGACCTGAAACCCGGTAATGTGTTAATCAGTAATGCAGGTGAAATCAAGGTTATAGACTTTGGTATCGCCAGAGGTCACACCGAAGGACGCCAGGATGCCACCGTTTTCAATCCGGGAGACTGGGGCGCATTTACTCCGGGTTACGCCAGCTGTGAGCTCATCGCGGGTTTGTCTCCAGAGCCTCGGGACGATATCTATTCGATGGCCGTTATTATGTACAAAATGCTCACCGGCAGAAAACCGTTCGGTAACAATGATGCCATGAAAGCCAAAACGCTGGGTTTACAGCCCCACCCGATCAAAGGTATTCATCCAGCGTTGTGGGAGCAGATCAAAAAAGGGTTGAGCTTTGAAAGAAAATCCAGACCAGAATCAATGGCATTACTGTTGCCCGACTACCGACGCAAGAAACTATCTACCCGAAGCCTCGTTATTATCGCGATTGTGGGGCTAAGTTCGGTTTTAGCCTACTATACTGTCATCCCTGATTTGAGAGACAATTTGTCGCCAACCCCACCACAAAACACCTCTGAGCCTGTCCCACAAAAAGCTCTCTCCCCAGAGGTGGCAGAAGAAGTGGCAATCATTTTAGATATCGCCCAAGCCCATTATGAAATGGAATTCTACATCAGGCCTACCGGCGCAAATGCGCGCGAAGCTTACATGCGTGCTCTCTCTCTCGACCCGACTAACCGCCAGGCATTAGAAGGGTTAAATAATATCGCAGAACATTTCCTGAGAGACGCCAATCAGTACATTGAGCAACGCGATTACGAACGGGCCAGTGTCGCCATTGCCGAAGGTTTAAAAACCGTTCCCGACCACAAAGAGTTGCTGCGTCTGCAACAAAGTCTGTCAACAATGTAGGACACGCATCGTCACGCAGATTTATTCGACAGCCTGTTTCACTGAGCTATAATTTTACCAGTGCTTATTGTGCACATAACTACCTGTGATCATGAAACCATTTCATTTCAAGAGCGTTGCCTGCAAGCGGCATAAGCCGTTTTGGTTTTTTAGTGCCTTTTTCGTTGTCCTGGCAGCCTGTCAGAGTACCCAAAATGATCGCGCCGAATTAAGCCAAACCAATTTAAGCGCAATCGATGTGGACAAGCTAACGGTGGTCGATTGCCAACTTCCGGGCATGGTAAAAGTGCTCGGCACCATGAAATATGTCACCCCCAGAAGACCTGCGCGATTGACAGCCAATGAATGCAGCATTCGTGGAGGCGAGTATGCCCTCAATGACAGAGCAAGCTTAGAATCTTCACTCAATATCTGGCTCCCCCAGGCGATGGAAGGCGATGCAAAAGCGCAAAATTACGTTGGTCAGTTATACGAGGCGGGGGTCAATAAGACACCGGATTATGAAATGGCCGCCATATGGTATCAACGTGCCGCTGAGCAAGACTTGAAAGAAGCAAAGGTCAACCTGGGTTTTCTTTATGAAACCGGTAACGGAGTAGAACAAGACAAGAAAAAAGCCCTCAATTTGTATCGCGAGGCGGCGGGGCTCGAGGATGACCAGCTAGAGTACGAATCGGTCATTAATGAACGCGTGGCAGCACAAATTGATGAATATCAGCAACAATTAAAAGAAAACCAAAACCAAAATACTGCACTTCGACAACAACTGGATACGCTCTACGCCAAACATGACGCCACGTTACAAGATATGGCACAACTTCAGCGTGAAAAACGTCTTGCCCAGAACGCAGCCCAGTCTTCTTCTCAGCCCTCGGCAAACATTGCTCACCTCAACAATCAGCTTTCACAATTACAACAGAGCAACCACGCTTTATTAGCGCAAATTGAACAACTTGATGCAAAAAATAAAGCCAGTAATGCCAGGTTACGTAGCGAACGTGAAAGTTTAAATTTATTGCTAAGCGGTCAAAGTGAGAGTACCGAGTTACTGGAAAAACGGCTGCAAGAGAAAGAACAGGAGTTGGCGAATTTAAAAGATCAGATGGAATCATTGCAGTCGTCCTACGCCCAGGAAAAATCAGCGCTACAGGAAAACGTCGCCTTAATTACCGCAAGCTCTGATGACCAGTTGAAACAACTGCAATCCGAGCTAATAGAGAAAACGCTATCCTTCAACAAAGCCCGCCAACAAAATGAGATGTACCTGAAGCAGAATCAGGCTTATCAGGAAACCATTGCGCAAATGGAACAAAATCTTGAAGCGGTGGCCGCCAAAGAGGCAAATTTCGCGGACATTTACCAATTAAAAATCGACGGTTTAAAACAGGAGCTGGCGCAGAATCGAGTGAAGCTACAAAACACGGAGCAGCGCGCTAAAGCGCTTGAAATTGAGAGAGAAAACTTAAGCCTGCAACTTAAACAAGAAGCTGCCACCACTACCAAACAACAACAGGAACTTGCCGTCTTACGCCTGGAGCTAGCCGACAACCAGTTACAACAGCAGCAGACCTTAGCAGCGGTAAAACAGTTAGAAGCCGATAAAAACCGAATTGACAATAAGTTAAAACAAGTAAGTACAATGCACGCTGACTCAACCCAAGCACTGGAAGATCAAGTTGCACAATTAAATCAACAGCTGACGGAAAAAGAACAAGCAATTGCCCAGCTCTCAACATACCAGAGTAAACTGGTGCAAGTTAACAAAAACCTGAAAAGCAAACTACGTGATGATGCGCAGGAAACCACTAATTTAATCAAAGAATTAGCGGCCAAAACCATGGCCCTGGGTCAAAAGCAACACGACATTGTCAGGCTGGAAACACAAATCGATCAACTGACCCAGGAATATCAAAGCATCAATCTGATTGCGCAAAATACAACAGAGCCCAGTCAGCCGCGGATGCGTTCCATTTCCGTAGCGCCCGAACAGAACGAGCTGGTTGAGTCATTTGGTAAGTTCCACGCGCTGATAATCGGTAATGACAATTACCAGTACCTCCCCAGCCTGAATACCACAGTAAGTGATGCCAGCCGCCTGGATCAGATATTAACGCAGCAATACGGCTATGACACCACGGTATTAATTAATGCAGATAGGCATGCCATCTTAACGGCACTTTACGATCTAAAACGAACCTTAAACAACGAGACCAATTTACTCATCTATTATGCCGGACACGGTGAGATAAGTGACTCTCGTGGCCACTGGTTACCGGTCGATGCCCGTCCGAACAATCAGGCAAACTGGATCCCCACACAACAAGTCACTGACCTGGTCGCCTTAATTGATGCCAGGAAAATCATCATCGTTGCCGACAGTTGTTACTCCGGCGTGTTGACCCGCAGCTCTATCCTGTCAACAGGTATTCACGGCGATATCAATGATGAAAGATACCAACGCTGGTTAAAAGCAATGGCCAAGGGCAAATCCCGCACCGTATTAACTTCAGGCGGGCTGCAACCCGTTCTGGATAGCGGAGGTGGCGATCATTCCCTGTTCGCAAAGCACTTCTTGGAAGCGTTGGAAAACAATGAAGGTATTATTGATGCCTACACGCTGTATAACCAGATCTTCATGGATGTTAAAGAAGGAGCCCTGGTGATGGACGTCGATCAGTCACCTCAATATGCGCCGATAAAAAATGCGAATCACTATTCGGTGGATTATTTCTTTATCAACCGCCAACGTCTGTAAGCAACGTGAATGGAAGCATTGCACTGGACTCGTCAATTCAGTGTGCCTGTAATAGCGACAATGCTGATTTCATCGTGCACCGCTCCCCATCATACCTTTGACGCATCAGCACAAGCCTCCGGATTAACGCAAACACAAATCACTACCTCACTGTTCAGCCATAAAGTGTTCAGCAACAATCGGCCCGTAACAAAAGAAATGCATGTTTACTTCGCCGGAGACGGGACACCCTGGCTGTACGGCAAACTGCCTTCCCAAGACCCGACCCCAAAAAACTCTGTTGCGCTTAAACTGATGGGCAAAGACAACAATGCGGCCGTTCTGCTGGGCCGTCCCTGCTATCATGGGCTGCATGCCCAGCCAGAATGCAGCGAGAATTTGTGGACCAACGGACGTTACTCCCAACCAGTTGTACAGAGCATGTATCTGGCCTTAATCGATTTAATGAAAGGAACACCCGCAAAGACTTCACTCGTGCTGATTGGCTATAGTGGTGGCGCCACCCTCGCCAGCTTAGTCGCTCATTTTGATCAACCTGACAATAAACTTAACATAAGTAAAGTCATTAGCGTTGCAGGCAATCAGGATATCAACGCCTGGTGTGACTATCACAACGTACCGCGGTTAACCGACTCACTCGATCCAATGAAACAGCCTCGCTTACCAGGCAAGATTAAACTGTTATTTCTGGCAGGGCAGAAAGACAACATCGTCTTACCTGAGCACAGCCAAACTTACGCCCAACAACAGTTGAGCAGCCGGTTTGCGGTTGTAGAAGAGTTTGATCATACATGTTGCTGGGAGGGGGTTTGGAAGGAGGTGTTG
>CAZROH010000089.1:0-9044 GCA_964601635.1 uncultured Alteromonas sp. | reverse complement strand
TTGGAGAAGAAATAATGGAAACAACATTTGAACTTGGATATGCGCTGGATACTTTTTATTTCCTCGTATGTGGTGCTTTCGTAATGTGGATGGCCGCTGGCTTTGCCATGCTGGAAGCTGGCTTGGTCAGAGCCAAAAATACCACTGAAATCCTGACTAAAAATATCGCATTGTTCGCAATCGCTTGCACCATGTACATGATTTGTGGCTACGGCATTATGTATGGCGGTGATGATTGGGGCTTATTCTTAAGCGGCATTATGGGTGACGGCGCTACAGGGGTGGCTGATGAGCCCGCAACTTATGCCCCCTCTGCTGACTTTTTCTTCCAGGTCGTTTTCGTTGCCACGGCTATGTCAATTGTATCCGGTGCGGTGGCTGAACGGATGAAGTTATGGGCGTTTTTAACTTTCGCCGTGGTGATGACGGGATTAATCTATCCCCTTGAAGGTTCATGGACCTGGGGTGGTGCAGCTGTATTTGGCTTATACACATTGGGTGATCTAGGATTCTCTGATTTTGCCGGTTCAGGTATTGTGCATATGGCTGGCGCAGCGGCTGCACTCGCCGGTGTGATTATTCTCGGTCCACGTAAAGGGAAGTACACTGCGGATGGAAAAGCAGTGGCTATTCCTGGTGCGAATCTGCCGTTAGCAACGTTGGGTACCTTTATTCTGTGGATGGGATGGTTTGGATTCAATGGCGGTTCAGTCCTGGCAACCGCTACAGTGGAAAGTGCCAATTCAGTCGCGGTAGTGTTCATGAACACCAACGCAGCTGCAGCAGGTGGTACCATCGCTGCATTGTTACTTGCACGGGTCATGTTTGGCAAAGCTGATTTAACCATGGCGCTAAACGGTGCGCTGGCTGGCCTGGTAGCGATAACCGCTGAACCATCTACACCCACCCCATTATTGGCGACGGTATTTGGTGCCGCTGGAGGAGTACTGGTGGTGTTAAGTATCGTATTTTTAGATAAACTTAAAATTGACGATCCCGTCGGTGCAATATCGGTGCATGGAACTGTCGGTCTATTGGGCTTACTGCTTGTACCAATCACTAACAGCGACGTTAGTTTTAGTGGTCAGATTATTGGCGCATTGACCATATTCGTGTGGGTATTTGTGGCCAGCCTGGTAACCTGGATCGCTATTAAAGCAGTACTGGGGATCAGAGTCAGCGAAGAAGAAGAATACGAAGGCGTGGACATGAGCGAATGTGGTCTGGAAGCTTATCCTGATTTCACTGGTGGCCGAGCCTAAACGTCAGCGCGTTTCTTTTTAGTTAAAGCAGCTTCAATCTGAAGCTGCTTTTTTATGCAATCGCTTCTACCTATCAAGCTAGCTAATTTTTTCTATCGATCTTTCCCTAACGCTTTTCGGTATCCCTGTTTACAACGATAAACGGAGATCCGAATGTCTAAACCTACCCTCACCACGAGTGCCGGCGCCCCCGTCGAGTCTAACGAAACCTCCAGAACAGCAGGCCCCAGAGGACCGTTACTGTTAACCGATTATCAGCTTATTGAAAAACTGGCGCACCAAAATCGTGAACGAATTCCTGAACGTCCTGTCCATGCCAAAGGATGGGGGTTGCAAGGGACCTTCACTGTTACCCATGACATTACGCAATATACCTGCGCTGATCTGTTTTCTTCAGTAGGCAAGCAAACAGAAGTTCTCAGTCGCTGGTCTACGGTTGCAGGAGAGCAGGGAGCTGCAGATGCCGAGCGGGATGTAAGAGGGTTCAGCCTGAAGTTTTATACAGAAGAAGGTAACTGGGATATGGTAGGTAATAATACCCCTGTTTTCTTCGTACGCGATGCGTATAAATTCCCCGACTTTATCCGCACACAAAAGCGCCATCCAAAGACCAATTTACGCAGTCCGGATGCAATGTTTGATTTTTGGGCCAGTCAGCCTGAGTCTGTACATCAGGTTACAATATTGATGTCCGATCGTGGCATACCGATCAATCCAATGCACATGAATGGTTATGGCAGTCACACATTCAGCTTCTGGAATGCAAAAGGTGAGCGCTATTGGGTAAAATTTCATTTTAAAACCCAGCAAGGACACAAACATTACACCAATCAGGAAGCGGAAGCACTGATAGGCAAAACCAGAGAGTCATTTCAGGAAGATCTGGTGGAGGCAATGAACAACAAGCAATTTCCTAAGTGGACCATGTATATTCAGGTTATGCCCGAGGAAGAAGCAGGCAAGCAGGCGTATAACCCATTTGATTTAACTAAGGTCTGGCCCCACGGCGATTATCCGCTGATTGAAGTGGGTGAGCTGGAAATGCACACATTGCCGGAAAATTACTTCCAAATGGTAGAAAACGCAGCTTATAGCCCTTCCAACCGGGTCCCCGGCATTGGTTTTAGCCCTGATAAAATGTTGCAGGCCAGAGTCTTCTCTTACGCCGATGCCCACCGCTATCGTTTAGGGACACATTATGAAGCCTTGCCGGCAAACGCCCCGAAAAACGCCAAAGTGAACCATTATCATAAAGACGGTGCGATGCGCTTTTTTACTAATGATTTTGACAACCCCGACGCCTACTATGAGCCGAATCGTCATCACGGACCAGTCCCACAACTGGCTAACCCTGAGCCACCGTTACGGATCGATGGCGATGCAGACAGGTACAATGTGGAAGAGTCCGATGTTGACTATATGCAGCCTCGTGCACTGTATAATCTGTTTGATGATGGGCAAAAAGATCGACTACATCACAATATGGCTGAAGCAATGGCACCGGCTAGTGAAGAGGTCAAACAACGCTGGTATAAGGTGTTGGAAAAGGTTGATCCTGATTATGCCGCAGGGGTAAAAGCTGCCGCGGCCGCTATGTAATGTGGAATCCGGGCGAATCTTTCGCCCGGGCTCTTAAAATGGTCTGCTCGACAGATGGGCATGGATTTCTTCCTGGCTAGGCATACGCCTCACTCGTAGCCCTGACTTCTCATAATCGGCGTTGATCAACCCTTCATCAGCAAACCGTTGTAAACACTGCTCCAGCGGGTAGTGGCCCCATTTTCGTTTGAAGACAGCGGCATTGTTGACGATATCGAAGAGGTGGTTAATGGGTGGGTCGAAGGTTGGATGATATTGATGGAGTACTTCCTCTGGCACTAAATAAAGTGTCAGCCCGCTTGCTTTGCAGCGGGTGGCGAAATCTAAATCTCCGACTCCATAACCATGAAAAGATTCATCGAATCCACCGACGTGTTCGAAATCGTTTTTGGTAATCGCAAAGACCAACGTTCTGAAGTTATCAAAGTCGATATCTTGATTCAGTGGCAGCCACTTATTAGACGGTTTGTCTGAGGCCTGCATTGCGAGAGCGTGGAAGTCATGGTGCTCCGGAATACCGTTTAGATAACGGATCTGGGAGGTGATGACCCGCCCAGGCTGTAATGAGCCCATTAACCCGTCGAAGAGTTCAGGAGAACAAATACAATCGACATCCATATACACGATATTATTTGTGCTGCATGCCTGAAATCCTTTGTTCCGGGCTTTGGCGATGGGGAGCGGTTCATTGGCTACAAATTTATGATGAATGGCGAAATGTTCACTGGTTAACAGTGATTCGCTGCAAGGTGGGGCCATCCATACGACAATTAATTCGTTAGGGCGGCGTTTGGCATTTTCGATACTGCCGATTAAATTGGATAACTGTCTCAATCGCCCTTTCACAATGGTCACAATACTAAAATCGTTTTGCATGTGCAGTCCTCCTGAAAAGTGAAACGGTGTTGCCACCTACACCAGACGGAAAAAATGAAAGAAAAACACGCGTAGCCTCAATCGTCATGCAACCATCCTTCTGATTTTCGATAACTTGCAAATTACTAAGTTCTGCTAAAGAAAAATTGATGCCAGAATTTGATAAAGTGACAAATAAGCAGTCCCATTTTCAATGTGCCCAGACTGTTAAGGCAATAAACGCGGTGCACTGACTACTTTTTATGCTGAGGAACTATTTTCTGCGTAATCTAGTACTACACTGTTCATTACCATAAATATATTGGCAGGTTTGCTTACTATCAAGGCATCAATGCACCAATCTGGAATGAAATAAAATTCATTTCGTTGCGTATTAGACTGGTAAAGGGATGACGGTCGATCACATAATAATGGAAAAAATAAAATAAGGTTCGCTATGCGTTTTATATTACTTGTTCTGACTATGTTATGTACCACCTCTGCACTTGCGTATGACAGAGTGACAGGTGAAATGCATGCCAGTCGTTCAGAAGTGCTAGCTCAGCACGGAATGGTGGCTACCAGCCAACCACTGGCCACCCAAGTGGCATTGGACATCCTGAAAAAAGGCGGTTCTGCGGTTGATGCAGCAATCGCAGCAAATGCCATGCTCGGTTTAGTGGAACCGACTGGTTGCGGCATCGGTGGAGATCTTTTTGCCATCGTGTGGGACGCGGAAGAGAAAAAGCTGATCGGTCTGAATGCCTCTGGTCGTTCGCCTAAAAAGCTGACCAAAGAGCACTTTGCTGAACAGGGGTTGAGCAAAATACCAGCATTCGGCCCGTTACCTGTGTCAGTGCCAGGTGCCGTGGACGGCTGGTTCACGTTGCACAAAAAATACGGCAAACTGACCATGAGCAAGCTATTGACCCCGGCGATTCGCTACGCCAAAAATGGCTTTCCCGTCTCCGAACTGATTGCCTATTACTGGCAGGTAAATGCAAAGCGGATTGGTGAATACGAAGGATTTGCAGATATTTATTTGCCTAACGGACGTGCGCCACAAAAAGG
The DNA here is from genome assembly GCA_964601635.1 of uncultured Alteromonas sp. GTDB lineage: Bacteria > Pseudomonadota > Gammaproteobacteria > Enterobacterales > Alteromonadaceae > Alteromonas. Next base: position 4,257 of record CAZROH010000089.1, on the reverse strand, counting down.
GGACATCTTCAAGAATCCTGCCCTGGCAGCAACCTACGAGAAATTAGCCAGCGGTGGGCGTGATGCATTTTACAAAGGTGATATCGCACGCACCATTGCCGCTTATATGAAAGAGCAAGGTGGCTTTTTAGATTACGACGATTTAGCGTCTCATAAATCAGAGTGGGTTACGCCGGTATCTACCAATTACCGCGGTTACGATGTATGGGAGTTACCACCAAACGGACAAGGCATTGCCGCCCTGCAAATACTGAATGTTCTGGAACAGTATGACATTGAGGGAATGGGATTTGGGTCCGCCGAATATATTCATACCTTCGTCGAAGCCAAAAAATTAGCCTTTGAAGATCGCGCGAAATATTATGCTGACCCCGCTTTCAATGAGATCCCGGTAGACTGGCTGATTTCTAAAGAGTATGCGCAGGAACGTCGTCAACTGATTCAGCCCAAAAAAGCCGCCAAAACATATGATGCAGGCATTAACCAAGGCGATACCATTTACCTGACTGTCGCAGACGCCAAGGGGAATATGGTTTCACTGATTCAAAGTAATTATCGCGGTATGGGATCGGGTATGACGCCCACGGGATTGGGCTTTATTCTGCAAAACCGCGGTGAACTATTTACCTTAGAAGAAGGCCACTTTAACGAGTATGAACCGGGTAAGCGCCCGTTCCATACCATTATTCCAGCGTTTGTTACCCGTAACAATCAGCCCTGGCTAAGTTTTGGTGTCATGGGCGGTGGCGCACAGCCGCAAATGCATGCACAGGTGTTAGTGAATATTATCGACTTCGGCATGAATCTTCAGGAAGCCGGTGACGCTGCCAGAATTCTGCATAGTGGTTCAAGCAGTCCAACAGGAGAACTGATGACCGATGGTGGCGTGGTTAGCCTGGAATCTGGAATAGATGAGCAGGTCAAACGCACGTTGATGCGCTGGGGGCATACGCTGCAACCGGTTACAGGCGCTTATGGTGGTTATCAGGCGATTGGCTTCGATGCACGCCGAAAACTCTACATTGGCGCGTCGGAAAGTCGAAAAGATGGACAAGCGGCAGGCTTCTGAGCCAAACTAGGAATATTCGCGCTAACAATAATAGCCTAAGGCAAGCGGACCTAGCATGACTCAACCTCAAAAGGGCGTGTGCGCTGAACCGAACCTGCATGCTCAGTATTTATTACTCAACGTGGTCGATGACGATAGTCAGGCCGTGCGGGCCAAACTTTCTCGCGTGTTGGATATATTTGAGCACTATGAGCATGAGCATTACGAAGCCATGGTCACCGGGGTTATAGCGGTAGGAACTAATTATTGGCCAGAACTTTATCCTGGCCTTATTCCTACTGAGCTCACGCCATTTCCTGATATGCAATGTGAAGATCGCAGTGCGCCTGTGATGCCCTGTGACCTGTTTATCCAAATCCGAGCTGACCGTTTAGACATCTGCCATGCCATAGGTGTGGAAGTGGTTGAATTGTTGCGCATCCATGTGGAAATGATAGAGCAGATTCGTGGGTTTAGGTATCTGGATGGTCGTGATCTGAATGGCTTTATGTATGGCTATGACAACCCTCGTGGTATGAAACGGCGTGAAGTTGCTATCGTGGATGAAAGTGACCCCGATTTCGTCGGGGGCAGTTATATTCACATCCAAAGGTACCGACATGATTTACGTCGCTGGTTTAGCTTATCAGAGCGTCAGCAAGAACAAGTAATGGGCATGACTCGGGAGCATAATTTACCCAGCTCAGAGCAAAACACCTCATCACATTGTGTGCGCGCCAGTGTCATTGCACCGGATACTGAGCAGCCCGGGCTGTTAAAGCAAGGTATGCCATACGGCGATATGAGTGTGCAAGGTTTGTTTTTTGTTAGTTGTTCAGCCAGTGCAAAATATTTCAAATCGATGCTGCATAGCCAGATTTTCGGTATGCAAGAAGGCGAGTATGACCGCTGGCTGGATTATACCAATGCAGAAACCGGGGCAGCATTTTTCGCCCCTTCAATAACGTTCATTAAACAACAGGCGCTGGTTTAGAGAACAGGCTCGTAGCCTGGACCGATTTCCTTCCTTGTCAGGTAAGTGACAGCGCTTAATGCCACCCGATGGCGGCAATAAGCGTGTCATTTGCATCTCTTTGTTGGGTCAAAGTTGACTGAAAATGTGTTCAGCAGCGCTCACTGTTTCTGCGATGAGTTCGTCAGTATGCGCATACGACATAAAACCAGCTTCGTAAGACGCGGGAGCCATGTAAATACCCGCATCCAGCATGCCATGATAAAATTGCTTGAATTGCTCATTGTTACAATTAATGGCTTGTTGGTAGTTGGTCACTTTGGGTAAATCAGTAAAAAAGATGCCGAACATACTCCCTGCATGGTTCGTGGTTAATGGAACGCCATGCTTATCCGCTGCGGCCTGAAACCCAGTGACCAGTTTTTCTGTTAAGCCGAAAATATGCGGATAAAGCGATTCATTTTCCAATTCGTTCAGCGCAGCTAACCCAGCCGCCATGGCGATAGGATTGCCCGATAACGTTCCTGCCTGGTAAACCGGGCCGGTGGGAGCAATATGCGTTAAGATTTCGCGTTTACCACCAAATGCGCCGACTGGCATTCCGCCACCAATTACTTTGCCTAAGCAGGTCAAATCAGGCACAACTGAATAGTGTTCCTGCGCACCGCCGCGAGATACCCTGAATCCTGTCATGACTTCATCAAATATCAACACGCTGCTGTGTTCATCACAAAGTGCTCGCAGACCCTCCAGGAAGCCAGCTACTGGCGGGATACAGTTCATATTTCCGGCCACGGGTTCAACGATAATACAGGCAATATCATCAGGATATTCTGCAAACATCTGTTTCACGCTGTCCAGATTGTTAAACTCGGCGGTTAGTGTATGCTGAGCCACATCTGCAGGTACTCCTGGTGAGCTGGGTACGCCCAGCGTGAGTGCACCGGATCCGGCTTTGACTAACAGGGAATCTGCATGGCCGTGATAACACCCTTCAAATTTGATTAACTTGTTGCGACCGGTAAAACCCCGCGCAAGACGGATGGCTGACATGGTTGCTTCAGTGCCAGAATTCACCATCCGCACCATTTCCATGGAAGGCACCAATGCACTGACTTTTTCTGCCATGTACACTTCCGCCTCGGTGGGCGCGCCAAAACTTAAACCATGCTCAGCAGCCTTGATTACTGCCTCACGTATTGCATTATGATTATGCCCTAATACCATCGGGCCCCACGATTGAACGTAGTCAATATAACGTTTGCCATCCACATCCCAGATATAAGGACCATCCGCTTTACTGATAAAACGCGGTGTACCACCAACCGCTTTGAATGCCCTGACCGGGGAGTTTACGCCGCCGGGAATGGTTTTCTGGGCCCGGGAAAATAATTGTTCTGATTGTTGCATAATAATTAGCTGCTCTTGTTGCTATGCCAGATGACATCACGTTCGTAATTGCTGACCAGATCTTCTACCCCCAGCGTCAACGCAAAAAGTGCCATTCTGACTAATACGCCGTTATCCGTTTGCCTGAAGATGGCTAACTTGGGGTTTAAATTAAGATCGTTATCTAATTCGTTGGCTTCCATACGTGAATCACGGGGAAGGGGATGCATGATGACGGTTTTGGACTGGAAGTGTTTCGTATAAATGTCCTGATTTAAGCGAAATTTGCCACGGTATTTGTTCGCTTCATCCTGCGAAGGGAAACGCTCTTCCTGAATACGCGTCTGATAACAGATATCAGCATCCATATTGCCTTCCAACTGCTCAGTAATAGTGAGCCTGTGACCCGCATTGGCAACCGTATCAATGATTGGCTGGGGCATACCCAGTTCTTTTGGAGAAATCAGGGTAAAGTGAATATTGTTATAAAGGCACAACAATTTACATAACGAATGGACTGTGCGCCCATAGCGCAAGTCGCCGATCATGGCGATGTGTAATCCATCAATACCTTTGCCGTGATATTCCAGTTCTCGTTTGATTGTAAACAAATCAAGCAGAGCTTGGGTGGGGTGTTCGTTAGCACCATCTCCACCATTTATTACCGGAACGCGGCTACCTTCTGCAAATTCAGCGACCGAGCCAGCCACCGGGTGTCGCATCGCAATAATATCAGAATAGCCGCTTAACACGCGAGCCGTGTCATACAGGGACTCTCCTTTGGCCAGTGCGGAATTATCCATACCGGTGGTTTCGCGTACTTCGCCACCTAATAAATTAAAAGCCG
>CAZROH010000088.1:0-9137 GCA_964601635.1 uncultured Alteromonas sp. | reverse complement strand
TATTAGAGCACTTATTGCGCTTAATGCATCCGTTTATGCCGTTTATTACGGAAACGATTTGGCAACGTGTAGCACCCTTGTGCAAAGCACTACCAAACGAAGCCAGCATTATGGTTCAGGCTTTCCCGCAGGTGCAAGAAAGCAAAGTGGACGTACAGGCATTAGAGGATGTGGAGTGGGTCAAACGCTTTATTGTCGGTATTCGTAATATCCGCGGTGAAATGGATATATCGCCGAATAAACCTCTGGATGCGTTGCTAAGAAATGCGACGGAAGAAGATCTCCGTAAATTGCAGGCTACCCGACCATTTATTGATAAGCTGGCTAAATTGGAAAATATCGATACCCTAACGGCAGGGGAAAAAGGCCCTGCAAGTGCTGCAGCGCTGGTAGGTGAGATGGAAATCCTGATCCCGATGGCAGGACTAATTGATAAAGAGGCAGAGTTAGCTCGTTTGAATAAAGCGATTGAGAAGATGCAAAAGGATGTCGACCGGACGGAAGGTAAACTGGCAAATGAAAAGTTTGTAAGTAATGCGCCGGAAGCGGTGATTGAGAAGGAACGCACTAAGCTTACTCAGGCTAAAGCACAGCTTGATAAGCTGCACGATCAGCGACAGACTATCTCTGAATTGTAATTTTGTCATATTAAGTCATTAAAAAAGCCCGCTTTATTTACAAGCGGGTTTTTTATGACTTTTTACCAAGAAAACGCATTAAGGTTTCGCTCATTGCGTGGCGTTTAATGGGCTTTGTCAGATAGTCATTCATCCCCGCTTGCATGCCTTTACTGCGATCTTCTTTCATCGCGTTGGCTGACAAACCAATAATCGGCACTTCGGTGAAGCCATGCTCGCGTAGTAGTTTGGTAGCATCATATCCATCCATCACCGGCATTTGCACATCCATTAGGATGAGATCGTAATGAGGAGAATTTTCTATTTTGGCCACGGCCATTTCGCCGTCCTCCGCCACATCATACGTCAGCCCAAAATAGGTAAGCATTTCCCCGGTAACCAGTTGATTAATACTGTTATCTTCAACTAACAACACGTGCCCTTCCAGCCGTACCTGAGGTTCATCCTGATTACCCACAACAAGTAAAGACGTATTTTGACCTAACAGCTCCTTCACAAAACGTGAAAACTGAATAGGTGTAAAAGGATGAAATAAAATCGGACCCTGCCAGAGGACTTTGAATTTAGACTGCATATGATCTGACTGTGAATTTGCCACCAGTCCAATCACGCGACCATTGTTTGTCAATTCCTCAAGCCCTGCCTGGTGTTTCTCTAAGTGCTCAATTTCTGGGGTATCGATAATAAGTACCGGAACTGAAAGGGCTGAGTTACTTTGGGCCACCGCTACGTCGTTCAAAGGAAACTGCGCTATTTTCAATAACTCTGTATAGCCGTGAGGAAGTAACGGGCCATCGGTAAGGTATAGGCTTTTCGCGGGTAAACTTGCCACTTCTGAGAGCACGCCTTTTTGGTTTTTAAACGCACGTAATGGCAAAGTAATGGTAAATATGGTGCCTTTGCCCAGGGTGGAGGTCACTTCTATTTTGCCTTTCATTAATTCGGTCAGCTGATTGACGATAGTAAGACCAAGCCCTGTGCCACCATACTTACGGTTGGTCGCGCCATCGGCTTGTGTGAAAGGCTTAAATATTCTAGATAGTTGCTCGTCGCTCATGCCAATGCCGGTGTCCCTGACCGTCATTTGCAGATTAAGCAAATTTCCTTTTTCATTGAGTGCACCGTCAAAGCCAATCTCAATGGTACCTCGCTCAGTGAATTTTACCGCGTTTGACGCTAAATTCAGAATAATTTGAGCGATGCGCAAAGGGTCACCAATCACTTGAGCCGGCAGCGCAGGGGCGACAAACATGCGTACCGACAGATTCTTCTCTTGGGCACGTAAACCGATGACAGCCAATATGTTGTCGAAAATGGAATGTAGTGAAAAACTGACTTCTTCAATATCGAGCTTACCTGCCTCTATTTTTGAAAAGTCGAGAATATCGTTAATTACGCTCATTAAGATATGACCGGAATATGCAGCCTTATCCAGATACTCTTTCATCACAGTGGACATAGGTTGCTGTTGAGCCAGTTCTAACAAACCGATAATGCCGTTCATGGGGGTGCGAATTTCGTGACTCATGTTAGCCAAAAAGATACTTTTCGAAGCAGTTGCTTGCTCTGCCTTTACTTTGGCGTCATGCAGCTCTTTATTCAGCAGCCCTAAGGTAGTATTAACCTCTTGTGCATCCGCGAGAAGCTGTTTAGTTTGCTTGTTTTTTTCACTGAATACCTGAGCGGCATTGGCCAGTTGGCCAATTTCATCTTTGCGTTTACGTGCGGGGATAGAGCCGACATCTTCGCCCGCAGAAAGTCGCTGAAATACATCCGTAATGGAGCGAATTGGTGAAAGAATTCGAAATGCTGTGTAGGCTGCAGCGATAAGTGCCAGTAAGATTGCAATTAAGGTAAAGAGTTCGCCTTTGCGCTGGGTATCAATAGCAGAGCGCTGGGTGGCTAGTCTGATTTGCTGATTTCGGTTTGATACTTGTTCTACAAGTTCTCCACTTAAGTAAAGAAATTCATTGGCCGACCCGGCCATCACCACATTGACTAAGAAGAGGTTTCCTTGGGTTATCTGGGTCAGCTCACGAAAATGCTCTTCTAACAGATGCAGTTGGCTTGTAAACTCTTCTGAGAACAACGACTGGTTGGCTTTGCCTATCGCTTTAATTGAGTCTATCGCTTGATTGAATTGTTTGATTTGTGTCGAATTTGGCTGCGCCACATACTGCAGCGCGGCATTTTCTGCTTCAGACAGGTGCAATTTTAAAGATGACTGATTAAATGAATTGAGCAATGAGGACGTCTCAAACTGTGCAATTTCTTTTTTCAGTGCAGAAAGCTCGGCGAGCGTGCCAGATGCAATAAGGTTATCCCGTCTAAATCGCGCATCTACTACCTGCCTGAAGTTTTCCTGATAATCTGCCAGGTGCCCACGCATACGTTGCAGTACACCTGAATCATCGACTTCTTTTAAACTTACCTTGGCAGACGCTTCCAGCGTAGATAACTTTGATTGAATTGACAGCATGAGGCGTTCAAATCGCGTGACGGCTGATTCGCTGGTGGTTTCCTTAAAAATAAGCACATTGCGCTGCAAATCGATAACATCTCTTTCAAGCTGACGCACAAGACCAACATCGGTGAATGCCCGGCTGATTTGTTCTAAGCCATCAGTTAATGCGCTTTGATTGGTACGAGCAATATAACCTTGCAAAATAAGCAGGCTAACAAACGCTACGAGAATTAAAATAAGCTGCCCGCGGATTGACGCTAACATAGGATGATATTCAAACCTTGTATGTTACGAAGTGATAAATTCGTACCATTTCTGTAAACTGTATTCATAAGATGGCATAACTGTATTCCATACAGCAACATTACTAAAGCGATCTTCGTAGCTGCCTCCCGAACGCTGGTCGCCTTTCGTTACCGACACTTTACCATCCGGTCCTTTTAAATCTTCAGTAGCCTTTAAGCCTTGGTACCAGTAATTCCACTCAGCCTTAGTTAAAAACTTAGCTGAGCGTGTAGGATTCGATATGTAATAACCCTGACGGGCAATGAAGGCCCCAGGCCAGCCAGAGAGCCACCAGTTCATGTAGTCATAACAGGCATCTTTTACCCGGCCAGTGGTTGAAGAGGATAAGCACATTACCCCATGCCAGCCACGGTAGCCCTCGACAGGTGCAGCGAATCTGACAGGGATATTCTGCCCATTGAGAGCCGATACTGCCGGAGAGAACATACTCTCTATCTGAACGCGTTGTGTCCGCATAAATTGCACCGACTCAGGAACCGACGTCCAAAAGCCGCTAAAGTGTTGCAGTTGTTTTAATTCAATTAAAATAGTAAACAGTTCATCCAGTTCTTGGTTTGTAATAGCGCCAATGTCTTTAAATTTAAGAAATCCCTTCGCTTCTGCAGCGAGGGCCAAATCAAATAAGCCTATGGTGGGGTCATTAACGATACCCACTTTCCCTGACAGTCTCGAATCTAACAGCCAGCCCCAACTTTCATGTTGCTGGTCAAATTCTTCACTCATCAATGCGGTGTTGTAACCGAACGAGTCAACATTATGCACATAGGGTAAAAAGCTGATGGTATCAGTATGGTTTGGGCCTAATTTACCATCCGGTTGAATGTGCAGTATCTTGTGAGGAGCATCACCCGCACCCATTCGGGCATTCGGTGTGACTTTTCCTGTTTTGGTCAGACTGTTTATCTCGTCCCAGTAAATCAGACGCTTTTTTTCTATGGGCTGGATGGCCTTTGAACGCCACAGCACGTTAATGCTGTTTGACCATTGTTCATAAAGATCGAAGCTGGACGGATTCATAGAGGCTTTTTGCAGTACCGCCGCGCTTCCCTTGGGCTCGAAATGGAGCTCTATGCCAAGATCTTCCATGGCACGTTTTCGCAATGCTTCTTGCAGTGTGACATGGGTACCCATTACTCGTATTACTGGCTTAGGCTGGCCTATAGCAAAGGGGGCAAAGGTGCCGACAGCGCCAAGGGCGGCCGTACCTTTGATAAATTTTCTTCTGTCCACGCCGTTAGAGTCAGGCGCTGAATGCTTATCCATATTCAGCCGGTCGATAAAATATTAACGGTAAGTGTGGCTCAGAATTCAATGACTTACCACTATTTAAACGGGTAGAAAAATAAAATTATTGACAGACTTGTTGGCTTTGCAATAATTGTGATATCAAAATGATATCTTGGTGATAGGTTATGAATGAAAAACAAGGATTTTCGCTGAACGGTTATATTGCGGCATTTTTGGTCTTAGTTCCGCTGCAAATAATGTCCGTATATTTTTTAAGCCAGGGGCCGAGCACCGTAAAACTTTTGTTCCTTTTTATTGTGGCTGGCTGCTGGGCAGGGTTTTTCATGGTTCAGCCCAATCACGCTAAGGTATTTACTTTATTTGGCAGCTATATGGGCACCGAGCGAAAGCATGGTCTGCGCTGGACCATCCCATTTTTTATGCGGAAGACGGTGTCTCTCAGAATTCGTAATTTTGAAAGTGCAAAAATGAAAGTGAATGATAATCAGGGAAATCCGATAGAAATTGCCTCAATTATTGTCTGGTCGGTGACCGATACTGCTGAGGCCGTATTTGAGGTGGATGATTATGAAAGCTATGTCACTATCCAGAGCGAGTCCGCTATTCGTAATATGGCCAGTGACTTTCCCTATGATCCAAGAGACGATGCGATGGCTGAGATTGCCCTGCGTAGCCATCCTGTTGAGATTTCCAATCGCTTACAAAAAGAGATACAGGACAGATTAAATAAAGCCGGTATTACTGTACATGAAGCCAGGATTAGTCACCTGGCGTATGCTGCTGAAATTGCCAGTGCCATGTTGCAGCGTCAACAAGCCACCGCCATTATTGCCGCGCGTAGTCGAATTGTGGAAGGTGCGGTTGGAATGGTGGAAATGGCCTTGGCTCGATTAAGCGAGAATGGCGTTGTCGAATTAGATGAAGAACGAAAGGCGAACATGGTGAGTAATTTGCTGGTAGTACTGTGTGGTGATAAAGCCACTCAGCCCGTAGTTAACGCTGGTAGTTTGTACTAACTCATGGCATTAAATGGGAAAAAGAAAGCCTATCCACTGCGCATCAATGCTGATGTATTGGCAGCGATGCAGCGGTGGGCGGATGATGAAATTAGAAGTCTGAATGCACAAATAGAATATGTGTTACGCGATGCATTGGTTAAAAGTAAGCGAGTGAAGTTAGTGGAAAAAGTGGTCACAGAGCTTAAGCCAATCAGTGACCACAATGAAGATGAATCTGAGCATGGTAATTAATTCCGTCTCAATTTCCTCCAGCTTATCATACCAAGTACAAATGCCAGGGAGGTGAGCATCAAACTGCCACCGTGGGCATGAGAAGTGACCACAAGGGTTTCTTGATATATGTCGTGGTTCTGGCTTTCTAAGCTGACAAAAGCGAGATCGGCATCTTCATAACCATCACTGAATGCGACCAGTTCGTCTGTATCAGCATCGTATATCTCAATCAAGATGTCGTAATCATATGAGGGAAATCCTGACACCAGCTCACTGTCGACAACATAGCTGTCTTCTGTATTCTCACCATACACCCAAAATGTATCCGACACGTGAATAGCCTCGTACTCGTCAGCATCTCCCAGGTATACTACGGCATAAACGGGAGCTTCTACATAGACGGTATCAACGTCAAATTCGACCAAAAATCGAGAATAGTAATTATCGCCATCAATATCGTCTAAAAAGGTAACCCAGCTGTCGTAAATCCAAAAATCGTTATAGATCGATTGAGAGGTCACCGCTTCCCGTGTTTTGTTGGCAAACTCGGTCAATGTTTTCTTATTATGTTTGGTGACGTTCTTTGCTTCGGTTAAATCAGTTGACGCTGTTTTTTCGGTTACTTTAATAATGCGAGGTTCTGCCTGTGCAACAGACAACCAAAAAAACGAGAGAAGTAGACCAAGCCAGGTGATCATTTTTGTATTTGCTGGTTTCATCGCTCACATTCTTCTTTTGCTTAATTCAAGCTTAAGTGTGGACTGAGTAAACTGAACAAAAACTGAAAATAAACTTAATTTAACTGAAAGGGATGGTTTTGCCGTGCAGTGACGGCAGCCAATAATACTATTCTTCTTCATCGCGAGGCATGAAGTAGGTACCCCAGCCGTCATAATGAACGCCATGTTTGCTTGCAATGGAAACTAACGCATCAGTGTCTTTATTCAACAGCTCGCGATCCAGTTTGCGCTCTGCCACAGCATCAAAACAAAAAACAGTGCCACCGTCGTCTAACTCCAATTCTTCAGCGTCGGAAACCTCGTAGCCTAGCTTAAATACATCTACGGCCACTTTTTCCAATTTATCGAAATTAGTTGACGCAAAATGATGCTCGATCGTGTAGTCAGCATCGGCCTCACTACCGTCTTCCAATAGTGCATCTATGGTTTCCTGATTAAAGGCATACCATTCTTCACGCTCATCAATTTGATTCATAACAACCTGAACTTAGTGGTAATAAGTGATACCACAAGTTTACTGCTTTTTTTCCATTTCTTCGACGAGTATATTCAATTCTTCATACTTTTGCTTCATACGGTTATAGAAAATATCAGTCCATTCCCGAATGTTGTGTTCGTCGTTTAGGGGGTGCGGCGCGGCTATATCAATAAGGAGGATGCCGTTGTTCCAACGGTTCCATTTTACTTTTCCATGTAAGTTACTCGCTGTCACCATCACAACCGGTTCTGACGTGTCTTTTGCCAATCGGAATGCGCCTGATTTGAAAGGCAGTAGTCCACGTCCATAGCTGCGTGTTCCTTCAGGAAACAGCCATACTGACGTGTGCTTTTCACTCACCTTGCGGGCTGCTATTTTCAACGTGTCACGCGCTCTACCACTATTTTTACGGTCAATCATGATGTTGCCTGACAACCAATAGATCTGGCCGAATATCGGTATCCACTTTAAGCTTTTCTTGCCAATGGTAACCACGCCGGGGAGGGCGGCTTTACAGATGGTAATAATGTCGTAACTATTTTGGTGGTTCGCAATAAAAACGTAGGGTACTCGGGGTTTTATGGCCTCAGAGCGCTGGATGATTATTTTCAAGCCTAAAATTTTGGCCATTTGACTATAAGCCTGACCAGCAAAATGGACATTGTCGCGATGAAATGGGCGCACCAGACACACAACCAGTACGACAACGTTGATTATCAGAAATGCAATCAACATTAAAAAAATTCGCAGAATAGCTAACACATCGAGCCCTTGTTTAAAATTTGCCGCGCAGTATAAGGCATGAGAGTACTAACACATGTCCGATCAGTCGCGTTTATACATTGCAGGATACACCAATTAGTTAGCGAAAGGTGGAGGCAGATGTTATAAATGGGGGGTACGTATCAATTAACTAAAAAGAATCATGCAGACATTTGTACCGGACGAAGTTGAAGAAGATATCCTCAATGACCTGATGGAGGAAATAAACGAGCTCTATGAGGCCAGTGAACAAACCCTGATTGAACTTGAGCTGAGGCCGGAAGATAACGAGTTACAGCGGGCGCTGTTCCGCTCAATTCATACGATCAAAGGTGATTTGGGCTTGGTAGGATTTTCTCCGCTTATCCCTTTACTACAACATGTTGAAGAATTGCTGGATTATCTGCGCAAAGGTCAAATCGAATACACCAGTACCATGAGCGATTTAGTTTTGCTAACCATGGATAGAGTGAAAGCGTTTGTTGAAAGTATTATGGCTAAGGGAAAAGCCGAATACGATAACACCTTGCATGAACAATTGGTTCTGGCTATCGCACGTATTCAACCTGAAAATCCGACTGAGCATGAGCGCTTTCTTACTGATGCGGTGCTGATGCTTAACCCGGAGCTGGATTTAAAATCTGTACCGGGTACCAAAGAAAATCAGGACGTAAATAGCGTAACCAAAACACTGGCTAATACGGGCATTCCAAAAGATATCAGTGCAGAAAAACAAATGGATATCTTATTTTTCCGCGAATTGATGAAGACCATTGAGCATCGCTCAAATTACTGGTCGGGTAGGGGAGATAGAATTGCCAAACTAGCTCTGCATATAAATGGATTAGCTGAAAAACCCATCGAAGAAGACCAGTTGGCAGTGGCGTGCTATGTCCACGATTTTGGCATGGCATTTATGCCACTGAAACTGTTACATAAAAAAGAATCTTATACCGATAACGAATTTAATTTAATGCGTTCACATGTATATAAAAGTTCGCGTTTGTTAGAGCATCTTGATCAGTGGGATCAGGCCAGAAAAATTGTTATGCAGCACCATGAACGCATGGACGGATCGGGCTACCCACTGGGAATAAAAGAAGAGGATATATGTGACGGCGCGAAGCTATTGGCCATCCTCGATACCTATGACGCGATGACGCACTCCCGCTCACACAATAAAGATAAACAGTTTTCAAAAAAGCAGGCGGTGATTGAAATCAACCGCCAGGCAAAAGGCCAGTTCAGCATGAAGTGGGTGCGCTTTTT
>CAZROH010000087.1:0-9387 GCA_964601635.1 uncultured Alteromonas sp. | reverse complement strand
GATTCGCTAGTTAGCTGGCCTTTCACACTGGCAACCACCCTAAAAGCAGTGAGGTTGCGGCTAAAAATCATGCCCTATTAGGGGCAAGTGGGCGCGAATTATACAGATAGTGTAAAATTACGCAACCCTTTTATTACTTTAAATATGATTATGTAAAGGACTAGTTTACAGGCGTAATCACACCCTCTGAAGAAATCTCAGCCCACATATAATCGATGTGCTGAAACCTTTCGGTTTCATCTTTGCGTCTCTCTTCGCTTTTCGGAAGATAAACTTTTAATAAGATAACAAGCTTGCCAGAATGTGCTTTAACCACAAGTGGCGGAGTCGGTACCTCTTCGCAGTAAGTGTTGATACTGTCGACTTCAGCACCGACATTTGCTCTTCGAAACGGGCGTGATTCTCGCAGCGCTATTACAGCTTAGCGTTTATTTGTTTCATCAGTCGCGCTATTTCTTGCTGCCGTCCTTTATCAGCTAACGGTCTGTCAGGTCGTGCAGGCGCATTCTTTGCAGCATTGATATAGCTTTTAGCTAAATTATACTCACCTTCATCATAGAGGTATTCTGCATAGAAATAGTTGGGGTCAATACCATCAGGGTTTACCTGCAATGCCTGCATCAGGTGCTGCTGCGCTTTTTTATCACTACCAAAACTAATCGGCCAGCCAGGCACCTTATGATACAACACGCCCAGGCTGGTCATGGCAGAGCCTTGTAAGGCGTTTTTATCCAGCGCTATCGCTTGTTCAAAATTCTTCTTAGCTGCTTTAGCATATTTTAGTGCACCCAGGCCCCCTTCGGCGCCTGCGGTACTGGACTGCACTATTCCTAACCATATTAAGCTTTCTGCGCTTGGATTAGCTTTAACCAAAGCCTCTCCTTCCTTTATCAGGGCTTCAAATGCTTTGGATTTCTCATCGCCTTCAAGTTCATAATTAATGTGAGCCCACTGCTGCTGTACCTTGTGCAGCGCCTGCCCACTATTTTCATCGGCAACAACGAAGGGAGATATAGCGCCTATCATCAGGCAAACCAGTATTAATTTTTTCATGCTTAATTCTCCTTAAGCTCAGGGCGGATATAACGATTAACAGTGGATAATTTTTTTCGCAGTGCACTGTCGACTATTTCAGGAAAAACGCCATTTAAGCGAGCAAAAAATCTTTCCGGAAAGCCGAATGCCCGACGAGCACTGCCTTGTTCGATTTGTTTTATTAAAGCGTTAGCGACAGCTGCCGGCGCATCCACTTTATTGCCCAGGGCATTATTCATGGTTTCAACAGCAACCGAATTCATCGCGGTTTTGGTGGCGCGCGGGGCAAAATAATAAAACTTGATGTGGCTTTGGGCATACTCTCGTTGCAACGATTCCGTCCACCCGCGAAGCCCAAATTTACTTGCGCAATACATGCTATGGCCGGCGAAGCCAATACTGCCATACGCCGAACCGACATTAATAATATGAGCCTGCTTTTGCGCTAATAATAGCGGCAATAGCTGACGGGTCAGCATCATCGGTGCCAGCAAATTTACATTGAGTACCTGCTCAATGTCATCTGCAGGCGCACTATCGAAACTTTCTACTTTTGAAATACCTGCATTATTTATGAGCATGGTTAAAGAAGATAAATACATGCATTTATCTTCAATGGCATCCCGTCCTTCTTTACTTGTAATGTCTGCGATAACGTAGTCATGTGAACCCGGCAATGAGTCACACAGCGCTTTGAGCTTACTTTCATCTCGGCCGGTTAAAATGAGCGTGGCGCCTTTAACCGCCAGTTTGCGCGCGATTTCCTGCCCAATCCCGCCAGTTGCTCCGGTAAGTAGACAGATTTGTTGATTCCAGTTGACGTTCATCTTATGCCGCCTTTTGTAAGCCATGCTCAGGTGACAAGGTACGGAAAATATCACCGTACAATTTGAAGAACATTTGAGCGCTGTGCACAATGATCGCCTGCTCTCTTTCATCAGTAATGCGATCCATCAACTTTTCAAAAAAGACAATATGCTCCTGATCTATCGCACCATGTGAGCGCAGATAACTAAATGCCTCTGCAGGTAAATTAAGTTTACTTTGAATGTGTTCGGCAGCGGCATCCGCCAGCGCGATACTGCTTCCTTCAAGCACAAATACCATACCGAAAAAGGCCAATGGGTTAACTCGTCTGACTGCGTCATAGGCATAGGCCACCATCAGTTCTGTTGCCGCAGAAGGTGCGCTGGCACGGGCACTCTCACGATCGATTCCGCACGCTTCCAGGTCATTTAAAATCCACTCCTGATGCCCCATTTCCTCCTCGATATATTCACCCACAGCTTCACGCAGCCATTCTTTCGATTCGGGTAATGCCGCCCCTGTCGCCATTAATAATGGGATCGTATGTTTAACGTGATGATAGGCCTGCTGGAGAAAGGCTATATAGTCATCTAATTCAAAATTTCCTGTGAAGCATCGTTGAATAATAGGCGCGTTTTGGAACTCAGCTCTTTGCTGATGTGTTTGTTCTACTAATTGCTGATAAAAGGACATTAGTACTCCTTACACTGCCAGCGGTTGATAAAGCTGTTGCAGTGCTGGTTGATATTGCATAAGGATATTTTTGCGTTTCAACTTCCCTGTGGCGGTTAGCGTATTTTGCTGCTCGGTAAAGGCGGGAACAGTCAGCCAACGCTGAATTTGTGCATAATCCGGAAGCTGTAAATTGACCTGATCCAGAGACTGCTCTATTTCTAAGTGACTTGCCTGCGGATCACTTGGCACCAGCAAAGCGACACAAAATGGCCTGGCCTCACCGGCTATCAGGCATTGCATAAACATTCCTGATGCCATTATCAATGACTCGATCCATTCAGGTGAAATGTTGCGGCCAAATGAGTTGATGATTAAATTAGACTTGCGTCCATGGATATAAAAATGCTCATCTTTCTGCGCGCCCAGATCACCTGTTGCCACCTGTTTTGGATAGAATGACTCAGGTTTATTGAGGTAGCCTAAAAACAGGTTGCCAGTGGCGATAACTTCGCCCTTTTCAATGGCCAATGCAGTATGAGGCAAGCACCTACCCACGCTTTGGACAGCCTCATCTTCAGGTACATTCAGCGTGGTCACGCTCACACATTCTGACAAGCCGTATCCCTGGTAAACAGGAAGCCCGGCTTGCCTGGCGTTAATCAGTAAATCTACCGCTATATGGGCGCCGCCTACTGCGATGAACTTCAACGAGACTGGAGGCTGCCAACCTTTTGTGACGGCACCTAACAGCACCATCAGTAGCTCAGGCACGACGATTAGCGAATCAGGCTCAACTTCACTGATTAACTTGATCATTGCGTCGGGGTTGACTAAACGACTGCCTTTGACTCCTCTTTCGACTTCATCACTTAAAATGACAGTGCCCCCCGCCATTAATGGTGCATAAAGTCCTGCGATATTTTCAAGCAGTAAGGTTAAAGGCAATAAACATAAATGGCGGGGCGCATCTAATGCTATCCGCTTAACCAGTGACTCAGCCACGACAAACTGGGAGCGACTGCTTAAACAAACGCCTTTGGGCGTGCCGGTAGAGCCAGAGGTAAAGGTGATTTTATGCGTGCCGTCGGGAACAGCCGGTGTGAATACCTCGGTAAAATGCCACGCAAAGATACCACCGAAGGGACAGTGAACCTGCTGCGCATTGAAAAAGCTCACGCTGTGATCGCTCACCACCAGTTCAATACCAGCGTCATGCAGAACATGCTCAGTTTGCGATGCACTGAAAAAACCGGGCATGGGAACCATACATATTTCGAGTTGTTGACAGGCAAAATCAAATAGGACCCAATTGGGTGAGTTGTCCATTATCAACGCTACCCTGTGCACGCCTAATCCTTTTAACCAGTCTCTGCGCGCAGCCACTTCAATATTAAGTTCTGCATAGGTAATGGTGCCACCACCCCATTCCAGTGCAATATCCTGAGTATTACGATTTAGCCAGTTCATGCCATCGCTCTCTCAAGTTGCGTCTCTAGTGCTGGCAGCAATTGTTGAACTTTATCTCGATACGTCGTCAGTGCGGGTTGGTTATTTATTAAGGAAGAACAGTTGGTCAGCGAGATGGCATACACTTTAGGTAGTGTTTCGTAGTATCTCCCCCACTGCGTATCAGACTGAGATAACTTTTCGTGCGAGGCATCTCCTAGCAGGACCATGTTCAATCCATTCGCAGAAAACAATACCTGAAGTTGATGAGTCAGCGTACAGACCGCCCACTCTTTGCCCATCTTCTGTAACCCTGCATTGCAACTAATCATAAGTGGTAACATGTAGCGAAACGATGTGCTATAAAGATTGCCCAGCTCGACAATATTTTCTCGCCCGCAGTCTATGTTATTTGCTAACAGCGTCGATTCGATACTTTGTGAGAAATATTGTTCAATGAAAAGTGGTTCACTCCCCTTGCGCAACCCCAGTCCCGCCCGAAAGTGCCCTTTTTTCAACCCTACTAATATGGGCATAAAGGATGTCAGGTTAGCGGCAAAGTTCTGCTGATATCCCGCGAAAATAAATTTTTCTAACGCGAGTCTTTGTTGATCATTTGTAGCGGTAACGACCAGTGAGGTTTCACTGGCATTAACAGGAGCGGAATAAAAAGTCGCTGTCTCAGCAACTGAACCTGCGAATTCCCTATTATCTCTGGCATACAACATACGCGTTTCTCTGTGGCTTTGTTGCTACCAGTATTGATGACCAAACTTAACTGAAAATTAAGAACCGTAAAAATTTTTTACTTTTTAAAAGTCAAATTCCAGATTTAACCTAAGTGTATGGTCTTTCGCGTCGCCGTTTAATCCAGCGATAAAGCCCATCTCCCATTTTAATTGACGCCGTCCGTCAAACCGCTTGATTCCCATAAATGCCGGACCAATTCCCGTATAATCTTCAGCTACATAAAGTTCGATCGCAGGCTGAATTTCAGGTATCCAGCGATACCGGTATTTAAGCTTGAATTCACCTTCGAATTCATTCTCAATTAACTGCCCCCACTCATAGACCAGCTTAATATTTGTTGTCAGGCTGGTGCGACCAAATTCTTTTTCAGTCAGCAAACCGATAGTGGCCTCCCAGTCATCGGTTTGATGCTGTTTTTCCAGTTCAAACAGCATTCCTAAATCGGCCCAATACTTACCCTGTTCCGTTACCATCCAACGGGCTTCCAGTTCATAACCGGACACGCCAAAATCATCTTTTTCATCACGCGAACCTACAATATAAGCCTCCAGGATTAAACGTTCTGAAAGTGCATGACCGAACGCGAAGCGTTGTTGCAATATATTGCCATTATCATTTTGGCGTGAGGTTAACCGCCACTCTACCTTTCGCTCAAATGGCAGCACGTAAGGATGATAAACCTTATCGACCACGAAATTGTCAGCGTAGGTGAAACCCGCAATGAATAAGTTCACCCAAAGTACGAAAAAGGAAACGAAATGCTTCATGATTGCCTCTGGCCTACTGAGGGCATTTTATGCAAATTGAATGAAAGTTGTCGGGCGACCCAGGGGCTGATCAGAACAATCACATAGAAAACAATATACGAATAACTCGGTGTCGCTTCGTAGCCAAACAACGCATTAAGCAAATGGCCATATTCACTATTATCTTCCACCCAGTGCCTTGTGTCCCAGGCCCAATCCTGACTAGATAGATAATTAACTTGTTCCAGCAAGGTGGTAATTGGTGCAATTTGTCCTGCGCAAAATAACCACAGTAAGAAATAGCCAATGCGATCATCGGCATGCAACATAAGAACTAAGTAAATAACACACGCCAGGCTACTGGCGATACCCAGCCCCAAAACAATGCCTAACAGCATTTCTGTTGTATCCGGGAGTGTAGGCCAATAGGCCACTGAATAAATCAAAAAATGCAACGCATTGGGTAAAATCAACGCCACTGCCATTAAGCCTACCGAAGCCGTGCGAATTGCGCCCCTGTTTCTAAACCAGACTGCTACCAGTAAAGCCCCCCACGCCAGCAACAACAAGCTGATTTTTATCAACTCAACGCCGGCCCCTTGCAGATATTCACTGATAACGGCGAGATTGGCGTAAAACAGTGCCGCACCGACCAGTGCAATGCTTAGCAGCACCACTGAATATTTTAAAGAAACCAGCTTTGTGGATAGCAATAAACTTAGCAACAGAAAAACAGGTAACGTGTCCCGAATAAAAAGCACTACAGTGTTAATCAACATTGGCTGCATCCCCCTCTTCTACAACCTTTACTACCCCTACTGCACTGTTGGGATGGAACTCACCGAAATAGTCATACTGGCCAGGCCGCAGCGGGCCCACATAGATTGACGCGCGACTGTTACCAAACACGACTTTTTCTCTATTCAGATCGAAGCTATCTATCTCTTCTGGCGTGGGGTCAAAATTGTAGAATGTTATCTTTACTTTTTGATTTGCCGGGATCGTAATGACTTGTGGGCTAAAAAGGTGATTGCGAATTTCGACCACCACTTCAGGCATACCCTTTGCCGCACACGTTGTGAATAAGCATGCCAGTACACTGGCCTTACGAAAGCTCAACTTCATGACTCATCTTTGGAAATTGAATAGAGACAGCCAAACCACCTAATTCAGCAACCCCCAAGGTAATAGATGCATGATGCAATTGTACAATCTGGCCAACTATCGCCAATCCCAGGCCGCTCCCCTGGTTGTCTCCCTTCGTTTGCTTTTGATCTCTGTAAAAACGCTTTAGCACGTTCGCCATTTCATGCTCTGGGATCCCGGGGCCGGAATCGCTCACGTTCAAGTATACTGAATCGTCTTCAGCTTTGATGCATACCCGGATGTCAGCTTTTTCTGGTGAATAAGCACTGGCATTGATGATCAGGTTTTGCATCAAGGTATACAGGGTAAATTCGGTGCTGAGTAGAAACGTGGACTGACCTAATAATTCAATTTGCTGATGTTTCGCTTCAATTTTACCGTATACATCTGATATTACCTGTTGTGCCACCTCAAACATATCTACCTTACTTTGCTGAAAATAAAACATCTCAGGGCTTGTTCTGCTTAATAGCAAAATTTGGTTAACCACGTGAATCATGCGGTTTGTGTCTTGCTCAAGCGCATGTATCTTTGCTTGGTGCGGACCTAAATCTCGCGCTAAATTATGTAAGTTTATTTTCATAACGCTAAGAGGCGTTCGTAATTCATGCGCGGCATTCGATGCAAATTGTTGCTCGCGCTCAAAAGCATCATTTAACCGGGTAAACATCGAATTAAGTGTGTTCACAACCGGACTTAACTCATTCGGAACATGCTCTAACCTTACTCTTGAAAGGTCCTTGCCGGTTCGACTGGATAAATTTTCCGATAAACGCCTAAGCGGGCTTAACCCTTTTGAGACGGCCCAAAATACGATTAATGCGAGTATAGGCACACTGATAATTGCCGGCATAACTGATGAAATGGTCATTGACTCCGCCAATTTGTAACGCACGTCAATAGGCTGCGCTACCATTACCCACACTTCAGGGGTGGCATAATAACGCCCATGAGTTCGCCACCTGAGACCATTAAAGTTGCTCTCACTAAAACCTGCCTGGAAACGAGCAATTGGTTCATCCGGCGCATTCACAGATTTGCTTACCAGCTCATCATGTTGCCAAATCTGATAAACAATTTCGCTGCTTTGTTCCGCTGATGGAATGATTTGCTGACTATTCACCACGGAATTTAATACGCTTTCTAACTCACGATCCATTAATGATGCTGCTACCTTAGATGTGGCGCGGTAGCCATGCATTGCTGCAGTAAATACAATTAAAATCAGAAACGATATTAAAAGCAGCGTTAGGAACTGTCGCATAGAGCGCATGAAGTCATGACGCCTTTTTGTTTGAGATGGAGTAGCCTACCCCTCTGATGGTTTTTATAAAACCCTCAGGTAATTTCTTACGCAAGTGATGGATATGTACTTCGACAGTGTTGCTTGCTACTTCATCGCCCCATTCATAGAGACTCGACTCTAATTGTTGCTTGGAACGAATACGGCCAGCATTTTCCATTAAAGACTTAAGTAACATCAATTCTCTTCTTGGTAGTGAAACGGATTGACCATCAATAATGAGTACCAGGTTATGTGTGTCCAATGAAACGTTGTTAATTTGGATTAATGCACTATTGGCCGTTCCAAGTCGCCTTTCCATTACCCTTAAACGCGCTAATAATTCACTTACTTCAAACGGCTTAGGTAAATAATCGTCGGCACCCGTATCCAATCCCACAATTTTGTCATCTATGCTATCTCTGGCGGTCAGAATAATCACGGGCAGTGTATTTTTGCGAGTACGTAAGGTCTTTAGCACTTGCAGGCCATCCATATCGGGTAAACCCAAGTCTAAGATGACCATATCTACCCCCCCGCCACGCATAGCGTACAGGGCACTTTGGCCAGAAAAAACGCAATCGACAACATAACCAGACTTGCGCAATGAATCGGCCAATGCGTCTGACAGTGGTTTGTCATCTTCTACAAGTAAAACGCGCATACTTATTGGACAATGAAAAAATAAACTGAGCTTAAAGGTTAATTCTTAAGGTATCCTTAACTCGTCACTTGTGCCAGTTTTTCACATACATAATTGAAATCACTGGACGGGGCTCACATACAACCAGTACGATAGAATGATTCAGTGGATAAATTGCTGGCTGGTAAAACGATATAAACCACAATTGGCTCAATTACGTTTAGACCAGTTAGAGTAACTAAAGAAGTCTTTTATGTTAGGAACTACAGGCAACCAGCAAAGCCTCGATACGATAAATTCGATACTGGCCAGTCATTCATCTTTAATGGATGCCTACCAGCAGCTTGAGCCCGTCATTCTGAAACTCTTTGGTGCGCAAAGAATGAGTATTTTTCAGCGCCGCCGTCAGCATCAGGACTTGGTCGCCCGTTTTAAAACCGGTAAAGAAACGTTGGAAATTAAGGTCCCGATCAGCCCGCTTTCCATTGCAGGATACGTAGCTCTGGCGCAATTACCTTTGATGATTGCCGACCCGTACGATACCAATGAACTTGCCCAAATCCATCCCCGTCTGCGTTTCGCCGATAGATTTGATAAATCCAGTGACTTCAAGACCAACAACATTTTGTGCGTTCCCATCTTAAATGCGGGGGTCATGATGGGTGTGATGCAGATTATCAATAAACAATCAGGTTCATTTGATGATGCTGACCTGGAGCTGGCCAAACAGGTCGCTGACATTATAGGCAATAAGTTTCGCTTTGAACTAGGCGGCACCAACCACCCGTTTGATTTATTGCTTCATCAGCAAGCGATTAGCGAAAAAGCATTAAAAGACGTGTTAGAAACGTCGCAAG
>CAZROH010000086.1:0-9781 GCA_964601635.1 uncultured Alteromonas sp. | reverse complement strand
TTCGTGGCGCTGGCGCAGACTCATCAAGCTTTCCGTAAAAGTCTCTTACCGACAAAATGTCGTTTACACTCCAATCTGCTTAATTTATCAACATTGGGTTTAGCAATGAACCTGTCGTTTTAACGTTGCGCTGTATTTCGGTTACTTTTTAATAGGCGGAGCTGCTTCTGTTACCTAAGTGCTGTTGTTCCGAATTTTTTGGCTGTATGTAATAACTTGCTGCGGGCGCATTATCACCAATCCCGTCGAAGGGTAACGGGTATTTTTACCTACAAGGTATAAGCTATCCCGCTCCAACTGGCAGCGACATTAAAGAGCAGTAACCCTCAGCATTGGGAGAAAGATTAAGGTGTTATTTCAGACCAGCTTTGACTAATCCGGGAAGCGTAGACATCAATCTGGCCATTTTAGAAATAAAGCCCGCCCGCTGTAATTTTTCTACTTCTTCTATTTTAGCGTGTATACCTTGTCCATTTGGTCTGCTTCTTTGCGCAATCAGTAGTAAGTTCATCGCCTTATCAGCGTCAATTTTAGCTAATTTGTTCGCACTACTGACGAGGGCAGTAATTTCATCGGCACTAAGAAAGTTGTCTTCACAATGCTCGAATGACGCAGCGCGTTTAGCTTGTTTACCATTAACCAGAAGCTTTTTTGATTGGGATCTTAACGCATCGTCAAGTTTGATAATAATATGATAGGCCTCCTCCAGCAGGTTTTCTAGCATTGCATAGCTCAGCTTATAATCACGCTCCACCTTTTGACATTTGTCGTGATAAAAGTCGGCTGACCACCAGGCATCATTGTTAAGAATGTTTTCATTGGCAATACGTTTAGCAAGTTCAACATTATATGGCTTATTTTTATCCATAAGCACCTTAACGTTTTCCTCGGTGAGTACCCAATCTGATTTCGTTCTTTGTTTCAGGTATTTATTTAAAATGAATTCGGTTTTTGCGTAACCGTAATTAGGCCGCAGAGAGCGCTTGGTTTTTAAAAAACTTAATAGCTCTCTGCTGGATGCGGCGTTATGCTTTTTGTTTTCATTATCTGTGCGCTCAGAAAAATATTGTTTGCCAATCAGCGCTTTGATGTCACTAAGAAAAGTGTCGTTTAGTGACAAAACATGCACCTTGCGAACACTATTTAACGACTCAAATTGTTCAATCCTTTTGAGCCATGTTTTGGCAGGATTTCTTTTTTTTACCGCTTGCTCAATACCGGCAGCACTGCTCTTTTGATTGCTCCATGCCAGCCATTGCCACCAAGCACTATTTAACCATTGAACAGGAGGACGTACAATCATGATGACTTCCGCTTCATACTGCGTGAGTATGGTGTCGAGTTGCTTAAAGCGGGCAAAGTGACTTCCAAATGCTTCAGACGATAATAATAAGGCTTCACATTCAGTTGAAAGCGTTGCCAGACTAGCTCTAAATTGGCCCAGGAACTCATCGTCAAGCATCGATGGTAAACTGTAGGACATGGCATAATTGCTTGGTTTTCGACTAGCTTCTTGCTCAACGCTCACACCCGTACTGATATGACCATTTTTCTTTAAAACACCGTATTTAAAGCCTTTCCGTGAATGATTGTAAGAAAAATAATGTTGAAGTGAGCTACTGCCACATTTCCCATTTCCGATATGCAGAAATATTTTCATGAAATTGTACTATCGCCTCTTTGCATAGTAATCGATAAGTTAGTTTGCTGGGTGTTTTTTAAAGCATAAAGCTATTCCGAAGGAAGCGTCTGCATCGCCAACGGCGGTTAATAATAGAATAATTGTGTTTAAATTAACACCGAGTTCCTTGATTGACCTCTCCCGTTAAATAATGAATCTGAATCGTCATTCTGTGACAAAGGGATGCAAAACGAACAACGCAAGAACGCAACAATTATAACCTGTGTATATTACAAATCCCTGCTCTTTTCATTGTAACGATTATAAGAGAACCACAAGGACTTGCTAACCGATAGTCAACAAGGGACTTTTCTGATAAGTTATTTAAGCGTTGTAAAAAATTTATTGCGTTGGCGTATCGTATATAGGCGTTCTTCTGAAATTAAGGGTGAGTAAGCCAAATGACACTTAAAAACCGGATTTAATCTTTTGATTTAAAGTGTACAATTTGGTTTATGGTCGATAGAGGCAAACACCTTTGTCTTAGCCACTTTTCGTGGCGCTGGCGCAAAGCGAGAAAGTAAAATTCATGTCATCAAGTTTATCCACATTGCAAATCGCGGCTCTTCAGGAAATGGGGATAACGGTTTGGTCAAAGCAGCCTGATACCACAGAAGATAACAATGCAGGCAAACACAATGAATTAAATGTCTCTCAAGCCTCCTCTGCAGCTAATGTACAACATTTACGATCATTAGTTTCATCTCAAGAGCGCGCTAATGTAGTGGAAAAGCCGTTTCCGGCTGATGCAACTCGTCGGTTTGAGCAATGGATAGTTGATGTGGAGCAAGCGATGTCTGGAATCCCTACAGCCGATAGTAAAATTGCGTGGGTTTTGGGTGACGGCATCAAGGTGACGACTTCATCCGTGTGCTTGCCAGCCTTACCTTCAGAGCTATCGACACCGCTGAAAAAACAATTATGGCAGCAAATTCAGCAATTGCACCGTGAACGCTAATTTACCATTTGTTGAAATTGCATCAGATGATGATGTGGCTGCTGCCTATGCAATTCACAAGTCTGCAGTCGTTAATCACTGGTCACTGGCTACCTTTTCTGATTGTGCTTTAAGTCCATACACCCTTTGGGTTTGTAAAATAAATAATAACGTAATCGGTTACGCAGTAGTGTTATTAGTTGCAGATGAGGCAACGCTCATGGATATTGCCGTCTCAGCAACTTCTCGTGGAACCGGTTGCGGTAGGTTGTTATTGCAGACAGTTGTTGAGTATTGTGAACGTAAACGGGTGTCTTCCATATGGCTTGAAGTTAGAGCGTCTAATGTGGTCGCCCAAAATTTATACCATTCCTTTTCCTTCGATACCGTAGAACGACGCAAAAATTATTATAGTGCAGGCGTAAACAAAGAAGACGCGATGATAATGCAGCGTATTTGCCAGTAAATTTATAATAAATTGTTTAAGTAATAACGTTTGCCAGCCATCAATACGGCTGTATCCCCTGGTATACCTCATAAGTCATTATTCCAACTGAACATTGTTCGTCTTATTTGTAATGTGTATTTACATTCTCCGGACCGGGTATGTTTTCAAAGTTGAGCGTCTAGTAAGAGAAAAGTGGTTTTCATGTTGTATAATGTTATCTCTGAGAATGCGTTGTGGAAGAGCATCAGTTCTAAGTTGGTTTTAGCCAGCACAATTTGTCTGTTAAGTGCATGTGGTGGCTCTGGGGAAGAAAGTCCAAACACGCCCGTCGCAACATCTCCCGATCCCGCGCCAGTCGTGCCCGATCCTTCAAGCGGTGGAGAAGACCGTTCCATTAAAGATATCTTATCGAGCGACGTGATCCGCACGCCTAAACCAGGTGAGTTTAATGTAGGTAGTGCAGTCGCACCGGTGGAAAATTCGATGACTGCGTGGATGTTCAATGACGTGGTCAAAACAGCCAGTCTTAAAGATGACGATAATACTGAGTTAGCTACCGTATGGACTCCCCATATACAGGGCGCGTCTCGCATCGATTTAGCGAGTAGTGTCATTGTCGATCAGAATGGCTGGCCGGTGAAGATGTCGTTGAGTAATGGTGAACAAGCCGAGATGTTATCCGTTACGCTGTTTAATAGTGCCATTGAAAATGCATACGAAGCCGGGGTATATACACTCACTTATGCTGGATTGGCTGACTTTGCAGTAACCAATGTGGAAGTGCAGACTGAGTCTGCGGGTAAAATGACGTTTAACTATTCCGGAACCGGCCCCATTAGCATCGAAATATATGACACCGACTTGGATAATAGCGGTAATTATATGCGCGATATCAAGTTATTACGTCCCACAGCAGACAGTGATGAAGTATTTAGCCAAACCTACTTAAATCACCTTGAGTCGTTTTCTGTTATCCGCCCGGTTCATATGCTCAGTCACGAGCTGTTATATGCAATCAAAGATGAATCCGGAGGCTATAGTCACAGCCAGGGAAATAGCGCGTGGACTAACCGGGTAAAGGTTGATCATGCCTCGTGGGGCAGCGCTAAAGGCGCACCGTACGAAGTTATTGCACAGCTTGCCAATCAAAGTCAGTCAGACTTATGGTTGAATGTTCCAGTGGCAGCTGATAATAACTATGTACGTCAACTTGCAGAACTGATGTTGGTTGAGTTAGACGCAAAACGTGTCATTTATTTAGAGTTGGGCAACGGATTATGGAACCTGACGTATCCTTATGCGTTAGGTCGCGATTACGCCCTGAAGCAAGCGCAAATACGTTGGCCCAATCTGACACTGTACGAGCGTACCGAGTACTTATCGGATAAAGTCACTGAAGAAAATATGGTGGCTAGTTGGTATGCGGCACGAACTCAGGAAATAGCGAAAATTTTTAAAGATGTCTGGCATTCACACGCCTCTCGGATTGCCGTGGTGATGACCGGCGAGGTGGGTACGAGTAAGGCTAACGTCGACGTGAATCGAGAGATTCTTGAAGCCAGCATTTATGTAAACGAAGAAGGGGCCGAAACTCCTGCCATGAATATCGACGTTTTTGCCGTTAGCCTTAAAGTTGTCGATCCTTTTCAGTTCGGCGAATACGTGACCGTTAATGGCTTTGATCGCACTTCGACATCATCTTACCTGGCTGAAGCAATTAATTATGTTGACGGTACAGATCGCTTTTTTGCTAATGCGGTTAAGCCAGGCTTGCGCTATCTGGTGAGAAACCATGTGAATTTGGTCGCAGAGTTTAACCTTCCATTGGTAGCGTATGAAGCTGGACATGATTTTGTGGGCAGTTCGTTCACGCAAGACCACGTCGAAAAAAGCCAGGACATGTTCAATTTGTACAATGCGTTGTACGAAATGTGGCAACAGGAAAGCGGTGCGTTGATATTGAATGGGAATTATATTGCCGACAACACCAGTGATGAGACCTGTGCTAATTCGAAAGGAGGGTTAGGTCTGCCGGCTGGAATGAAGAATACTCAGCAACAGTCAGAAGCTACCGCGCCAGTGTACCGAGCCCTAAAGCAGATTGCCGCTTCTGCAGGCTAAATTACCCTAAAGTGAATCCCAAAATACAGCCACCCGTCGAATCGATCTGGGTGGCTTTTTTTTTGAACCTGTTTTTCGCCGCCAAAGCACTATATAATCCCCGCCTATTATCCTGAAGGCAGGGTAAATCTCATCTTTAAACAAACAGTGTAAGCATGACAAAGAATCCATTTTCCGCAGAAATTAACAAGCGACGCACGTTCGCAATAATATCGCACCCGGACGCCGGTAAGACCACGATCACCGAAAAAGTACTGTTATTTGGGCAGGCTTTACAACGCGCGGGTACGGTTAAAGGTAAAAAGTCCGGACAACACGCAAAATCTGACTGGATGGAAATGGAAAAAGAGCGGGGTATTTCTGTAACCACCTCAGTCATGCAGTTTCCATACAAGGAGCACTTGGTTAATCTACTGGATACGCCAGGACACGAAGACTTTTCCGAAGATACCTATCGAACGCTTACCGCAGTCGACTCCTGTTTAATGGTTATCGATGCAGCCAAAGGGGTGGAAGCCCGAACCCGTAAATTGATGGAAGTGACGCGTTTGCGCGATACTCCCATCATTACCTTTATGAATAAACTCGACCGGGATATTCGTGACCCGATGGAGTTGCTTGATGAAGTCGAGACCGAATTAAACATTGCCTGTGCGCCGGTAACCTGGCCAATTGGCTGCGGTAAATCCTTCAAAGGGGTTTACCACATTCATCGCGATGAAACGATTTTGTATGCAACAGGGCAGGGGCATACCATCCAGGATGTACGCATTATTAAAGGCCTGGATAATCCAGAACTTGCTGAGGCTGTTGGTTCAGACTTAGCCGACCAGCTAAGAGATGAATTAGAATTAGTAATGGGGGCATCCCATGAATTTGATAAAGAACTTTTCTTGGCGGGTGAATTAACCCCGGTCTTCTTCGGTACCGCATTGGGGAACTTTGGTGTTGATCATATGCTGGATGGGCTGGTGGATTGGGCGCCAGCACCTTTAGGTAGAGAAACCGAAAGTGGAACCATTACGGCTGACGCACCTGGATTTAGTGGCTTTGTATTTAAAATACAGGCGAATATGGATCCGAAACACCGTGATCGCATTGCTTTTTGTCGTATCGTCTCCGGTAAGTATGAAAAAGGGATGAAAATGCGACATGCGCGCCTGGGCAAGGATATTCGCATTGCTGATGCGTTAACCTTTTTGGCTGGAGACCGCGCGCTTCTGGAAGAAGCTTACGCCGGCGATATTATTGGCTTGCATAATCACGGCACTATCCGAATTGGTGACACCTTTACCAATGGCGACAATTTCCGTTTTACCGGTATTCCTAACTTTGCCCCCGAGCTCTTCAAACGTATTCGATTGAAAGATCCGTTAAAGCAAAAACAGTTACTTAAAGGACTTATTCAGCTATCTGAGGAAGGGGCGGTACAGGTATTCCGTCCGCTGGCTAACAACGACTTAATTGTCGGGGCCGTTGGTGTGCTCCAGTTTGACGTGGTGGTGGCTCGTTTAAAAGCCGAATACAACGTAGATGCCATATATGAACATGTCAACGTTTCCACTGCACGCTGGGTTTACAGTAAAGACGACAAAAAACTGGATGAATTCAGACGCAAAGCAGAGCAAAATCTGGCCCTGGATGGAGGCGATAATTTAACCTACATCGCGCCTACCATGGTGAATTTGCAGCTTTCTCAAGAACGTTACCCTGATATTGAATTTACGCAGACTCGCGAACACTAAGGTTTATACAATGAATATTCATTCGCTACTTGTCAGCCGATTTAAGCAAGCACTTGCCGATATGCAGGTGCCTGATGCCGCCGCGCCTGTTACTCGCAGTGCGCGTCCTGAATTTGGCGACTACCAGTTCAACGGTGCTATGGGACTGGCTAAAACATTAAAG
The DNA here is from genome assembly GCA_964601635.1 of uncultured Alteromonas sp. Lineage (GTDB taxonomy): Bacteria > Pseudomonadota > Gammaproteobacteria > Enterobacterales > Alteromonadaceae > Alteromonas. The sequence continues at coordinate 2,686 of CAZROH010000086.1, read as the reverse complement.
CAAAAGCCTCGCGATATCGCCCAGCAAATCGTTGAAAAAGTGCAGTTGGAGGATGTGGCCGCCAAACTTGAAATTGCAGGTCCGGGTTTCATCAATATTCACTTAAACGATAAATGGCTTGCTAATCAGTGTGAACTCATTTTACATGATCCACGGATGGGCGTGGCAGCTCAACCCCAACAAAACGTGGTGGTCGATTATTCTTCGCCAAACCTGGCCAAAGAGATGCACGTGGGCCACTTACGCACCACGATTATCGGTGATGCCGTAGTAAAAGTGCTGGAGTTTCTTGGGCACAACGTTATCCGCCAAAACCATATGGGGGATTGGGGAACCCAGTTCGGTATGTTGCTAGCCCATCTTTCAGACAAGCTGCAAGAAGAAGTGGCAGAAACCGCGCTTTCGGATCTGGAAGATTTTTATCGTGAAGCCAAAGTGCGTTTTGATGAGGAAGATGGCTTTGCTGATCGTGCAAGAGAATATGTGGTTAAGCTTCAAAGTGGCGATGAACAATGTATGACACTGTGGAAGCAATTTATTGATATCTCCATTACCCATAGTGAAGAAGTGTACGATAAGCTGAATGTTAGCCTGACGCGCGCAGACATAATGGGCGAGTCTGCTTACAACCATGACCTGGCATACGTGGTTGCGGACCTCAAAGAAAAGGGGATCGCGGTAGAAGACCAAGGTGCCCAGGTAGTGTTTTTACCAGAACTTGCGGACAAAGAAGGCAAACCTGCAGTCTATATTGTGCAGAAGTCAGGAGGTGGCTACCTGTACGCCACTACCGATTTGGCCGCGATGCGCTACCGCAGCGGAAAATTGAATGCAGACCGCACGTTAATCTTAACCGATGCCAGACAAGCGTTACATTTTAAGCAGACCGAAATTGTGGGCCGTAAAGCCGGCTTCATGAAACCGGAACAATCCTATGAACACTGCCCTTTTGGAATGATGCTGGGTAGCGACGGTAAACCTTTTAAGACCCGAACTGGTGGCACAGTTAAGCTAGTTGAATTACTCGATGAAGCCGTAGAGCGTGCCGGAAAGCTTATCGCTGAAAGAAATAGCGAGCTAAGCGAGGATGAGCTTAACCAGGTGGCGCAAAAAGTGGGTATAGGCGCGGTAAAATACGCTGATTTAAGCAAAAACCGGACAACCGATTATATCTTTAACTGGGATAGCATGCTCAGTTTTGAGGGGAACACGGCTCCTTATCTGCAGTATGCGTATACACGGGTTAAAAGTATTTTTCGCAAGGCCGGTATAGCGCCGACTGCGCTAACAGGCGAGATCAAGCTGGAACAAGCTCAAGAGCATGCCTTGGCGGTACTGCTCATGCAGTTTGAAGAAGTGGTAGGGGGTGTCGCTAAAGAAGCAACGCCGCATGTGCTGTGCACTTACCTCTATGATCTGGCAAGTACCTTTATGAGTTTCTATGAAGCGTGTCCTATTTTAAAAGACAGTGTAGATGATGCTACCCGTAGTAGCCGATTAGCGCTATCTGCATTAGTCGCCAATACACTTCAACAAGGGTTAACCTTGCTGGGTATTGATACACTGGAAAGAATGTAGAGCAGTATTTTAACGAATCGCTGCAAAACGAAAAGGAGAGAATTGTTAATGGTTAAACTAGTGGCCTTTGCTGGCAGTACCCGAGAAAAGTCGTTCAATCAGGCCATCCTGGATGTAGCCGTTGAAGGTGCGAGAGAAGCGGGCGCTGAAGTTAATTTGATTAGCCTGTCTGATTACCCCATGCCGATTTTTAATCAGGATGATGAAGCAATGCACGGAATTCCTGAACAGGCCCAACAGTTTAAAGAATTATTGATCGGTGCTGATGGTTTCTTAATCGCTTCGCCCGAATACAATAGTAGCTACCCGGCGCTGCTTAAAAATGCCATTGACTGGGCTTCTCGCCAGGCGGGTGATGAAAAAGTGCTGGCTGCTTACAAAGGAAAGGTGGCGGGCATTATGGCAGCCTCTGAAGGGGCGCTTGGTGGTATGCGTGTTCTCGTTACCTTGCGAATGTTGTTAGAAAATATCGGTACCATGGTCTTACCTAATCAAAAAGCAATATCTCGTGTTAATACCCTGCTAGATGAGAATGGGAAGGTAAGCGACGAAAAAACCATCAAACAGTTAAAATTGTTAGGCAAACAAACCGCTGAACTGACGGCAAAAGTTATCGCCAAGTAATGACTTTCCATAGCGGATAACGCTAAGCCGGCAGACACCATTAAATGGCACTACCGGCTTAGCAAAATATTTATCTGCATCAGCTATTAAAGTTGCGCTAAATTCGTTACCATCCGCGGTCTTAACATCAATTTATGACGTCCAATTAAAAACTCAGGCTTACTATGTTTGAAGTGAATCCAGTTCAAAACGCTTTGGAAAATGTGCGAGAGCGTACCGCCGCACTTAGGGGGTATCTTTGACTTTGATGCAAAGTCAGAGCGATTAGAAGAAGTTAACCGGGAATTAGAAAGTCCCGAGGTGTGGAATGAACCTGAGCGAGCCCAAGCCCTGGGCAAAGAGAAGGTCGCTTTGGAGCAAGTGGTAGAAACCATTTTGCATTTAGAGCAAGGCGCAGAAGATATAGAAGGGCTGGTAGAGCTGGCGGTGGAAGCCGAGGACGAAGAGACCTTCAACGAAGCGCAAAATGAATTGAAAGAGCTTG
>CAZROH010000085.1:0-9797 GCA_964601635.1 uncultured Alteromonas sp. | reverse complement strand
GAAATCGCCCGGACCGCCATCGTGGCAATCAGACTGACGACAAATATTGTACATAGCACTAAACGATTTAGAGTTGCGCGCACCCACATACCTTTGGCATTTTGCCTTATTTTTATAATTTCAATTTGCTTGCGGTTGTTTCCTTCAACCTAATCATACCAATATGCCCAAAGATAGGGCGCTCTACAAGGATTTTTTACCTTTATATGGAGCCTTGGTTAATAGTTGAGCGGTTGTTAGAAAATACCTAATTTTCTTTTTCAAAGTAGTGAGTCGTTTGTTTAAACTTGGAAATGTCTAAGATGTGCGGCAATTCGCGGTCTAACCCTTCAAACTTGCCCGGTGCATACAGAATGAGCTCACCAAATATTTCTCTGTTCGCTGCCTGATTGGCATAATCTTGAATCTCATCAAATGTAAGCGAATGAATCTGTTGGGCTAATTGGTGATTACGCGAAAAAGTCTCGTCGCCATTTCCTAACGCCAACCATAGACGTTGCGCTTTCATTGATTGCGACAAGTCTTTTTCTTCAAGCTGCTTTAACAGGTTCTTTTGAATAGTTGGCCAGTAAGTTCGATAAAAATTAATTTCATCAAACTGACGTCTCAAGAATTGCCGCACTTCTTCTAATAAGTGAGCCGGTTCAAAATTAGGGCTCTGAATATAAAACGCGAAGCCCGGGTGCTGATTGTGTGGTACATAGCCTGTGCCCACCACATAGCCAAGTTGCTTTTCTGAACGCAGAACATTAAAAAACGGCGCCGCTAACATTTGCTCTAAAATCATGCTCATTGCGGTATCGCGTAAAGTGTTAGTGGGCGCCTGAAGATATAAAACGAGTGCAGCGTCGTCATGTTCACAAATGACTTCATGATAGTAGGGCTGGCCGATAGGCAGTTTAGTCACGGCTCTTGGAATAGATGAATTGTTTGAAACTGTAAATAACGGTTCTAATGACTGGGAAAAATCCTTTGCTTCTTCACTTCGCCAGTTCCCAAATACAAAGCCCTCTAAAAAATATGACGAAAAAGCAGCGCGTTTAATTTGTAACATTTCTTCGTAAGAAATAGTTTTTACCGCTTCAAATAATGCTAATGGTGAATGGGTGTTTTTTTGGCAAAGCACACTTAGCCGAGAGAAAAGCCGGTTTGTTGGCTTGTTCATTAATGAGTTGTGTAATGTTTGTAACTGGCTGTGCTGTAATCTTGCAAAAGACTCTTCTGATGGAGTAAAGCTTATCACCGTTTCCAGAAGTTGTTTACATAGCTTCATCTGATTTTGTGAAAAACCACGCGTATTGACGCTGAAACCAGCCTGATGACCGTATACTCGATAATGTAATCCGGCTATTTCGGCTCGATAATATTTCGCTTGAAGGTGGTCATTAATGGCGGCAAGCCAGACTCGTTTTGCCGCAACCGCCTTTAAGTTCTCGCTGAAGCCGGGAACATCGAACGATATAAAGATATCTCCTTTCGGAGTCGCAAACTGCTCATCTTGGGCAAACCAAATCTGTTGGTTCTTATCCGCTGCTATCAGACGAGGCGTGAGAAATTCACTTTCAAGGTTAATTAGCGAGTAGTCATCTCCCAGATAGGGATTGGGCGGTGGAAGGGATAAGGCCTCAATGGAATCGACTTTTTTAACCGTGTCCCGAAGCGTGTCAGCTAAAGCGCCCACGCTGTATTTTGCATTATAGTAATTGCAGGTTTTGTCGGTAGGGAGGTCCTGGTCGATAACTTTCACACGCATATTGTCGATTGTGAAAAAGCTCAACGCATACTCAACCTGCTTAGGTACATGCGTTTCAGTAACGGTTTTTAATTCAGGAATATCTGCAAAGGAAAAGAATAATAAAGCCTGGGCATAATCGCATGTCGCATTCAATAATTTAGGGTTGTCATCAAATTGGTTAGCTAATTGATTTAATTTAGCCTTTTCCTGATAACGCCAGGACTCGTTGATGGATGACTCAATGAGTTTTAAGTAGGCAAAGAGATGAGCAATAATGGCCTCTCGATTGTTTAGTCCCTCTGCAGTCAACTGAAAACTGATATTAAAATCTTTGAAATAATCTCCCTCAATTCCGCTTCCTGCAATTAAATTAATTACCCAGCCCTTTCGCTTAAGAACAGCAAGTAAGCTGCCTTCGCCTTCATCACCTATTAAGTGACTAAGATAGTCAAGGGGCTTGGTTTTGTATTCATTATGAAGTCCGGGCAAAGCAAACGTGACTATCATTCGTTTGGCCGCCTGCAATGGAACAATGTTAATTTGAATGCCGGTTTGTTCGTGGGTGTACAGTTCTGGCCAGTCCCCTGACGCTTTCTGGCCAGATTGCAGCGAAGCGAAGGTGTGAGTTACTAACTCTTGAATTGATTCTGGTGAGACAGGGGAGACGATGCAAAGCCCCATGTTGTTGGCGCAGTAATAACGATGATGGAATTGTTTTAGTTTCTCTTTCAGCTCGCGAGTACTAAATTGTTTGAAAATTTCCGCATTACCCACTGAAAATTTACTGAACGGATGATTTGGGTTACATGTTTCTTTGTGAATTTGATAGAGGCGGCGTAAATCGTCTTTTAACTTAAACTGGAATTCTGACTCAACGGTATTAACTTCCCGCTCAACCGCGGCAGAAGCAAGTAAAGGAGAGCACAGCATGTCCGCGAATGCTGGTAAAACTGAAGCTATCGCTTCGCTGCGGCAATTAAAGTGAAAATTGGCATATTCTGTACCTGTCCACGCATTCATGTGGCCGCCATGGTTTTCTACATATTCATTAATTTGGTTGGGGTTAGGTAAGTGCACACTGCCCATAAACAGCATATGTTCCAACAAATGGGATAACCCTTGGCAATCGTCAGGATCGTAGAAATGTCCTCCTTTGATGGCCATTGAGATGTAACTGGCAGCCTGTTCAGGCTGGTGATAGTGCATCACCTTTAAACCGTTTTTGAGGGTAAAGAAGTGGTATCTGTTATTGTTTTGCGATGTTGTCAAAATGCTCACTTATAAATTTGAATACTGCATTTTCCCGGGAAGTACACAACAACGCTCCCCATCGGATTACAGCGCAATCGAAAAAGAAACGAATTTTACGATAACGCTATGCGATGATAATACTGTCTGCTATCGTTAGCAGGAAGTATCATCTTATTCATAAACTTATGTCAGGTCAAAGTAGCAACGACGACATTTTACTTTTTGTCATGCGTCATGGCGAAGCAGAATCATTGCGTGTTGACGATAAATCCCGTCAGCTAACGCCGGAAGGGCGCTCGCAATCAATAAATGCAGCCAAATGGTTGAAACAGAACTATGTTTCGACTGGCGTGGTGGATTTGGCCTTGGTCAGTCCATATCGACGTGCGCGTCAGACCTACGACATGTTATCTTTGGATATCCGTCCGCTCAGTATGGAAATCTGTCACGATATCGTTCCAGATGGCAACGCAGAAATGACACATGACTTCCTTGATGTGAGATTGCAAGAAAGCCGGCTCACGGATGCGCCAATAAAGTCTGTTCTTGTGGTCAGTCATATGCCGTTAGTGAGTTATCTGGTTGACAGTTTGTGCTGCTCTCATACTACGAGCCTTTTTGCGACCGCCTCTGTAGCGGTGGTTCGCTATTCACTGCAAACACAATGCGGAAAGCTGGAAGTCCATTATCAAGGGGATTGAGGCTACTCAGTAAAAATGCGTTTTCTCTCTGAAAAAGTATATTTGAATCAACTAGTAAAAAACAAAGTTTAATATTTTTAGCTCTTTCGCTTAAGAAGTTTAAAAATCGTCCGATATAAAAATGTAATACCCATTCGTAATGGTATCTGAGAGCAGCGTAGAACGAATTGGTAAAAAGGACTAAGTTGATTTGTATCAGAGAGTAATCACTATTTATGGCAACCCGATCATTACCTGACATGCTCAAAAGCGCTTTGCAGAGTCACGTCGCTGATGCAGATCTGCAGGATGACGAAGAGCTGCGTAATATATTGGATAAGCTGAATAAATTGTCCAGTAAAGTTGCAGAAACCAAAGCGCGCGTCATAGCGCAACGTGCTGAAAAAAAATAATACAATGCTATTCTATTAACGGCTGAGAAGTTGGTAGGTAGTATTCGGGAATAACTCTGACTGTTTTAATCTTATTTTCACTAATATCAACAATTTCAATCGGGTAGCCCGCTAACCGCAAACTGACTTTGTTTTCTGGAATCTCTTCCAAGTATTCGAGAATTAAACCATTGAGTGTTTTGGGGCCTTCTGTGGGCAATTGCCAATCCATTTCTTTATTTAAATCCCGAATATTTACACTGCCATCGACCAATACACTCCCATCTTGTTGCACATGGGCTTCCTTACTATGGTCCGGTACAATGCTAGTTGTGAAGTCTCCTACAATTTCTTCTAGGATATCTTCCATGGTCACCAGGCCCATAATGTCCCCATATTCATCCACGACCAGCGCTATACGTTCTTTTTCCGTTTGGAATTTAAACATCAAGGTATGTAACGGAGTTGACTCAGGAGTGTAATAAATCTCTTTAACTGCACGTAGCAAACTGGATTTGGTGAATTGGTCTTTTGACAATAATCGTAATGCATCACGGACATGTACAAAGCCGACAGCATCATCGATACTGTCACGGTAAAGTAATATTCTGGTGTGCTGGGAACCGGTGAGAAGTTTTTGAATTTTATTCCAGTCGTCATTGATATCAATAGCGAAAATTTCTGCGCGTGGCACCATAATGTCTTCAGCTGTGACACTTTCCAGATCCAGTATACTCACCAGCATATCCTGGTGCTTCTTAGGGATCATTGTACCCGCTTCAAATACCACCGTTCTAAGCTCCTCTCGGCTTAGTGAGTCATCACTATTGCCTAACGGACTTATTCTTAGGAGTGCAAGCAAACCATTGGTAATACCATTCACGCAGTAAACGAACGGGTAAAGCAGGGTTAAAAGAGGAAGCAGTATCATTGATGCCGGAAATGCTATTTTCTCTGGATAAAGTGCGGCCAGTGTTTTTGGCGTAACTTCGGCGAAAACTAATACGATCAACGTCAGCCCAAATGTGGCGATGGCAATACCCACATCACCAAATAGCCGAATACCGATAATGGTTGCGACCGAAGAGGCGGCGATATTAACGAGATTGTTACCAATTAAGATTAGACCGATGAGGCGGTCGGGACGATCAAGCAGTTTTTGAACTCGCTTTGCTGAGAGGTTCCCTTCCCCTTGTAAGTGTTTAAGTCGATAGCGATTTATCGACATCATGCCTGTTTCTGAGCTGGAGAAGAAGGCGGAAAATAAGATCAGCACTGCGAGTGTTATAAACAGAGTGCTTGTTGATATAGCGTCCAACTAATGGGTTCCTTTACCTAATGGACATTCAACTTTAGTTATTCGATGCAGCGCTTTCAAGGGAAAATTTATTTATTTTATATTCAAAGTAGTATTTCTCTGACAAAGCGGCTCCCAAAATATGCCAGTGATAGTAATGCAAGACCCAATACGGTAAGGCTGATAACTTGTTTGCCCCGCCAGCCCCACACTCTTTGCCCGGCCAGTAAAAGCACATAAATGGCCAATGCTGCAAGGGACAAAACCGTTTTGTGTGCATAATTTTTACTAAACATGTTATCAAGGAAAATAAAGCCACTAATTTGCGCAACGACTAATAAACCGGTTCCGACCAACAACAATTTGAATAAAATGCCTTCTACCAGTGTAAGTGGCGGCAAAGATGAATAAATTAATGCAGCTTCCTTTTGTTTCAGACGATGTGCAATGTAGGACATCTGGAGCGCATACAAAAACGCAATGACTAATGTGCCGTAAGCGAACAGCGATAAGGATATATGAATAACCAGGCCAGGTTGCAATTCAATATGCATGATATGTTCTGCTGGCAATAATAACGTTGCCAAAATGCTGAGTGCGGCGAAACCAAGGACTCCGGGCAACAGCATCACATTAGGTAAAACGGTGATACTCAGAAGCATAGAAACAGCGATGAGCCATGAGACTAATGATAGTACGTTAGTTATACTCATATTCTGACCAGGTACACCCATGATCATATCGGCCAGATATAAGATATGAGTGACTGTGCCGGCTGCGGCCAGGCTTAATGCTAAAATGTTGTTGGGACCGTTTTTATCAAAAAGTCTTCCCATCAGCACAATCACTGAAAGTGAATACATAATGATGCTGAGAAAAGCAAAAAGTGTAATCATGTCACTCCTCTGGAGCTGAAATATGCTCTGATCTTGGTAAACGCTAACCAGCAGGGCGTATTGATACTGTAAGTTAACATAAAATACAACCTTGATAGTATGAGGTATCGTCCTCACTTACTACAATCAAAGTTTATTTTCGCTTCCACAGAGCGCATATTTTCGGTCACTAATTAAGAATTCAACGCCAAAGTGAGACTCTTAGATAAATATCGGTATAATGCGCAACAAACCAGCAAAAGATTTATTAATTTATGTTTGAAAATTTATCAGAACGCCTGGGCCAAACGTTACGTAACGTCAGCGGACGCGGGCGCTTAACCGAAGATAATATTAAAGAGACCCTTCGTGAAGTACGCATGGCGTTACTTGAGGCGGATGTGGCGTTGCCGGTAGTCAAAGAATTCGTCGCGCAAGTCAAAGCGCGAGCGGTGGGAACAGAAGTTACCAAGAGCCTTAAGCCCGGACAGGTTTTCATTAAGATTGTCCAGTCTGAACTTGAAGCCGTAATGGGGGAGGCGAACGAAAAGCTTAATCTGGCCACCCAACCTCCAGCCGTTGTTTTGATGGCTGGCCTTCAAGGTGCGGGTAAAACCACCAGTGTGGGTAAACTAGCTAAGTACCTTACCGAGAGAGAGAAAAAGAAAGTGATGGTGGTCAGTGCGGATATATACCGCCCGGCGGCTATCAAGCAGTTGGAAACATTGGCTGGGGAAGTCGATGTTGCTTTCCATCCTTCTACAACTGAGCAAAAGCCGGTTGAGATTGTTGAAGGCGCAATCGCCGCCGCACGAAAACAATTTTACGATGTATTACTAGTTGATACCGCCGGCCGTTTGCATGTTGATGCAGATATGATGGATGAGATCAAAGCGTTACACGCTGCTGTCAAACCCATTGAAACCTTATTTGTGGTCGACGCCATGACCGGTCAGGATGCTGCAAATACAGCAAAGGCATTCAATGACGCATTGCCGCTAACGGGCGTGATTTTAACCAAAGCCGATGGTGATGCCCGTGGCGGTGCAGCATTGTCTGTCAGACAAATTACCGGTAAACCGATTAAATTTATCGGTATGGGCGAAAAGATCGATGCCCTGGAGCCTTTCCATCCAGAACGTATCGCCTCACGTATATTGGGTATGGGGGATGTACTTAGCCTTATTGAAGAGGTTGAGCGTAAAGTTGATAAAGACAAAGCTCAGAAACTGGCGAAGAAAGTCCAAAAAGGGAAAGGCTTTGATTTGCAAGATTTCAAAGAACAGTTAGAGCAAATGAAAAACATGGGCGGCATGATGGGATTAATGGACAAATTGCCGGGCATGGGGGCCATGGGAGAAAAGATAAAGGAGAAGGCTGGTGATAAGCAGTTTAATCAAATGGAAGCCATCATTAACTCCATGACGCCTGCAGAGCGTGCACGCCCAGATATGATCAAAGGTTCACGCAAACGTCGAATTGCAGCGGGCTCGGGAACACAAATACAAGATGTAAATCGTTTACTTAAACAGTTTACTCAAATGCAAAAGATGATGAAAAAAATGTCTGGCGGAGGCATGAAAAAAATGATGCGCCAGATGAAAGGTATGATGCCGCCAGGCGGAATGGGGGGAGGAATGTTTCCCCCTCGTTAATGTTATTTTTGCGGTTCCGACTTGGCTTGATTAGACTAGTGTAATCTTCAGTCAATTTGGTAGGGCGAAAGGTGAAAGAAATTAGCAGACTACAGCGGATTATTATAGCGTTATATCTGTGTCTCCTTACTCCGCTTGCTGCTGCTAAGTCAGCTGAACAGAAAGCCTTCTCTATACAGTGGGCGGTGAGTCCCGCCCCTCCGTTTCACATATTATCAGGCGCGTTTTATCGGTTAGGTATGTGTGATGTGTTGGTTGATCATTTGACGCGTAATCTCAGTCAGATCCAGCACTCTACGATAATTATGCCGCACGCTCGGATCCGCCACGAAATTGAAGCAAATGAAAACCTCTGTTTTCCCTGTGTAATAAAACGTGAAATAAGCCCTTGGTATTATTACAGCGATGTGACTGTTGTGCATCCACCATTAGGGGTTATTACGACACGTAAGAATAGAAAGGCATTTAAAAAAGCCGGACTACTAAAGAAGGGAAGGGTGTCACTAACTGAATTAGTCAAAGACAGGCAATATGTTTTTGGAAAACCGGTGGCCCGTAAATTTCCAACACCGCTACAGGAAATCATCGATAGCTTTTCTGAGACCGCCCACTTTTTTTCTGTTGCAGGAGGTGATGCAGCCACGCGCATCATGAAACAAATCTCGATAGGGCGACTGGGCTATACATTGGAATACCCCACTGCCTTAAGGTATTACACATTAACAAAAGGCAACAACGAGCTCGTGTTTATTCCTACTCAGGAGTATGGCAATCGTGCTATTCCCGGCGCCATTGGATGTACTAAAAATGCCTGGGGCAAAGAAGCGATCAAGAATATCAACACTGCATTAAAAGATGTAGTGAATCACCCGGATTACGTCGCTATCCAACAGTTTTGGCAAACGCGATAAGTAAATAACGAAAAAGCCGGACCAAAGGCCCGGCAAACGCTCAGTGTTAGGAGAGAATGAGCGAAAAAGGGTGGGAATTCCCCCTGAGCTCAATACCCTCCGGTTTCCTTCCCACGTGAGTTCATTCTATTAGCCTAACAATGATAAGGCGGCTTGTGGACGCTGTTTGGCCTGCGACAAAATAGTCGTGCTGGCTTGTTGTAAAATCTGGTTACGGGTCAAATCAGCCGTTTCTGATGCAAAGTCTGTGTCTTTGATTCGTGAACGGGCTGCTGAGATGTTTTCTGAAACATTGCTCAGGTTACGGATGGTAGACTGGAAGCGGTTTTGTAACGCACCCAGATCCGCACGGGCAGAGCCGATGGTTGAAATAGCAGCATCAATTGACGTCAACGCGGCGGCTGCACCGGCTGAGGTACTGATATCCAGACCACCTACACCCAGGCCGGACGCTCCGAAACCACCGGTTTGCGTTATTTCAACTTTAATCGTTTGACCACTGTTGGCACCGACCTGAAAATCAGACGCGTAATCACCTTTCAGGATGTTTACACCGTTAAACTGGGTGTCAGATGCAATTCGTGACATTTCGGTTTTAAGGGCTGCCACTTCTTTTTGAAGTGCAGCACGGTCTGCCTCTGAGTTGATACCGTTTTGTGATTGTATCGCTAACTGACGGATACGTTGCAGCGTATTGGTGGTTTCGTCTAACGCACCTTCCGCTGTCTGTGATAATGAAATGGCATCGTTAGCGTTACGAACCGCCTGATTCAGGCCTTGTACCTGAGTGGTCATGCGGTCAGAAATCTGTAGGCCAGCCGCATCATCGGCTGCGCTGTTGATGCGGAAACCAGATGACAAACGCTCAAATGATGTGCTCAACGCATTGTTAGTATCAAACATCTGACGCTGTGCATTTAACGCTGAAACATTGGTGTTAACAAACATACTCATGGACTCTCTCCTAAACTCATCGACCAGCTTAGCTGGTTAAAAACTTT
>CAZROH010000084.1:0-10653 GCA_964601635.1 uncultured Alteromonas sp. | reverse complement strand
CCGGTAAACCAGCCGCTTCGCGAAATTGCATTGTTTCAGGCAGTATTTTCGTAAATAAGTGCCATTCGAGCAGGCAATCTGGTATTAATTGATGACGCACACGCGTTTAATAGCGTTATTTCTACGCTAAAACGACCAAAACGCACTACGTGAACTGCGCTCCATTGCGGCGTAAAAAACGAATGTGAAAGACAACTAATAGAGGAATCGCTGTGAACTCTCAAACTTTGATAAATGACGCAGAATCCAATCCCGGATATAGAAGGACGATTTTGCGTAATGCTATCGTAGTGGCATTAGCAGGGCTGCTTTTTGGTTATGATACGGGGGTCATCGGTGGTAGTCAGCTATATTTCACAGAGTATTTTCAGCTGACGCCTGGTCAGCAAGGTTGGGCAGTAAGCAGCGCTATATGGGGATGTTTATTAGGGGCAATGATCGCAGGCGTTTTGACAAAAAGCATTAGTCGAAAATACACATTGATCCTCTCCGGTTTTTTATTTTCTCTCTCGGCTTGGGGATCCGGTGTTGCGGATTCTCTTGATGTGCTGGTGATTTATCGAATAATCGGAGGCATCGGTGTGGGTATAGCCTCTATGGCAGCACCTATGTACATTGCGGAAATTTCACCACCTAAAGAACGTGGCCGGATGGTGTCATTTTACCAGCTCGCTATTGTTACTGGTTTTTTCGTGGTGTTCCTTTCAACCTATTTTATCGGTGGTGGCAATACGGCAGGTTTATCTCCCGAACATATTGCAGAGCTGCATCATCACAACGTCGAGCAAGGTTGGCGAATAATGCTATGGTCTGAGCTGTTACCTGCGGTGGCATTTTTCATATTACTGTTCTTCGTGCCGCATAGCCCGAGATGGTTAATGCTTAAGGGAAGAGAAGCAGAAGCCCGCTCTGTGCTTCGGAAACTAACTGAAACCGCCGATGAAGCCGAGTCCGAACTAAATGATATCCGGTTATCACTGTCAAACACATCTCGTCATCACCGACCTTCGTTACTTACTCCAAATATGTTGTTCGTACTTTTTTTAGGGGTATCGCTATCAGTTTTTCAACAAGTTACAGGTATTAATGCCATCTTGTATTACGGTGCAGAAATATTCAGTAATGCGTTGGGATATGGCCCAGAAGATGCGCTGAAACAGCAATTATGGTTAGGGGCCGTTAATTTTGCATTTACCTTCGTCGCTATTTTTACCGTCGACCGTTGGGGCCGGAAACCGCTGTTAATCACTGGTACCTTGGGGATGTTATTCGGTTTGTTGACCTTAGGTATTACGATTTATAGCGGCAAAATGGGCGGGATATCGCTTGTTGCAATATTGACATTCATTGGCTCGTTCGCACTTTCGATGGGGCCTGTCGTATGGGTGATGTTGTCAGAAATTTTCCCAAATGCAGTGCGCAGTTTCGCCATGTCCATTGCTGTGGCGGCTCAGTGGTTGTTTAACGCTATAGTTGCCAATAGTTTTCCAGTCGTAAATGGCAGTCAGCTAAACCATGATCAATTTAACGGAGCATTACCCTACTTTATCTTTTCTGGATTTTGCTTACTGACTATTGTTTTTGTATGGCGGTTTATTCCAGAGACCAAAGGGCTTTCATTAGAAGAGATGGAAAACCTCTGGGTTAATAATAAAAAGCCGTCCTCTTAACCAATAGTCAACTAGCAGGTGGGCTGAATACGTCTTTTTGCTGTTTAATGCGTCGTGTTCGGACTATCAAAGAGCTTAAATAATTACTAATGGGCTTATTTGATCCTGGCTCTGCTCTTCCTGTAGGAAAGTGCACCACTGTCACTAGGACAAATTCGTTGATTGAGTGAGACGAGCTCTGGCAATGTATTAACTGTGTTTCGACACAAACTCAAGGAACAAATAAGAAGAATCGTGTTTACCTTTATCTCTGTCACTTTGTTTCCAGTCCTGTTTCTCTTGCTACTGGGTTGGTTGCTCTTTCACTGTAAAATGCTCAACGAAGGATTTGTCGAGGCGGGCGCTAAACTCGTTTTCAATCTGGCACTACCCGCATTATTATTTTTTTCGATTAGTCAGGCTGACATTGTCAGTACCTTCAGCAGTCGAATTTTGCTTATTGGTGTTTGTGGCACGTTTATATATTTTCTATTGCTTATGATGCTTTGCCAATGGAAGGTGAAACCAGTTAATGCTCGCGGGGTGGTCATTCAGGGCGGCTTTCGGGCTAACATGGGGATAATCGGTCTGGCCTACTGTGTAAATACGTATGGCAGTGAAGGATTAGCAGCGGCCTCGATTTATTTAGGGTGTGTAACAATAATTTATAATGTGCTCTCGGTATTCATTTTGGATTTTTATAAAGAGGGTCATAGTTCGCTATTACACATTGTCAAAAGCGTCACCACCAACCCCTTAATTATCGGCATAATGCTGGCAATCCCCTTCAACTATTTTCAAATAGCACTACCCGAAGTGTTAACAAAAACAGGCGAATACCTCACTCAATTAACACTACCATTAGCATTAATTTGCACCGGCGCCTCATTACAGCTTCGTTCCTTTAGTGAGAATTGGTTGAATATCCTTCTCACTACAATCAGTAAGTGCTTGATATATCCTGCTTTCATGGTATTTATCACCTACTTAGGAGGGGGCCGGGGTATGAATCTCGGAATTGTTTTTCTGTTAACAGTGGCGCCCAGCGCTACAGTTACCTATGTAATGGCGAGAAATATGGGGGGGGACTACAGGCTCGCTGCCAGCATCATTACCATTACTACACTGATATCCGTGCCAGTGACATTAATCGCTTTTGGTGTTTTAAACTCAATGGATTTAATTTTATAGTGCCGTGTATTTAGCAAAATAGGGCTGCGTTATTCATCCCGCTCACGAGCACTTGTTTGAATACACACGATTTAATTTAATATGATTACGCCATTTAACTATACGACGAAATACAAGTTAGACCGCAGCCATTTTGTGGAAACCTTTGACGAATCCACCGTTGAAAAAAGTGTAATGCAACGTTACCTCAAAACCATAATGGTGTTTGCGATAGGTGCAGTTCTGCTTTCATTCACCGAGATAAATGCCTATCTAGGTTGGTTTTTTGTAGCGCTTGGCGCACTGGAAGCTTTGAGCGTTCGGTTCAGTAGACCCTGGTGGCTGGCCCGGCAAATGATGAGCCAAGCGGCTAACAGCGAGTTATCACTGACTATTGATCATGAAGGTTTGAAGACAACGTCTGCTTACATTAACAAAACAATACTTTGGCAGGATGTTACGCGCATTGAACAAACTCGGCAGGGATGGCTGATACATCATCAGGGAGGACGCACATATTTGTCGAACCGCTGCCTGTCAGACGCAGCGCAGAAGTTTATATCGGATTTGGATGTTACAAAGTAGGTACTGAAAATTTTCCGCACAGGTTAAAATTAAGCAGGATAAACCTACATCAACCGGTTTAGTAATCGCTTAACTATTCATCGTGTTATCACTGGCCAGACTTTGATTAGTCGGCACGCGAAGAGCCAATACTCGGACGGTACTTCTCGAGTGGGCCTATAAATTTGGCTGGCAGCAGACACAAAAAAACCGACTTCCGTCGGTTTTTGTTAGCTCAACTAAAGCATGATGGTACCAGAGGCCGGACTTGAACCGGCACGCCCGTGAAGGCAACGGATTTTGAATCCGTCATGTCTACCAATTCCATCACTCTGGCATGGATAGATGTGCTATCAATTGCTGCCGCATTATAGCGTTATGCTAATCGCTGACAAGCGTTTTTTGCAAAATCATGACAATAAGCCGGTCAATTGATGGATTATTCGCCATGCGCGGTGGTTGGCTTTACTTCTGAGTAAATCAGTTTTGATTTACGCAGCCCTGTGGCAAACTTGTCTGCTGAATCTAACTAAAATGACGAAGTGCAGTGGCAGAATCCAATAATCAATCCACCAGTGTAAACAGAGCCGGCTTTTTTAAACGCTTATTAGCGATGATATACGACACACTGGTCGCTACCGCGGTGGGGATGTGCGCTGCGATGGTCATGATTGTCTCGCTAGTCGTGCTGCTTCACAATGGGGTACTGGATATGGGCGAACACGCGCAACCCGCAGAAGTTATCCAGAACTCGTGGCAACTAAAGCTGATGATTCAGGGCTGGGTGCTAGCCTGGATAGTGGGCTTTTTCTTGTGGTTCTGGAAGCGGGGAGGGCAGACTATTGGCATGCGCGCCTGGCGTTTAAGAATTTATAACACTAAAGATACGCCGATCACCTGGGGCCGACTGATCCTTCGTTTAATTGCTTCATTGGGCGGTTTGGGTACTCTGCTGGTTTTGTTCGACTTCAAACACAAGCAATCCCTGCAAGATCGCGTGGCCGGTACCGAAGTATTGCAATTAAGCAAAGATCAGAACGACCACAAGAGCTGGTGATTTATCGATTTTTAGCGCCGCAGTAAATATGTAGCGATGGCCGCGAACAGCAAGCTGGGTAAAACCGCTCCTAAGATGGGGGGGAATTGATATACCAGGCTAAGCGGACCGAAGACTTCATTGGTGATGAAGAACCCAAACCCTGTCAGCACACCCATAATCACTCGCGCGCCCATGGTGACACTGCGCAATGGGCCGAAGATAAAAGACAGGGCCATAAGCATCATCACGCCGATGGAAACCGGCTGCAGGATCTTGCGCCACAGTGCCAGCTCATAACGCTTGGCATCCTGATCGTTGTTTTCAAGATAGCCGATGTAATCAACCAGCCCCTCTATGGACAATGCCTCTGGTTTAACGGCTACAATGCCCAGTTTGTCAGGCGTCAGTGACGAATTCCAATTCTGTCGACGATGTTTTTCTACGTCGATTTTTTCTGCGCTAAATCGGGTGACATCGACATTTTCTAAAAACCAGTTATTTTTCTCAAACACGCCTGTTTGAGCGTAAGTGATTGTATTTAATGTCAGATCTTCATTGAATGAAAATATGCTGATGTCTTTTAAGGCTTCCCGCGTTAATACCTGACCAATGCTGACAAACTGATCGCCGTCTTTGGCCCAGACCAACTGCTCAGTGGAAAAAAGACTCCCGCCGGTAATGGCCTGGGTTTTTATTTCTTTAGCGCGAGACTCGCTAAAAGGCGTTACCCACTCGCTTATTGCCATGACAACCAATATCATAATGACCGTTGATTTCATGGCAGAAGCGATAATATTCCAGCGGCTCAATCCGGCTGCCTGCATAACGACCAATTCACTGTTACTGGCAAGTAATCCCATGCCAACCAGACCACCCAGAAGTGTCGCCATGGGAAAAAATTGCTCTAAATCCCGCGGCAAGCTCAACAATACAAACAGGCTGGCGGTAAGCATATCGTAATCACCTTCGCCTAATTTGCGAAGTTGCTCTACAAACTTAATCAGCGCACTTAGTCCGACAAGCACAGACAATGTCACAGTGATTGTACCCAGTAATGTGCGGGCTATGTACAGATCTAAAATTCGAAACATCAGCCTTTCCTGAATACCATGGCACGAATATGCGCGCCTATCTTACGATCTCGAAGGATTAATCCCATGCCTATCACAAACATAATACCGTGAACCCACCAAAGGCCAAGCTGAACCGGGATGCGACCATCTTCTAACACCCGACGACTGGCCAATAAGAGTAAAAAGTAACCCAGATATAACAAAATGGCTGGAAACATTTTACCGAAACGACCTTGTCGGGGATCCACGGAACTTAATGGTACGGCAATCAGAATGAGGAAGGGAATTGACAGCGGAATTGCTATACGCCATTGCAGCTCTGCCTGCGCTTCCAGTGAGTCCATGCCCCACAATTCCATCGTCGGTAAAACGCTGATTTTCACCCGCGATTCTTCCTGCTCCTCATCAGCAATCTGTATCTGATATTCATCAAATTTTACTTTGCGGTAGCTCTTTTGACGCTGTTCCCCTTCGTATTGCACACCGTCTTCCAGAATAAGCGTACGTGTTCCGTCAGCTTCACTACTGATTTTTCCTTCTTCTGCGTAGACTACGCGCACCTTACCTGCTGCCGCGTTGCTATGGTGTTGGGAGAGAAATACACGCTTTAACGAATCTTCTTGTTTATCAATATCGTGTACAAAAATAACTGCTTTATCGTTACCGGTTTGCTGGAAACGTCCAGGGATAATCGCAGAGAATCCAGCTTCCGCGCGGGCCTTTTCTTTCAGTTGATATTCACTTTGCGCTGCAGTGGGGGCGATATAAAGCGTTATAGCGCCGGTAATCAGCATGACTAATAGCGACAAAAACAGCATCACACGGGTGACGTACCACTCGCTGATACCGCAGGCACGCATAACGGTCATTTCACTGTCAACGTAAAGTCTGCCGTGTGCCAACATGATGCCAAGGTATGCGCTGATAGGCATCACTAATGACGCCAGGATTGGTGCATATAAAGCCAGAAAGCCTGCCACCAAGCCTGCAGGTATGTCGCCGTCGGATGCGTCACCTAACACACGTACAAAACGTAATGTGATGAAAATGGCCATTAAAATTAGAAAGATGGCCAACTGGGACTTAAGCGTTTCCTTAAGTAAATAGCGAAATATTAACATCCCACTCCCAATGAAAATTTGGATTTATAGTGAAAAAGCGCACAATCTTGAGTAAACTTTGTATTTTTATAAGTTAAGCAGTTAACCTTAAAACGATTAACTTTGGCTTTAGTTCAATCTAGCTTAGCAGTCTGGCCATAAAATATCAGTGGCAAAGGCTGCCAGCGTGTGTATTAAACCATAACCACGCTCAAAACGTTACGTGATTTTGAACCCTATGCCAGAACAAAGAAAATAGCAAAGGAGATATCGTGGAATTTAGTGTAAAAAGTGGCAGTCCCGAAAAGCAACGCAGCGCCTGTATCGTAGTAGGTGTATTCGAGCCACGACGACTAACTGCGGTGGCTGAACAATTAGACGAAATCAGTGAAGGCTACATCAGTAATTTGCTACGTCGCGGTGACCTGGAAGGTAAAGCCGGACAAATGTTGCTTTTGCATCATGTCCCCAATGTTCTGAGCGAGCGCGTACTTTTAGTCGGTTGTGGAAAGGAGCGGGAGCTGGATGAACGCCAGTATAAGCAAATCATCGCTCGAACCATCAAAACGCTCAATGAAACTGGCTCAATGGAAGCGGTATGCTTTTTAACTGAGTTGCATGTAAAAGGACGTGATACCTACTGGAAAGTACGCCAGGCGGTGGAAGCCACGCAGGATTCGCTATATACCTTCTTGCAACTTAAAACCAAAAAAGGCGAGCCTCGCAGACCGTTGCGAAAGATTGTCTTTAATGTGCCAACACGACGTGAATTAACCGTAGGCGAACGTGCTGTCGAGCATGGTCTGGCGATTGCAGCAGGTTCCAAGGCAACCAAAGACGTGGCGAACATGCCGCCAAATATTTGTAATCCTGGGTATTTATGGGAGCAGGCGCAACGTCTTGCGGAAAACTATGCGTCTATCAGTGCAGAAGTCGTTGATGAAGCTAAAATGACTGAGTTGGGCATGCAGGCCTATCTCGCCGTCGGCAGAGGCTCCCATAATGAGTCCATGATGAGTATTATTCACCACAACGGTGGCCCAGCTGATCAAGCGCCGATTGTATTGGTCGGTAAAGGGTTGACGTTCGACTCCGGTGGTATCTCCATTAAGCCGGGTGAAGCGATGGATGAAATGAAATATGACATGGGAGGCGCAGCGTCAGTACTGGGTGTCATGCACTCGGTGGCAGAGCTGAATCTGCCCATCAATGTAATTGGCGTACTGGCAGGCTGCGAAAACATGCCCGATGGCAATGCGTATCGCCCAGGGGATATCTTAACCACCATGTCGGGGCAAACGGTTGAAGTGCTGAATACTGACGCCGAAGGCCGCTTGGTATTGTGTGATGCGTTAACTTATGTAGAGCGTTTCGACCCCGAGTTGGTCATCGACGTTGCCACATTGACCGGTGCTTGTGTGATCGCACTTGGCGCTCACGCTACCGGCCTGATGAGCCAGCACAATCCGTTGGCGCATGAATTATTAAATGCGTCCGAGCAAAGTTCAGATCGCGCATGGCGTCTGCCGTTATGGGACGAATACCAGTCACAACTGGATAGTCCATTCGCTGACATGACCAATTTAGGTGGGCGCCCGGCAGGCAGTATTACCGCAGGCTGCTTCTTGTCTCGCTTTACCAAAAAGTACAATTGGGCTCACCTGGATATCGCAGGCACCGCCTGGCGCGGTGGCAAAGATAAAGGTGCCACCGGTCGTCCGGTACCCATGTTGTCACAGTTTTTGATGAACCGTGCAGGCGTGAACCACGAGGATTAAGTATTCATGCCACAAGTTGTATTTCATGCGCTGAGTAAAGATGAACAAGCACTTCAACGTGCATGCGAGCTTGTCGCTGAGGCTTATTCAAAGCGTCAGCGTTGTCGCATATTTTGTGTCGATCAAAAACAAGCTGAGCAGGTTGACGAGCTATTGTGGCAATTGCCCGCAGACAGGTTTATTCCGCATAATTTGCACAGTGAAGGGCCAGCTTCCGGCACACCTGTTGAAGTGTGCTGGCAACACGCCCAGCTTGAGAAGTGTCATGTGGTGGTTAACCTCACCGACGAACTGCTTGAGCATCCTCAACAATTTTTATTTATTTACGATTTCGTGCCGGCTGATGAAGAAGCCAAACAGAAAGCACGATTACGCTACAAACATTATCAGCAAGCCGGCTTTGCCATGCAGTTTGAGTCGGTGGAGAATTGAGAATTAGTATGGATAAAACCTTCGAACCACAATCCATTGAGAAACAGTGTTACCAGGAGTGGGAGTCGGCCGGGTTATTCAAACCCTCAGGTGACGGCACACCTTACAGCATTCTGCTGCCCCCGCCTAATGTAACCGGTAGTCTGCATATGGGGCATGCCTTTCAACATACCATTATGGATGCGCTGACCCGTTACCATCGGATGAAAGGCGATAATACTCTCTGGCAAGTCGGGACGGATCACGCCGGTATCGCTACGCAGATGGTGGTTGAACGTCAGTTAAATGCAGAAGGCAAAACCCGTCACGACTTAGGTCGCGAAGATTTTGTTAAGAAAATCTGGGAGTGGAAAGAGCAAAGCGGTGGCAATATCACCCAACAGATGAGAAGGCTGGGGACATCCGGTGACTGGGACCGTGAAGTGTTTACCATGGATGAAAACCTGTCAAAAGCGGTAACCGAGGTGTTCGTTCAATTACACGATGAAGGCCTTATCTATCGAGGTAAGCGCTTGGTGAATTGGGACCCTGTGCTGCTTACCGCGGTATCCGATTTAGAAGTACTAAACGAAGAAGAAAGCGGCCACATGTGGCACATTCGTTATCCATTGGAAGACGGCAGTGAGTCTATTGTCGTTGCCACGACGCGCCCGGAAACCATGCTGGGTGATACCGCAGTCGCAGTGCACCCGGATGATGAGCGATACCAGCACCTGATTGGTAAAAATATCAAATTACCGCTTACTGAACGGCTTATTCCCATCATTGCCGATGATTATGTCGATCCAGAGTTTGGTACCGGCTGCGTTAAAATAACGCCGGCACACGACTTTAATGATTACGACATGGGTAAACGACATAACTTACCCATGATTAACGTCCTGACTGTTGATGCACGTATCAACGAAGAGGCACCAGAACCATACCAAGGTTTAGATCGCTTTGACGCGCGCAAACAGATTGTTGCTGATCTTGAAGCGCAAGGATTATTGCTCAAAGTTGATCCTCACAAATTAAAAGTTCCTCGTGGTGACCGCTCTGGCTCAGTAATTGAGCCTTATCTGACAGACCAATGGTATGTTGCGGTTGAATCACTTGCCAAACCTGCCATAGAGGCGGTTGAATCAGGTGAAATTCGTTTCGTACCAGAGAACTGGAATAAAACTTACTTCCAGTGGATGCACAATATCCAGGACTGGTGTATTTCCCGTCAGCTTTGGTGGGGGCATCGCGTTCCCGCCTGGTACGACAATGAGGGAAATATTTATGTGGCTCGCACTGAAGCAGAAGCCCGCGAAAAATATAAACTGGCCAGTGATGTTGAGCTCAATCAGGACAACGATGTCCTGGATACGTGGTTTTCATCTGCACTGTGGCCATTTGCAACGATGGGCTGGCCTGAGAAAACGCCTGAGCTGGAAACCTTCCTGCCCACCTCGGTATTAGTGACAGGGTTTGACATTATCTTTTTCTGGGTGGCCAGAATGATAATGATGACGAAGAAGTTTACCGGGCAGATCCCCTTTAAAGAGATCTACATTACCGGTCTTATTCGTGATGAAAACGGCGACAAAATGTCGAAGTCAAAAGGAAATGTAATTGACCCTATCGATGTTATTGACGGCATTGATGGTGATGCGCTGGTCGCTAAACGTACCAGTGGGATGATGCAGCCACAGTTGGCAGAAAAGGTGGCGAAGCGCACCCGTAAACAGTATCCGGATGGCTTTAATGCATATGGTACCGATGCGCTTCGATTTACCTTCGCGGCCATGGCTTCTACCAGTCGGGATATTAACTTCGACATGGGTAGGGTAGAGGGTTACCGTAACTTCTGTAACAAGATCT
>CAZROH010000083.1:0-10803 GCA_964601635.1 uncultured Alteromonas sp. | reverse complement strand
GGTAAATTCCTTTGCGTTTATTTTCAGGCATAAATCCTCAGTGTCAGAAAATTTTCAGTATTATTCCATAAGCGACTGGTTTTAAACAGAAGCTAAATCAAAAACCTGATTAAGTATTAAAGCTAATACAGTTATAAGTTTATGAATACGATACGGATTGACGAATTTGTTAAAATTTAATCAATTTAATAAACAGGTCAATCAATTGTGATTCGCTTAGACTCCTACTTTTATAAGCAAATCAGAGTATTACGTTGATTTGACCGCTGAGGAGTAAGTCATGAAGCTGGGTCGACATCTTTTAGTCGTATTTGCTCTCTGTTCAGGTAGCGTGCAATCTGTATTGGCTGAAGATACCACATGGGACTTTAGTGGACAGTTAAACTATTCTGGCAACAATTGGGGAAACTCAATCAATATGAGCCAAAGTGGGCAAAACTTAACCGTGTCAGCCTGGGCGGATAACAGTCGCAATGCTAAAGTCCAAAATGGTGTAATTGCGAACAATCAAAATGGCTTACTTGCATACAATCGCGACGATGCAAACTGGTATGAACATACAGTAGATAATGTAAACAATACTGATATGTTGCTCTTTTCATTTGATCAAGCAGTAGCATTAACAGAAATCAATCTGGGTTGGGGCTTTGACTATTCAATCGGTCAAGCAGATATGTCTGTAGCTGGCTTTGATTCACTCCCCTCTTTACATGGCAATACGTGGAGTGACGTTGTGTCACTTGCGACATTCTCCACCAGCTTGGCTAATGTGCCGACAGGCACTTCCTCGCTCACCAATATTACGAACGAAGCCAGATACTGGTTGGTAGGGGCCTATAACTCGGTCTTTGGCACAAGCAATGGCGCAGGAGCAGGCAATGATGGTTTTAAGTTACTCGCATTAACCACACACAGCAAGCAACCTGCAGGTGAAGTGAACACTCCCACTACTGCAGTATTAGTGACAAGTTTGTTAGCTCTCGTGGCCTATCGCAGACGCGGGCGCTAACCCCAGGTACTAACGACTCAAACTTCTTGTGCGTTTAGATTGCAGTTTTTCTGATCGTCGTCGCATCTCATTGACATGCAAACTCTTTCATAAGAACAGCGCACTAACGCTGTGCTGATACGGGGCTTTTTTCTTTTCAGTAACTTTATTACACTTTGTAAAACTGTATTGAGGCTTACATTAGGAGTTGATGTGAAAAAGGCCCTATCTATACTACTTTTTTCTGCCGCTTTATTAGCTTCAAGCACCCACGCAGCCGACGCAGAGTCATACGACAAAGCCTTGCTCGCCTTTACAGATGGTGAAATTCAAGAAGCTTATATTCTATTAAAGAATGTATTACAAGAAACCCCTTCTCATCTGCCCTCTAAATTATTAATGGGCAGGATATTACTCATTGATGGTTATGTGAAGGACGCTATCACCGAGTTTGAAGAGGTCATCGAAGCGGGCGGCGATAAAAACTTAGTGATGGGACCGTTAGCACAAGCGTATTTGTTCTCCGGAAATTACAGCGCTATTTACGATATGCTGCGCAATCAGCACCTTGCTCCTGATACAAAACTTGCTGTTATTCTAGTTGCCGGCAGCGCCTACAACCGAGAAAACGAACGTGACAAAGCGATTGCATTATATGAAAAACATCTGACCAACTATTCAAGTTCAGTCCCTTTTTTGACCAGTCTTGCCACACTTTATATAGAGGAAGACAGACTAAGCGAAGCCGAACATCTTCTTGATCAGGCAAAAAAAATTAAGGCACTGGAGCCTGATATGCTGCTGGTTCAGGCCAAACTCAGTGAAAAGCAAAATGAGCTGGATCAAGCTTTGAAGCTTTATCAGCAGGCCTATAAAATCGAACCGGACAATCCAACAGTGATGCGGGCACTAGCCAGTGCGCTTGCTCAAAGAGGGCTGTACCATGAAGCGAGCATATTGGTTAACAAGATAGAACTGCAAACCCCTGGCGATATTCAAAACAAGTTGCTCAAAGCAAGAATTTTAGCGCTGACCGAAAACCAAATTGAAGCGGATAAAATATTGACCGAATTGAGTGAGCAATTAAGTTTGCTTTCCGATCAACAATTAAATGAAAAGCTGGAATTGAGTTTGATTGCAGGTGTGGTTGCGTATATTAATGGCAATTATGATTTAGCCAGTATTTCATTAACCCGATACCTTTCCAACCGGGATGCCACTCCTGAACTTTTGGGCATGCTGATTGATTCGATGCTACGAATTGGCTCGATAAAGAATGCCCTGGACGTTGTAAAAAAACATGAGGCCATCGTCGTTCAAGATGTTCGGGTCGCCAGCCTGGCATGCGAACTTTATCTAACGCTTCGCAGACGGTTTAAATGTGAGCAGCTCATGCCCGCAATTGATAAAAACTTTCCAGATGCACCCGAAGTTGCTTTATTGCACGCAAAAATTTTACTTAATAAAGGCGAACGGGAACAAGCACTAAGTTTATTAGATAGCAAATTAGCACATTCAGAAGAAAAGGAAGTACTGCAATTAAAAACGGTACTACTCAGTCAGAAAAAT
Organism: uncultured Alteromonas sp.; assembly: GCA_964601635.1. GTDB lineage: Bacteria > Pseudomonadota > Gammaproteobacteria > Enterobacterales > Alteromonadaceae > Alteromonas. Next base: position 8,246 of record CAZROH010000083.1, on the reverse strand, counting down.
GCGTATGAAGACGCGCTTAAATATGCACAAAAGCTTACTCAGATTGAGCCTTCAAATGACAATTATCAAGTGTTACTCGCTGAAATTCATATTCGCCTGGGAGAGTTAGAACGAGCAACTCCAATTTTTGAGGAAGTATTGAAACGCAACCCTAATATGATAGGCGCTATAATTGGCAGAGCACGGATAGATTTCGCCAATGATGAATTAGAAAAAGCCAATGCGGGTATAAATAAAGCGTTAGAGATAGATAAAAACAATGTATCAGCACTACTTTTGGCTGCTCAGCTTAATATTGTTCAAAAACGTTTTGAACAAGCCATAGAGCATTTGGTTTCAGCAAAAACAATCAATAAAACTGACGTCCGACCGCGCGAGTTACTTATTTCTGTATATCAACAGCAAAATGATTATCGAAATGCCCTGAGCGAGGTGAATCAATTACTCGCTCTTGATAGGTTGTCTGCTACTTACACCCTGCGCAAAGCAGAAGTATTGCTTGAGCTGGGCAGAAAAGAAGAAGCGCGTAAACACTTAGATATTGTCTACGCTCACTGGTCAGCGCAACCTCAACAGCTAATAAAACTAAGTAAATATCAGATTTCTGCTAACGACACTGCCGGGGCAGAAAAATCGTTACAATCGGCTGTCAAACATGCAAAACAGCAAGCGATTCCCTTTTTAGAGCTATCGAGATTTTACATTCAACAAGGTGAGCTACAGCAAGCAGAAGCTGAAATTAAAAAATTGATTAATCAGTTTGGCATATCCTCTAATACATTATTGCTTCAGGGGGAACTCAGCCTGGCAAAAGGCGAGACAAAAAATGCATTCAACTTTTTCAGGGCTGCGCATGAAAACGATCCTCAATTCACTCTGGCCATGATAAAGATGTATGAAATAGCGCAAAGTGGCCACCTCAGAAAAGAGATGATTAACTATTTATCTGGATTCATTGAGACACAACCAGGTAATCACTTCGCTAAACATCTTCTTGCTGATACCTACTATTTAGACAGGGCTTTTGACAAAGCTCTGCCTTTATATGAGTCACTGGTTAAAATTAACGACTTAACAAATCGCCATTTTGTACTAAACAATCTGGCTAATATCTACGCTAAGAAGGATTTACCCAGAGCTCATCATTATATCGATCAAGCACTGGAGGTATCTCCGGACTCAGCGGCATTAATAGATACAAAGGGTTGGCTACTCGCTCTTTCAGGAGAATACCAAACTGCGCTGGATAAATTACGCCAGTCGTACACGCTTAACTCAGGTAGCCCAAGTCAGCATTATCATTTAGCATATACGCTGGCGAAATTAGGCCGTAAACAAGAAGCCCTTGCAGTATTTGAAAACAATAATACGTTTAATAAAAACTTTCCTGAAAAAGAATTGGCTATTGCACTAAACGATTCTTTGCAATAGCCCCTTCAACACTACTTCCGCGTCAACGGTAGTAGTGTCAGGTTGTTACAATCAGGTTGTCACCTTCAGAATCAATACGAATGGTAGAGTCAGGTAGCACATCGCCTGACAAAAGCTTTTGTGCTAACGGATTTTCAATTTGCGTTTGAATTGCGCGCTTCAGTGGTCTGGCACCAAACACAGGATCGAATCCCGCTTCAGCTAACTTATCCATTGCTGGCGCAGATAGTTCTAACTTAAATCCTTTATCCGCTAACCTCTGTCGCAATGATGCCAACTGAATTTTCGCTATTGATTTAATTTGCTCTTTACCGAGAGGATGGAATACCACAATGTCATCGACTCGGTTAATAAATTCAGGTCTGAAATGCTGGCTGACAACAGCCATGACTGCACGCTTCATTTCTTCGTACTGACTATCGTCACTTTTATCCTGGATTACGTCAGACCCCAAGTTAGAGGTCATAATGACCACGGTGTTTTTAAAGTCAACTGTACGCCCCTGTCCATCGGTAAGACGGCCATCATCAAGAACCTGAAGCAGTATATTGAATACGTCTGGGTGGGCCTTTTCTACTTCGTCTAACAAAATGACCGAATAGGGCTTCCGGCGTACCGCTTCTGTTAAATAGCCCCCTTCTTCATAACCAACGTAACCTGGGGGTGCACCTACGAGCCTGGCAACCGAATGTTTCTCCATAAACTCGGACATGTCGATTCGCACCATAGCTTCTTCAGTGTCGAACATAAAGCCGGCTAATGCCTTACATAGCTCAGTCTTACCCACCCCTGTGGGGCCAAGAAACAGAAACGAACCAATGGGGCGATTGGGGTCGGCCAAACCCGCTCTTGAACGCCGAATCGCATTGGATACGGCATTAACCGCTTCTCCCTGCCCCACCACACGTTTGTGCAGCACTTCTTCCATTCGTAATAGCTTTTCTCTTTCACCTTCCAGCATTTTCGCAACCGGAATGCCGGTCCAACGAGACAGCACGTAGGCAATTTCAGCGTCAGTTACTTTGTTTTTGAGTAAACTGGTTTCACGGGTTTCATTCTCAGCCGCTTTTTCAAGCTTCATTTCAAGCTCGGGGATCCGCCCGTATTGCAATTCAGACATTCTGCTCAAGTCAGAAGCTCGACGCGCAATCTCCAAATCCAGTTTCGCTTGCTCTAGCTCAGATTTGATTGATTGCGTGCCCTGCATGGCTTCTTTTTCTTCTTTCCATACTGTTTCAAGCTCGGCATATTTATTTTCTGCCTGCTCACGTTCCAGCTCAATGATCTCCAGCCGTTTGTGGCTCGCTTCATCAGTTTCCTTGGCCAGTGCTTGCTCTTCTAACTTCAGTTGAATGATCCTGCGCTCAAGACGGTCCATTTCCTCTGGCTTTGAATCAATTTGTAAGCGAATACTCGATGCAGCCTCGTCAATTAGATCAATGGCTTTATCCGGAAGTTGTCTGTCGCTAATATAGCGATGAGATAAGCTGGCTGCTGCAACAATTGCGGGGTCGGTAATATCAACCGAATGGTGCAACTCATAGCGCTCTTTTAAACCGCGCAAAATGGCAATTGTATCTTCTACCGATGGCTCATTGACCAGGACTTTTTGAAAGCGACGTTCGAGTGCGGCATCTTTTTCAATATACTGGCGGTATTCGTCTAAGGTGGTAGCTCCAACGCAATGCAGTTCACCTCTCGCCAGAGCGGGTTTAAGCATATTACCTGCATCCATGGCTCCCTCACTTTTACCAGCGCCCACCATGGTATGCAATTCATCAATAAATAAAATCACCCGGCCTTCTTCTTTGGACAATTCATTTAAAACGGCCTTTAAGCGCTCTTCAAACTCGCCCCTGTATTTCGCCCCAGCAACTAACGATCCCATATCAAGCGCCAGCACACGTTTGTTTTTCAATCCTTCAGGTACTTCACCATTGATAATACGCTGAGCTAACCCCTCTACAATTGCGGTTTTACCTACTCCAGGCTCACCAATCAAAACCGGGTTGTTTTTTGTGCGGCGTTGCAGAACCTGTACAGTTCGACGTATTTCTTCGTCACGCCCGATGACGGGATCCAGCTTACCCTGTTCAGCCCGTTCAGTGAGATCCGTTGTATATTTTTCCAACGCTTGTCTGACATCTTCAGCATTAGGATCGGTGACTTTCTGTCCGCCGCGCATGCTATCAATCGCATTTTCAATTTTCTCTTCAGTGGCACCTAACTCCCTTAAGATCTCACCCAAACGCCCCTTATCCTGGAGCGCTGCCAGCACAAAGATTTCAGAGGTAATGTACTCGTCTTTACGTTGCTGGGCGATCTTATCGCACATATTTAGCAACATGACGCTATCTTTACTTAACTGGATATCACCACCGATCCCTTCAACTCGGGGAATACGCTCGATTGCCTGGCTTAATGCAGAGCGAAAACCATTTACATTCAATTTCGCCTGATCAAGCAACGGCCTCACTGAACCGCCTTGTTGATTTAACATGGCCGTCATTAAATGCACAGGCTCTATAAATTGATGATCTCTGCCCAATGCAAGAGATTGGGCATCAGAAATCGCAAGTTGAAATTTACTGGTAAATCTGTCAAGTCTCATAGCAGATCTCTCTTAAAACAGGTCAACTAATTTATGGGTATTCAAATGCTTTCTTTCAAGATAGTAGTAGAAAAATTGAAAAATGAACTGCAACTAAATCAACTTTCTATCGCGAGTAAAAAATATGAATATCAGGCTCTGATACACAGGCCAGTTAAAACGATGAGGACGACAATCGAAATTGAAATGGAAAAATAAAAAGCCATCAAACATGCTTACTTATTATTTGTTAATAATCTTATCGCTTGTCGATTTTGAATGACGAAGCGGTAACGGTGTTATTAATACCGATTACTGACACCATACGTCCTGTGGATACAGCACCTTCATGCTGGGCACGACGATGGGAATAAAAAATGGAAGGACTTTCGTAGGTACACAAATTAGATAGTGAAACCGCGGCGATTCCAGCTTGGATTAACTGGTCACGCGCAATTTCGGGCAGATTAATATGAGCTTTTTCAGCGGAGTAAGTGTCAATTGCATGGGGCCATTGCGCAAATTTTTTCGCGAATTCAGCCTCCACTTCGAAACAATTTTGACAAATCGCCGGGCCTATCCATGCGATGCAACCTTGAGGATCCGAATGCATTGCCCGCAGGGCGTTTTCGATAACCCCATTTAATAGCCCCTTCCAGCCAGCATGAATTGCAGCCACTTCCGTACCGACTTTATTGGTGACGAGGATAGGTATGCAGTCTGCGGTCATCACTGCGCACCAATACTGCGGATCTCGACTTACCGCTGCATCCGCTGTATCGGTAATAGACGGTAAGGTGACACAGGTATTACTATGTGTTTGATTTAACCAGCAAAGACGCTCGGAAAATGGGAGTAAAGCGCGATTAGCAAGCACCCGGGAGGGCTCATCGCCTACATGTAACGCAATATTATTATGAGAGTAAATTTGATCCTCTGGCCCGATAGCATTGGGTCCCAAACGGGTTGAAACATAGGCCGTGATATTATCAGGCCTATGCCAGTCCGGGGTAAACCAACTCTGATTAATAGTCATCTAAAGGGTTAATTTTAGTATCCGCGCGCACCGCTTCAATTAAGTTAAGCATATCTTCTGGAAGCGGAGCTTGCCAGGTCATCCACTCTTCAGTCTCAGGGTGGTTCAATGACAATTGTGCCGCATGAAGTGCCTGCCGTTTGAAAGAGCGTAAGCTATCAATAAAATCGTCTGATGCGCCTTTAGGGAGCCTGGGGCGTCCCCCATAAGTAATATCACCGACTAAGGGATGTTTGATATAAGCCATGTGTACGCGTATTTGATGAGTACGACCTGTTTCCAGCTTTAACCTGACATGGGTATGCGCCCGAAATTTTTCGATGACACGGTAATGAGTAATGGCAGGCTTTCCTGTTTCTCGCACGGCCATATGGGTGCGCTTAGTTGCATGGCGACCAATAGGTGCATCAACCACCCCTCCCGCGACCATGGTTCCCATTGCCAACGCTTCATATTCTCTGCTCATGGTGCGTTGCTGAAGCTGTTCAACCAGATGCGTCTGTGCAGGCACCGTTTTAGCAACCACCATTAATCCAGTCGTATCTTTATCAAGCCGATGTACGATTCCCGCTCTTGGCACCTTATCTATGTTAGGCACGTGAGCGAGTAAGGCATTCAAAAGTGTGCCATCCTGGTTGCCCGCACCAGGGTGTACCACCATATCCGCAGGTTTATTGATCACTAGTATATGATCATCTTCATAAACAATATTCAGTTCAATATTCTGCGGTTTGCTGGCTAACTGAACCTCAAGTTGGGCATTGAGCTCAATTTGTTCATGACCATTCATTTTCTGGCGGGGCGTACTGACTACTTCACCATCGACAACAAGCTTACCGGCCTGGATCCAAGTTTTTAGTTTAGAACGGGAATATTCGGGGAACAAATCAGCAACTACCTGATCTAACCTTTGTCCGAAATGGCGCGGTTCAGCTTCAGCCTGAAGATGAATATTGTTTGCATCGGTATGGGATTGACTCATAACACCTGAGTGATTGCGAAAACAGATAGTATAACAAGGTTTAACCAAAATCGTGGCAAACTTTATTTGTTTTATATAGTGTTTTGAAGGCTGATTGCGTTAGAATGCCATCAATCAGATGTGCCCACTAAGGCACACTTTAATTAAATAGCAGGAATGTATTACGCTATGAAATCGATTCGATTACTTATTCCGGCACTTTTAGGTGCTGCCATTAGTTTGTCAGGATGCAGTTCCTCAAATGATGAAGAAAAGCAAGCCATGGCGAATATGGGGGCTCAGCAACTTTATGAAAGAGCTAAGCAAAATATGGAGTCCGGGAACTTTAGTAGTGCCGCAGAAACATTAAGCGCGTTAGATTCTCGTTACCCATTTGGGCCACTTTCGCACCAGGTTCAACTTGATCTCATCTACAGCTACTACAAAGCCGGAAAAATAGACGAAACACTCGCCACTATTGACCGTTTTTTACGATTAAACCCTAATCATTCTGATGTGGATTACGTCCAATACATGCGCGGTCTTACCAACATGGACGCTGATAATAATTTATTTCAAGATTTAATGGGGATCGACAGGGCTGATAGAGATCCAGAAAAATCGCGCGAAGCATTTAACGATTTCAGAAAATTAATTCAAGAACACCCTGATAGCAAATATGCAGCTGACGCCCGTAAGCGCATGCTATTTATTAAAGATCGCCTGGCACGTTACGAAATTGCCATTGCACGCTTTTACATGCGCAGACAAGCTTATGTGGCTGCCGCTAATCGTGGTCGCTATGTAATTGAACACTATCCAGACTCAAATCAAGTCCAACAAGCTTTGGAGATAATGGTTTCAAGCTATGAAGAACTCGGGTTGGACGAGCTTAAACAAAATGCATTAAAAACGTTAAAGCTTAATTATCCGGATAGTGACTTTATTAGCTAACCGATTAAGAACGTTAAATCAGGTTAAGTATAGAGGTGGCTAAGCGGGTTTAATAGATTGGTTAGACCCGCTGTAAAATTCAACGGTTTTTCAAGTAAGGTAAACATCAGCGCCCCCTGCGCTACATCGCACCTCGGCGCCTTTGTCGAGAGCCTTGGAATAAATATAAAGTCCCCTTTTCGATAACCTTTTTTGTTGTCAGTCAGTTCACCTTCAATAACAAGCCAATACGCTTTGCCAGCATATTTATGCTCGGGCATATGACCGCCATTTTCAAAAAACAAGAAACTTGCTTGCCAATCACTATTCAAATCGACTGTTGTCTGCCAGGTTTTGCCCACTAAATAAGACCAGTCACCTGCTTTCGATGCGTATTTTCGGAGCGTCCGAGGTAGGTGAAAATGCTGTCCATCTAACTGAATATTACAATTGGCGTAAGGGAGATTTTGTGAAAATCGGGATTGCTGAAAATTAGAAGATGTTATCCCATTTAACATTGAATCTAATTGAAATTGCCGTAACAAAGGTTCCTCTAAATGGAACACCCTTGCTGCAATCGAATCAGTTTTTAACTGTACTTCATCATTGCACTGCTCACACATATCAATATGTGCAGAGAGCACAATAGCTTCTACGGGTGCCAACTCCCCTTCAGCGAACAATGTTAATTGTTCGCTAGTGGGGTGAAAATTAATCATCGTCGTTAAGCATACCTTTTAAACGTTGAAGAGCCAGACGCGTTCTTGATTTCACTGTCCCTAATGGAATGACCAATTCATCGGCGACTTCTTGCTGCGATTTACCATCAATATAAATCGCTTCAATTACAGCTTGTTGCTTTGGTGGAAGTGATTCGAACATAAATCCAATTTGCTCTAGTGTAATTTGTTCGTCTAAAGATGCTTCTTTAAGATCAGCGGTTTGCTCGCACAGTACTGGCCACAAATCGTCCGAACACACATCTTCTTTGCGGTTCTGTAATTTTCGCAGCATATCGAAACGAATATTTCGTGCGATGGTAAAAATCCAAGTAGAAGGCGAGCCTTTTTCTGCATTGAATAAATGGGCTTTTTGCCAGACATTAGACATTGTATCTTGCACAAGCTCCATCGCTAACGCTTCATTTCCCATTTGCTTAAGGGCATAAGAGCGTAGGCGTGGCGCAAAATAACTAAAAACTCTGCCAAATGAAGCTTTACACCGTTTTTCAGCTACAGCCACGATATAATCAGACATTTCGCCGGCACAATCTCTAGGCTTGATAACACTGTTGC
>CAZROH010000082.1:0-11593 GCA_964601635.1 uncultured Alteromonas sp. | reverse complement strand
GGAGCGGTAGTTCAGTTGGTTAGAATACCGGCCTGTCACGCCGGGGGTCGCGGGTTCGAGTCCCGTCCGCTCCGCCATCATCTAAAATTCCTTTAAACTGTTGGCCTTCGCGAGTTATCGCGATAACATGCCATCCATTCTTTTTTCAATTTTCCAATTAAGTAGTCTACATGGAAGACTTGTTAGTTTGTCAGGACATCAGTAAAACCTATCATGATGGTGAAAGCGACACTGTTGTCTTAAGTAACGTTTCTTTTTCAGTTTCAGCCGGTGAACATGTTGCGATTTTAGGCAGCTCCGGATCGGGCAAAAGCACGTTACTGCACATTATCGGTGGGCTGGATTCACCCAGTAGTGGCCGGGTGCTATTTAACGGTAAAGCGATTGATTCGCTGAAGGAAAAAGAACTCAACCTCGTTCGAAATCAACAAATGGGGTTCATTTACCAGTTTCATCATTTGTTAGGTGAGTTTTCTGCGCTTGAGAATGTTGCTATGCCACTTTTAATTGGCGGCAAAACGCGTAAAAGTGCCAATTCTAAGGCCAAAGAAATGCTTGAGCTTGTGGGCTTAGCCCACCGCCTGGAACACAAGCCTGCGGCGTTGTCTGGGGGGGAGAGGCAGCGCGTAGCCATTGCGCGAGCATTAGTCACACAGCCTAAGCTGGTGATGGCTGACGAGCCCACCGGAAACCTCGATCATAAGACCGGCCTGGGCGTCTATGCCTTGTTGAAAGATATTAGCCTCCAGCTCAATACCACATTTATTGTCGTAACCCATGACCGGGAACTGGCAAATAAAATGGACCGGGTGTTAACACTTCAGGATGGGCATTTGCATTCGGTGGAAAAAACAACAGCATGAAACTAGCTTTTTATTTTGCCGCGCGTTTCAGAGGGGCCAAGCAGGCCAATAAGTACATTTCGTTTATTTCGCTTTCTTCCACTGTGGGGGTAGGGCTTGGCTGTTTTGTCCTGATTGTGCTGCTGAGTATTATGAATGGGTTTGAACGCGAGCTCACCCACCGGATTTTGTCTTTTGTTCCTCATGGTGAATTGTTCGCTTTTGATGGTAAAGGCATTGAAAACTGGCCGCTACACCAGCAGCAGCTTGAAGCAGATCCGCGCGTTAAATCGGTGTCACCCTATACCAAAATAACCGGTATGGTGCAGTACAAAGGTAAACTAAAAGCCGCTGAAATTACTGGCATCGATGTGAGTAAACAGCCGCAGGACTGGCTTACCCGTGTTTCAGATGACACGTGGCAATATTTTCAGGCCAACCCTTACCGTGTACTTTTAGGTAAAGGAATTATGACGAAGCTGGATATCAAGGAGGGTGATCGCATTCAGTTTCTGGTTCCCAGCAAAACGGCAGACTTATCTTTTAAAGCTCCTCATACCGTTTCGCTGGAGGTAGCGGGCAGTATTGCTATCGGTGGTGAATTAGATAATTTGATTGGTTTAATGCACTTAAGTACCGCCTCTAAGGAAGCCGGGATTAATTCCGGGGCGCAAGGTCTGCGCTTTATGTTACACGACCCCTTCGCCGCCAACGCGGTGATGCGTCAAATAGGCTATACATTTCCGCAGGCCATTTATATGTCTGACTGGACCCGTACACAAGGGCATTTGTATGATGATATTCAGTTAGTTCGGGTAGTCGTCTATATCGCGCTCACGTTGGTTATCGCGGTGGCCTGCTTTAATATCGTATCAACGCTGGTCATGGCGGTGCGGGAAAAACGAAGTGCCATTGCCATTCTGAAAACCATGGGCGCGTCAGATTCCCTTATCAAGCAAATTTTTATTATTCAGGGGCTGCTAAATGGCTTATCGGGAATATTTCTAGGAACGACAGCCGCGTTACTTGTGGCACCCAACTTGTCGGTGATTGTCGCATTTATAGAAAGCTTACTGGGCGTAAAAGTGTTGTCAGGCGATGTTTATTTTATTAACTTTTTGCCTTCTGAGTTGCATTTAACAGATGTGATTGTCACTGTTCTGGTGGCAACATTACTTTGTATTGCTGCGACAATTTATCCTGCCAGCAAAGCGGCAAATGTGTCCCCGGCTACCGCATTAAACGGCTGAGACAAGCCAGCAGGGATCCCTGCTGGCCTGGTCTGGTGATTAACTGTTACGATCGAAATGCTTCAAATCAACGTCTTCTTCTGCCAACCCGGCTTCTGGATCGTTATACACGGTTTCGTCTAACTCGCCTTCACTCTTGCCGACAATACAAGCCACCGTGCAATCGCCGGTAATATTGACCGCTGTGCGCGTCATATCCAATAACCGATCAACACCAATAATAAGTGCAATACCCTCAACAGGCAGGTTGACCTGTTGTAACACCATGGCCAGCATAATTAAGCCCACCCCAGGCACGCCTGCGGTGCCTACCGAGGCCAGCGTAGCAGTGAGCACCACCATCACGTAATCATTTATGGCTAAATCGACTCCATACACCTGAGCGATAAACACGGTAGCCACGCCCTGCATGATCGCTGTTCCATCCATGTTGATGGTAGCCCCAAGCGGTAATGAGAACGAGGTGACCGATTTACCTACCCCTAATTTATTGCGTGCCGTTTCCATTGTCACCGGTAAGGTGGCACTGCTAGATGATGTACTAAAGGCAAATAAGGCCGCGTCACGCATTTTTATGAACAGCGTCAGTGGATTTAACCCGGTAAAGAGTTTTAACAGGATGGGGTAGGTGACAAACGCGTGAACCGCAAGTACAACCAGTACAAGCACAAAGTACTTTGCCAGACTGGCGATGGTTTCAATACCGATGGTGGCAAATAATTTCGCCATCAATACAAAGACACCATACGGCGCCAGGTTCATGATAATCGTAACCAGGCGCATAATTACCGTATTGATATCTTCGAAAAACGCACTCAGGCGCTTGCCGGCATCACCGACCATCGCCATGGCGATACCGAAAAGAACCGCAAATACGATGATTTGCAGCATATTGCCTTCTGCCATTGAATTAATGGGGTTGGAGGGAAACATATCGACAATAACCTGAGAAAAAGAAGGGGCTTCTTTGGCTGTAAACTCTGCCTGGGTAGACAGGTTTAGCCCTTCACCGGGAGAGACGATAAGGCCCAGACTGATTGCCAGTGTGACGGCTATGGCTGTTGTGAGAATATATAAGCCCACGGATTTAGCGCCGAGCCGGCCGAGTTTGCTTGGCTCTGTCAAGCTACTGGTACCACAGATCAAAGAGACGAAAACCAAAGGCACCACCAGCATTTTTAAACTGGCAATAAAGATTTGGCCTAAGGTGGAAAATATACCTTCTACCAGAATGTTATACGTGGATAGCTCGAATGAGAATATCGAAAAGCGTAGATCTCCGCTATCATCGAAAAGCGCCTGGAGGATGGCGCCGATAATGATTCCGGCGACCATGCCGATAAAGATTCTGGTAGTTAAACTGTATTTATGTGATGACTGAGACATGTATGTTCCCTGAGCATTCTGATTTTAGTTATTCGCTGATAAACAGATTCTATTGAGTTTTAAACACGAATACGACCCTAATGTGAACAAAAGAGGTCCAGGAAGACAATTATGAATGCATTTGCCAAGACACTGACGCTTGTTAGCGCACTGTTTTTTCTTATTGCCTGTGGAGGCGGTGGCTCTTTGGAGCGTGGTGGTGACGGTGGTACCGACACTCCCCCTGAAAGCAGTGACAAGTCCAGTATATCACTCACTCTTACCGATCCTAATGGTGACGCAAGCAGCGACTTGAGTGCCAATACACCATTAACGTTGCAAGCAACAGTAACGGATGCGCAGGGTGAGGCGTTAGCGGGAGAGCTGGTTACCTTCACAATGTCATCTGACACCTTGGCAAGTTTTTCAAATGATGCGGGAACTGCACTTACTAACAGTGACGGGGTGGCATCCATTGGTTTGGAAGTCGGCACCGGTTCAGGGAGCGGTACGGTAACGGCGACGTTGGATTCAGGTGAGACAAGCCGTATCGGCTTTACCTCGACGGGCAGCGAAGTGGCGCAAAATGATGCCGCATCGCTGGACTTCTTTGCCAGTCAATCGCAATTGTCCTCTGCAGGAGCAGACACAATAGAATTGTGGGCGGTAGTAAAGAATGAACAAAATGTGTTGTTGCCGGGCATTAAGGTTAGCTTTTCAGCCGATGCCAATGCAGCCATTCAGGAAGTACAATCTACCACCGATGAAAATGGCGTGGCCCGGGTAGAACTGAGCACCGGGGGCAATTATGAAAACAGAATTATAACGTCGACAGCCTCTCTTCCAAGCCAGCCTGAACTTACCCAGTCCGTGGAAATTGCCGTGGTCGGGACCGCTATCAATATTAATGGCTCAGAATCCGTCATTATAGGTGACAATGCCGCGCTGACCATTTCGGTTGTGGATTCAGATGGGAAAGGGATCAGCAATCAAAGTGTTACCCTGAGTGTGGAAAACTCAGCCGGCACTGACGTTACCGTCGATACACTAAGCTCGGCGACAGTGACCACTGACAGTGATGGACGAGCCTCGGTCATTTTGAATGCGGGCGTTTCTGATACCTATACGGTTCAGGCATCGGCGCTGGGGGCAAGTGAAACGTTTATGGTTACCGTGCAGCAGGATCAGTTTTATTTCGTCAATCCACCCGACGTGGATGATGTCAACGATGATATTCCACTAGGTACCAGCCAAAACCTGACACTGAAGTGGTTAAAGGATGGCGTTGCCTTTGAGAATGGAGCCGTCACATTAACCACCACCCGCGGTACCATTACCCCTAATACGGGACTGACAAATGCCTCTGGTGAATTTACCGTGGCGGTGTCATCTGACAATGCAGGCGAGGCAACGATCGTGGCTACGGGTAACGATGGGGGAGAAGAGGTCTCTGCCCGTCTTAACATTGCCTTTATTGCTACCGTAGCCGATAACATCGTGGTTGATGCCACTCCGGATGCCATCGGCCCCGACGGTCAAACCAGCACCATTTCAGCGGTGGTGCGCGACGCCGACGGTAACCGGGTGCGCAACAAACTGGTTAACTTTACGTTAAACGATGTGTCAAATGGCTCGCTAACCGACGCGCAGGCAAGAACCGACAAAAGAGGGATTGCCTCAACGGTGTATGTGTCCAACGCCATCACTTCTAACGATAGTGTGGTTGTCACGGCCACGGTGGATGATGACACTTCTGTGACCGGTTTTACCACGCTGACAGTGGGTGACCGAGCGTTCGACATTACCTTAGGTACCGGTAATATCATCACTGTTCCGGATGATTCTTCTTATGTAAAAGAGTTTTCGGTATTTGTTATTGATGGCGACGGTAACCCGGTTGAAGATACTCAAATTAGTATGTCAGCGTTACCGCTTAAATCATCGGAAGGTACCACCTACCGCAAAGGTTTCTGGACATGGAATGATGTACAGAAAGTGTGGGAACAAAACTTTACCGCAAGCTGTTCAAATGAAGATGTAAATTACAACGGAATATTGGACTTAAGCCCGGTAAACGAGGATACCAACGGCGATAACGAGTTGACACCGGGTATAATGGCAGCTGTTACCGATACGGTAACCACCGATGAAAACGGCCAGGCAAAAGTGTACCTGCGTTATGCCAAGCAATACGGTGGCTGGGCAACAATCCGTCTGACGGCCAAAAGCGAGTCAGGTGGCAGCGAATCCAGTGAAAGCATGGTGTATCTGTTGGCGGTCGCGGCTGATGACCTTACTGACGCAGCGATTTCTCCTGCACCGAACCCGTATGGTATGAGCGCGGATTGCTCAACGACTGATTAAGTCTACTGACTAGGTCTACTGACTAAGTCTACTGACGAAGTCTGTTACCACAGCATACAAAAACGCCGCGAAGATATCGCGGCGTTTTTTTTATGCCTACACTCAGTCTTGCTGAAACGGATATACCGAACCCAGCTTCATCAACTGTGTCAGTTCATCTAAGGCGGCTCGGGATTCCTGCAGTAATTGCGGGTCGCGCAAGTCATTCTCGGTCAGCGCATCACGGTAATGCTTATCTACCCAGGCATTTAAGCGCGCGAACTGGTCATCATTCATCAGGGTGTACGGGTTAACCGCATCCAGTTCCTGTTCGGTCATGGCCACGCGTAAACGCAAACACGCCGGACCACCACCATTACGCATACTTTGTTTCACATCAAAAAACTTCACTTCTTTGATTGGTGTGCCTAACGTGACTAACTCTTCCAGATAGCGGCTGACTGCGGCGTTTTCCTGACATTCGGTTGGCGCAATAATGGCCATCGACTGATTGGGCAGAGTGATGATCTGGGTGTTAAACAGGTACGTTTTCACCGCATCTTCTACCGATACCGCGTCGGTTTTAACCTCGATGAAATGCAATGGGTTGTCACCAAATTTCTGACGAATTTCATCAAGCGACGCCTGAGTATTTAAAAATGCCTGTTCGTGATAGAAAAGCACATTTTGATTACCCACAGCGATCACATCGTTATGAAATACGCCCTGATCAATCACATCCGGATTTTGTTGCATATAAACCACGGACTCATCACTTAAGCCATGCAGACGCGCAATGGCCTGACAGGCTTCCAGCGTCTGGCGGGCTGGGAAACGCGTGGGTGCGGGTTTGGATGCGTCAAACGCATAACGGCCATAGACGAATAACTCAAGACCCGCGTGACCATAGTCTGTGCAAAGACGGGTATGATTGGCCGCACCTTCATCGCCAAAATGATCGTTATCCGGCAGGTGAGTATGGTGGGCAAAGTGTTTTTCATTGGCAAACGTGGCTTTTAAAATATTGCCGGTCACCCGTGGTTCCAAAGAACGGTGGAATTTATTGGTCAGGTTTGCCGGGGTAAAATGAACACGGCCATCCGCAGTATCCGCGCTGGGGGAAACCGTAGCGGCATTGGCTGTCCACATGCTGGAAGCTGAGCAACACGCTAAAAAGACCTGTTTGGCCTGCTTAGCCGCATTTTCCAAAACAGTAGCATCGGAGCCGGTGAAACCTAAACGACGCAACATGGCGATGTCAGGGCGCTCCTGAGGGGCTAATATCCCTTGTTGCATACCCATGTCGGCCAAAGCCTTCATTTTAAGTAATCCCTGCTTTGCTGCTTCTTTAGGATTACTCACCGCGTTGGCATTATTCAGGGAGGCAACATTACCGAAAGAGAGGCCTGCATAATTGTGGGTAGGCCCAACCAGGCCGTCAAAGTTAACTTCGTATTGCTTCATAATTCCCTCCGCGTAAAAATAGTCATGATGGCTGGCAAATAATAAACTGCGACAAGCATTTACTTTTGTCATTATTAACTATAATGGACAAGCGCGACCTTGTACGATCAGCAATCAAACAGACATCGATGAGCGGCATTATACGGGTTTTGCAGCCCTTGCCAATCACGCTGGTTAATAAATGAACAGGAATTGCTGGGTATTGAAGCAAATGGAAGAATAAGTATGAAGAAGATCTTGTTTTCCATTCACTTTGTCGATATATGTTAAAAAAGCGCAGGTACCCTAAGGGTGTCCCAAAACGATGAAACAGAAACGGGTAATGAGTAGTTACTCCATATAAATCAATAGGCTAAGTTCATCTATATGACAAAATCACTGGTCATTGTCGAGTCCCCCGCGAAAGCGAAAACGATAAATAAATATCTCGGCAAAAATTTTATTGTGAAATCTTCTGTCGGACACGTCCGCGATCTACCAACTAAAGCGTTAGGCAAGGTAGAGGCGAAGAAAAGTGCCAAAGAATTAAAGCAACTAAGCGACGCTGAAAAGCAAGATTATCTTCAGCATTATGAATACAAAAAGCTCGTTGATCGCATGGGTGTCGACCCGCAAGCTAACTGGAAAGCGCATTATCAGGTCTTACAGGGCAAAGAAAAAGTCGTTAATGAGCTGAAAAAGCTTGCCAAGGACGCAGACACCGTTTATCTCGCAACCGATTTGGACCGCGAAGGAGAGGCCATTGCCTGGCACTTGCGGGAACTTCTGGGAGCTAAAGATAAAACATTTCAGCGCGTGGTATTTAACGAAATCACCAAAAATGCCATTCAGGATGCCTTCTCGCACCCTGGTGAGTTAAACATTGATCGGGTCAATGCTCAGCAGGCGCGGCGTTTCTTAGACCGGGTCGTGGGCTTTATGGTTTCGCCGCTGTTGTGGAAGAAGATTGCCCGTGGGCTATCGGCAGGGCGGGTTCAATCGGTTGCGGTGCGCCTGGTCGTTGAGCGTGAGCGAGAAATTAAAGCCTTTGTTCCTGAAGAGTTTTGGGACATTCATGCTGATCTTGATGCGCAAAAGCAGGGGCTGCGCATGCTGGTTAACCGGTATCAGGAAAAGCCGTTTAAGCCCGGTAATAAAGCGCAAGCCGAGGAAGCGGTTGCACGTCTTGAAGCGGCAAAATATATTGTCGAATCCAAAGAATCCAAACCAACCCAGAGCCGTCCGTCAGCGCCGTTTATTACATCAACGCTTCAGCAGGCTGCCAGTACACGTTTAGGCTTTGGCGTTAAGAAAACGATGATGATGGCGCAGCGTTTGTATGAAGCCGGTCACATCACCTATATGCGTACCGACTCGACTAACCTGAGTAAAGAAGCTCTGGATAATTGTCGCGACTACATTAACGATAATTTCGGTAATAAGTATTTGCCCGAATCGCCCAATCGCTACGGCAGTAAAGAAGGAGCGCAGGAGGCGCACGAAGCTATCAGGCCATCCAATGTGAACGTGCAGTCCAGTGCCCTTGGAGACATGGAACGTGACGCCCAGCGGCTGTACGAGTTGATTTGGCGACAATTTGTGGCCTGTCAGATGACGCCAGCTAAATACGATTCCACCACCATCAGGGTGAAAGCAGGTGAGTATGAGTTAACCGCTAAGGGCAGGGTACTGCGCTTTGATGGCTGGACCAAGGTACAAGCTCAGATCCGTAAGAAAGGCGATGAAGAACTCACCCTGCCAGATGTTAAACAGGGCGAAGAGCTGAAACTGAAACAGCTTGATCCACAGCAGCATTTCACCAAACCGGTGGCACGCTTTAATGAAGCTTCGTTGGTGAAAGAGCTGGAAAAACGCGGGATCGGACGGCCTTCCACGTATGCCAGTATTATTTCTACCATTCAGGATCGCGGCTATGTGCGCCTGGAAAACAAACGCTTTTACGCTGAGAAAATGGGCGAAATCGTTAACGATCGGTTACAGGAAAACTTTGAAGACCTCATGAGTTACGATTTCACCGCGAACATGGAACAGCGGCTGGATGACATTGCCGAAGGCAACAAAGACTGGAAACACGTGCTGGATGAGTTTTACCAGGACTTTTATGGCAAGTTATTAACTGCCGAAAAAGATATTGATGAGGGCGGCATGCGTCCTAATCAGGCAATTCCGGCCGGCATCAGTTGTACAAAGTGTGGGCGGGAGATGAATGTCAGAACCGCCAGTACCGGCGTCTTCCTGGGCTGCTCGGGGTACAATTTACCGCCCAAAGAACGTTGCACCAATACCATGAACCTCACGCCAGGGGATGAAGTGGTCAAAGTGGACGATGAGGAAGAGCTCGAAACCGAAGTGTTGCGCTCGAAGCGACGCTGTCAGGTGTGTGGTACTGCCATGGACAGCTATCTGGTTGACGAAACCCGTAAGTTGCATGTGTGTGGTAACGCACCGGCGTGTTCTGGCACCTATGTAGAATCAGGTACGTTTAAAATTAAGGGGTATGATGGCCCGCTGATCGAATGCGATAAATGCGGCAGCGACATGGAGCTGAAGAACGGCCGCTTTGGTAAATATTTTGGCTGTACCAACGAAGAGTGTAAGAACACCCGTAAGTTGTTACGTAACGGAGAGCCTGCGCCACCTAAAGAAGATCCGGTTGATTTGCCAGAGCTGGAATGCGAAAAATCAGACGCACATTTTGTGTTAAGGGATGGCGCGTCAGGTATTTTCCTTGCAGCGCATAATTTCCCTAAATCACGAGAGACGCGCGCGCCGAAAGTGGCCGAACTGGCCCGTTTCCGCGACCGTATTTCGGAGAAGTTTTATTATTTGGCCGATGCACCACAGCAGGACCCGGATGGAAACCCGGCCATTGTTCGCTACAGCCGCAAAACCAAGCAGCAATATGTGATGTCGGAAAATGACAACGGCAAAGCAACGGGATGGTCGGCCTGGTATAAAGACAATAAGTGGGAAGTGAAAGACTCCCGTAAGAAGTCATAACAGAGGCAATCATGGCATCGTTACAGGATCAGTTACTCAAAGCAGGCCTTGCAGATAAATCCAAGGCCAAGCAGGTACGCGCTGAAAAACGTAAAAAGCAGAAACAGAAAAATAAGCAGAAGGTAGTGGAAGTTGACGAAGCTACCCTGGCTGCACAGCAAGCCGCTGAAGAGAAAAAAGCCAAAGACAGGGCGTTGAATGAAGCCCAGCAGCAGGAACGCGAAAAACGCTCTATCGCGGCGCAAGTGAAACAGCTCATTTTAATTAACATTCAAAACAAGGGTAAGGGTGACACAGTTTTAAACTTTACCCACGAAAATGTGATTAAACGTATGCATGTGAGTGAAGAAGTGCACAAACAGGTCACCAAAGGTAAATTGGTGGTGGTGCAATACGAAGACGGCTACGAACTTATCCCTACGCCGGTAGCAGATAAAATCGCGCAGCGGGATGAAGCGTCAATCGTGTACCGCGCTGACGTAAATACTGAGCAAGAATCTTCCGGAGGGGAAGAAGATGATTGGTACGCTGATTATCAAATTCCTGATGATTTGACCTGGTAGTCCGTTCAACGATTTATCAGAAAAAGCCAGCCATTGTGCTGGCTTTTTTATTTTTATCACTTACGTTAAGTAACGCTAATTTCTTAAAACAGAGCCGCCACGCCATTCTAATCGTTAAGAAGTAAAACGTTTTAATTCAATAATAAAAAAGTCTAAAAAGGTAGATGAAAATATCGCATAAATTAAAGAGAGATGGTGTTTTACTAATATTGGAGTGTTTAAACACGACATTGTTAACGATGCATATTTTTTCTTTAGAAATCGTAACGATATGGCATACTCGGAATTAACAAATGAAATATTGCCCCATTACTTCAGGATTTAGACCCTAAAAATGGGGTCTAATAATATGTTAGGTGCCTGGTTATGTTCAAAGCTTTTAATCGAATGCCCAAATTACTCCAGTTCATTACGGCACACGCTTTGTTCTGCTTTGTGTTCTTTTTGGTCGCCGTTATACCCTTCCCGGATGGAATTTTAACTTATAAGGGCCAGCAAGTAGGTTTTGAGGACATTTGGCAAAATAATATAGGAATACACTTAATTTCTATAGGCCTGCTATTACCTGTTTGCGCAATCTTGTTCTTAAAGCGTTGGCGGTTCTGCCGTCATTTTTACTCGCTTGTTATATTGGTGGCGTTTACAGTTCCCTATGCCAATAGACAAGACTATGTATACTTACCTTTCGCATATGTTGTGCCAGCAGTCATCATCATTTATCTGTTTACTAGCACTAAAACGAGGGAGTATGTTGGCACCTAACAAC
>CAZROH010000081.1:0-12441 GCA_964601635.1 uncultured Alteromonas sp. | reverse complement strand
TCGCTGATATCTTAGGTTCAGAGCAAATTTCTCGTACCGGTGACAGCGATGCCGCTTCGGCCCTTCGCAGGGTAACAGGACTGACATTAGTCGATGGAAAGTTTATCTACGTACGAGGATTAGGTGAACGTTACTCCAGCGCTCGGTTGAATGGCGCCAGTATTCCTAGTCCCGACTTAACGCGAAACGTTATCCCCTTAGATATCTTTCCATCCAATGTCATTGAAAGCCTTTCAGTGCAGAAAGCATACTCGCCAAATATGCCAGCCGCATTCGGCGGCGGGAACGTCGATATTCGTACCAAATCTATTCCAGGCGAATTTGCCGCTGGTATTCAAATTGGGGTGGAAGGTAATTCGAATAACTCCGACGGGTTTACTTACGCTCGAAATGATAGCGGAATCTCAACAGAACTTGATACGGCTATAGTGCATTATCGTGGTGATTTTTCGCTGCGTAACATTATTAGTCGTGATTATCTGGGGGATAGTGAAAACGCAAGCGCTGCGCAACAAGCGCGAGTTATCAATCAGGCGTTGTTGTCTACGCTTCCGCGAAATATGAAGTTAGAAGACGAATCCCTTGACCCTAACTATTCAGCTCAGGCCTACATTGGACATAGCACAGAAGAAGAGTGGCTAGGTGGTACGCTGGGCTTTCTGCTGTCGGCAGCTTATGAAAATAAGTGGACATATACCGATCGTCGAAATGCTGTCATTAGCGCTAACGCGGTCGATAATTGTTCAGAAGTGCTAAATTCATCTGACGACATCGACAACAGTTGTTTCGATAGCTTAGTTGACTCGGCCGTCACTAACCAGAACGAACGGTTAAACGGGCTATTTACTGCTGGCTACAAGTTGAACACTCATAGTGTTAATTACACCAAAATTTATATTCAGGATGACGATGACGAGTCCGAAGTGGCGATCAGCCAAAACCCGTCACAAAACATCACGATTGCTGCCGACGGTATCGCTGATTACAGTCAGTCATTCCTGTTTGAAGAGCGCACGTTGGAAGTCGACCAATTTCGAGGCCAACACACCTTTCTTGATTATTGGGGAATTGGCTTTGACTGGCAATGGACGCAGTCGAATGCGGAAACTGATATTCCACTGGATGCCACGTACAATTTCAGTAATCGATATGGAAGCAATAACGAATACGCCAGTACGATAGTCAGTGGCGGTAACGGACAAGTTGAATATAATTACGTCACCATGGATGATCACCTGAAAAACTGGGGGGGCAATATCACACTGCCTTACACCACCGGAAAGTTTGATATTGAACTAAAAGGTGGCTGGGATTTCATTGATCGTGCGCGCTATTATAAAACGTCTGGTTTCTTCATAAACAACAGTGGTGCAGCCATTGATATCAGCACCCATAATGAAGACGACCTGCTCCACTTGCCCAGCTATCTGACTGATCAGTTTATTGCCAGCCAAAATGTGTTAGTCGCATTTAATGAACCTGAAGCACCGGAAGCAGATGACTATCTGGCTGCGCAGAAAACTGATGCCGGCTACGCTGCCTTTGATGTGTTTTATGACAACACCTGGCGTATAAGTGGTGGTGTTCGCTATGAAGAATTTAAGCAGGTTGCGTTAGAAACCTCCAGCTTGATTTTTAGTGGAGAAGATTTAAATAACTTTTTTACTGAGGATAAAATTCAGCAGCGAACCATTAATCAGGATGATGTATTTAGTTCATTAAGCCTGACTTATATCGGTGGAGATGACTACCAGGTAAGGTTTGGTTACGGTGAGACTGTGGTTCGTCCTGACTTGCGTGAAGTTGTTCCGGTAGGGTATTTTGACCCGCTCACTGACATCCGCACTGTCGGCAGTACTGCGCTGGTTTCAAGTGACCTGAAAAATTATGACCTTCGCTATGAAATGTACTTTGACAATGGGGATAACCTGGCCTTGTCACTGTTTTATAAGGACATAACCAATCCTATCGAAACCGTTCTTCGTGTAGGTGATGCTTCCTATACCGCCAGCTTCACCAACGGTGATAAAGCAGAACTTTACGGGATCGAAGCGGAGTGGTTGTATGACTTAGGGTTTCTTGCGGATGGTTTCTTTACTTCAGGAAATATCACTCTGAGTGATTCTGAGGTGGTTGTCGACCCAGCCAAAGCCGGTAGCTTAACCTACACTGAAAAACGCTTAAATGGTCACTCTGAATATGTTGCTAACTTTCAGTTGAATTACGATTCAGCTAACGGAGAACATGCTGCATCACTTGTCTATAACGTTTTTGGTGAACGTATACTGGCTTCTGGAATTAACGGCCGCGAGGACGCATTTGAGCAACCTTTCCATTCATTGGACTTGGTTTACTCTTATTATCCAGACTTCAACAGCACGATAAAATTCCGCATACGTAATTTATTGGGGGATGATCAGGAAGTGACGCAGGACGACATTGTTGTGCGAAGCCGAACGATTGGCACCACCTTCAAGTTGAGTTACGAATACCAGTTCTAATTCCATCAGCGCCTGGTTCGCCGGGCGTTATCGATAACAGTTACCGCTTGTAACAATTAGCCACTTGTTGCTCCTTATACTTCACCGTAATCTGCTTTTTCATGTCATTAAAAAGTTAACTCTCTCTTTTGTGTACAATTTTGTATAAGTTGTAAAAGTAATATTTTGTCGTCAGAAGCGAGATTATTAGACTTTAGTATGATATAAGAATTTCAGCCACGTAGTGCCAGTGGCGTCAAGAATCTAACACCACCTAATATAAAAGTTAGGGAAATCATAGGGAAACCATATGAAAAACAACAAACATGTGCAGTTAGGGTTATGTGCAGTTGCGGTTAATCTTGCTTTGGGCACTTCTTCAGCAATCGCTCAGGAAGAGGACAGCATAGAAAAAATTCGAGTTACTGGCTCCATGATCAAACGAACTGATATGGAAGGGCCGTCCCCAATCACATCTCTTGATGCGGATGAAATTGCTAATACCGGCGTAACCGATCTGATTGGTTTATTTGCCAAGATGCCTATTTCGGGTCAGGGGACGTTTTCGACGCAGGGTAACAGTAGTGATGACACCGCGAACGGGGGTTCGAGTGTGTCATTACGGGGCCTGGGTGCTGACTCCACTCTCATCCTGGTAAATGGACGCCGTGTCTCTGTTTCCCCTTTCGCAAAAGGTATTGATACCGCGTTTGTCGATATCAACAACATTCCCCTGGCAGCCATAAAACGGGTCGAAATCCTAAAAGACGGCGCGTCAGCGACATATGGCTCTGATGCAATCGCCGGGGTAATTAACGTCATCCTGAAAGATGACTTTGAAGGTGTAGAGATATCGGCAAAATATGGCGACACCGCTGATGGTGGCGGTGAAGAGCAAAATGTGAGTATGGTGTGGGGATCGCAGTCTGATAAATCCAGTCATACATTCATTCTTGATTATTTTGATCGTGAAGAAATTCTCTACGGTGATCGTGATTATTCCCGCTCAGCCAATCAAACGGCCTTGCGCCCGAATGATCCTGACGCTGTGGACTTCCGCAGCTCCGCAGGTATACCAGGTACAATCGCGTTAGCAGCAGATCCAACCAACCGGATTATTGATACCTTTGGTAACGATGTGTGCGCACCCGAAGACAGGCTTCCCGGCGCTAATCTTTGTGCTTACGACTATGCGCCTGTAATGACCATGTATCCAGATGCTGAGCGCTTCAGCTTTAACTACATGGGTAAATATGAAATTAATTATGACTTATCTGCCTTTGTGGAGTTAAACGGACAAAACTCGAAGTCCATTATCCGTGGAGCCGGTAGCCCAAGTTTCAATGAATTATTTATGGACGGTGATAACCCAAATCATCCGTTTGCTGATATGCCGACGCATCCTTTCTACCAACAAGATCTGACCATGCGTCGCCGTACGGTGGATATCGGCAACCGTGAAAAACGGGTAGATACAGATTACTACCGCACTATTTTTGGTTTAGAGGGCGAGCTAGGTGCCTGGAACTGGGAAGCAGCCTATAGTTACATCAAGAGTGAATCCGTGGAACGCGGTGTAGATGGGTTTCCTAACTCCCGCCGTACTCAGGAAGCGATTGATTCAGGTTTATGGAATCCTTTTGAACCATCTTCTAATTCACAAGCTGCGTTGGATTTTATCGAAACCCAAACAACCCGGGTTGGTAAGTCCACCAATAAATCACTTGATGTGGTATTTTCCGGGCCGCTGATGCAAATGGGCAGCGGTGATTTGATGCTCGCAGTGGGGGGCGAATATCGGGAAGAGAAGATCTCTGATAACCCGGACGATCAATTCCTGCGTGGCGAAGTATTTGGTACCGAGGCTACTCAGGCGAATGGCGAGCGCGACTCAACCTCTGTTTTCGCTGAATTAGCGATTCCGGTGTTGGATGAATTAGAGGTTCAGCTTGCAGTACGTCACGAAGATTACAGTGATTTCGGTACGACCACCGACCCTAAAGTGTCTTTCTTATGGACGCCACTGGATAACCTTTCTGTACGTGGGTCATACGGAACCGCATTCCGTGCCCCCTCCTTGCACCAAATTGGCTTGGGGCGTACCGATGAGTCACCTAACCTGGTCGATACAACGCGTTGTGCAGCAGTTGGCCTCGCTTGTGACCCCATGGAGTACACCGCAGTATTCGAAGGTAACCCTGACTTAGGTCCAGAAGAATCAACCAGTTATAATTTTGGTTTCATTTATGAAATCACCGACGACCTGGACTTCTCGCTGGATTACTATTCTTATGATATTGAAAATATCATTACCTCCGATACGCAATTTGTATTCAGTACCTTTGGTACGGATCCATCAGTGGTTGAACGGATCCCGACGGGTATCAGTGGTGACCCGGGTGAAGTGGTAAGAATTTTCGATTCTTTCCAGAACTTAGGGGATTTGGAAACCTCTGGACTTGATTTGGATTTAAGTTACTTACTCGAAACCGGCGTAGGCGAATTCCGGTTTGGTTACGTAATGAATTATGTCTTAAAGTATGAAGAGTTCAGACCAAACGCAGACGGTGGTAAACGCTTGTATTTACAGGAAGGCGAGTTCGAGCAACCAGAGCTGCGCTATACACTGTCTACTGACTGGATGATGGAAGTATGGTCCGCATCACTTGCTCTGAACTACATCGGCGAGTTCGATGGGAGTGCTGACGCTGGATTCGGCGATAAAACGGTGGATTCATTTATTACTGTAGATGCGACGGTGAACTTCACTGGAATTGAAAACACCACATTAACATTAGGTGCGACAAACCTGTTTAATGAGGAGCCGCCATACAGCCACCATGACTTCATGGGATATGTGAATTCAACCCACAGTGGTCAAGGACGCTTTATGTATGCCAAGGCGACATATAAGTTTTAAAAAGCAATAAACCAGCAATACATAAACGGGGCATTCGCCCCGTTTTTTTATGACATTTTGTCAATAAATTTATGACAATGCCGTCATAATAATGTCATACAAACCGCCTATCCTACGCGCAGAAATTAAATTGTCGGATCAACCGATTTTTCAGCAAGAAGGTGTGAGGGTATGAAGCGTTTCAATTCGCTGCTGGTGGCGGGTGTCATGATCACTTCGACAGCGCTAGCGCAAAGCAACGAAGAATTAAAGCCGGTAGTCGATAAGGCCGCCAAAATTAATCGGTCTGCTGCGACGTCGCAGAAGAAGATTGATGACATCACCAGTCAAATAGACAACAAGCTTCAGCAGTTCAAAACCCTTAATAAAGAAATTGAGGGGCTGGAGGTGTATAACGCTCAGCTTAACAAACAGCTCAAAAGCCAGCATCAGGAAATAGCTGATATTAATGCAGCTATTGATGAAGTATCGGTGATAGAGCGCCAAATTACTCCCTTGATGATCCGGATGATAGATGGGTTGGAACAGTTCGTTGAGCTGGACATGCCTTTTTTAGCCGAAGAGCGCAGTAAGCGTATCGCCGACTTA
This sequence comes from uncultured Alteromonas sp., assembly GCA_964601635.1. GTDB lineage: Bacteria > Pseudomonadota > Gammaproteobacteria > Enterobacterales > Alteromonadaceae > Alteromonas. Next base: position 6,453 of record CAZROH010000081.1, on the reverse strand, counting down.
AAAGCCATGATGGATCGAGCTGACGTGGCGACCTCAGAAAAGTTCCGCCGCGTTATGGAAGCTTACCAGGTAGAAATGGACTACGGACGAACCATGGAAGCATACACCGGCATTCACAAAATTGACGGTCAGGAACGCGATGTCGAATTTTTACGGCTCGGACGCACTGCGCTTGTCTATCAAACCCGTGACGCAAGCCAGCAAGGGGTCTGGAATAAGCAAAGTGGTCAATGGGAAAGCCTTGATAGCAGCTATCGCACACAAATCACCAAAGGCTTACGTATGGCTAAAAAACAATTGGCGCCTGACTTATTAATGCTGCCTGTTGCCATTACGGATTAAGAGGTCGAAAACATGAAACTGATTAAATTAATGACAATTGCATTCACGGCAGTGAGCCTGAACGTGATGGCGCAGTCTGATCGTGCAGTGGATTTGGATACACTGCTACAACAACTTGAAGAAGGTCAGTTCGCGCAATCTCAGCAAAACAAAGAGCGTGAGCAAGCATTCATACAAAAACGGGCCGAACAAGACCAAATTCTTGCCGATGCACGTAAACGTCGCGACGAATTACTGAAACAATCCGAACAGTTTGAAACGCGCTTTGAACAAAACGAGTTTCAGATTGCCGATTTAAATGGTGCCCTTGATACCCGTCTGGGCTCGCTTAAAGAGTTATTTGGTGTACTTCAGCAAGTGGCAGGTGATACCAAAAACAAATTTTATAATTCATCGATTTCTGCGCAAATTCCTGGCCGCGCGACGTTTCTGGATAAGATGGCCCAGGAAATGGGGAAAAGTTCAAAGCTTGCGTCAATCGAAGAAATCGAGCGTGTCTGGTTTGAAATTCAGCGTGAAATGACTGAAGCAGGAAAAGTCACTAAATTTACTACCGACGTGGTGGAAGCGGGAGGCGAAAAAGTCAATAAGGAAGTGGTCAGAGTAGGACCCTTTGCGTTGGTTTCAGATGGCCAGTACCTGGACTTTAATGGGGTGACGGGTACGGTAGCGGAACTGGTTCGTCAACCCGCTGACCGCTTTGGTGATTCTGCGTTAGCGTTGCAAAACTCCTCGGGTGAATTGGTTGAATTTGGTTTGGATCCAACAGGCGGTTCGATTTTGGGGTTACTCGTGCAAGCGCCAAACTTGCAAGAGCGTGTTGAACAGGGTGGGCCTGTTGGTTATATCATCCTTATTGTCGGTGCACTTGGCTTAGCACTGGCAGTGTGGCGCCTGGTATCACTGACAGTCACTAAAACCAAAGTCAACAAACAGCTTAAGTCCGTCGAAATTAAAGAAAACAATCCGCTTGGTCGGGTCCTGAAAGTTCGAGAAAAGCATCCTGACGCCGATACTGAAGCCCTTGAGCTTCACTTAACTGAAGCCATTTTAGGTGAAGTACCTAAGTTAAGTCGCAACCTGACGATTATCAAAATCATCTCCGTTGTTGCGCCATTAATGGGGCTGCTAGGTACGGTGACCGGTATGATCAATACCTTCCAGGCGATTACCTTATTTGGTACCGGCGACCCTAAATTAATGGCCGGTGGTATCTCAACGGCATTGGTGACCACGGTACTCGGTCTGGTGGTTGCTATCCCCATGACGCTGCTTTACGCCATGCTTAACACACGTAGCAAAAACATTGTTTATATCCTGCAGGAACAGGCTTCAGGTGTGATTGCAGAGCGCGCTGAGCGGAGCTAAGTGATGGTCGAGTTCTTTGAAGCAATTCGCGATTTCACCGAGACAGGTGGCCAGGTTCTGCTGGTCATTGGTCTGCTGATATTCGTTATGTGGCTTTTAATTCTTGAGCGTACCATGTATCTGCTTATTTGGCATAAGCAAGCCAAAAGGCACGCAGTGATAATGTGGCAATCGCGTATTGACCGTTCTTCTTGGTATGCAGAACAAATCCGCCACAAGGTCATTTCGTCAATATCGATTCAGCTTAATGGCAGTATACCCATTATTCAGGCGTTGGTGGCCTTATGCCCATTATTAGGTTTGATGGGCACAGTGACAGGCATGATTGAAGTGTTTGATGTGATGGCGATATCCGGTTCAGGCAATGCCCGATCAATGGCGTCGGGTGTGTCAAAGGCAACCATCCCGACTATGGCCGGAATGGTGGGGGCCTTATCAGGTGTGTTTGCCGCAACCTGGCTCAAACGTATGGCCAAAACAGAACGTACGCATCTTGAAGATGCGCTGATCATTCAACGTAACGCTTAAACAGTGTTCACAAGGTTCGAGAAGTATTATGAAACAGCATTTTCAAAATCTGGTAGATGAAGAAGAAGCCACAATTGATATGACGCCCATGTTGGATGTGGTGTTTATTATGTTGATATTTTTCATCGTTACCGCCTCTTTTGTAAAAGAGGCGGGCATTGATGTCAATCGTCCAGAGGCTGCCACAGCCGTGAAAAAAGACCGCGCTAATATCCTTGTCGCCATATCAGATAAAGGTGAAATCTGGATCAACAAGCGTCAAGTAGATGCTCGTGCGGTTCAGGCCAACATTGAACGCCTTTTCGCCGAGAATCCGCAAGGCTCGGTGGTTATCCAGGCTGATAAAAAAGCAACTACGGAAACACTGATTAAAGTGATGGATGCTTCTCGTGCGGCTGGCGTGTATGACGTTTCCATTGCAGCAGAAGAGTGATTGGTATGCCACGCTTTGTTTTAGCATTCGTTATTTCTCTGGCTATTACGCTGGGCCTGTTCTTCCTGATGCAGTCGCTGATTAAAATGGGCGGTAGTGCGTTAACTGAGCCGCCAAAAGGGAGCGTGCTTGATTTCGTGCGGGTAAAACAGGAAGAAAAAGTTGAACAGAAGGAGCGTAAACCTAAAAAGCCGCCCAAACCCAAGCAGCCCCCACCGCAAATGGAGCAGCCACAAATGGATTCAGCCTCGCCAAATGCCGAAGGTGTTGCCATGGATTTCAGCACTGAAATCACAGGTGAACTCTCCCTTGATGGTGGCTTGGCGTTGGAGTCTGGCGATGGCGAATACCTGCCCATTGTTAAAGTTCAGCCGGTGTATCCCCGCCGCGCCCTGCAACGCGGAATCGAAGGCTTTGTTATTGTGGAATTTACTGTGACTAAGCAGGGGGCAATCCGCGATCCACACGTCATAGAAGCCAACCCGGAAGGAATTTTCGAACAGGCGGCAATCGATGCTGCGATGAAATTTAAATACAAGCCTCGTGTAGTGAATGGAGACGCGACCGAGGTGTCAGGTGTGCAAAATCGCATTACCTTTCAAATTGATGGATGAAAAGCATGAAACGACATATTGTTAACCTGTTAGCTGTTGTCCTGTTTTGTAGTTTGGTGACATTAAGTCCGCTGGCCACGCAATCAGGCCAGGTTCAGGCCGAAGAGGTAAAAGCCAGCGAGAAAAAGACACGCCGGGTGCCGACCTTACGCGCCAAAGTCTATGAGCAACTCGCAAGAGCGCAAAGTGCGGCAGATGAGGCGGGTGTGGCTGAAGCCATCCAAATTCTGGATGAGGTAAAGGCCAAGTCTGACTCGATGAACAGCTATGAGCGCGCCATGATGTATAACTTCTATGGCTTTGTTTATTACAATCATGAGCAATATGACAAGGCGCTCGAGTCATTCGCATTGGTAGTAGAGCAACAGCCGATCCCCGAAAAGTTCGAAATGACCACGCTTTTCAGTCTGGCCCAACTGCATTTGATGCAAGGTAATTATGATCAGGCCATCACCTTTTTGCAACGGTGGGAGTCGTTAAATACGGGAAAAATTCCGCCTAAGAATAACGTGTTAAAAGCACAAGCTTATTATCAGAACAAGCAATATACCCAGGCGGCACGCAGCGTTGCGGCGGCCATTGCTGACCAGGAAGGCCAGGGCATGAACCCTGACGAAAACTGGTTGATTCTGCAGCGCGCGGTGTTTTATGAATTAAAGCAGCCACGCAAAGTGAAAGAGGTGCTGGAGAAATTGATCAAGCTCTACGACCAGCCGCAGTATTGGCTCCAGCTTGCTGGTATGTACGGTGAACTGGGTGAAGATAAAAAGCAGCTGGCAGTGATGGAAGCGGCATATCAGCGCGGGTTCGTTAACTCTGCAGGTGATATTTTCAATTTAGCTCAGCTTTATTACTATCATCGTGTACCTTACAAGGGCGCCCTATTGATGGAGAAAGCGTTGGACGAGGGCGTGCTTGAGCGTAATTTACGTAATTTAAAATTTCTTGGCCAGAGCTGGACCCTGGCTCAGGAGCAGGAAAAAGCCATTCCCGTCCTCATGGCGGCAGCCGAACTCAGTGACGATGGTGAGCTGGATGCGCAGGTTGCACAAATCATGTTAAATGCGAGGAGGTGGGAGGACGCCTTGCAAGCGGCTGATCGCGCATTGCATAAAGGTGAGTTAAGAAATCCTGGCTTGGCGCATTTAATTAAAGGGATGGCGCTTTACAATCAACACGCTTACGCCAAAGCACTGAATCAGCTTGCGGAAGCAGAGAAACATCCCTCAAGCCGCACCATGGCTAAACAATGGAGCCAGTTTGTGGAGTCAGAAAAAGATATGCAGAATAAACTGGCGGTAGAGTTATCGACTTAACGATAGAATATTTTCGCGAAGACCCACCCGCCAATCGCCCCTGCCAAGCATTGAAGTGCGAAACCCAGGGGCTCTCTTGCACCTGCAATTAACGTGATATCCATAATGGGTTGCATTGAAATGAGCACCGTCAGCATAGCGGTCGCACCACCGATAAACCCCAGTAACTTAGGAATGGGGATCAGTTTTGTGAAAAAAACGACGACTAGCATCGCCAGAAAAAGGGCTAACGCAATTACCGGGGCATAAGTAGGGAATAAGCCCCAAATATCCTGAAAAGTCGTGCTTAACCAAGCAGACACGCCTATAGTTATATCAATATTTACTAAGCCTAGTAGCACCATTTGTGTGTGTAACACTGATGCCAGCGTAAAAGCAATCAATGATGCAATGATCCAGGCTTTAAAGAATTGAATACAATAGGTCATATCAAGTTTCATCAAACCGGGTGATAGGTGATAATAACCCTATCATTTCACGGTGTTAACGCCATAACAAGCTTTTACGAAGGTACCAATGAGATTTAATCGGCCGGTCAACTTCTTTCTTCACGTCTTTTTATTAGCCAGTAGCTATGTTAGTGGGCTATCTGCCGCAGAGTCAGTGGTAAAAATAACGCCAATGGCAGATAAACTTCATCGCCCCTGGACCATGGTCGAGATGCCCGACGGCGGGTGGGTGGTCACGTTGCGTGGCGGTCAGCTTGTTAAAGTGGGGGCCGATGGTAGCCAGGATAAAATCGAACTTAATCTGCCAGGCTTATATGCTGAAAGCCAGGGGGGACTGCTGGATTTTGCACTTGCACAGGACTATGCTCTGTCAGGAACTGTCCTGCTGACGTTTAGTCAGGGCAGTGAAGAAGCCAACAGGCTCGTCGTAGCGCAGGCAAAGTTTGAAAACAACGTGTTGTCTGACCTCAACATCATACTTAAAGTGAGCCCTGACAAAGATACCCCTGTGCATTATGGCGGACGGCTACTTTCGTTACCCGATGGTACCTGGTTAGTGACGTCAGGGGATGGCTTCGATTATCGGGAAGCAGCCCAGGTCAAAGAAAGCATGCTGGGTAAGACGTTGCGTTTTCGTGAAGATGGCACACCACCGCAAAATCCGCCCTTTCCAGCTTCTCCTTTTGTTTTTTCAATCGGACATCGAAATCCACAGGGGTTAATTTTTGATGATAAAACCGACCGTATTATCGAACATGAGCATGGACCTGCCGGGGGGGATGAAATTAATATTCTATCCGCGGGCAAAAATTATGGCTGGCCGGTTATCACATTTGGTATGGATTACTCAGGCGCGCACATTTCTCCCTTTGAGCAATACCCAGGCATGGAACAACCCACAATTAATTGGACACCCTCCATTGCACCTTCAGGCATGGCAATCTACCGGGGCGATGAGTTTTTGGAGTTTGAAGGAAAATTGCTGGTAACCGCGCTGAAAGCGCAGTCTCTGTTTATTGTCGATATCGATGTGAGTCCTCCGACGTCGAAAAAAATATTCAAACAACTGGATATGCGATTGCGGGACGTGAAAATCGGCCAGGATGGTTCCATCGTCGTGTTAACCGATGGTCCGAATGCACAGTTACTAAAATTAACCAACACTGCCAGGTAGATTGATTGCAAATTGAGCAATACATATGCTGAATGGCGGCTATAACAAGCGTTAACCGGATTGAAATTTAACTTTGGCGGATAACCCGCTATAATTCCGCCGTTTTATTGAATTCCTGTATCAAGACCGACACAACACAGGATTAACCATGAGGAAGAAATCGTGTTAGAAGACTATCGCAAACACGTTGAAGAGCGTGCTGCCGAGGGTATCCCTCCTAAACCATTAA
>CAZROH010000080.1:0-12832 GCA_964601635.1 uncultured Alteromonas sp. | reverse complement strand
CAATATATTTTTTTTACTTATACACATCGAATTGTTGGCGGTTTGAATTTGGTACATCAATTAACCAAGTTTAAATGATTATTTTCGCTTTTTTATACTGGTTAAGATTGACAGCACCGCTTTAGATCTCTAGAATTCAGCGTCCTTTTGGAAGGGTAGTAAAAAATAACAGTGTTTATTGACACTAATTATTTAGAAATCTGCCTAATTTTAATTTTGTTTGTGAGACTTTGGTCATGAAAAGAACATTTCAACCGAGCAATCTAAAGCGTAAGCGTTCACACGGTTTCCGTGCTCGTATGGCGACCAAAAATGGTCGTAAAGTACTTGCAGCTCGCCGTGCTAAGGGCCGTGCTCGCCTTTCAGCTTAATGGTTAGTTGCCAAAGTGGGCGAAAATCAGTTTTCTAGGGAGTTACGATTACTAACTCCCTCCCACTTTACCCGCGTTTTTAATCAGGCTATTCCAGCCGTATCTCCTGCTTTTACCTTACTTGCCCGACATAATCAGCTTGAAAAACCCAGGCTTGGCATCACATTATCTAAAAAGCGTATAAAGAAAGCCCACGATCGTAACAGATTAAAACGTTTAATACGCGAGAGCTTCCGCCACAAGGCCCATCAGCTACCTGCAATAGATATTATTGTAGTCGGTAAGTCAGGCGCTGACAGACTCAGCAACGAAGAGATATTTAAAACTTTGGAAAAGCAATGGCAAAAGTTAATCAAGCGTTGCGTAGAATCGCAATAGCCATTCCCTTGTTACTTATTTGGGGGTATAAGCTACTGATTTCGCCTATGATTGGCCAGCGTTGCAGGTTTCATCCGACCTGTTCGCAATACGCTATTGACGCATTAAAATCACACGGATTAGTAATTGGCGGTTGGTTATCGGTTAAACGCATATTAAAATGCCATCCTTTGCACGCCGGTGGATTTGATCCGGTCCCAAACAAACAAAACAACAAACCTATAAAGTAAAGAGACCTCTATGGAATCGCAACGTAGTTTTCTGGTAATTGGCCTGGCGCTTGTCAGTTTTCTGCTATGGCAGCAGTGGCATGTAGATTATGGACCTAAGCCAGTTGAGCCGGTAGGCACGGAACAATCAGTATCATCCCCAAACGAAGGGGTAGCTTCAGCTGACACGCCCCCGAAGTCGGGTGAGGATGTTCCCGTATCTTCCACACAAACAGCTGATCAATCACCATCAACCGCGAATGGCACTGCATCGCGTTTAATATCTGTGACTACGGATACCCTCGACCTTAAAGTAGATTTAGTCGGTGGCGATGTAGTTTATGCCGATTTAAAACAGTTTCCCGTCAAACAAGGTTCTTCGCAACCTTATAGTCTGTTAAGAAACAATGAGCAGCTATACATCGCACAAAGTGGATTAGTTGGAGCCAATGGTCCAGACGGAAGCCCACAGGGTAGACCCAGATACAGTGTCCCTCAACAAAGCTATACCCTGGAAGGAGATACCCTTGAAGTACCTCTCACATGGCGCAATTCCAAAGGGATAGAAGTGACGAAATCACTTATTTTCAGCCGAGGAAAGCACGACTTTAAAGTACAGTACGTTATTCAAAATAACAGCCAACAGACAGCAAATTTTCAACAATACGCGCAGTTAAAGCAAGTCGTTGCGGATTCAGACGGCAATGTCTTTATGCCTACGTACAGAGGTGCGGCTTATTCCACCGAAGACGAACGGTATGACAAGTACACGTTTGACGATATCGAAGATAAAAATTTGCGTGAAACCACCCAGGGTGGCTGGGTCGGCATGCTAGAACACTATTTTGTTTCTGCATGGGTACCTCCGCAAGATGAAGTCAATAATATATACAGCCGTCTTCTACGTAACCAATATGCCATTATTGGTTTTACCGGACAGCCGATGAATGTTGCCAGTGGAGAGTCGGCAACCTTATCCAGCCAGTTATATTTAGGACCTAAAGATCAAGACGAGCTGGAGACTATTGCACGCGGATTAGACTTAACCGTTGATTATGGCGTGTTATGGTGGATATCTAAACCTTTGTTCAAATTACTACAGATTTTGCATAGTTTAGTCGGTAACTGGGGACTGGCCATCATTCTCATCACCGTTATCGTTAAGGGGATCATGTACCCGCTGACCAAAAAGCAGTACGAATCGATGGCTAAATTACGCAACTTAGCACCTAAGATGCAGCAGCTAAAAGAGCGTTATGGTGATGACCGCCAGAAGATGTCTCAAGGTATGATGGATCTCTATCGCAAAGAAAAAGTTAACCCGATGGGTGGCTGCTTCCCACTATTACTGCAAATGCCGATATTCTTAGCATTGTATTGGGTGTTTATGGAAAGTGTTGAACTTCGTCATGCAGACTTCATTCTTTGGATCACTGACTTATCAGTAAAAGACCCCTATTTTGTATTACCCATACTAACGGGTGCCAGCATGTATTTACTGCAGAAACTGCAACCGAACACTGTTAGCGACCCGATGCAGCAAAAGATCATGCAGTGGATGCCAGTGATGATGAGCGTGTTCTTCCTATGGTTCCCGGCAGGATTGGTACTTTACTGGTTAGTCAGTAACGTCATCACGCTTATTCAGGCTAAAATTATTTACGCCTCAATGGAAAAACGCGGAATACAAACGAAATAAAAAGACAATTCAAACAGCCCTTTAAGGGCTGTTTTGATAAAGTAAGAGGAAAACCAATGCCATCATTTGATATTGTTTCAGAAATCAACATGGAAGAAGTACGCAATGCGACTGAGAATGCGAACAGGGAATTATCGACACGATTCGACTTTCGCGGTGTAGATGCCAGTTTCGAATACAAAGATAAAACAGTAAAAATGCAGGCTGAGGCAGAATTCCAATTACAACAAATGGAATCAATGTTTCGTACTGCTTGTGCTAAACGTAATTTAGATACTTCCGCTATGGATGTTAAAGATTTTGACCATCGCGGCAAAAACTTTTATCAAACCATCGCTTTCAAAGAAGGTATTGAGCAACCGGTTGCAAAGAAAATTGTCAAACTGATGAAAGATGCAAAATTAAAGGTACAAGCCTCTATCCAGGGTGATCAATTACGTGTAACAGGCAAAAAACGTGATGACTTGCAAGAAGCGATAGCATTAGTAAAGCAGTCCGATTTAGGCCAGCCTTTTCAATACACTAATTTCAGAGATTAAGTTAAGTGGAATTTCCTGCACACGAAACCATTGTCGCCCAAGCAACTGCCCCTGGACGTGGGGGTGTAGGCATTGTTCGTGTATCAGGTCCCAGGGCGAAAGCCGTGTGTGAAACCATCATCCAATCACCACTAAAGCCGCGACTTGCTTCCTACTGCCCTTTCTACGACCAACACGGTGCTGTCATCGACCAGGGTATTGCGCTTTTTTTCGCCGGACCCAATTCGTTCACCGGTGAAGATGTACTGGAGCTGCAAGGCCATGGTGGTCAGGTAGTGATGGATATGCTGATCGATGCAGTGTTGCAGGTGCCGGGTTTGCGTTTGGCCAGACCTGGAGAATTTAGTGAACAGGCATTCTTAAATGACAAACTGGATTTAGCCCAGGCAGAAGCGATTGCAGATCTTATTGATGCCAGTTCAAAGCAGGCTGCAAGAAGTGCATTGCGTTCCCTACAAGGTGAGTTTTCACAACAAATCAATTTACTGGCAGAACAAGTCATCCAGTTAAGAATGTACGTAGAAGCGGCAATCGACTTCCCTGACGAAGAAATTGATTTTCTTTCTGATGGAAAGGTGGCTAACGACCTTAGTTCAATACTTGAACAACTCAAGCAGGTTCAGCATCAGGCAAAACAAGGCTCATTGTTACGTGAAGGTATGCATGTCGTTATAGCTGGACGTCCTAATGCAGGTAAATCCAGTTTATTGAACGCGTTAGCTGGTCGCGAAAGTGCAATCGTTACTGATATTGCTGGAACTACCCGTGATGTTCTTAAAGAACATATCGACATAGAGGGTATGCCTGTCCACATAATAGATACAGCCGGTTTACGAGAAAGTACCGATAAGGTTGAACTCATTGGTATTGAACGCGCCTGGCAAGCAATAACTGAAGCAGATCGGGTTCTGTTTGTGGTAGATAGCACCGAATCGGAAGAAATTAACCCCTATAAGATCTGGCCAGATTTTATGCAACGACTTCCAGATAGCGTTCCTGTTACAGTGATAAGAAATAAGGCGGATTTATCCGGTGAAGCAGTAGGGCTTGAAACCCTGTCATCAGAGCATAATCACACCAGTGTGATCCGATTATCTGCTAATACTGGTGACGGTGTCAGTATACTTACTCAACATTTAGCAAAAACAATGGGACTGGACACCACCACGGAAGGAAAGTTTATTGCCCGACGACGTCATTTAGAAGCATTGTCTAACGCACTCGCCCATGTAGAAACCGGACAATTGCAGTTGTCTCAACATATGGCGGGTGAACTTTTAGCAGAAGAATTACGATTGGCCCATCAGGAATTAACCGAAATCACCGGTGAATTCACGTCTGACGACCTTCTTGGCCGCATATTTTCATCATTTTGTATTGGTAAATAAGATGTCAAATTACGCAATAATAGTGGGTTCAGTTCTTGGTGCATCTGAATATGTAGCGGATGCATTAGCTGAGCTTATTGCTAAACAAAATAACACTGCTGATATTCATCTAGCTCCTGATTTAGCTGAAATCAGCCCGGATGCGACCTGGATAATTTGTACATCAACCCATGGTGCAGGTGACCTGCCTGACAATATACAACCTTTTGCAGAACAGCTACAACGTGCTGATTTAACCAATGTAAAAGCGTACGTTATAGGCTTAGGCGATAGTAGTTACGATACCTATTGTTTTGCCGCGAAAACCATGGAAACACTGTTAAAACAAGCAGGTGCTACCATTTTAGCTACACCTTTGCATATTGATGTACTCTCCCACCCAATCCCGGAAGATGAGGCAGTCGCATGGTTTGAGACTCAAACCAACACGCAACTGGCATAACCTGATGTTTACCGAAGCTGAGTACCACGCCCTTTGCAGTCCGTTGGCAAATGCCGCCAGGGTTCTTTACTGTATTGGCTTACGCCCCACTGCCAACACCACTACCGCAGCTTCAGAGCCTTTAAATTATAAGTTTTTACTGACATTAGTAAACGCAGATGATCCTGAGCAACCTTTCAAACGAGGACGTCAACTAAACAGCCTGCTTAAAACACTTGAACAAGTAGGCTTAATCGCCCTGCCATCTTCGCTCACATTCGAATCTTCATTAAATGGAAAAGTGATACTTTTGCCTTTGATTCAGGCAAAACATGACTCGTTCACCCATCTGCATCGCCAGCACCAATCCATCAATATGAAATGGAAGCCTGATGAAGCCTTGTTTGAGGAAATGGCTGCATTGCTGGGGTTGACCAACAAAGCGTATGACCAGGATGATATTAATGAGTTTATTGCGTACTGGTTGGGTCGTCCTGCCACCGTACTCAGTCACTTCCAGTGGACGCAGAAATTTGCCTATTCATTGCGCAATAAACGATTGGGACGAGGGGAATTTAGCCAGCTAGCAAGGTCGACAACCAATACAGAAGTTGCACCTTCTTTAGAAGCAGATGATAATACACGCAAGCTTGTCGAAAAATATCCTCGAAAACAGTAACCAAATAAGACGCTAACACTATGCAATCGCTTAAAGACAAAATTGATGGACTGGCTAAAGCACTAGGCAAATCAGCTGATAATCAAAAAGATTACATAGATTACAAAACGCTTCGCAAGCAATATGAAGAGCAGGCGAATGCAGAAGTAAAACAAGCGCAACAGGTTAGTAAGAACCATCGAATTTCGACCTTGCACGGGCGCTCTGACTTAAATCCCAAGTGGACCTTTGCCACTTTAGTGGAAGACAGTGATGATGTGATTGAAGCGGTGAGTATTGCGCATTCATTTATCGCTGCTCACGAAGATATTAATTGGCGCAATGCCGGTTCCCATATGATGATTTTTTACGGTGATTATGGTCGCGGAAAATCACATATTGCCGGTGCGATTGCTCACCAGTTAATTGATCAGTACGAAATCACAGTTCTCTACCGCCAGCTATCAACGCTGTTAGAATTACGCTACTCGTCGTACGACTTTGGCGCCCAGGATAATGTGGGACAAAAGTTTCGTGAAGCTTATCAGGAATTACTCGAGGTGGATTTACTGATCCTTGATGAAGTCTGCGTCAACGAAACCATGTTGAAGAAGAACACGCAAAGCTGGCTAGGCAACTTATTACGTCAGCGTCTGGTTAATAAAAAGAATTGTATTCTGATAACCAACCACAACCTGGCTGAGCTTGAGATGGCATTAGGCCGCTATTGTTTTGAGTCGATTAAAGAATATGATACCTATAAGGTGCGATTTGCAGGTCCCAGCCGGCGTAAAGGCTTGACCACCGATGAAACTGAGCAGTCTACCCAAAAACCCGCCTACCAACCTAACCAGGTAAGATAGGGCTACTCCAATTTAAACCTTTATTGGTTAAACTGCGACATAACTTTAGTCCACTAACTAAAGGAATGTTACGCATGCTAAATTTCGCACTTGCCAAGAAACTCTCTACGGTTTATTTACCCTTGCTACTTATCGCGCCACTGGCGCAAGCAAAGGTCATTGAAAGAGAATTTGAAGCCACCCCTGGCGACACCCTGTATGTAAAAACCGAGCAAGGCAGCCTTGAAATTAAAACCCATAATGATGACTCAATCGAATTTTACGTTGAAATAGACGGTGAAGATGAAGAAGAGTTCATGGTTACGTTTAATGAGCGTAGCGATGGCTTGAAGGTCCGTGGTGAACGCGAAAATCGACATGGCTGGAGCCGAACGCGCATTGCTTATCGCATCACGGTGCCTGAAAATTATAATCTCGATCTCAATACTGCGGGTGGGAAAATTGAGATCGTCGATGATCTTACCGGCAATATCGATGCCCGTACGTCAGGTGGCTCTATTGAAGTCGCTTCTGTCACAGGGGATATCAATCTTCATACCTCAGGAGGTTCAATAAGAACCGAAGATATAAAAGGCGAAATTGACGCCCACACATCAGGGGGCAGTATCAACGTATCCTTCGCTAAGCAATTTACTGAGGATGCAACGTTAAATACCTCAGGCGGTTCAATACTGGCTACCTTGCCCGCAGACGTCAGAATGGATTTAGATGCATCGACCAGCGGTGGAAAGGTTAAAAGCGAGTTTACAGTCGAGGGTCGCGTCAAGAAACGTTCAGTTGAAGGCAAAGTAAATGGCGGAGGACCACAACTCAATTTGCATACTTCCGGTGGAAATATTCGAATAGAAAAACGGTAGCCATTGGATAACTATCTGTACACAGGGTGATCCGCAATTAATGAAGGCGCGCTGCGCGATCGCCCGATCATTTCTACAACTTATCCCCAATGGGATCACAACTAGATCAGGGGTGTGTATAAGATCCCCCAGAACGCTGTGTACAAGCTTTGATCTAGTAAAGAACAACTTTTTTAACTTTTCCGATTGTGGATAAGCAGGCCACTTATCAACAAGATCAAGTGGTACTTAACCTTAGCCAGATCAGATCTTATTCATCGCGTAAACTAATGATTTCATAAACTAAAAGTGGCTTATCAACAGAAAAGACGTTGCTTAATAGTAATAAATATAAAAGATCTAAACAGATCTTAGATATAATAAGCGCCGATCCTTTTTCACAAAAAAGTCCTAATTGAAGAAAATTTAACCGTTTTCTTTATGCCAATACTTCGCTAAAATACGCGCCCCATTTTTCAGGGATCGTCTTTAGCATTCTGGTAAGCGAGGTTACAACATGTTTTACCAACAAGAGTTTGATGTCATAGTAGTTGGCGGAGGTCATGCAGGCACTGAAGCTGCAATGGCTGCTGCACGAATGGGCATGCAGACTTTATTGCTTACCCATAATATCGAAACGATAGGCCAAATGTCCTGTAATCCGGCGATAGGTGGAATCGGTAAGGGTCATCTGGTCAAAGAAATTGATGCACTTGGTGGAACCATGGCGTTGGCAATTGATCAGGGCGGGATCCAATTTCGCACGTTAAATTCAAGTAAAGGTCCAGCCGTTCGTGCAACTCGGGCTCAGGCCGATCGCACGTTATATCGTAATGCCGTTCGCAACATGGTCGAGCAACAGCCTAACCTGACGTTATTCCAGCAAAGTTGTGATGATCTCATTATTGAAAATGATCAAGTCACAGGTGTAGTTACTCAGATGGGCCTTAAATTTAAAGCAAAGTCTGTAGTGCTAACTGTCGGAACGTTTCTTGGGGGAACTATCCATATTGGCCTGGAAAATTATCGCGGTGGGCGTGCTGGCGATCCGCCTGCAATAGCGTTAGCGGATCGTTTACGCGCAATGCCTTTCAGAGTAGACAGGCTGAAAACCGGCACACCGGCCAGATTAGATGCACGAAGCCTGGATTTTTCCGTTATGCAGGAGCAACCAGGGGATACCCCTACTCCAGTGTTTTCGTTCATGGGATCGCGTGAAATGCATCCTACCCAGATCCCCTGTTATATCACCCATACTAACGAAAAAACCCATGAAATTATTCGCAGTGGATTAGATCGTTCTCCAATGTATACCGGTGTGATAGAGGGCGTAGGCCCTAGGTACTGTCCCAGCATTGAAGACAAAATAATGCGTTTTGCCGATAAAAATTCGCATCAGATATTTGTTGAGCCTGAAGGACTCAATAGCATGGAAGTGTACCCTAACGGGATCTCAACTAGCCTTCCGTTCGACGTGCAAATGGCATTGGTACGATCAATCAAAGGGTTCGAAAATGCCCATATCGTTCGTCCTGGGTATGCTATTGAATATGATTTTTTCGATCCCAGAGATCTGAAACAAACCCTGGAAACCAAATTTATCAGTGGTTTGTACTTCGCCGGCCAGATAAACGGTACCACAGGCTACGAGGAAGCAGGTGCACAGGGGTTAGTAGCTGGTGTGAATGCCGCTTTGCAAGTACAACAAAAAGATCCATTTATTTTGCGCAGAGATCAGGCGTACATGGGAGTGTTGATCGATGATCTGGCAACCATGGGAACCAAAGAACCGTATCGTATGTTCACCAGTCGCGCTGAATACCGTTTATTGTTGCGTGAAGATAATGCCGATATGCGGTTAACCGCGCTTGGTCGTGAACTAGGCTTGATTGATGATGCGCGCTGGCAGGCGTTCAACCAAAAAGTGGAATTAGTCGAGCAGGAAATGCAACGCTTAAGAGGTCAGTGGATACATCCGGGCCATGCGGCGGTATCGGCGCTTAATGACACGCTTAAAAATCCAGTCAGCCGAGAACATTCCCTTGAAGAATTGATTAGACGTCCCGAGATGACGTATTCGGCGTTAATGGCAATAGACGGGATCGGTCCTGGTTTGAGTTGTCCAAAAGCGGCTGAGCAGGTTGAAATCCAAATCAAGTACGCTGGTTATATTGCCCGTCAAATGGATGAAATTGCGAAAGCACAACGACATGAGAATACGTTGTTGCCTCAGGACTTTGACTATAGTCAGATTTCAGGCTTATCCAACGAAGTCATTGCAAAACTGACTGATGCTAGACCTGAAACTATTGGTAAGGCTTCCAGAATTTCAGGGATCACGCCGGCTGCGATATCATTGTTACTGGTTTATCTAAAAAAACATGGTTTAATGCGTAAGCAGGAGCGTCAATCAGCGTGACAGCGAATTTTGATCGGATAGAGTTAGCGAAGGAACTGGCGTTAGGTATAGACAGGCTGGGTTTTGCTATTAGCGAAGAGCAACAGCAAACCTTACTAAATTTTTTGGCGATGTTGGTTAAGTGGAACCAGGCTTATAACCTGACGTCCGTTCGTGACCCCAAGCAAATGCTGCAAAAGCATATTCTCGACTCACTGAGCGTAATGCCCTTTATTCGTGGTAAACGCGTGATTGATGTAGGTACCGGCCCCGGATTGCCGGGTATCCCTCTGGCTATAGTGCTACCACACATCGAATTTGATTTGTTGGATAGTTTAGGTAAACGCGTACGTTTCATGAAGCAGGTCGCCCATGAGTGCCACCTGAAAAATATTTATCCTGTTCACAGTCGTGTAGAAGCCCATCAACCTGAGGTTTTGTACGATATTGTGATGAGTCGCGCCTTCGCCTCATTAAAAGATATGTTGCACTGGTGCCAGCATCTGGTAGATTTTGATGGTAGATTTTTGGCGTTGAAAGGACAGTATCCGCAGCAAGAAATTGATGAAGTGAGTGATTACTATCACATAGAGTCAGTTACCGAGCTGTCTGTCCCCGATTTGATCGGTGAGCGTCATTTAGTCACCATTAAAAAAACAAATAATAAGTAACAGTTAACAAGTAACAAGTAACAAGGTGCTTAGTGGCAAAAGTAATAGCAATTGCGAATCAGAAAGGTGGTGTGGGTAAAACAACCACTGCGGTAAACGTGGCGGCTTCTATGGCGGCGACTAAACGCAAAGTGCTGTTAATCGATCTCGACCCGCAGGGTAATGCAACCATGGGCAGCGGGATAGATAAATATGATGTTGAAGCAACATGCTATGAATTACTCGTCGAAGATAAACCCGTTAAAGAGGTGATTCTCGAAAAGACAGCAGGAAAATACGATCTTATCCCTGCCAACGGCGACGTTACGGCAGCAGAGATAAAATTAATGGAGCTTTTTGCCCGTGAAGTGAGACTGCGTAATGCGCTTAAGCCAGTTATACAGTATTACGATTTTATATTTATTGACTGCCCCCCTTCGCTTAACCAGCTTACCGTTAATGCATTAGCCGCTGCTGATTCAGTGCTGGTACCGATGCAATGTGAATATTATGCGTTGGAAGGGTTGACCGCACTAATGGATACCATTCAAAAGCTGGCTTCGGTGGTGAATCCACAATTAAAAATAGAAGGCGTATTACGAACCATGTATGATCCCCGTAATCGTCTGGCTAACGATGTTTCAGAACAGTTAAAACGCCATTTTGGCGAACAAGTTTATCGTACGGTTATCCCACGTAATGTTCGCCTTGCAGAAGCGCCTAGTTTTGGTGCACCGGCTATGTATTATGACAAATCATCTACTGGCGCGAAGGCTTATCTGGCGCTGGCTGGCGAGATTTTGCGCCGTCGAGACAAGGCACGTCAAGGTACAGCGCAAGCAAGTTAAAAATAACAACACTTGAATCATAGAGCGAACAACTGAGGGTATTATGTCTGCAAAAAAAAGAGGATTAGGGCGCGGTTTAGACGCCTTGCTGGCAACTAGCCAGGCATCCCCTGCTAAGGAACAAGACAATGCAGTCGCTGAACAAAGTGAATTAAGTAAACTGCCTATTGAGTATCTCAGCCCGGGAAAATATCAACCGCGTAAAGACATGTCACCTGAAGCCCTGGAAGAGCTTGCTTCTTCTATTCGTTCACAGGGCGTTATCCAGCCGATTGTCGTTCGCAAAGTTGCTGACCACCGCTTTGAAATTATTGCTGGCGAACGCAGATGGCGCGCATCTCAACTTGCACAGTTAGACGTTGTGCCCTGTATTATCAAGAATGTGCCGGATGAGGCCGCTGTCGCAATTGCCCTGATTGAGAACATCCAACGTGAAGATTTAAATGCCATGGAAGAGGCGCAAGCCTTAGACCGATTAATGGTGGAATTTGAATTAACCCATGCACAGGTGGCTGAAGCAGTAGGTAAATCGCGCACAACCGTTACTAATTTATTGCGCCTCAACAACCTCAACGATGACGTGAAGTTATTGCTGGAGCATGGCGATATTGAAATGGGTCATGCGCGTGCATTACTCGCGCTGGAAGGCGAGTATCAATCGGAAGCCGCTCAAGTCGTATCAGGAAAAGGGCTAACAGTCCGCGATACTGAAAAGCTGGTGCGTAAATACCTTGAACCGGCTAAACCTAAGCCGGAAAAGGTGGTTGATCCTGATGTTCAACAATTAATCACTCGTTTGTCAGAAAACCTGGGTGCCAATGTATCCATTGACCACAATGCCAAAGGGAAAGGTAAGCTAGTGATAAATTTCAGCGATTTAGAACAACTTGACGGGATTTTAGCCAAAATTCACTAAAAACATTTCGTTTTTTCGTGCGAACTGACTCGCAATGCACACTTATTTCTGATTAGATAGCCCATGTTAACAGGTTGTTAACCTGGAATGTTTCAATTTCGCTTTCAAAATGCGTTGTATGGTTGAAAAAAATCGACAAAACAGTATACTTCTGTCGCTTTTTGTCGGCGTCAAAAGAACAGGTTTTAGCGTTAACGATGGAAATGACTAAAAGAGGCAAGAAGCTGGCGCGGACTGCGGCATTGTATCAATGCATTATTGCTGCGGTAATTACGGTAGCCATCGCGATTGTGGGTCTGAAAATATGGGCAGTGTCGTATGCCCTGGGTGCGGTAATCAGTATTGTCCCCAATAGTGTTTTTGCATTGTTTGCATTCAGGTTTTCCGGAGCTTCAAAAAACAGGCTGGTTGTAAAAAGCTTCAACCAGGGCGCAAAAGTTAAGCTAATTGTAACAGTTTTATTATTTGTGGTGGCGTTTGTTCAATTTCAGGTTGAACCCATTGCATTATTTGCAGGATTTGTTATCACAGCCGCCAGCTACTGGCTGGCATTTTTTCGTACAGGGTAAAACCAACGTTAATAAGTAATGTACGAAAGCTTGGAAAAGATTTTTAAACTTTAAACTTGGGTTAAATAATGGCATCTGAATTTACTACC
>CAZROH010000079.1:0-13458 GCA_964601635.1 uncultured Alteromonas sp. | reverse complement strand
TTGACCAGTAAAAAACTAAACAGCCAGGTTGGAGGTTCATCTCGCATCAACCAGAGTATTAGGTGGGATATGCTTGTAATACCGCAAGCAATGAGCGTATAGCGTACTATCAGGTAGCGGGGTGCGGTCATTGTTATATTCACTTTAAGGTAGCTGAACGGTGCAGTGATGACGAAATTGATCACCGCACCCTGTGTTCACATTTTGGAGGTTTGAAGTTGATAAAGTTGTCTGAAATATGCCGCCATTAGCGCAGCGCGATCGCGAATTTCGAGTTTCCGGTAAATGTTGGCGCAATGAAACTTGACGGTGCGTTCGCTGATAAATAGCTGTGTTGCGATGCGTTTATTGGGTAATCCTTCCATTATTTTATGAGCAACCTGAAGTTCCCGTTTTGAAAGTTGTGAAAGTTTGTCTTCCATGGTTTTACTACATTGAGTATCAAGCATTATGCTCTCCTTTTTGTGTTACGTTATGTAATAGGGTACTGGGATCAATTAAGTGGAGTTTGCCTTGCTGAAGCACATAAACCTTTTCAGCAAGAGCAATGGTTTCCGCGCGATGGGCAACCATAATTCGGGTAATAGGTAGCTTGGCCAGATTTTGGTTTATTCGCTGCTCGTTTATAACGTCAAGATGGCTGCTGGCCTCATCCAGAAATAAGATTGATGGATTTCGATAAAGTGCCCGGGCCAGTAATACTCTTTGCAACTGGCCGCCGGACAAGCTGCTTCCCATATCGCCGACCAGTGTTTGGTACTGCATCGGCATGCGAAGTATTTCATCGTGAATACAGGCCTGTTGTGCACACCACACCATGCGTTCAAAGTTAGTGACCTCATCAAAACAACTGATGTTGTCCGCAATGGTTCCACTGAGACATTGGTCACCCTGCATGACCGAGGCTATATTTTGCCTAAACCAAGCCGAACTACTAACCTTGTGACCGTTATATGTCACCTTTCCTGAGGCAGGGGCTTCCAGACCCATCAAACAGCGCAACAGGGTTGATTTGCCAGCCCCACTGGCGCCAATAATGACAATCAGGCTACCAGATTCGACGGTTAACGATAAATTGTCGAATATGGTGGCTTCAACATCACTATAACGGTAGCTGATAGCGTCAACTTCTAGATTGCCTGCAGTTGAAAAGTCATTCATCTCAGTGACGTGCTCTGTGAGTAACGGCTCTTTATCTGAAAACACAATATCTGACAGGCGGTCAAAATGAACCGACATCATTTTGAATTCAATGAACTTACTTATTAAGCCATCAACGGATGAGATAAAGCGATTTTTGTAACTCATAAAGGCGTACAGCATACCCACGGTAAAAGCATTCTCGAGTACCAGGGTTGCTGCCATATAGATAATTACGATGTTTTCGACGCCAAATAACAACTGATTAACGGTGGATGTACTGATCTCCCATTTGCCTAAACGAATGTCCGCATTAATGACTTCAGTGAGTTTGTTTTGCCACTGTCCTTCCCTGGTTGCTTCCTGAGTGAATTGCTTAACGGTCTGGATCCCCCTGACAGACTCCATAAAGTGGCTTTGTTCATTTGCGGCCGCTAAAATTCGCTCTCCGTTTAGTCGTTTAACTGCAGGCAAAATACAGGCGCGAACGATGAAATAGAGGCTGGCTACAGCCACTACCACGAAAGACAACTGAGCAGAATAAATCCACATAACAACTAAAGTGATGAGCGCCATAAGCCCATCTAGTACCGCTGTTACCAGCCCGACAGTGAAAAACTCGCGAACCTGACTGAGTGACGAAAAGCGTGAAACCACATCACCCACATGGCGTTTACTAAAAAAATTGACCGGTAAGCGAATCAAGTGATGAAATACGTTGGCTGACATTTGTAACTGCAGTCGTGATGAAAGACTGAGTACAACAAACTGCCTGAATAATGAAACCCCCGTTTCAATTAACAGCAACAAACCGAATCCCAGTGCGAGTACGAGCAGGAGATCCTGCTGTTGGTTGATAAGCGCGTCATCGATAACGGTCTGCATATAATAAGGGGAAGCTAGCGCAAATACCTGGAGCAGACCGGAAAGAAGAAACAAAACAGTTAAAGAGCGCTTTAAGCCTCGGGCGTGCTGCCAAAAATGGCCTAACGACAATTTCATCGACTGATTTTCGCGTACAAATTCTGAAGTAGGCGAGAGTTCTAGTGCTATGCCTGTAAAGTGCTTTCCTATCTCTTCCCAGGGAATTTTGCGTTCACCTAATGCGGGATCATGAATCAAAATCCCTGCGCGTTTTACCTTCGTTAGCACCACAAAATGATGCATGTCCCAATGCAATATACTGGGCGTTTGTAACTGTTTAAGATGAGAAACTTCAACTTTAAGCGCTCGGGAAGAAAGCTGTAACTGGCTGCCAATATCGATAATTTGTTTAAGTGATGCACCCCGCATCGAAATTGAAAACTTGCGCCGCAAGGTGTTCAAGTCTGTATGCTTGCCGAAATAGCTGGCCACCATGCCAAGACAGGCCAGCCCACATTCAGCTGCCTCAGTTTGAAAAATAAGGGGCACACGACGATGTGAATTCCACGATAACCTAGTGAGTGATGTTGAGGCGAGACTATTCATTACAGTCTCCCTGCAAGGCTATACAATGGTTCAAATAGCCACTCAATAAGTGAGCGTTTACTTACTTCAATTTGGGCGGAAAATGTCATGCCGGCTTTTAGCGGGACGTCGACACCATAAGCACTGACGTAATCGGAATCGATGCTAGCATTGACTACATAGGCGGGTTCGTTAAAGGGCACCGGCACAGTTTGAAGTTCGCCGGGTAAAGACACTGATTGCGCTATCTCAATAACCTTACCCGTATACACCCCAAATTTTTGAAACGGGAAGGCGTCATAGCGTAAGTCAATTGACTGGCCTGGCTTGACAAAACCGGCCGAGCGGACGGGAATGATAAGCTTTGCATTAATTGATGCGTCAGCTGGTAACAAAGTAAGCAGGGGGGTTTGTGGTTGTGAGAATTCGCCCTCAAATGCCTGCAGGTTTGAGATAGTGCCATCTGTAGGCGCTTTAATTACTTCTGTTTGTTGGCTGGCGGTTGTTGCAATACGCTGTTCCAGCTCGGATAGTGCAACGCTAATATCATTGCTACCTTGTTCGAATTTTACACTGAGTTGTTGGTAAGAAAGCTTCTGATCTTCCTTTGCATTTTCGAGTTTGAGTTGTTCAGAGTTTATTTGCGACGCATCCTGCTTAACAGCTAGATAGTTTGCTCTGAGTTGCCTGACCTCCTGATAGGGGAATAACTTTTTTTCGGCCAGTAATTTAGCGGAATTATAGTGAGACTGAGCCAGTGCAAGCCTTTCTGTCACTAAGCTTTTTATCTCCTTAATATTGATCAATTGTTCTTCGGTATTTTGAATCGAAAGTGATAGGGTGCTTTTTTCTTTAGTAAATTGCCTTTCAAGTGCAGCGAGTTGGCTTTTTAACGTGTGTTGCTGAGAGCGATATTCTTCCAACAATTTCTGTTCGAGACTGCCCTCCATCGTAGCTGAACGGTTGTCTATGGTTAACAGCGTTTGGCCGGCCAATACTTGCTGGCCGGCTTGTACGTTAAGTGAAGTAATACGTCCGCCACTGCGACTGGGATAAACCCGGATAACGCCTTTGGAAGGTTCTAACCAGCCACTCACCTGGGCATGTTGTGCGTAGTTGTGAGTAACTAAAAAGTAAATAGCTACTCCCACCCAGCTTAAGACCAAGCCTGTCACTATTACAGTGGAAAGCTGAGGTAAAAGTAGGACATTCCCATCGAGCTTTTGCTGTTGACAGTCAATCGCCTGTTGCCTGAATAGACCCTTTCTCATATCGCTTTCTCCCTATTATTTTTGCGGTTCGAAGAGTTCGCAATGCAAGGGGATACCAAACTAACGACCACTCCTTTTCGTCTGCACATTTGTCTGGCATCTTGATTCTTTGATGCCCTTTCACGAATTAGTGAGGTATCCCCTTTCCATAATCAGTCATCCTTGCTGACGTTGTTTACTTTAGGGAGGAGCTGGCAGCACAGCTACTACGGTTAGGTCTGCGATGAAATTTGAACGAATTTGCAGGGCGAAGTCCTTAAATTGATAAGTATGGTCTCAATTTTAACAATCGAAAAAGCGTGAGAATTACCCATGAGTTTGGCTATGTTCGGAATTAGCAGCATTTATTTTTAGATGTGCTATAACAATTACACGTAGTAGGTTTATCAACAAAATCAATAACAAGGATTTATAATGTTTGTACCTAGCATGCTGTTGAAACAACTTTATACCCATGGAAGTTTGTGTCGTACATCTGAGGGCTTAAGGTTTATGCTTAAAAATCGCCTGAAAGATGCGACCATACAGTCGTTAAACTGGATTTCGTTAGACGGGAAGCAAATCGAAGAAGATAAAATCTCGTTGCAAATATCTCCTGACGAAACCCTCAGTTTTAATGAATTCAATCAACGGGGTAATGTTAAGTTTGATTTGAAACAGGTGATAACGGTACATCTGCAGCTGGATGAATCAGTGAGTCCGGAAAAGCGTAAGATCGGCATTTCTTTCAAAGCCTCACCATTTGGCAAGTTGAAGTTTGAAGTCGAAGATAACGTGTCTGATCCTACCGCGAGTAAAACGCAAATCCCGCGCAATAGCCACGATGATTACGAAAAAGGAATCATTGGTGAACGCCAGCGTTATTTTGAAAACTTCACAAACGGAAAAATTAATCATGTGGGTAAATACTCCATTGACCCGCAAGAACTCAAAGGCAATATCGAGCATTTCATCGGGGTAGCACAGGTTCCCATTGGGATTGCAGGCCCTTTAATTATTGACGGCGAGCACGCCAAAGGTGAATTCGTTGTGCCTTTGGCCACGACGGAAGGCACCTTGGTCGCCTCGTATAATCGCGGAATGAAACTGCTTAATATGAGTGGTGGAGTCAAATCCACCGTGGTAGATGATGCCATGCAACGGGCACCGGTCTTTGTTTTTTCTGATGCGCGTGGAGCCAGAGATTTCGCGAAGTGGGTGCAGGAAAATATTGCCACCATTCGTGAACACGCTGAAGCGACGTCGTCAGTCGCAAAATTGACCTACATCGACCATTTCTTATCCAACAAATTTACCTTTCTGCGTTTCAATTTTAAAACGGGGGATGCTGCCGGGCAAAACATGGTTGGTCGAGCGACCTTCGCTGCGTGCGGCTGGATCCTTGACCATTACCCAGGCATCGAAAACTTCTATTTGGAGTCTAACTTTGCCACCGATAAAAAGGCGTCCCAGATCAATATAATGCGTACTCGGGGTAAGCGGGTTACTGCAGAAGCAACGATTAAGCGTGAACACTTGCTTAGCGTAATGCGGGTTGATCCGAAGCAAATTGATTACCATGGCCGCGTGGCCGGAGTTGGCTCTTTTTTATCGGGCGTAAATAATACGGGCTTGCATTCTCCCAATGGCATAACGGCGATGTTCATTGCGACAGGACAAGATGTCGCCAACGTGTCTGAATCGTCAGCCGGCGTACTCTACAGTGAGCTAACTGAAGAAGGCGATTTGTACTTATCGCTCACGATTCCTTCGTTAATAGTAGCAACGTATGGAGGCGGTACGGGAATTGGTACGCAGCGCGAATGTTTGGAATTGATGGATTGTTACGGGCGTGATCGCGCTTACAAGTTCGCCGAGATAGTGGGTGCGGTTGCGCTGGCAGGTGAAATTTCTCTGGCATCGGCGATTTCATCGTCAGATTGGGTGTCTTCTCACGAACAGTATGGGCGTAACCGGTAAGACCTTAACCGACCACAAAAAAACGGCTTCCCTGAGGAAGCCGTTTTTGCATAGGGAAAGACTATCGCTGATCAGTGATTCCAGTGATACTTTTCAGCCTTGGCCTCGACCTCGGCAGCCGTAGAAGCGGGCATAAACGCGGCATTATCTTCCTCAAAGAAAAACGGTTTGCGTTGTTGTTTACTGCCGACTTCATTCATCGTTTCAGCGTCATAGATGCGTCCGTTTAGCACGGTATAAGCAACATACTCACTGCGACGTAAATCACTCAACACATCTCCGTCGATGACAACCAGATCAGCAAGTTTACCCTTTTCGATACTGCCAATATGTTTGTCCATTCCCAGGTGACGTGCGCCATCAATAGTGCCGCCGCGCAGCGCTTCCCATGGTGTAAAGCCGCCTTGCTCCATGCTCCACAGCTCCCAGTGGGCTCCTAAGCCCTCCCGTTGCCCATGCGCACCAATGTGTACACTTACGCCTTTATCACGCAGCGTTTTTGCATATTCAGCCACCTGCACATGATTGTACTGGTTGTCCGGTGCGGTTGGACGTCTGATAGAGCGTGAATCAATGATATAAGAAGGTGTGTAGCGCAGCAGACGCTCGTTCTTCCATACTTCAGTACGATCGTACCAGTATTCTTCGCCCATCATGCCGCCATAGGCAACAACGAATGTCGGGGTATAACCGAACTCGGTGGCCTGCCACAATTGTGTGACATCGCTGTAACCCTTCGGGATCGGGATGCTGTGCTCTAATCCGGTGTGTCCATCAACGAGCATGGTCATGTTTTGCTGGAACTTACCGCCTCCCTCAGGCACGACCATCATTGCTAAATCGTTGGCGGCCCATAGTATCTGTTGACGTTGATCACGACGTGGCTGGTTATAGCTTTTTACGGATATTGCGCCACTTTCCTTAAGACGATTAACGTGGAACCAGGCATCATCATAGGTGTTGATGATGGCTTTATAGCCCAACGCTTCTGCACCATAGAGTATGGCACCGGTGGAATAAGTGCGTGGGGCAACGCGTTGACCGGCACGTTGTAACTCAGAGGCGGCAAAAATCTCCGTAGTGTCGTTACTTGGATCATGGATGGTGGTTACACCAAACGCCAGGTTAGAGTATTGCTCCCAACTTTGTTGCGGGATAATTTCGTGACGACCTTGCGAGCCGTGTGCATGTGCATCGATTAGTCCGGGAATAATTGTCTTGCCTTTGGCATTAATTCGCATGGCGTCATCAGGAATAGTCACTTCACCAACGCGACCCACCGCTTCAATGCGGTTACCTGAAATCAGTACGACACCATTTTCAATGACTTCCTGGCCTTCGTCGGCGTTACGCATGGTCACGACCTTGCCACCTACCAGCGCTTTGAGGCCTGATGGCTTGTCAGCGTCAACCGTAAAGGAGAGGTTTAACCCTTTGTCTTCTGGTTCGGGCAAGGTCTCCACTGCATTTGGTAAATACGCAAACGCTTGCGTGAGCTTGCGTTCGTAATACTTGGGTCCATGGAACCAACCTACGGCTTGGTTATCTGCACTCCATGTCAAGTACTCACCTGCACGAGCCGAAAGCTGTTTGACAGGGTAAGCTGACGTAGCAGGTCCAATATTGATTTTTTTACCGTTATCCACGAACGGAGCAACGTACGTTTTGAATTGATGGACAAATGCGACCCACTTACCGTCATGAGAAAGTTTGTACTCACTAACCTGATCCGCTCCGTATAAGTGAACCCGTTTATCATTCCCTTGCAGGTTAACGCTGCTAAATTGCGTTTCAGGGTAAGCGGTACCGCCAACATACTCTGTGAAATACAGACGTTTATTGTCACTCGTAAAGTGGGGGGAATTGCCGCTATCCAGTATTTTCTTAGGCTCGTTATTCGCCAGGTTCATCACATAGATCCCCGGATCCACCGAAAATTTAGGATCTAGCAGATATCCGCCTTCGAATTTTTTATAGGTCACCCACTTACCGTCAGGAGAAAAACTGGGTTCAGTGTAATGCCCAGGCTCTGGGGTGATAACCCGACTATTTTTACCTGATGCATCGACAATGCGCACTGCACCGAGTTTTTGGTCATGCCAACTTACATAGATGATCGACTTACCATCATTGGAGTAGCGGGGATAATACTCATCGTGCTCATTTTGCGATGTCAGACGGCGGCTTTTGCCTGTTTTCATATCACGCACATATAGTTTTCCCAGTGCCTGAAACAGGATCGATTTGCCATCTGGCGATTTTTGCGACCAGCGGATCATCTTCACATCAAATTTATCGGCGGCCACTTCTACGTCAAAACGTAACGCATCAGCGTACTGAAGCTTGGCATCGACAGATACGTTGATAGGGCTTATAGATTTATCAGCAAGGTTGATACGGTGGAACTTTCCACCAGCCCAATAAACAATCTCTGATGAATCCGGCAGCCAGTCAAAATATGCATAGTAGCCCTCTGAGCCAAACCCTTCCTGCATATCGCGCTCTAGTTCTAGCGTTAGCAGTTTCTCCAGACCGGTTTCAATATCTTTAATGAACAGACCGGTTTTATTTTTTACCCGACGTACAAAAGCCACATACTTGCCATCAGGAGAGGGAGTGGGCACGACTGCGCCACCGGTACCAGAGATGTAACGGCTTTCTTCACCTGTCTCACGGTCAAACCGGGTGATGGCAAATATGCCTTCCAATGCATTTCGGTTGTATTCAAACGCACTGCCGGGAACAGTGTTTTGGGTATAGTAAATGTAACGGCCATCAGCCGAAAAGGCGGGGTCGGCAATGTTGTTTTGCTCGCTTTTGCCATTGACTCTTTCTTTGATCGGTAAGCCATCACCGCCGTCTTTATGGTAAAGCCAGATTTCCCCTGCAGGAATACTTCGGCTCGACATGATGCCTTTAGTGGCCACCAGGTAATTGCCATCCGGGCTCCACTTTGGAGAATGAATGAGGTTTTTCTTAGCAGTACTGATTTGTTTCAAATTACTGCCATCACTGTCCATGACCCAGATATTGGAAATTCCGCCTCGATCTGAAATAAACGCGATTTGCTTGCCATCAGGCGAAATGGTTGGGTGAATATTCCATGCAAAATCCTGGGTTAACGCGGTCGCTTTACCACCCGTTAATGCGACTTTGTACAGATCCCCTAACATATCGAACACCATGTATTTGCCATCAGGGGAAACATCCAGGCTTGACCAGGTGGTTTCCTCCGTTGAGATGGCAACATCATTCAATTGATATGGGGGGGCAAGCACATCCCACTTTTCTTCATTTTTTTCTGCTGATTCTTCAGCGGCAGTGACGAATGCGGGGCTAATCGTTGAGGTGCACAGGCTTAAGGCAATTGCACTAAGCCATGGCTTCGAAAGTTTTTTCATTATAATAATCCAGCCGGGCGTTAAAATCCGATGCTAAGTTACAGTGGATGACCGCTGGTTGTAAAGCAATGAGGAGGGCTGCCAGCGGGTAAAGAAGATGTGTTGCACGAGAAATACGTTAAGTGACACATTTTTATAGTTGGTACCTACCTGAGACTGGCAAAGTCAGGTCGCCTACTTACACGTTGATAAGGACAGACGTTGCACCGTTATACTTCAAGCAAAATCGCCACCGAAGCGCCTTGTCACCCAGTTCACTTATCAGTAAATTGTTCGCCCGGTTTATCCGGAAACCGTCGTCTTACATCAAAGAAGCTCGGCAGATCATCGAGTAACAGCTCGACAAGCTTAGGTTCGAATCGTTTTCCTCTTTCCTGCTTAAAATACTCAACTATTTCCTCTTCGTTCCACGGGCCCTTATAGCTGCGCGCGCTACCTAATGCGTCAAATACGTCAGCCACTGCGGTAATACGCCCTGCCACATGAATGTTTTTTCCTGCCAGCTGACGAGGGTAGCCTTCGCCATCCCAGCGCTCATGATGTTCATGAGATATGTTGGCGCCTAGTTGTAAGATAGGATTGTCCGACTTACGCAGCATTTCATAGCCAATAGAAGGGTGGGTTTGCATAATCGCTCGTTCGTCAACATCGTGGCGTCCCGGTTTATTCAGAATATGATCAGGAATGCCGACTTTGCCTACATCGTGCAAGGGAGAAGCTAATTTAATCAACTCAGCCTCTTGCTTAGGCAGACCGTATTTTTGGGCAAGCAAATAACTAATTTGTGCCACCCGTTTAACATGGGAGCCGGTCTCTTTAGAACGCATCTCTACCGCCTCACCAATGATGTACGACAACTCTTTTTGAGAGTCTTTTATGACTTCCCGGAGCTTTAAGTTTTCATGCGCCACGGCGATATTATGACTAAATACGCTCAACAGATGATGTTGCACAGCTTCGAGTGGAAATTCGTTTTCCACATACAGGACACTCTCAGTGCCGCGCTTGGTCGTAAAGTAACCGACAAAATACGTATCTTTTTCAATGTTTTTCTTAGCGCTCAACGCCTCTGCAATACGCCTGTCGACGGTGGCAGTAAGTGATTTGTTGGTGAGTGCTTTGTTTTTGGTCGCGCCTTGATTAGCGGCCAGAACCTGCATTTCAGATTCAGTATGATTGCTTTCCTTCACCACCGCGCAACAGACAATCTGACTAGATTCAATATTCAGAATGACAGAGATCTGATCCAAAATAGTGGAGGCGAATTCACTTAATGATTCGCATTCAATAAATTCTGATGTGGCTGCAAGAATTTTTTCCAGGCCGCTTCGGTGGCGTTCAATAATCCGAATATCGCGATAACTTCTCAAACTGGCAAATATTGAGGTCTTCAGACGCAGTGCAGTCAGCTCAGTTTTATTTTTGTAGTCATTGATATCGTAATCACGAATGACTTTTTCTTCTGGCGCTTCACCAGGCTGGCCGGTTCTCAGGATTAACCTTATCGTATGATTTTTTAATTCATCGCGAACCCACTGTACCAGCTCTAACCCGGCGTTTGCAGACTCCATGACCACATCAATAATCGCCACGGCAATTTCATGTTGCTCATCGGCGGCTAAAATTTCTTTCGCCTCGCTGGCTGATGACGCAAATTCCAAATGAATGGGATGACCGTCGAAAATAAAGTCACTCATAACGATGCTGGTGACCTGATGCACCTCCTGTTCGTCATCAACCACTAAAATTCGCCATTTTGCGCTCATTGGCAACACATTTTCTGTGATTTCGTCACTGGAAAAAACCAGTTCATCATCATCCATTTACGATACCCGTTTAACTTCGTTCACCTGACTATAGAAAATAAACTGAAGCTTTGCTGACTAAAAATAAAGTGAGCCAAGATATCGGTATTTTTAACTTACGCCGAGTTAAATATAATTTAAAAGCGCGCTTTCTGGTTTTATGAGAACCTGATTGCGACTCCACTTCCACCAATAATCAATAAGTTGTTTGCGCATTTTTTGAACCGTAACGCTGTCAATGCCAATCGCCATATTCAGTATAAAGACAGTTTATATTATTGCGTGGTATATACTGCGTGGTTCTGAATAAAAATAATTTCCATTTTGTAAACCTCTCATGGTTGTTTTTTTCGCTTTAGTACGATATATGTGAAAACTGGTATATACCAGTTTGTAAGTTGTAAATACTAATAATGGGAACAATCATGAAACTAAATCCAATAAGCAGCGCTATCTGCGTAGCTTTGCTCGCCACTTCAACGGCAAGCTATGCGCAAGAGAGTGAAGGTGCTGATAATATTGAAAAAATTAACGTTACAGGTAGTAGAATAAAACGAACTGATATTGAGACTGCAAGCCCTGTTAGCGTTATAACCTCTGATCAGATACTCGCTACGGGCATTTCAAATGTAGAGAATTTGTTGCAGGAAATGTCTTTTTCTGCGGGGGTTGCAGGTAATCAAACAAATGCTTATTGGACGAGCGGCGGGTATGGCACAGCACAAGTCAACCTTCGCGGCATGGGGATCAAACGAACGCTTGTACTGTTGAATGGCAGAAGAATCGTTGCGGGTGGCACGGGCGCGAACAGTTCCGTTGATCTTAATATGATCCCAACCTCCATAATCAAGCAAATCGAAGTTCTCAAAGATGGTGCCTCCGCCGTCTATGGGGCGGATGCGGTAGCCGGTGTAGTAAATATTATTACCAAGAACAATTTTGAAGGGGCGGAATTAGATATCAAAGCCGGTATGGCTGATGATGGAGACGGCGAGAGCCAGGATATTAGCTTTAGCGTTGGTGACAATTTCGAAAGGGGTAACTTTTTCGTCAATGCCACTTACAGTAACAGCGAAGCCGTACGTCAGTCTGATCGTGTCGATTGCCCTGTATTCGGTACCGAAGATGGCACCTTACAATGCTTTGGCAGCAGCACAACAGAAGGGGGCAGAGCACTCTTGGCCGATGGCACCCCTGTTCAGTTTAACCAAAACCCGGATACGGCAAACTTCGGGGATGACTATGGGCCGTATAATAGTGAAGTTCATGGGTTTGACTGGTTACCCTATCTGAATGCGGTGAGTCCGCTAGAACGATTCAGTATTTCAAGTTTTACCAAATATCAGGTTAGTGACAGCACTTCTGTGTTTTACGAAGCGATGTATACCAAACGTAAAGCACAACAAATTGTTACTCCACGAAATGGCTTTGGCGGCATCACTGTTGATGCGGACTTCAGATATAACCCCACTGGGCAGGATGTTGAATTTCAACGTCGCCGGAATACAGAACTGGGCGCACCTTACTTCTTCCAGGAAACAGATACCTTTCGCGTCGTCCTTGGCCTGGATGGAGAGCTAAATAATGGCTGGTTCTGGGAAGTTGCATATAACTATGGCAGAAATACCGGATTGGATGGCTGGACCTTTGATATCGACCCATCAAAAGCGCAGCAAACGCTGGATGACAGTATTTGTACTTATAATAACAGCAATGGCATTCCCTGCGGTGACTGGTTCGGCGTAAATGAGTTATCACCCGAAGTCATCGATTATGTGCGTTACCGTCGCGAAGGATCAGGCGGAAATGAGATGCGCACATGGACCGCAAACTTATCCGGCGACCTGTTTGAACTTCCTGCGGGATACCTGGCATTTGCTGCGGGTGTAGAAAAGCGATGGGAAAAGGGATGGAGGAATCCTGATTCAACTGTACTTGCCAATGGCTTAGAAGATGAAATTTCCGGTCAGTTTGAAGTATCCGAAGCTTACGTGGAGTTTTCTGTTCCACTGATTGAAGATGCCTGGTTCGCCGAGAAGATCGACACCGAATTTGCGTTACGTTATTCCGATTACGATTCATTAGACGCTGAAACCACCTATAAAATGGGTCTTACCTGGAAAGTGAACCCGGAGTTGATGTTACGAACAGTAAGATCGACAGCATTTCGCGCGCCTGTCATTACAGAGCAATATGGCGGAACTAACGGTGAAAACTTAAGAACAATCGACCCGTGCGAAAATGCAACCGGTGCGATTGCCCAGAACTGCCTGGCGGATAATGTGCCGGCTGATTTTGTTCAGGACGGCACAACGGTGCTGACTAACGTTGGTGGAAATCCAAAAGTGGGGCCGGAAGAGGCTGACACCTTTACCTTAGGTGTAGTGTGGCAACCTCAAATGGTTGAAAACTTATCCATGACGCTGGATTACT
>CAZROH010000078.1:0-14294 GCA_964601635.1 uncultured Alteromonas sp. | reverse complement strand
ATACTCATGGACTCTCTCCTAAACTCATCGACCAGCTTAGCTGGTTAAAAACTTTTAAGTGGGTGTCACACTGTTTGTCATGTTTTGACACCCTGGCTTTCTCAGATACTTTATCGTCGGAGGGGCAAATTCCTTGAATAAAAAATATAAAAAAATTCGATTTAGTAGCAAAAAACGCTTAAGTGCTTGTTTCTACAACTCGATCCTTCGGAGCCCTTAACAGGTTTAGGAGTTGAATGAAAAATAGTCAAAAAATTGTCGGTATGGTGTCACTATTTCGTCGTTCAAGAAGAAGATAATACGGTTGCAATGGCTAAGTTCTGCTAAAGGTGTAATCTCATAAGGTTATTGACATCATCATAATGATGACATCAAAATGGTTTTACGTTTCCCATTAATAATAAAGATAAAGGTAACATCATGGCAGCATCAGAAAGGGTACAGGACCTAAGTCATTCTCAACGCGAACGTCTGGCATATATCGACTTTAGTTTGCAATACTTTGGCGCAATCAGTCGGCAGGACTTAATTAATCAGTTTGCGACTGGACTAGCTGCGTGTACGCGGGACTTCACACTTTACAAAGAACTGGCTCCTGCAAACCTCATATTAGATCATCAAACAAAGCGCTATTTACGTTGCGACACGTTCTCCCCACTTTTTCCGCATGATCCCGATGTTATTCTGACCAGTTTAAGCCGCGGATTTGGTGATGGTTTAAGTTCCCAGTTTCGCGCCAGCGAGCAATGCTTACATGCCATGCAGCTAATCCACCCTGACTCTATTATTATTGGGCAGCTTATGCGATCTATCATTAACCGTTATCCCATTGAAGTAAACTACGTCAGTGTGGCCTCGGGTAGTAAAATAAGAACGATAGTTCCCCATGCCATAGTCAATAATGGACACCGTTGGCATGTGCGCGCTTACGATTGTGAGCATGGTACATTTCGGGATTTCGTGTGTACGCGGTTTAAATCCATCACCAGGGTAAGGCGAGATACTATTGATAAGGAAACGGTTCTACACGATGCTGGCTGGCAGCAATTCGTCAGTATTGAACTGATCCCCCATCCGGAAATTGCCACGCCTGAAGCCATATACATGGACTACGGCATGACGAATGGGAAAAAGGTCGTTACGATTCGTGCGGCGCTAGCCGCATACATGCTGCGCTATTGGCAAGTGGACTGCTCGCTAAAACATCGTATTCGAGGACAGGGGTGCCAACTGGCTTTGGCTAACCTGGGCGTATTGCAACAGATTGAAAGTGCTCAACTTGCGCCTGGTGTGGTTATGCAGGCCCATGCGTAGCTATTTGCAAGTATACAGGTAGGACGATTTGAGCCTGTGCAAACGTCTTAAATCGTACTACACTGCGCTTCCAAAAATATATAATCACACTCAACGGCACAATGTGAGAAGTAAAAAGTAGCAAAAAAATTCAATGCCAGATGCGCAACTTTTTTCAACGTAACTTTGCACTCTTTTCACGTCACTTAATTTCGCGAACCAGACAATTGCGAATCGAATTAAGGTGCCGGATGAACTAACGATCAGCGATCAAATAATTCAGGAACGCTATGGCAGGTTTAAAACGCATTATTTTAATCGACACCCACCTTCCCGGAGTGGTGGAACTTAAGCTCGATGGACATACTAATATTTGTGGGACGAATGCCTCAGGTAAAACCACACTGCAACGTCTCGTACCTGTATTCTACGGAGAGTATCCCAGCCGTGTCGTTCCTGCTACGCGTGACAGTTTTGAAAAATGGTATTTACCCCGCCAGTCGAGTTATATCATTTATGAGTTTGAACGTAGCCAGGGGGACTTATGTCAAGCTGTCCTGGCCTCTACAGGAGCGGGTGTAAATTACCGTTACATCAGCAAGCCGTTTGAGCTTAGTGATTACCTTTACAAAAATAAGGCGGGAGATCATGCCTCAATCAGCATGAACGAACTGGCCAGAAACCTCAAACGTAACAATGTGTTGGTGACGAATCTGCTCAATACCCGTGACTACCGCGCAATTCTGCAGAATGACCGGGCCACATTGAATTCTGTCGCCAACAGTCGCGAACTGTTGGGTTACGCCAGTATTTTCAGTTTGGCTGACTCCAAAGTTCATTTAAGGCATATCGAGAAGCTCGCCAAGGCGGTACATTCAAAAGAAGGCAAGATGGAGACCATCAAAGCCATGATTGCTGCCATTCTGGAAGAAGACGGGGTGCAACCTCCCAGTTCTAATTTAAGCCGCAATCGTGTGGAAGACTGGATCCGTGAGTGCCATTTAATTAAAGAGTTTGATGCTATTCGACCAGAATTTGCCAAACTGGAGCAGGCCGACCATGCATTACTGCAAAGTGAAAAACGTCTTGGCGAATTAAAGCAGCAATTTAATTTCGATTTATCCTATCTTACCGCCCAGCTTCAGGAAAGTGAGCAGCACCTTGAAGATACCCTCCATAACTTAAAAACCAAAGAAAGCGAGTGGGGGGCACAGCGGGATGCATTAAATCAACAATTATCCAGTGCCAGAGCCGATGCCAGTAAATATGAAAAAGACTTGGACACAGTCGAAAAGGAATTTGACAATTGGCAGGATCAGGACATTGAAACGTTGAAGCAAAATGTCAGTAAACTACCTCAATGGATTAGCGAAAGAGAAACGCTGACCAGCCGTTATACACTGCTAACTGAAAAGCATCAGGATGTTCAGTCGGCCTTTAATAAACGGTTAGTGGAACTGAACGAAAAACATGCCAGTGAAATAGAGGTTTTTGCTGACGAAAGAGAAGTCGCCCGGGACAAGCTTGATCAGCAAAAAACAGAACAGCAAGCACAGTTACAAAGTGTTAAAGAAGAGTATCAGCAACAGCTTCAAGCGGAAGCTGTCGCCCATCAATCGCGTTTAAGCGAGTTGAAGGTTAAGTATGCCGAAATTGCTGCGGGATTGAAGAATGCTGGCTTCAGTGAATTTGAGCAAAGTCAGCTTGACTTGCTGGACGCAGCAATAAAAGAAGCGAGTGTGCGCGAAGATGGTTGTCGGGAAAACCAGCGTCGAGCGCAATCTGAGTATCAGGCAGCCGTCAAGGCAAGAGAAACAGCTAACAGCGCACTTGAAAAAGCGCGGGTTGGGTTTCAACAGCAGCAGAACCAGGTCAATAAGGTTGAAGCATTACTTTACCCGGGTGATAACAGCTTATTGGAGTTCTTACGCCGGGAAAAAAATGGATGGGAGCAATCTGTTGGTAAAGTGATAAACCCGCAACTCCTTGCCCGTAACGACCTGAAGCCTCAATTTGATAAGAGTGAACATGGACTGTACGGTATCGAGTTGGATTTGTCAGCAGTAGAAACGCCAGAGTACGCTGAAAGTGAGCAGGCACTTCAAGCGAAGTTAGCGGCCGCGCAAAATAAACTGGCAGAAAGGCTCGCTGAACAAAATGAAGCCGAAACTCAGCTTTCCGCAGCGAGTGAAAATGTGCGCAATAGAGAACTGGTGCTGAGCAAATGTGAAAGCGAAACTCGCACCAGCGAAGCCAATCGTAAACGTGCGCAATCTGATCGCGATCAGGTGCATCAGGAATATGTGCAGGCATTAGCCGAACGCAAACAGGAAGGTAAAAAACGTTTGGCGGCCAATGAATCCGAACAAAAAGCCTGCCTGGCCCAACATAATGATGCCATTGAGGAAATTAAAGACCAGCAACGCGAAGCCGAAACCGAACAACAATTCCACTGGCAACAATTAATAGCGGATACACAGGACACTATTCGTCAAATCGAGCAGCACATCGTACGTGCCAAAGAGGCGGCGAAAGCCGATAAGCAAAAATGTGAACAGTGGTTGGCCGACGAGCTGGCGAACCGTGGTGTGGATGTTGACGAAATTGGTACATTGCAGAAGCAACTTAAGCAGCTTAAGCAAGATATTGATGTTACAGAACGCAACCGCCACAAAGTAAGCGAGTTTGATCACTGGTATAAGACCGTATTTACCGGCCACAAGGTGGTATGGCAAAAAGGCCTGGCCAATGCGAAAAAAGACGCTGCAAAAGCGCAACGCGATCTAGAGCAACAAGGAGCCGAATACAAAGCCACGCGTCAACAGCTCAAAGATAAGCAAACCGAGCTAGAGCATCAGTTAAAAACGGCGAAAGAAAACGAACACGATGTTCAGCAAATTATTCGTCAGCTCAGCAAGTTGAATTTACCAGAGCTAGATGTAGCAAATGATTCCGGCAACGCCGCCAGCCAAATCGGTCAGCGTATTTCAGAAGGCCAGTCTTTGTTGCAGGAACGGCAACGATTGCTGGATGATATCAAAGCGCATGTTGAGCATTTCGATCAGCTAATCGCAGCGCAAGCCGGAACCGGTCTGTCTGATACCTGGGAGCGTTCAAGAGAAGAATGTGCGGTAATGACACCGCAGGGGCACAAAAGTGTGGATCATCGTCGTTTGGTGAGCCATCTTGCCCAGCTACTCAACGTGATTGTTCCGCAAAAGCTGCAAGGACTGCGCGAGCAGGGGCGTATTTTTGGGGCGGACCTAACGTCTTACTATGACGTGTTAAAAGATATCGACACGCGGATTGTTAGCCAAAGCAAGCGCATCAGTAAAGAAGTTGATGAAGAGCTGTTTTTAGATGGGGTTTCAAATTCCGCCGTGAAAATCCGTTCGCGAATATCTGAACTGGAGTTCTGGCCAGAACTGACCCAGTTCAATCAACTCTACGAAGAGTGGATGGCAGCAGGCAGTATTGAGTTACCCGATGATGATTATGCCCAAAGCATGCGCCGAGTGCTGGATATACTCGGGCGCGCCGCTCTGTCTGGTGGGATCAGCAATTTGCTGGATATTGAGTTGCATATAAAGGAAGGTAATTCAGATTTAATCATCCGAACAGATCGACAGTTAAATGAATCATCCAGTCACGGTATGGCTTACCTTATTTTGTGTAAATTCCTGCTCGCTTTTACTCGCTTGCTAAGAGGACAGGCTGACGCAACAATCCACTGGCCAATTGATGAGTTAGGCACACTGCATCAGAATAATGTGAAGAAAATATTTGATGCGTGTCAAAAGAATAATATTTCTGTGGTAGGGGCATTCCCCAATCCAGAATCGGAAGTATTGTCGCTGTTTCAAAACCGTTATCTCATTGATAAAGCCACCAGACAGTTGCAAGTTGTGCAACCGCGCGTAAGTGCCATCAGTGAAATGATTAAGCAGCGTCAGCAGGAGGTAGAGGCATGATCACCGAACAAGGCCGCGTACTAGAGTTATTGTTATCGGGGGCTTTTATTTGCCAGATTACCGATGAAGATGCCTGGCGCTATTTAAAATCAACACAAAATAGTGACAAAGTGGAAAGTCAGCTAAATGTGCTCAATCGCACCCTGGCCACCGCTGCTGATGGGGATGTTTTTTTCGCAGCTTACCAAACGCTGACCGAGTCAGAGCGCAAAGTGTTAGGCAATCAGTTTCAGGAAATCTCCAGCAATCTACTGCCACTGGTTGAGTGGTTATTGCTTGTTCAGCAAGCGGCGGGTAATGATGTACCAGTAACTCAGGGAAGTGCCATACGCCTGAATGAATTGCAGAGTACCATTGAAGATACCCCTGCCTATGCAGAACAATTAGAAAAAATATCCCGCTACCGTTTATTTGGTTCCTCCAGTACATCACTGGACGGGCAAATTAAACAGGTGTTTAAGCGTTTGACTGATCTGGGGTATCTGATAAAACCGAATCAGGAGAAACAAATTTACCTGGCCACCGGCAAGATAGAGTACCTTTACGAAGTGATCCGTTTTATTGATGAAACCGAAGCCTTGTCGTTGTCTGAGCAGGCGGATCAGGCTGTACAGCAGGGGAGTCTGTTGTAATGAATCAGAATCTACGGCAAACCGGGGTTAAGCTCTTAAACGCCCTGAGCCGACACGCTGATTTGATTATGCAGGTGTATCTGACCGGCTCACTTGATGAGCGTCAGCACAGCCCTAAGGTTATCGATAATCTCATTCAGTTGGGGGTGTTATGGCGACCCGATGAGGAAGTGGGGCTAAGGCTCAAAAATGCTGTCAGAAGCCTGCTTGAATCGAGTCTGCATGATGAACGAAATCGCCAATTAGATGCCAACATCGGTTCAGCCCTGACAAGCTTGAAAACCCTCGCGCAGCACTATAAGGAAGCATTGGCACATAATCGTTACGCAGAAAGTGAAGCCCACTTATCTGATTTGACTGAACATGTGTATGGGTTGACTGAGTCATTATCCAATAGCGTGAGGACCTTATTTAGTCGCATTAACAACGAATTTGGTTACGTCGCATCGATTGACGCTAAAATTCGTGAAAACGAGCTGGCACAGGCTCAGGTTTCCGAGTTACTCAAACAACTGGAAATGTTCCGTTTCGAAGAACTTAGTGAACTGGCAGGTAATAACCGCGAATTACGTCATTTGCTAATTGTTACGCTACAGCATAGTTTTTCAAGGGTGACCCAGGAGCTCTCTATTGTACAAGCCCGGTTACTTGCGTTGTTGGGACGTTTCCGAGAGTTTCGTGGCCGTACACGGTTACTCAAAGGCTTTTTACTGCATATGGAGCAAAAACCAGATTTTGCACCTGGTAACTACAGTAAGCTGACTCAAGTACCCATGCTGTTTAATCAGGCGGCCAGTTTAATTGCCCCTGCTGCTGTGGATGTGAAACGAATTGAGCACGAAAACGACTTACAACAATTAGTCGGAACCATCAAAGCTCTCAACCGTTCCCGTCAGCAGCAACAACCAGAACGCGCAGCACAAAAAATTACCGTCGAAGAGCAGTCGGCTGTGGTGTTTGAGGAAGATAAGCTTAAACAGGCAGTCGAAGATTATTTCTGTGATGTGATATCTACCGGTAAACGTATTACGGCACTTGAATACCTGAATGAAAAGGCACTGGATTTTGATGCGGAGGCGTGGATTTACCAGGTCATTGGTGGGTATCAGGGGCTCTCACTTGAAGAGCAAACCTATTTTGCCATTGAAACCACAGGTGAAAATCACCCTGTTTACACAGGCAACTATATTATAAAAGATGTGGAATTAGGTTTGCGCTAGTAGATGCACAGTCTCAAGCTGAGCCGTATCAATTGGTTTAAGGTGCGCAAGTGAAGTCTTTTAAGTAACTCCCCCCACTTTTTGCACATATCTTCACAACAGCAATAAAGATGTGTGCCAATGGCGAAGGGAGTTTCATTTTACTTAAGTTGTGTGGCTAACCTTAAAGTTTGCTGTGCATGCTTAATGTGTAGGGTAAAAATGCGAATAGAAAGACCTTTTTGGCCACAACTACACGGAGGAAAGGTTTAATACAAAGCATTTTCGCCTCGTCTGATTTGTCAAAGCTATCGCAATCTTAACACTGTCAATTTGTAATTTACTCATTTCGTTACATATTCAACCCTTGGAAAATCTGGTACAAACGCTATACTTTACATTGCGTTAACAAGTTGAACCGAAAGTGTCATGCTTGCGTAATACGCCTGTCATGCTCAACTAGGTAAACTTGAAGCCGTCTCAATACACGGTGGTCTCAGTGTTCACCGCAAGTGGTTGTGCTGTAGTTTGTGCACAAAGGTGGAGAAATTTCTATGCAGTTATCCAGTCAACAGTCGTTTAATCAAGCGCTGATTCAGCTTTCCGTTTTGTTATATCAGATTGATGGCAAAGTTACCTTAACTGAACAGGAGTACCTGGATTCGGTTATAGCTGAGTTGAATTGGGAAAGTCCTATTAGTGTTGACGCGTTTTTGACTGATGCTATATACCAAGCCCGCAAAGCGCTTGATGAAGGCGACAGTATCGAGTTACTAAAATCGCTCAAGGAAGACTTACTCTATGATGTAGATAAAGCGATGGAAGTGGCCATGGAGATTACGGGGGTAGATGGAGAGCGTAACGAAAAAGAAAGAGAAGTGTTGTCGTTGCTTACCCATAAGTTGTTAGCCAAAGCACTGGTGTGCAAAGAGGCCCTTTCCAGTCCGTCAGGGCCTACTCAGTCGTTTTCTTAATTAGCTCAATTATTTTCAGCGGCTGCCAGCTCATCTTCCAGACGCTGGCTTTCATCTGCTCGCGGTTTTGTAAATCTGGCCAGTGCTAAGTAGAGCACTGGTGTCAGGTAGAGTGTGAAAATTACTGCGATACCCAGCCCACCAAATACCACCCAGCCAATCGCATTGCGCGCTTCAGCGCCCGCTCCGGAGGAAAGTATTAAAGGCAGCCCTCCAAGGATGGTGGAGACCAGGGTCATCATAATGGGGCGTAACCGGACTTTACCCGCTTCGACAATTGCCTCGCGGACACTACGTCCTTTATCACGTAACTGATCGGCAAACTCGATTAACAGAATGGCATTTTTCGCCAGCAAACCAATCAACATTACCAGACCGATTTGGGAGTATACATTGACCGTGGTACCGGTGAGAAACAGCGCATAAATGGCCGCCGCAATACCAAACGGAACCGTCAGCATCACCACAATCGCACTATTGACACTTTCAAACTGGGCAGCTAGCACCAGCAGTACGATAACAAACGCAAGCACATAAGTTAGCGCTACCTGCTTTGAAGTTTCTTCATATGTTTGCGCTTCACCTAAAAAGACCAGGCCAATCCCTTCAGGTAAGGTTTGATCAGCGAGCTCGCGGATATTTGAGATTGCCTCATTAAGTGATGTTTCTTCTGGCAGCTCCAGTTCAATTTCAATTGCCCTACGCTGAGCTTGTCGTTCAAGTTCAGCTGCGACGCCTTCTTCAGTAATGTATGCCACACTAGAGAGGGGTACTAAGGAACCATTAGTGGATTTTACATACAAAGAAGTAAGATCCGACGGATTTGTTTCATTACGGTTCTTCGTCTGCAGCATGATTGGAATGGATTGGTCGCCCACATTTAAATCAGCAATATCATTGCCGCTGACAGCAGCGCGTAGCGTATTGGCAATGTCCGTTAATGGCACGCCCAAGGTTTCTGCCCGACGCCGATCAATATTAATCCGCATTTGTGGTTGGGTGGGCTCATAACTTACTCGTGGCGAGCCAAGTTCCGGATAGGAGGTTTCCACGGCTTCAGCAAACGACATTGCCACTTCGTAGATTCGCTCGTAAGTATCACCGGTTAGTGCTAATTCCAGTCCTCCGCCCTGACCACGTAAATTTAAACTGTTACCACCAAAGGCATTGCCAGGAGCCCCGGGGATAGATTCCAAAGCCGGGCGTATTTCTTCCACCACTTCCTGTAACGATTTATCTCGCTCGTCCCAATGCTTTAGAGGGGCCGTAATAAATACGATGTTCGGATCCCACTGTCCGACAACGGTAAAAATAGAGTCAACTGTATTATTTTCCACGTAGGGCATAAGCAGCGTTTCCATTTTTTCTGCTTGCTTATCCATAAACGCCAGGCCTGCTCCATCTGGTCCACGGGCAAAAATTCGAATGGTTCCGCGATCTTCACTTGGCAATAATTCATTATCAAGTTGACTGGCAATCCACCATGCGCCAGCTGCGGCAAGCATACTTAGCAGCACGACTAACCAACCGGCCTTTAAGGCTGTATCTAAAGATTGCAGGTAAAAGGTTTGGCAGCGGCGTCCTATTCGCCCCAACGTTTTATCAAACCAACCTTTACCATTTGACTTTTTAAGTGGCAAACGAGCGGTGAGGGCGGGCACTAATGATAATGCTACAAAAGATGAAATAATGACTGCACCGGCAAGTACACCACCAAATTCGCGAAACAACCTTCCTGCCGTGGAAGGTAAAAAGGCAATAGGAATGAAGACAGAAGCCAGTACCGCAGTTGTTGCCACCACGGCGAAAAACACTTCTCTTGAACCGACTACGGCAGCGGCGCGTGAACCCAGCCCCATGGTGCGACGGCGCTGAATGTTTTCGGAGACTACTATCGCATCATCAACAATCATTCCGGTTGCCAGCACCAATGCCAGAAGCGTCAGAATATTAATTGAGAAGCCTAACATCCAGATAACACCCAACGCCCCAAACAGAGACACGGGGATAGACAGCGCGGGCACCAGTGTTGCCCGCCACGAGCCTATAAAAAAAAGTAAGGTGAAAATAACCAGTATGACCGTCAGGCTTAACGAGAATACTACTTCGTTGACTGAATCCCGGATAAATTCCGCATCATCGGACGTCACCACAATGTCCATATCATTGAACCGCTCGTCAAGCTGATTGACCATGGCAAGTACTTCGTCGGAGATTTCAATCGTGTTTGAGCTGGCTTGCCTGATAATGCCCACGCCAATCACTGGCGTACCATCGAGTCTGACCATGCTGGTGGCATCGGCAGGGCCAAAATACACACTGGCTACGTCTCCAATCGTAATTTCATCGGTTAAGGCAATTTGACTGACATCATCGGCAGTGACTGAGGTGGCGTCGGCACGCACAATCAAGGCTTGATCCTGAGATTGAATGCTTCCCGCCGGCACATCAAAAGGGGCGGAAGCCAGCGCATCGGCCACTTCCGTCATTGATAAGCCGAAACTGCTCAATCTTAGGGGGTCGACTGAGACCCGTAAGACCCGTTCGCGAGAGCCATCCATAGAAACATCTGCAACGCCGGGAATGCTTAAAAATAAAGGTGCAAGGTCGGTATCCACCCGCTCAGTCAGGGTTTCTAAATCCAGTGTATTACTTGAAACTGCAAGACTCACTACCGCTTGCGCATCATTATCGGCACGAATAATCGCTAGTCGCTCGACCCCTTCAGGCAGT
The DNA here is from genome assembly GCA_964601635.1 of uncultured Alteromonas sp. Lineage (GTDB taxonomy): Bacteria > Pseudomonadota > Gammaproteobacteria > Enterobacterales > Alteromonadaceae > Alteromonas. Next base: position 3,492 of record CAZROH010000078.1, on the reverse strand, counting down.
TCCCGTTGCACCCGGCTAACCGATTCGCGAGTTTCATTCGCAGCGTCTTCTAAATTGGTGCCCGGTCGGAATTCCACTCTGATCCGAGCAGAGTTCTCTTCACTCTGCGCATAAATATTTTTTACACCGCTGACCCGGGCTACCGCACCTTCCAGGCGACTGGTAATCTCTGCATCTATGGTTTCGGGTGAGCCGCCTGGATATTGCGCCGTAACCGTGATGCTTGGTGTATCCACATCAGGCAATTCGCGGACTTCAAGGCCATAAAGTGCCGCCAGCCCCGCAATGACGATCAGCAGGTTTAATACGACAATTAATACCGGGCGGCGAATTGACAGAGAAGGGAGATCATTGACCGACGAAGACGTGTTCAGCATCTGGCTAACCCTTCGCTTGCAAATTATTGGTCTGAGGCTCAATCGCCTGACCATTGCGAAGGCGCTGCACCCCCTCTACGATAAGTTGCTCGCCTTCACTTAAATCGCCGGAAACCAATATCGTCCCGCGCAGTCGCTTATGGACGGTAACGTTCGTTTTCTTTGCTTTACCGTTGTTATCTTTAAACAAGTAAGCGCCAGTAGCCCCCCACAACAATGCGGCTTCGGGGATCGCTGCATACAGGTTGCCATTAATGGTTAAATTGACTCTGAAGCTCATACCTGGACGAAAGCGGTCATTCTCGTTTTCCAGAATCGCTCTGGCGCGCATGGTGCGGTCCACCTGATCGATACGCGAATCGACCTGGGCAATTTTGGCCGAAAGCGTGACATTGCGTTCACTCCAGGGTTGCAATACCACATCAGGAGAACTCAGGATGAGTGAGACTGCAGACTCTGGTGCTTTAAAGTTTATGTAGAGTTTTGAGCGGTCATCTAGTGTAGTAATGACGGTTTGCTGGGTAATACGATCGCCCACTTCCACATCGGTTAATCCCACAATACCTGAAAAGGGGGCCACCACCCGACGATCTTCTAATTCAGTCTTAGCTTCTGCCAGAGTGACCTCGGCTAATTCAAACTGCGTTTGGGCGTTGTCCAGTTCGCTTTGGGGCACAGCCCCTTGTTTTCGACTTTGAATTAAGCGTTGCAGTGAGCGCTTGGCATCTTCAAGCTCTAATTGTGCTCGTTTGAGGGCTACTTGTTGACGGCGATCATCTAACCTGACCAGGACGTCACCTTTGTTCACCTTGTCTCCAGGTGAGAAGTTCACCTCTGTGACTTCATCATCGACTGCCGGATACAGTGTGACAGAACGCAACGCTTCCGCCGTCCCCACGGCCTCTACTTTTTTATTCTCATGCTGAAACTCAATCGTTTCGGTAACCACTAGTTTAGGCTTGCTTTCCCCTGACCATTGAGACCAGGCTGAAAAACTTAAAAAGAGCAGTGTAGTGGATAAATATTTAGGTAATTCGTTAAACGATAAGGTCATTAAACTTCCGATAATGTAAGCGCAGTCATGATCAAAAAATACAATTGGTTATGCCATCACACATACGTTAACTAAGCAATTGCAGTTCAGCGTATTCTCTGTACAAGGTATCGTGTTTAAGTAATTCCTGATGGGTTCCGCTCGCTTTTATGGTCCCCTTATCCATTACCACGATTCGATCTGCATGCTGCACAGTGGCTAACCTATGGGCAATCACAATAGTGGTTCTGCCTTGCATCAGTCGATTAAGCGCTTGTTGGACCATTTTCTCACTGCGGGCATCTAATGCGCTGGTTGCTTCATCGAGAAGCAGCACGGGCCGATTGGCCAAGATGGCTCTGGCGATCGCTATGCGTTGACGTTGCCCCCCGGAAAGTCTCACACCGCGTTCCCCCAACTGGGTTTGATAGCCTGCTTCCAGTTGCATAATGAAATCATCTGCAAAAGCTGCCTTGGCGGCATCAATAACGTCATCAAAACTAGCATCGGGTCTTGCGTAGGTGATGTTTTCCTGAACCGTGGCGGCGAAAATAACCGGCTCCTGGGTAACGATTGCAATGGTATGACGCAAATCGGGCAGCAACACTTGGTCGATAGATTGGGAGCCTATCTTAATGTGTCCTTGTTGGGGGTCATAAAAGCGCAGTAAAAGTTGAAATAAAGAAGTTTTTCCCGCGCCACTGGGTCCTACGAGGGCGACCTTTTCGCCAGATTGAATAGTCAGCGACAAATCAGTGAACAGTGGAGGGTTATCGGGATAGGCGAAGGTGATATTGTCAAAGCGAATAATCGGCGGCTGCCCGGCATCAATCAACAAAGGCTGGCTGCCAGACTGAATGGACGGTGTGGTGCGCAATAACTGAAGTAACCTTTCACTTGCACCCACACCTCGTTGTACATCGCCAATAACTTCACTAATTGTTGCGACGCTACCACCGGCAAGCACCGCGTAAAACAAGAAGGCAGACAATTCCCCCATACTCATTGCATTGGCGAAGACTTGTCTGGCACCGACCCAGGCTATTAGCGTTATCGCCCCAAGACTGATTATCATAATCGCCCCAATAAGTTGTGAACGAAAGTGGATGCGCTTTTTGGCGGCGTCCAGCGCATTAGCTACGCGTCGGTTAAAAAGGCGCTGCTCTGTTAGTTGTGCATTAAACGCCTGTACCGTCATGATTTCGTGAAGTGACTGATCCACATGAGCGCCGAGGTCGGCAATTTTATCCTGACTTTGTTTAGCAAACTTCCTTACCCGCGGGGCAAGCAAGCGAAGAGGCAGCAACACGGCCGGGACGGACAGCAATACACATAAGGTAAGTACAGGGCTGGTTATAGCCATTAAAACAATGGCGCCAATAAAGGTTACGCTGGAGCGCACAGCCATAGACACACTGCTACCGACCACTGTTTGTAATACCGTGGTGTCGCTGGTGAAGCGCGATATCACTTCACCCGTTCTGGTTTTGGCAAAAAAAGAAGGCGGCAAGGTGAGTAAATGAGAGAAGACTTCATTGCGAATATCAGCACTGATGCGCTCACCTAAAAAGCTCATCAGATAAAATCGAAAATACGTGGCTAAACTGGCGATCAGACAAATGATGAGTACGCCCATTACGGCTTTATTCAGCACAGCGGGATTGTTTTCTAAAAAGCCTTCATCAACCGCCAGCTTGATCCCTTGTCCCAAAATCAACCATGCGCCTGCGGCAATAAATAAAGCAACAATGGCACCTGCAACCTGCCAGCGATAATTTATCAGGTGCCGACCAACCCACTGAAGCACCTCAGCGGTGGATACTTGTGTATCAATTTGCACGATAGTCCTTTCGGGTTAGTTTTCATATGAATATACAGGAATCCACCAGGCAAGGTTTCATTTACCTAATCAGTTGCGCGACTTTTGCATTTTCTTGCGTTAAAGCTGATTAAAACTTGAATAACCCTGCTAAATCCGTATAATGCCGCGGCCTTCTCAATTGCCTGTTGCTTTTAGCAGCAGCAACGGAAGGTAAGTTAACGGTAACGCTACAACGAGTTTGAGGCAACTATGGTTACTAT
>CAZROH010000077.1:0-14498 GCA_964601635.1 uncultured Alteromonas sp. | reverse complement strand
GTCTCCTTATCGCTAATAGGTGCCATTAGAATCTCAAAGAGTCAATGGCTGCTATACGTACAATGCTGTCGTTTGGTAAATCAAATGCTAATGTCAGCAATGGCACATTATGGTCTTTGAGCAGACAGTAATAGGCAGAGGGACTGCTCTTTCGAGTAAATTATACCTTTGCTTGTCTTACCGTAAAATTACGCGTGCGTTGACCGATATATATGCCCGTCAATTTACCCCCCCTCATCATTGATTACACCTTCTTCAATTTCCTGGCGGGTACAGATAAACCGTTTTCAGGCGATAGCGGTCGGATTGGCGTGAAGTGGCTTCATTACGTCCCCTAATCTCGGCCAGTCAGTTGCAGCGTAAAGCGCGCATAGACCAACTGGCAGGAGGTAACTTTTTGCGCGGAAAGTATGCTGATTTCAGTGCTTTCTGCTAGGCTTTTTAACATCTTACCTTTAATTATTTGTTGGCAGCGCCTGAGGAACGAACTATGAAAACGCGGTCATTTATTTTACTGTTACTGCTCATTACCGGCGGATTGACGGGGTGTCACTCAGCGTCTTCCGAGTCAACAGCTGTTGCGGAAATGGAAGCGGTATTGAGCTTTGATGGCATGGTTAAGCAATCGCAGGATGCCTTCGACGAAGTGTTTGTAGCGCCGGATTTCAGTCTGCAGGATTACGACTCGGTTCTGCTCGAATCTGGCCGGGTGGCATTTAAAAAGAACTGGGCCCGCGACTACAATTCCGGGCGCGCAAACCGCGTGAATGAACGCGACCTTCAGAATATCCGTGAGCGTATGGCAGGGCTCCTAATGTCAGAGTTTGAAAGTGTGCTGGAAGAGAAAGGTGTGATGCCGCTGGTGGCAGAACCCGGCCTACGGACGTTATTGGTGAAACCGTCCATTATCAACCTTGATGTGAACGCACCGGATATCAATACCGCCAGCCGACAGTACAGTTACGCCGAGAGTGCCGGCGAGGCCACGCTGTTTTTGGAACTATTTGACAGCGTCAGTGGTAAACCCCTCGCCAGAGTGGTTGATCGCCAGGTGGATCGCGATGACAACTATTTCACGTTGCGCACCCGCGCGTCCAATGCCCAGGATGCCAAACGTATTTCCCGAGCCTGGGCCGAGCGACTGGTTGAGCTGATGACGAAGGTTGAACCCTAACTTATCGTCGAGTTCATGATCTCACAGCCCGAGGGCTGGATTATTTGCATCCAGCCCTGAGCTTTACCTTTATGCGCTGCCATCGTAACGACAACATCCTCTTCGGCTACCCACCATACGCACGTTAGAAGGCATCACCATGGTGTTATTCGTGCTGTAGTTATCGGTGTGCACAACGGCTGCCCGTAAATGCAAACATTGTCTCAATCTTCAATAAGGAAAATAGACTGTATTATCACTCTCCCTTGCGTAGCTACGCCTTTCCCATTAATCGTCTTTCAGAGTGAATTGAGCGATTTATTGATCGTGTGATGAAGAAATAAAAAATCTGTGAGCGAAATTGTCCTGTTAAATTGCACTTAAATGTCCTGTTGAACTCTGGCAAGAACGAGTAACTTTGTGTTAACAATTTGTTTACATGGACACAGGTTATGAAAAATAAGAGCAAAACAACCTTCCCGCTTACCCTGCTTGCAACCTCAATAACGCTGTCGTTTGCACTTTCCGCCACAGCTCAGACTGCAGAAGAAAAACGGTCAATAGAGGTGATTGAAGTTAATGCAACTCGTCAAACCGAAAACTTGCAAGATGTCCCCATTGCGGTAACGGCCCTTAGTGCAGAAGAATTAACCCGTCAACAAGTGTTAGATCTTGGCGATCTGGAATCCCTGGTACCCAATTTAAATATCCATTCTGGTGATGCCTCCAATGCCGTCATTTACATTCGCGGTGTCGGTCAAATTGATTCTATATCGTTTAACGACCCGGGGGTCGGTGTGTACTTAGATGATGTGTACCTCGGCCGCGTGCAGGGCAGCTTTCTAGATGTATTAGATCCCAGTCAAATTGAAGTGTTGCGGGGTCCACAAGGGACGCTTTATGGTCGTAACACCATTGGTGGAGCGGTACGATTTAGCAGTCAAAAGCCCACTCATGACACCAGCGGCTATGTCAAAGCCGGCATAGGGAATTACAACAGCCGTTTGTTAAAAGCGGCGATTAATGGCAGCTTGATTGAAGATATGCTGGCAGGACGCTTCACCGCTGCACTTAACAAGCGGGATGGTTACGCCACCAATGCTGATGGTAGTGATGATTATGATGCAGACAGCAAAGCCTGGCGTGGTACCTTGCTTTTTACCCCGGCAGATCAATTCTCTGCCACATTAACTGTTGATGGCTCACGTAGCTCACCTGACGCTAGTCGTACGCCAAATCGCGAAACCCCCATTTACTCCATCACTCAGGGTGACTTTATTCCAGCTGCCAACGACCCTTTTGAAGTGGATGTCACCTATAACGATTTAGAAATGCTTGATACCGATGGCGTCGCTCTGACGCTTGAATATGTCATGGGGGCACATACGTTTAAGTCGATTTCGTCTTATCGTGAAATGGAATACCGCACCCATCTTGATTTAGATGCAACCGCTGATGAGACTTTCGGCATTTATAACTTTGAAGATCAGTCGCAACGCAGCCAGGAGCTTCAATGGCTATACCGTGATGACAGGTTTTCTGTGGTATCAGGTTTGTATTATTTCGATGAAGACGATTGGAGTTTTGGTGGCGCAGTCGCCCCCGACTTTTTCGTGCCGCTGGCGCCTGGCGTCTATTTCCCCTGGCCGGTGTTGAACGCAGGGGAAAGGGTGCAGGACAATACCAGTAAAGCGATTTATGCCAATGTGACAACAGCCATTACAGACAGGTTAAATCTCACGGTAGGTGCCCGTTACACGAAAGAGTCGAAAGATGTCACTACCCGTGGGGAAGAATTTTTTGGAACGGGCATTACCACTGCCGAGGAAATGGAAAACGCCTTCCGAACCGGAGTGGGTTACGCCCCATCTGGTTATTCTGCCAGCAAAGACTGGAGTGCATTTACCCCTAAAGTCGGACTTGATTACCAGCTCAGTGACGATACCATGCTGTATGCCTCTGCCAGTAAGGGCTTCAAAAGCGGTGGTTTTAATGGTCGGTTAACGTCATTTGCTCAACCGTTTGATCCTGAAACCTTATGGAGCTATGAAGTCGGTTCAAAATCTTTACTTAACAGTGATCAGATCCGGTTAAATTTAGCTGCATTCTACAACGACTATAAAGATTACCAACTAAGCCGCTTTTCCATCGATCCAGAAACTGGTGCGTTTCTTTCGCTATTTGAAAATGCCGGTAGTGCAACCATTTACGGTGCCGAGGCAGAATTCCAAGCTCTGTTAACCGACAATCTGACCTTAAGTGCCAATGCTGGTTGGCTCGGTGGCGGTTACGATCAGCTCACCGGCGATTTTGAACAGGAGGTAAGTGACGAGCGTGAGCTGGTTAATGCGCCTGATTTTAATGCGCAGGTGGCGTTGGACTATTGGATGGATTTAGGCAGTAGTGGCAGCGTAGACTTTAACGTAGCAGTATCTTACCGCACCAAAACTTACCTTACCGTCAGCAGTAGCGAGATCCTCGCACAACCTGATTATTCACTGGTAAATGCGTCTGCCAGATACGTCAGTGCCACCGAAAGCTGGGAAGCGTCAGTGTATATCAACAATGCGTTTGACGAAGTGTATCGCCAGCATGGATTCGATTTGAGTGCTTCACCCGGCGTGCAACTCGGTTATTACGGTGCTCCACGCACATTCGGCGTAACCTTCACCTATAGGTACTAATTATGTTGGATACGGCAACAGCAGAACTGCTTGCACAATTCAGTGAGCAGGCACCCGATTTACACGACGTCAAAGTGACTATAGAAGATTCCAGAATTGGCGCGCGAGCGCTGTTTCTGGGGCTCGCAGGAGACACGAGCAACAATTGTGATGTCACTGACATCACCATTGAATGTCAACACAGGGATGTGCCTGCGCGCCTTTACTTTCCGCAGGAAGAAACTGGTTCGGTGCCCGTCGTGGTCTTTTACCACGGTGGCGGGTGGTGTCTGGCTGATCTGGATTGTTATGACGGACTTATGCGTCAATTATGCAGTCTGAGTGGGTGTGCTTTTGTGAGTGTGGATTATCGGTTGGCGCCGGAGAATAAATTTCCGGCTGGGCTTACAGATTGCTGCAATGCAGCACTGTGGATTAGGGAAAACGGTCATCGGTACCAACTTGATACCACCAGGATCGCTTTGATGGGCGACAGCGCGGGTGGCAATTTAGCCCTGGTCAGTGCGCAAATTCTCATTAATCAGGGCCTGACTCCCTCTCACCTCTATTTAGTTTATCCGGTAGTAGACTCTGCCGCTGAACATGCAAAATACCCCTCCAGAATGCAGTTTGGCAGCGGAGATTTTTTTCTTACCCGTGAGGCGATAAGTGATACCCGCGACTGGTATTTGCACAGCCCTCACGAAGCGACCAACCCGCTGGTTTCGCCGCTTTTAGGTGAAGACTTTAACGCTTTACCACCGACCAGCATCCTGCTGGCAGGGTGCGATCCCCTTTATGATGAAGGTATCGCATTAGCGCAAAAACTGAAACAGGCGGGGGTACTCGCTCGCCTGACGACTTATGAAAAAACCATCCACGCGTTTTTGTCATTCGGCATTCTACCGGTGTCGGGAGAAGCCCGCAGTACTTTGGCAAATCAACTTAAATATGATTTACACCATAAGGACTAAATTATGCAACATCTTATGCATAAGGAACCTACGGGCGCGTCAGATAGCAAGGCGCTCATTATCAATCATTTACAGCTTGGGTGGCATGCTTCAGCCAAAAGTCAGATCATGGCTTGGTTAAATTAGTTTTCATTTTGGCAGAGGGAAAATTTGCTTCCCTCTTCCACTATGCATGCCGATGAATTAGAGTAATCCAGTACTCGACCGTTGGAGAAAATGTGAAAAAGATCAGCCAGTTGGTTATTCAGGGGCAACTCCCGGACACACCAGCAACCTACTCACTTTCACAATTGTGCCACGCCGCAGGGCTGGATATTCTCTATGACAATCATGAAAACGATTATCCCGGTAGAAATTATTTGCGCATCATAGCAGCACTAAACGAACTGTCTGATGATGAGTCGTTACATTTATCCTCACGCAGAATGCTGCCCGGCACCACCCGTTTTGTTATAAATAATTTATACAATAGCAACACATTACAGGCTCTGCTTAGTCAAATTGCGTCAGGTTTTAATTTTGTCCATGGTGGGAATTTCAATTTCACAGAACTGCATGGTCGCCAATTGACTTACATCATTGATGATCGTGAGTTTAGCTATGATAGTAATAGTCGACCTGAATCCATTCGTATGGCATTAGACAGTGCCATGATGCTGGTTCATGGCATTATCAAAACTTGCTGCCCACAAGCCCGTTTAACTGCAGTGCATAGCCGTAATGATAAAGACTCGGTGTTACCCTGGTTAATACCTGACTCACTTATTCACTTACATGATGACAGTTATCGATTGCAATACGCGGCAGAAGGACGAGATTTACCAGTGAATGCGCGGATCTTAAGCCAGGTACCAATGTCCCAACTTTATTTGGCGGCGTTTGAACTCGCTAACCTTCCAACGCTGAGTTTACGTGAAAAAGTGAGCCAAAAACTTCGTCAGGGGCAGTTTAATCAGGAAGTTATCGCTGAAGAATTACACCTGAGTGTGGCGACCCTGCGCAGAAAGTTAGCTGAACAGAACACTTCGTTCAGATCCCTGTGTGAAGAGCATCGAAATAGCATGGCCAAAGAGCTTTTGCGTCAAGGTTTACCGTTATGCGAAATTAGTGCTCAACTCGCATTTGCTGACGAACGTAGTTTTAACAGGGCATTTAAGCAGTGGAATGGCATTACCCCGCGCAAATTCAAAAACGATTATGACGCAGTGCTTTAGACTAAAATTAACGTGCCGGTGACACAGGTTAGTCACTATATTAACCTGAATCGAACAGAAGGAACGGCAGCATGGATGATGATTTCCCACAAACGAACATGGCGCAGCTATTTGGGGTCGAGGCGAAACGAAATGTCGAAAGAGTCGTTATTAATAGTTTTAGCTGATCTGATTTTAATCACACATGTCTTGTTTGTTTGCTTTGTTGTATTTGGGTTGTTGGCTATTTATCTGGGGTATTTTCTAAAGTGGCAATGGGTTAGAAACCGGGTCTTTAGAATATTTCATTTACTGGCAATCGGTTTTGTTGCTGTGCAGTCATGGGTTGGTGCTATTTGCCCTTTAACCACCTGGGAAATGGCACTAAGGGCGGAGGCCCGTACAGAGACATATTCAGGTTCATTTATCCAGCACTGGTTACACAGCCTGCTTTTCTATAGTGCACCGGAATGGGTATTCATAACGGTGTACACATGCTTTGCGACTCTGGTTTTCGTTAGTTGGTTTTTAGTCCCACCGAATCTTCGAGCGCGATAGTTTGTTGAAACTACCTAACAACTAACCAGGTTCTGTTACTGCGCCAAGTTGTGTGAATGGGATATCACTTAGTGCATGGCTTCAAAGCAAAATTTGAATAAGGACGTGACAATTTTTAAAATTGAACTGTTTCGCCAATACTCGGGATTTGCGCTCGCCAACCTAATGCATTGGCAGCCTGTTGCAAAGATACTTTCGCTGCTTCTTCACCATGTACTAAAAACAAACGTGTGTTGTGCTTATCAATGTGCTCTAGCCATTCTAACAGTTGAGATTGACTGGCGTGCGCCGAAAAGCCACCTAAAGTATGAATTTGCGCTTTTACCGCTACTTTTTCGCCGGCCACTTTGAATGTGGACACCCCATCGATCAGTATTCGCCCCGGCGTACCTTGTGCCTGATAGCCTACGAAGACGACGTGAGCATTGCTGCGCCACAAATTATGCTTCAAATGATGTCTGATGCGACCGCCATTACACATACCACTGCCTGCAATGATGATGGCGCCGCTGGCGATGCGATTTAAAGCCATCGACTCTTCTGTGGTTGTTGAATAACGCAGGGTGGGCAAAAATGTATGTAAGCTGCTTCTGGCCCGGTCGCCAAACTGTTGGCCGGCGATCACACTGCGATCTTCATGGTTGTAAACGTCCTGATAGCGGTGGTAAATTTCAGTGACTGCGATGGCCATTGGGCTATCAAGAAACACCGCTTGTTGCTTCAGTTTACCTTGTTGATAGAGTTCGCCGAGCCTGAAGATAATTTCTTGTGTCCTGCCAACGGCAAATGAAGGGATCAGAATATTGCCGCCGTTAGCAGAAGCCTCAAGGATCACTTGCTCAAATTCGCTCAGTGTTTGCTCCATTGAGCGATGTTCGCGATCACCGTACGTGGATTCAATCATCACGATATCAGCATCAGCGATGGTATCAGGATCGCGTAAAAGAGCTGCTTGAGAGTTGCCCAGGTCTCCCGAGAACACCAGCTTTTTGCGGTTAGCGCCATTGCCAATCCATAACTCAATAATCGATGAACCTAAAATATGCCCCGCATCTGAAAAACGTAACTCTATACCGTCGGCAATACAAATAGTCTGGTAGTACTCAACGCCTTGGCAAAATTGCAATACTTTGTCGACATCTTCCTGGCGATACAGCGGTTCAATTAACGGCTTGCCTGCTCGTTGTCGCCGCTTATTTTCCCACTCGACGTCTTTTTCCTGCAGTGACGCTGCGTCATTTAACAGCACTTCAATTAAATCCTGCGTGGGATAAGTCATGTAAATTGGGGCGTTAAAATCTTCCCTGGCCAGTAAAGGTAATCTTCCGGAATGGTCGAGGTGGGCATGGGAGAGGAGCACTGCGTCAATAGCTTGTGGGTTAAACGGTAGTGGTTGAAAGTTGGCTTCCTCTTCTGCTTTACGCCCTTGAAACAGACCGCAATCGATGAGAACCGAGGTATGCTCATGTTCAAGAAGAAACATTGAACCTGTAACTCCCTCAACTGCGCCTAAGAATGTTAACTTTGCCATAAACCTATGCTCCTGGATAAGTGACGTTTTCATAAGGTTCTAGAGGATGACCGTTGTTATCATCCAGTGATTGTTTAACCTGGGTTAAGTAGCGGAATGCTTTCGCCCATTCCTGGAAAAAAGTCCGCGAAGTGCTCAGGCATTCGAGATTTTCAGAAAGCTGCATCACAGATATGTGTTTCTGGGTGGCGCTAACGAGCACAAGTGCTTTAATTTTGTCGTGAAATTCATTTAGCTTGTCGATCCACTCTTTTAGCATGGAGTTACTGATTTGCGCGTCATCAGAACTGGATTCGATAAATGTTGATATAGTGGCGAAGTATTCTTTCAACTGACTATCGATAGACTCAACTCCAATAGGGGAGCGGCTCTGGAGTAGATGAGCCAGATGCTGCACCGCTTTTTTACTGCTTGCCAGGTACTCGTTTATCCGCATTAAATTGGCTAACTGGACAGAGACCTCTGGCGCGGCCTCTGAGCGTTCAACGGAAACGATAAAGTTGGCTATCTGCCGGTTTACCGAGTCAAACGTTTTGATTTGCCCCTCCATTTTCTGTAAATCCGACGTTGCCAAAGAAGTGGTTATAGGAAATGCAGGGTGGAGGAGGCGCGCCGAGGCTTCCAGTTCCAGTGCCAATGCATTGATTGATAGTACAGGCGTCTGGGCGATATTTTTGTCTAAATACTTCAGTGATATCTCGCGCTGTTTGGTATCTGTAAAGCAAGTCTCTAAGTAGTCCGCCAGACGGTTGTTAAGAGGAAAGATGATGAGTACTCCCAGCACATTAAACAGCGTGTGAAATAATGCCAGTGAGACCGCTGGGGCGGTACTAATGGTCAAAGCTTCGCTAATTAAATTTAGTAAACCAAATAAAATAGGCAGGAGAATAAATGCTACTACCGCGGTTAGGCCATTAAATATAACCTGGGCTGCGGCCACGCGTTTTGCGTTCGCTGTCGCGCCAATTGATGCAAGCATGGCGGTTGTAGTGGTGCCTACATTAGCGCCAATCACCATCGCGCCCGCTGCATACAGCCCTACTACGCCGGTGGTGGCCAAAGTAATGGTCAATGTGATGGACGCGCTGGAGGATTGAGTCAGGATGGTCATTATCACGCCCACGAGCAAAAACGTCAGAATGCCCGCCACCCCTTCAGCCTTAAATTGAGTGATATCCAATTCCTGTACGATACCGTCAAATGCCATTCTCAAGGTATCGACCCCGACGAAGAACAAGCCAAAACCGACCAGTGCTAGCCCCATCGAGGCCACCTTTCCCTGTTGCTTTATTAATTTCAATAGCATGCCAAAACCAATTAACGGTAACGCAAAAGCTTGAATATTAAATTTAAAACCGACTAAGGCGACTAGCCAGCCTGTCATGGTGGTGCCGATATTGGCACCATACACAATACCCAGAGCTTGACGCATATTAATGAGACCGGCATTGACAAACCCCAACGATGCTACCGTTACCGCACTGGAAGACTGAACGATGGCGGTCATGGTAAAGCCAGTATAAATGCCTCTGAGGGGGGAGCGGCTCCACTGTGCCAACCAGGTGCGTAGCGCATTACCAGCGGCCAGCTTGAGACCTTCTGTCATCAACCCAATAGCAAGCAGGAACAGGCCGAGGCCACCCACAATACTGCCAGCTAAGAGGAGCCACTCTGCCATTTACTTTCCTTCTGTTTAATTCGTAACTTATGGCTTTTCGTGAGAGAGAGGGTATTCGTCAACGTTAATAAGTAAGATGCTCATCTAATCATAGTGCAGTTAAGGTAAGCTTTCCTGATTTAGATCAAACATTGCCTTTAAATAACGTGGTGTGAGCCATTAAAGTCAGATGATGGGCAAGATAGGGCAGGAGGGTAAGGTGCATAAGCCAGTTGCCTGGGGCGGGGCGTTAGTTTTTATATGGCCTGCGTGGGCGAGAAGCGGAAGTGGCCCTAGCAGTTTACGCAACTTCCTTTGTATTAATTTACTTTCTTATCCATTTCTATAGATATAGCTATAACCATTGATTGCAGGTGTTCCACCTAAATGAACATATAACACTTTTGAGCCCCTTGGAAAAAAGCCCTTGCGGATCAAGTCAATCATTCCCTGCATTGATTTTCCTTCATAAACAGGATCGGTAATCATTGCCTCAGTTTGCGCAGCTAACCGGATAGCTTCATTGGTTTGTTCACTGGGAATACCATACGCTGGGTAAGCATAGTCTGGGTTGATGTGGATATCCTCTTCATCAATTTCTTTACCAAGCTCAATTAATGCTGCAGTGTTTTTTGCTATTTCTTTTACTTGAGAGCGAGTTTGTTCTGGCGTGCCTGAAGCATCAATACCAATTACCCGATTGGCTCTCCCATCTGCTTTAAACCCGACAATCATGCCTGCTTGCGTGGAGCCAGTTACCACACAAACGACAATGTAATCGAATCTAAATCCTAATTCAGTTTCTTGCTCTCTGACTTCCTCTGCAAAGCCGACGTATCCCAGTCCTCCATACTTATGAACCGAACCTCCGGCAGGAATACCATATGGTTTCCCCCCTTCATTTATAACCGATTGCATAGCTTCTTCCCAGCTAGAGCGGATGCCAATATCAAAGCCATCATCAACAATTCTGGTGTCTGCTCCCATAAGCCGGGTCATCAATATATTACCAACGCGATCATATACAGCGTCATTATGAGGCACCCAGCTTTCTTGTACTAATCTGCATTTCATCCCTAATTTAGCTGCTGTAGCGGCCACCATTCTGGTATGATTCGATTGAACTCCTCCAATTGATACCAAGGTGTCTGCACCTGAAGCTATGGCATCAGGAACAATATACTCCAGTTTTCTTAATTTATTTCCTCCGCCAGCGAGACCTGAATTACAGTCTTCTCGCTTAACGTATATATCTACTTCATCTCCTAACGCTGATGTTAGCCTGGGTAAGAACTCGATAGGTGTTTTCCCAAATGTTAGTGGGTACCTTTCAAATTTATCTAGCATAATCATTTCCTCTAAATGTGAATAAATATATTAGCAAAGCCGATGAGTAAGGTGCTTTCATTATTCGGCCGTTAATTGTGTAATTAATCTCTATTCAGCGAGTAGTGTGCTAAATTCCTTTCACAAAAGGATCGAAAAATGAAAGAATTGACCGATAAAATTGACAGAAAGCTGCTTAAAGCCCTACAGAATAATGGCCGCCTCTCCAATACAGAATTAGCTGAAATGTTAAATGTTAGCGCAGCAACGTGTCACCGTCGCACACAAAGACTGTTTCAGGAAGGTTACATTAAATCAGTTAGAGCCATAGTTGAGCCTAATACCGTTGATTTAGGTGCATTAGTTATGGTGGGCGTTATTCTGGACAGGTCTACACCGGAGAGTTTCTCTAACTTTGAGAATGCGGTAAAGAAAATATCCATTATTCTATCGTGTTATCTGGTGGCGGGAGAGTTTGATTACTTACTTAAAATCAGAATTAGAGATATGGCAGATTTTAATAAACTTCATAGTGATAAGTTATTAACTTTGCCTGAAGTGAGGCAATTAAGAACCTACTTTGTCATGAAGGAAGTGATAGAAGATTCGCCACTGCCACTCTAGATAGCTAATTTAGGGCACTTTGCAGTACTTCTTCAGAAGAGCTTTTTAAGCTGTGAGCTCAGCTGGTCGATGTAACGCTACTTTTATTCAAGGGGCGTTGATATGAAACAAGGGCAGAAGATTGCCCTTGTTTAAATGAAAACCAGGAACTTACTCTACACTTCTTAACAGTGCATTAATTCCCACTTTGGCTCGCGTTTTCGCATCTACTTTTTTAACGATGATAGCGGCGTAAAGGCTGTATCGGCCATCTTTACTTGGCAAGTTACCGGGTACAACTACCGAGCCTGCCGGCACACGACCGTAATGGATTTCACCTGTTTCGCGGTCAAATATACGGGTGCTTTGACCAATGTAAACGCCCATCGAGATAACCGCGCCTTCTTCAACGATCACGCCTTCTACAATTTCTGAGCGGGCACCGATAAAGCAGTTGTCTTCGATAATTGTCGGGTTGGCTTGCAGGGGCTCTAATACCCCACCGATCCCAACGCCGCCAGACAAGTGCACGTTCTTACCAATTTGCGCACAGGAACCGACAGTGGCCCAGGTGTCTACCATACAACCTTCGTCAACATACGCACCAATATTCACGTAAGAGGGCATGACCACCACGTTTTTAGCAATGTAGCTACCTGTTCGCACGGTTGCAGGGGGAACAATCCGGACCCCTTCTTGTTCAAACTGTGCTTGCGTATAGTCAGAATATTTAAGTGGAACCTTGTCAAAATAACGGCTTTCTGCGCCATCAATTACCGTATTATTGTGTAAGCGGAAATACAAAAGTACTGCCTTTTTTAACCACTGATGGACGACCCATTCGCCAGCAATTTTTTCAGCTACCCGGGCTTCGCCACTATTGAGCATGCGAATAGCTTCGCTTACCGCCGCTTTAACTTCTGTGTCGGCAGAGGAGGGGGAAATGTCATTGCGTGCTTCGAATGCGCTTTCAATGGTTTGTTTAATGTCAGTCATGATATGTTGATGTCTTCAAGTTGATCGAGTTTAAATAAGATTCGCTTTTTAAGGTTAATTTGTTGCTCAGTTGTCAGTGCTTCGCCTTCATCGTTGCAGACTATAAAAATATCCTCGGCGCGTTCGCCAATAGTAGCAATTTTCGCAAGTTTAAGCACCACGCCACAGTCGACAAAAGCATGACCAATTTTGGCTAATATGCCAGGCGCGTCCAGCGCTTCCAGTTCAACCAGGGTGGCATCGTCGCCGGCGCCGAAAAAGCGAACTTTGGTGGGCACATCTAACTGTCGCATTTGTCGTGAAATTTTGCGGTTATTGCTATGGGATCTACCGGGTTTTAATAGCTGTTCGGTGATGGCTTTTTCAAGATTGCGAATACGAGACTCGGCAGTTAAACGGGTGCCATCGTTTTCAAGTACGATTAGACTGTCAAATACATAGCCGTCAGACGTTACCGTAATATGGGCATCGTGGATAGAGCAATTTCTGCTGTCCAGCACCGATGCGACCTGCGCGAAAAGGGCCTTTCTGTCTTTTCCGTAAATCAAGATCTCGGTGCCGCCTTTTGCACTTTTGTTACTGGCTCGCACAAGAAAAGCGTTGGGGTTGGCCTTAAGTAAATCCGATTGAGCCTGAATAATCTCCTGAGTGTGCCAGGCAATTTGGTCAGGTGAAAAACGTATAAAATAATCATCTTCAAGACGCTCCCAAAGGGTAGCGATAGCCTGATCCTCAATGTTAGATTCCTGCAATAGAACAAGGGCGCTTTCACGATGCAGGTCCATTCTGTCGTTTAAGGTATCCTGACACTGCAAGCCATTGTCCAGAGCCTTTTTGGTCATCAGATATAACTCTTTTAACAGCGAGGCTTTCCAGTCATTCCACAAGTTATCATTGGTGGCGCGAATGTCGGCCAACGTTAATGCGTAAAGCAACTCAAGGTGTTTATGAGTTCGTACTGTGGTAGCAAAGTCATTGATGACTTCATGATCATAAATGTCACGACGTTGGGCTACGACAGACATAAGTAGGTGGTTTTCAACCAACCAACTGATGAGTTGGGCATCGGCTTTGGCAACATTGTGAACTTCACAAAACTTCAATACGTCAACGGCTCCAAGTAACGAATGGTCTCCGTTTCGGCCTTTGGCGATGTCATGAAAAATGGCGGCGATGTAAAGCAATTCTGGCTTATCGAGATTGCGCACAATGCGTTTGCAGCGAGGAAACTCAGTATTATGTTTGGAGTAATATCGCGCTACATTCTTCACTAAACGGTGCGTATGTTCGTCTACGGTATAGGCGTGAAACAGGTCAAATTGCATCATGCCGACAATGGCATCCCACTCAGGTAGGTAGCTTTGCAAAATGCCATATTTATGCATGATGTCCCAACCAATGTCGAAAAAGTGTGGCTGTTTTAACAACTTCATCATGCGGATTCTGCATGTTTCGTGCTCAACAAAATACTGTCCGACAAAGTTACGCCGCGCATTGCGTAGCTGGCGGATACAATCTGTATCTAAACCTTCTACATCGGATGTATTGGCAACGGTATCAAGGAAATCAAGGATATCCTCCGGAGTAGAAAATACATCGTCAGCGAGAGGGGATATCATCCCATCTAACAAACAAAACTTGTCGTTTACCTGTTTGGTTTGCGAAACGTTGTGATCCAGCAATTCATAGCGGAATCGCTTTAGGAGCATGCTGTTCAATTCGGATACCTGACGTACAATGCGGAAAAAATCACGCATCATTTGTTCTACCGCAGGTTTGCTTTCTTTGCCGTATCCAAGTAGCTCAGCGACTTCAGACTGATAATCAAACAGTAGCCTGTTTTC
>CAZROH010000076.1:0-14528 GCA_964601635.1 uncultured Alteromonas sp. | reverse complement strand
TTTCATTATGCTTTTTTATCAGAAACCATCGTAATTTTACCACTGTCTTTTAATTCTTTCGGACTTAACTTTCCGTCTTCATTGCTATCTATCATGCCGAAGTTTCGTAGCAGATCGGTATTACTCACAGCTTCTTTAAGTGAAATAAACCCATCCTGATCCATATCTAGTTTAGTCAATAAATCCACCTGTGCATTGGCGTTCGCAATCAAAGTGGATTGAACCGCAATGGCAGCGATGGTGAACAAAAATAATCTTTCTAAACGTTTCATGTACAGCTCCTTTTGCATATCTACTTAACACAAGTATTTTAGCTAATAAGCGCTTATAGCCAGAATCGAGCCAGGTTTGAAACAACCATATAATTCAACAGTTTAATGAAGAGTGTCGCGACACAACCAGATTTACTGTCACTTTTAGGCAACAGTATCACCAGTCATCAACTCACTGCGTTCTCTGTGCGTTAAGGGGCATCCTACAGATAAGCGGAAGACTTACGCACTTTTCTGCGACTGGCGATTAAATCTTGCGGGTAAGAAGGGTAAGCTGTCTAAGGGAACAGGTTCACTAAACAGGTAACCCTGAACGTGATCGCAACCATGCTCAAGCAAATAATCCCACTGATTGTGATTTTCGATGCCCTCTGCACATATCGTTAACGATAAACGCTTAGCCAGATCGATTATGGTTCCGGTGACCAACCGGCTTCTTTCCGATGTTTCCAATTCCCGAATAAATTGACGATCAATTTTAAGCGTATCAATACTGATTTGCGTAAGGTAACTCAGTGACGAATAACCGGTACCGAAATCATCTAACGAAATAGCGCAGCCCATATTACCCACTCTACGGAAAAACTTATTCGATAAGGCGAAGTTTTCCAAGTACGCAGACTCGGTTACTTCAAACTCAATATATTCCGGGTTAACCATATGACGTTCAAAGATATCATGAATAATGTCAAACAACCCGCTATAGCGCAGATCATGACCCGATAAATTGACAGAAACACGGAATCGCCGTTTTAATAGTGACTGAATGGTAGGCATCTCTTTAGCCACTTGTTCTATCATCCACTGAGTAATTGATGTAATTTTGCCCCCGCGTTCCGCGATCGGAATGAACTCCCCAGGCATAATCATGCCAAAATCTGGGTGCTGCCAACGGATCAGCGCTTCAAAAGCAATAATGAGTCCGTGCTGATCAACTTTAGGTTGGTAGTAAACAATGAACTCATTGTTGTTGATTGCCTGCTCAATACTGTTCGCAATCGATAACTTACGCTTATGAGAATCCACCATATCGATGGTAAAGATGGTGAACGTACCACGGCCTTTCGCTTTAGACCGATACATCGCCAAATCAGCATTACTCATTAGTTGACTGAGTTCGTAGCTGGCATCTTTAGCCCGGGCGATACCAATGCTCACGCCCACGGTTAATGACAGCCCCCGAAGCTGAAATGGTTCAGAGAAGGCTGCAATGACACGATTAGCCATGTTGGTGACGCTAGCGTCACTGGTGTCCCGATCAGGCAGTATGATAAATTCATCGCCACCTAGTCGGGCAACTAAATCCCCCTCACGCAACATGGTAGTTACCCTGTCTGCAACCTCAATCAGGATTAAGTCGCCGGTTTCATGACCAAGGGAGTCGTTGATACCTTTGAAGCCGTCTAAATCGAAAAACATCAAAACCAAATCGTCTTCAGCTCTTTTTGCTCTGGCCAACTCAAGTCGCAGGTTGTCCATAACAAATTGGCGATTAGGCAAGCCGGTTAAGCTGTCAAAGTTTGCCAGTCGAGTCATTGTCTGCTGCTGTTCGATTAACGTTTGATTCTGTTCGTGATTAATGGCTAACTCAACTTCGATAGTATTCATCAAGCTATTGATATTACTTGCTAACTGGCCAAACTCAGTCGTGTGCAGGCCTTCGTATCGCAGTGCGTAATCTTTACTTTCACTCACTTCCTGGGTAAACATGGACAGGGAATAAAGCGGCCTTAATAAGCGATTTACGATCAGAAAGCTAAGCAATAATGTGATCAGCAAAAATATCACGATAAGCGGGAGCGAGTGCCATAACAGAGAACGCTTACTGCGAGTAACTGGTTGGGTCACGTCACTCACTAAAACAAGGTAACCAAGAGGAAAGTTTTGCAGGCCAATACGCTCTACAGTTACCAAATGCCCTTGTATTTGCATACTCCCTATTTTCCAGGGGTGAGTGGGATCCAATAGAGGGAACGCTTTTTGCGAGTCGTAACGGCTTCCCTGAAAGAAAACCAGTTCGTTATATTCAACATCATAAACTGAGGCATATTCAATGGAATCGTATGCCATTAAGCTGCTTAGCTCTTCATTCAACTCGGCAATATTAATTGGCCGAGTTTCCATGAATGACTGCAACTCTGTACTTAAGTTTCTCGCCAGAGAAGAATAATGTCCTTTAACCGAAGATAAATATAGCTGTTCGTGCTCGCTTTGGGTAAGCCACAGCACGATTATTGTTGATAAAACCACCGTACCAACAATGGTAGCCGTCAGTGATGTTTTTATTGGTTTAAACACTGTACTGCACCTGTTCCATTTTTTCAGTGTATTTACGCCATTTAAGACGTAATTTTATTCTTCGATAACCGAGAGCTTTGTTTTTATAAATTGACTATGAGGAATATGCAAGAGATCTGCAATTCTTCGAATTGTATGTTCTTCAATCGGAGCGATCGTATTATCAGCATAGGCAACCTGCCATAGTCCTTTTAGGATGGCTTGCTTTTTGTCATTATCGCATTGTTGATTGATGGCTTGCGTAAACTGCACCAAGTCCACTGCGTCTTCAGCGGTTTCACGCCCTTCCTCAATTAAGCTTTTTCTGGCTTCATCGGAAAGTGAAAACTGTTTTTCCAGAATGGCTCGATAAGCGGTAAGTTCTCGCTCATCAGTTTCACGATCTGCCCGAATAATCTCACTAAGCAGTGCTGCTGTAGCAAGCTCAACAGAAAGAGACTCTTCTTTTTTTTCGCTTGACTGATTAAATAAATCCAGTACGGCTCTTAACATAGCTTTTCTCTTGGTAGAACGAACAAAGCCGCATCACTATATCAAAATCAATTGGGAACGCCACGTCAATATTTCGTATTGCCGCCTTCATATACAGAAATGTAACCCGCGAATGCGATTCAATCTTACACTTTCATCACTGCAGTAACCTGGGTGCCCCCCTTCGTATAATCCAGGCTATGGCAAAGTTCTCGCATCAGCAACATTCCGCGCCCTGAGCCACTTGTAAAGTCAGGCTGGTGCACGTTATCAACATCGAACCCTTCACCAGAATCCTGCATTTTAATTGTCAAGGTTTTATGTTCGGGTGAGTAGCTTATTCCTATATCTATGCTACCGTCATCCAACGCTCTTAACCTGGCTTCACGCTGTTCATAATAAGTAATAAAACCTTCTGGCGAACGCTTAATCCGAGAGTCCAGATGAAGCAATCCATGCTCCAGTGAGTTATTAAACATTTCAGTAAGCACCGTGAACAAATCTGAGCGTATCCAATTAAGGCCCCGCTGACTGTTTACCATGTCCATTACAGACTCCAGCGCTTGCTCCTTTTTCAAAATATCTGCGGTTAAGGTCATAGAAATCTGAAACGGTGTTGAACTGAGCTGAATGTTATCTTTAAGCTCATACAAGGGGGTGGAACGATAGATAACGATGGTCATATCATCGTGAGGTTCTGCTTCACCCAAATAGACTCTGGCCTGTTGATAGAGGTGTTCGGCGGTAACATGGGCAGATTCAAAAAACCAATTCTCCACCCCTTCCTCATCAAGCATTTTTTCTTCTTTATTGGTGATCTCCATAAGCCCGTCCGTACAGGCAAAGAGCTGATCACCGTAATGCAAATCAAATCGTTTACACTCGCTGTCAAACTCAGATTGTTCCAGAATTCCCAGCGCCATATGCTGTGAGGCAAATTTTTCAACCAACTCCCCCTCTTCACTTTTGACCAACATTTGCGGCATGCCCCCATTCCAGACTGAAAGACGTGTCCCTGGCGCATCAACTTCCACAATGATGGCCGCAAAGAACATATCCGGGGGTAACAGCTGTAATAAAATACCATTGAGGGTATGCGCCATTTCTCCGACAGACAGCCCTTGTATAGCCAATGTCTGAAATGCGCGTGTGACAGGTAAAGCACCGATCGCTGAGGCTAAGCCATGCCCAGTAAAATCACCGACTAAATAGTAAAGACCACCTCCCGGACGGGCTTCACATAAAAATAAATCGCCATTAAACGTAGCTGCAGGTGAAATTTTATAATCAAAAAAACGACTTACTGACGCGTTATTAATAATCGCGTTGGAGAAGATATGCTCAACAATGGTATGTTCACGATCCACTCTTCTTTGAAATACCAATAATTCCTGATTTTGCTTATCGACTCGCTTGCTTAACAAACGAATCCGACTATGGGCTCGTATTTTGGCCGCTAAAATTAACCTATCAAACGGTTTGGAAACAAAATCGTCGCCTCCCACTTCCAGGCACTTCACCAGGCTTTCTCTGTCATCCAGCGCAGTAATAAAAATAATTGGCAGGTAGGTCTCTGAATAAAGCTTTTTAAGTTTAGGGGCGACTTCAAAACCATTTATTCCCGGCATCATTACATCTAACAGAACCAAATCAGGCTTATACTTTTCTGCTAGGTTAAGCGCTTCTTCACCATCCTTTGCTTCAATACAATCTTTGTACCCCTCCTCCTCCAACATGTGCTGAAGTAAAAAGCGGTTAAGAGACTCGTCATCGACGATCAATATACGCATTTAATACCCTTGCTAGCGCGAATAAGTAGTTAACTGATATCGAACTTTTTGTCGAAGCGCGAAATTTTCAAAATACGGGCGACTTGTGGCCGGCTATTGACGATCTTGTAATTGACCCCTTTTTCACTGAAATGCTTTTGCATATTCAATAACATGCCCAGAGCAGAGCTATCCATGTATTGGGTGTTTGCCAGATCGATTTGAATTTCTTTAGGGGACTCAGAGATACCTGAATAAGCGCTGCGAAATTCCTGTACTTTGCTGTAATCAAATTTTTCATCCATTTTAATGGTCAGTGACTTATCGTCACTTTCCCAATTTGTGCTAATTGCCATATGTACCTCCAGTGCAGCAAATTCCGTTAAGTTATTAACATCTCTGTGATGTTCTTTTACTATAGTAGCCCAGATTCACTAGTAAAAAAGTCAGTTTATGCAAAATTCCAAATTGGTCTATAGTACAGAAAGCGGTCGCATAAATGAGGATACCCCGACACCGACACGCTCCATATCCAAAGATGGTATTGTACGCATTCACCGCGAAACAAAAGGCCGCAAAGGTAAAGGTGTCTCGGTAATTCACGGTTTAGATAAAGATGCGAAAGAACTAAAAAGCTTATGCACCGAATTAAAGAAAAAATGTGGTTGTGGTGGTGCGGTCAAAGATGGCACCATTGAAATCCAAACGGACGATCGAGCCAAACTTCAAACTTTATTACAAAGTAAAGGTTTTAACGTCAAGCTTGCTGGCGGATAAAGTTAACTTTAAATCTTCAGGCAGAGCGAATTCCCGATAATAAAGCTGCCTAATAAAATGAGTAAACATA
Source organism: uncultured Alteromonas sp. (assembly GCA_964601635.1). Taxonomy (GTDB): domain Bacteria; phylum Pseudomonadota; class Gammaproteobacteria; order Enterobacterales; family Alteromonadaceae; genus Alteromonas. The sequence goes on along the minus strand of CAZROH010000076.1, from coordinate 8,871 downwards.
GATGGAAAAGCTGTCAATATCTGACTTACACATTGTGTTGGTTGAGCCTTCTGATACCCAACGCAAAATAATCACCACGCTATTGCTGAAAGAAAAAGTCAAAGAAATTGATCCCGTCAGTACCGTTGCAGAAGCACGTGCAGCAATCAAATCACACGGTGCTGACCTGATTGTCAGTGCGATGTATTTTGAAGATGGAACGGCATTAGAGTTATTAAAATTTTTAAAAGAATCTGAAGAGCACAGCTCCACCCCCTTTATGCTGGTCTCCAGCGAAAATCGCATGACCAAGTTAGAAGAATTCAAGCAAGCTGGGGTCGCTGCTATCTTACCCAAACCTTTTAAACCACTTCACCTCTCACGCGCTCTTAACGCCAGCCTTGACCTTATAAATCATGATGAGCTGGAGTTAGAGTTATTTGATGTCCAAGAGGTTCGTGTACTGCTGGTTGATGACAGCAGATTAGCCCGTAATCATATTAGGCGTGTGCTGGAAGGTATGGGCCTGAAAAAGATCCGCGAAGCGGAGAATGGGGCCATGGCTTTAACGTATATTAAAGAGGAACAGTTTGACTTGGTAGTAACCGACTACAATATGCCGGAAATGGATGGCCGGGAACTTTCTGAGTTCATTCGGTTTAACCCGGAAACTACCCACATCCCCATTATTATGGTGACTTCTGAAGCGTCTGATAGTGCGCATATGGCTAATATCCAGCAAACGGGGGTCAATGCTTTGTGCGATAAACCTTTCGAGCCTAATGAAGTCAGGGCGATGCTGGTGGCGCTGTTAAGCGAATAAGATATACCCTATTAATGATTGACAGCCATGCGACAGAATCATAAAGTGCTATTATGAAAGTAGATAATTCGCACGTTTCAACTTTTTTCTTTGGCTTTATCCCCATGACCTGAGGGAGGCTGATGCGTGTGCATAAAACCTCCCAACGGGAGGTTTTTTTTTACTTATACCATTGGTATCGAATCCGGAACGATAAAAAATGTCTGACCCAGCCTTAAACGTGTTACGAGAAAAAATAACCGACGTTGATAAAAAACTTATTGGGTTACTTGCCCAGCGCAGATCCCTCACCAATGAAGTGGCCGAAACCAAAATTAAGCACCACATTCCTGTGCGTGATGTTGGCCGCGAAGAACAACTGTTAGTCAGACTGATAAAAGCTGGGAAAGAAGCTGGCTTGGATGCACATTATGTTACGCAGTTATTTCACGTAATCATTGAAGATTCGGTTTTAAATCAGCAAGCAATGCTGGCTGAGCGAGCCAACCCGGGCAGCGCGTTACCACTTAATCGCGTTGCGTTTTTAGGAGATAAGGGCTCATACAGTTACCTTGCTACCCAAAAATACTTCTCTCGGCGCCCTGGCGAGTTACTGGAGATAGGCTGTCAAAGTTTCAGTGAAATTGTCACTAAAGTTGAACATGCCGAAGCAGATTACGCTGTACTTCCCATAGAAAATACGACATCAGGTAGTATCAATGAGGTATACGACCAGTTGCAGCATACCCAGTTAAGCATTATCGGCGAACTGACCCACCCTATTCGCCATGCATTACTTGTTGGCAAGCATACTCAGATTAGCCAGATAAAAACCTTATATGCTCACCCGCAGGTATTTACACAATGTAGTCACTTTCTCGCCGAATTAGGCAATGTTGAAGTAAAAACCATGGATAGTACCTCTTCTGCCATGCTAACCGTCAGTGAATTACAAAGGGATGATGTGGCGGCAATCGGTAGTGAAGCCGGTGGCAACTTGTATGGTTTAACTGCTATCAAATCGAACCTGGCAAATCAGAAAGAAAATCATAGCCGGTTTATCGTGGTCGCACGCGATGCGGTAACAGTTCCCCTTCAGGTACCCGCAAAGACCACTTTCGTTATGTCCACGGTACAAAAGCCCGGTGCGCTGGTCGAGGCCTTGTTAGTGCTAAGAGAGAATGCAATAAACATGACTAAACTGGAGTCCCGCCCAATACCAGGCAACCCGTGGGAAGAAATGTTTTATATTGACGTGGATGGCAATTTAAGCGACGGGCCATTGCAGTCTGCAATAGAGGCGCTAAGAAAAATAACCCGCTATTTAAAGGTACTTGGATGCTATCCAAGCGAGGAAATAAGCCCAACTAAAGTGGCCGCTGCAGCAGCGCTCAAGGAACAAGATTCGTAATGGGGCATGCACAAATTTGCACATCCCCTTGCGATTTAACAGCTCAGGTCAGTTGACCATCCATGGTAAATACTTCGTCAGGATAACCATCTGATACGTAGATGCGGTTACGGCCTTCATTTTTGCTGCGGTACAGGGCCCTATCCGCGTTTGCATATAAGCTTTGGTATTTGTAGCCACAATGCCTGGTATCTGCAATGCCAAAACTTGCGGTGACGGTAAATCTGACACCGGTTGGGGAAGTATCAATACCCGCAATGGCTCTTCGACAGCTTTCCGTTATTGATTCAGCTTTACGAGCTGCGCAGCCGGGTAACACAATAGCGAACTCTTCCCCGCCGAGACGACCGACAACATCCTGCGCACGACAAACCCGTTTTACCACATCAACTACCGCTTTAAGCGTCCAGTCTCCGACAGTATGCCCATAAGAGTCATTGACGTTTTTAAACAAATCTAAATCAAAAACCACTATCGTAAGATGCTGATCGGTCTTCTTGTGATAGCTCAATGCTTTTTCGGCGAGCTGAGTAAAATAATGCCGGTTAGCTACCCCCGTCAATTTATCTGTCTGAGCCAGGTTTCTTAACTGAAGCTGCATTTTCCGGTTAATCAGCAACCAAACCAGAATGATGCAGGCCAACAAAACTAACGTCGCTATAATCAGCCTGCTGTTATCAATTTCTCGTTGGGCGAGTTCTGCCTGGGTTTTAAGAAGAGAGTTCTCTTTATTTAGTAACTCTATCTGATTGGCTTTCTCTAACGCATCGTATTGCGTCTGACGGATGGCAAGCTGGGTAATTTTCGTTTCATCTAAGAATGCTTTTTCTGTTTCTGCATAAGCCTTATAGAATTGATGGGAAAGTTCCACATTACCCTTATTTTCGTAATACTTATAAAGCACTTCAAAAGCAGCAATTCTTGGACGGAACAAGCCTGCGCCACTGGATAACTCAATTGCCGATTGCGCTTTGGCTTTTGCCCTCTCAAAATCTCCGGCCTTAAAATAAAATTGCGCCAGGGCTGATTCATAGTCGGCTTTTGCCACCGGATAGGTAACACTACGGAATATATCAGCTTTACTTTCAAGGAGTGAAATCGCTATATCCAGCTCTTCAAGTTGTGCGTGAAGTTTAGCTTTAATTACCAGGTTTAATAGTACCGCTACATTTTCATCAACATTTTGACAAAGGTCGATCGCCTTATCTACCGAGCTCGGCGCTAAAGCCAATCGCAAATGGTATTCTGCTTCCATTTTTGTCGAATGGGCAATGCACATTACGCGCGGATCATCGGACGCTTCTATCACCTTATTGGCGGCCAGCAAACCCAATTTAAACTCATCTAACTGGTTATAAAATATTGATAAGCCAGCATACGCATGGATCTGCATTTTTTTACTGGCTTTCTTTACCAATTCCATTAATTGCTGCGCTTCACTATATCCTTCAACGTAATTACGATTTATTCCGTACATGTTAATTATGGAGGTGAGCGCTCGCACTTTTAAGTCAATATTGTTGGTAGACTGATAGACTTCTCTAAAATATTGAATGGCATGGGTTGTTTCACCGGAAAATCCGATGGAATATGCTTGAAGATAGCGATAAAAGTTAGCTTCGTAAGAAGTAAAATCACTGGAGTGCTGCTCTAAATCTGCCAGCAGACGATTAAATTCAACAGTATCCTGGCTTTTTACACTATTTGCCTTCTCAAGAAGCGCAGAAATATTTACCTCAGCATAGCTTGCAGAGATTAAAAAGAAGCTGAGGAAAAAAAGATGCTTCATTGGCAGTGATCGGAAGAAGAATTGCTGCAGCCTGAGTATTCATCCTCATCGGGAATGATGATGCACCATTGCTTACTACGATAAAAAAAAGTGGGTGACATTCCTTGTGTCAATTTATACTGCTCTTTAATTTTAGCTGTGATTAACGAGGCATCTGCCCCTATACTTTCCAATTGTTCAATCGCCAACATAAGACTCCCTGCAAAAGCATATAAACTTTTCTGAATTTAAGATTAGCACCATCAGAAAGGTTTTGTTGATTTTATCTTGATCCCTCCTGGAGATGAAAGTGAGTTTGAACGCAGTTTTGTTGGCTATCTGCTTTTACACTGCTCCCGATAACAAGAAGACGGGAAATCGTGCAATAAAAAGACTATATCTTACAATGCCTTGCCAAAAAGGCTTGGCTTTCATTGAATAATTGGCGAAAACCACGCCCTTATTTATATCAAAATAATATAAATTATAACAAGCGGAAGTTAATTCGTTTTTGGGGGCCAGATTAGCTCGATAGTGGGATAATTGGGGGAACGCGGTTAGTCCTATCCTCTTTTACAAATATCTGGTTTCTACCCTCCGTTTTGCTTTTATACAACATTTCATCTGCCCCAGCGTATAAATGTTCAAATTGATATCCACACAGATTCGTATCAACCACACCAAAACTGGCTGTCAGTGTAAATTTATATCCAGACGGAGACGTATCAATGGCTGTAATAGCCGCTCTGCACTTCTCAGCTATAATCCGCGCTTTATCAACTTCACAACCGGGCAATAATATACCAAATTCTTCGCCACCTAGGCGGCATACCAGATCCTGCTTGCGGCATATGTGTTGCGCGGTATCAACCACCGCTTTGAGCGCCCAATCGCCCACGATATGGCCATAAGCATCATTTACGTTCTTAAATAAATCTAAGTCGAACACTATAATGCTAAGGTGTTGCCGGGTCTTTTTGTGATAGGTTAATGCCTTTTCCGCTACCTGCGTAAAATGATGACGATTGGCTACCCCGGTTAATTCATCGGTTTGCGCCTGTAGCTTCAGTTGACGCTGCATTTTGCGATTTAAAACAAGCCACATCATCGCCACCGTGGCCAGCAGTACTAAAGTAGTAATAATCAATTTACTGTTATCAATTTCACGTTGCCTCAATTCCGCTTGCGATTGCAACAATGCATTTTCTTTATTTAATAAAGCGATGTGATTCGCTTTTTCCTGCGCTTCAAATTGCGTCTTTTGGACTGCTAAGTGGCGCATTTTTGACTCGTCAAGTAATGCTTTTTCGATTCCAGCAAACGCTTTATACGCATCGTGGGCTTGTGAAATATCCCCCACCCTCTCATAAAATTGATACAGTACTTCGTAAGCAATAACCCTTGATTGAAACATTCCTGCTCCGCTCGAAAGCTTTATCGCTTTGTCAGCGTGGATCTTAGCCTTATCCAACTGGTCTTTTTGAAAGTACAGTTTAGCTAACTGCGCATGGTAGTCAGCCTCAGCAACGGGGTAATGCGTGTTTTCGTAAATCTCCTGATTTCGCTCTAATAATGAGATAGCCGCATCGATATTTTCTAAATTCGCGTGGATTTTCGCTTTGATAACCAGATTAACCAAGGCAACTGCATATTCCTTTTCTTTTTTACAATAATTAATTGCATGGTCAGCAGAAGTGGGATTAATGATACGTTTTAAATAAAATTCGGCTTCAAGTTTTACCTGGTAAGCTACGCATACTGTGTGCGGGTTCTGCGCATTTTCAAGTAACCAGGTTGCAGACTTTAACCCCGATTCATATTCACCCAGATGGTTGTAAAAAATAGCCAGCCCGGCATAAGCATTAATTTTACTATTAGAACTGGCGGTGGGAAGGACTTCCAAGAGGCGCTGGGCATTCTTATAACCTTCAAGGTAGTTCCGCAATACACCATGCAAATTAACCAGGATGGTTAGCGCTCTAATTTCCAGTGCCTGATCATGTGTTGATTCAAAGACTTGTTTAACTAGTGGGATGGCGCGGGAGGGTTCGCCAGCATAAATAATCTGGTAAGCTTTTAATAATGTAAGATAATTTTCTTCGTAAGAGGTGAGTGTTTGCGCATTTTGCTCAACCTCTGCCAGAATATTGTTAAACTCCTGAAGTTGTTGGCTTTTAATTTGGTCCGCTCTCTTCAGCAATGCACTATTATCAGCAGAAAAACACACTGCTGATAATAGAATAATTGCAAAAAGAAAGTATTTCATGTGTTAACTGACAAGAGTAGTAGCCTCTTCACTATCTCTATCGTCGTTATCTTTTTCATCGGGTTCATCTGGGTGAATAATACACCAGAGCTTTCTTCCCTGGAATCTTTCCTTTTCGTATCCAAACGAAGACCAAAACTGCTCGGCGGCCCCAAATTTATTTGTGGAGGCATTAGCGCCCATGTTTTCCAATAACTCAACTGCTGACATACTGGCTCCTTTTGTTCAGATGTGCTTTTGTTTTAACATGAGAGTAGCACTACCCTGCCTCCTTGTTAATGGTTTTAGCTGTTTTATAGCCAGTGACTGTATGTCAGAAAGGGGAATAACCTTCTTAATCAGAAATAAAATCGGGAAATGTACCTTTTTAGTCATAAGCTAATCATCAATGCGACGAAAGCTTAAATAAGGCAGGATATGTGTAAAACACGCCAACGAACTAATGATTGAAAACTCAATAAGTAAACACGTAAGATTGTCACTGGCATGTGACGTTAATTAAACTGTTCGGTAAATTCTACTGCAGTCTTGGGAGATTCGGCAAAGACGAAAACTCGGTTGCGTCCTTCATTTTTACTTCTGTAAAGTGCCTGGTCAGCACTGGCATAAAGCGTTTCAAATTTGTAGCCACAGTTTTGCGTGTCTGCCACCCCAAAACTGGCGGTAATCGTGAATTTTTCACCCGAGGGAGAAGTATCGATTGTCGCGATCGCGTCACGGCATTTTTCGGTAATCGCATTGGCTTTAGTTACTGAACAGCCAGGTAATAATATGCCAAACTCTTCCCCGCCTAGTCGACCAACAACATCCTGCGTTCTCACTACGCTTTGCACGGCTTCGACTACCGCCTTTAACGCCCAATCCCCTACCAAATGGCCGTATGAGTCATTAATTTTTTTAAAGAAATCCAAATCAAACACAACGAGTGTCAAAACCTGCTGAGTTTTCTCATGATACCCCAATGAAGACACGGCTAATTGGGTGAAATAGTTACGGTTCGCGATCCCGGTTAATTCATCTGTGCGTGCTTGGTGTTTGAGCTGAGTTTGCATCTTGCGGTTAACTAACAACCAAATTAATACAACAGAGGCAAGTAAAAGTAGGGTTGCAATAACTAAGCGATTATTTTCGATTTCAGTTTTTGAAAGCTCAGCTTCTGTTTTTAGTAAAGAGTTCTCTTTATCTAGTATTTTTATCTGATTTGCTCTTTCAAGCGCGCTGTTTTTCGCTTGTTGAATAGCCAGTTGGAGAGCCTTTGTCTTGTTAAGGAGATTGTTATTGGCTTCAGAATACTTTTTATAGAATGCTAACGCATTTTCGAGATCACCCTTTTGCTCAAGTGACTCAGCCAGTACAAAAAGTGCTTGAACTTTAGGAGATGTGTTTGCTTCAGCACCTGGGTTGGCAAGTACTATTCTCGCATACTTTATGGCCGAATCGATTTGATTTAAACGGTAACTCACTTCAGCTAACTCTGAATACAAAAGAGTAATGATCCACGGATAATTTGTTTGTTTAACTCGGCTCTCGTATTCGAGAAGCAACTTTAACGCACTATCTAAGTCCCCGTTTTTCCTTAAATTAATTGCTTGATAAACCTTTATAAATTGGATCATAAGTGATTCATTAGCAACTTCACACTGTTCCACAGCCTCATCAAATCCAATTGATTCTTTATCAGAGCGATTAATCTGCGCTTCTATAATCGCGTAAGCTGCTATACATAATAGTCTAGGTTCTGTTGCATTTTGCCTGATTTCTTTCGCTGCTTTTTCACCCAGGGCGAATTCATTATTTTGATTATAAAATATTGCCAGTGCGGCTAGCGCATTGAACCTTGTGGAGTTAGAAACTTGGTTTAATATAGCAATCAACTCCTGTGCTAACCCAAAGCCAGCAGTAACATTGCGAGTCAAACCATGTAAGTTAATTGAATAGTAAAGCGCCTTAGCTTTTAAATCAGTATTTTCTGCCTGAGTTATTACCTTTCGATAAACCTCGAAAGCTTTTTCTACCTCCCCTGAAAACGCTAATTTATACCCTTTTAACAAATTTAAATATAAAGATTCCTCTCGTGTGAGGTCGGGGTTGTTTTTTTCAATTTTACTAAGGGCAACATTGAAATCAGCTGGAGCGGTGGTTTTTAAAGCCTCGGCTTCAGTCAATAACTCAAATACAGTACTTGCATAGGAAAAAGCACTAAATGCAGGAAAAAGTATTATGAGTGATAAAAGAAACCGAGTGATTTGCATTAGTGGAGCTCTATCGTATCACTGACCTGATTATTGTTATCTTCACCTTGGTCATCATCATTATCTTTTTCGGGGACTAGAAAACACCAAAGCTTCCGGTTAGGATCAATTTCATTTTGGATTGAGGTATTTTCTGATAACTGAAAGCTGCTATTAGCTTCAGCATCACTACCAATTTTTTCAAGCATTTGAACTAATGACATTTTTTCTCCTTGTTATGATATACGGCTAGCGCCGAAAAGAAGCATAGCACTATACAAATACAATGTTAACGGTTTACAACAACCAATCCTGTTTCACTAGTTCAGCTCTTTCAAACTGGCTTAGTTCTGTCTGGCTAGAATTCATAAAGGTAAAATCTAACGAGTGTAATAGTTTACGAATAGGGTGATG
>CAZROH010000075.1:0-15427 GCA_964601635.1 uncultured Alteromonas sp. | reverse complement strand
CTTTGATACGTGCAACCAATTCTTTCGGCGAAAAAGGTTTAGTCACGTAATCATCCGCGCCGGCATCAAGACCACGAATTTTGTCTTCTTCTTCGCCTTTGGCCGTAAGCATGATCACAGGAATATCACGGGTATATTCATGCTGTTTTAAGCTTTTAGCCAGTTGCACACCACTTCCGCCAGGCAGCATCCAATCCAACAGGATAAGATCCGGATAAGGCTCGCGAATCTTACTTTGCGCTACATCAACATCTTCCGCTTCTACCGTATCAAATCCTGATTGTTCTAAAACAAATTTCAGCATTTCCCGGATCGGCGCTTCATCTTCCACTAACAAAACCGTTCGAGACATTGGGTTTTCCTGCTCATAATTGAATCGTCTTTATTATTGCGGCGGTCTGTGACACTTTTATTAAAAGGATGACATAATTATGTAAAGTTACCATGATAAAACACGCATAGAGCGCGATAAAACCATCATTTGTCGTTAAGCAGATAATTTAATTAGAAAAAAATTACGCCAACGTATTACTAAAACATCCATTTTTTGATGCTGCAATAACCCCAGGCTATTAAAAAAGGAAGACAATGCTTTCATCAGCTTGTGTCTTTACTAATTTACGCATATTCTTGGCTTAAGATTACGCATCCATGGTGATATAAGGTTAAGTATAGATGACGACCGTAAAGACAGGATTGTCGAGAAAGTTATTAACTCGTGTTCTTTCGGTATACTTTGTACTGACGCTGATAGTCACTGTAGGCCAGATTTTCACCGAATATTTAAGCACCAAGAGTCATATCGAAGGCGAACTACGCACCTTAAAAAATACCTTCTCTACTTCTCTTACCCGGGCAATTTGGGAGCTCAACACACCGCAGGCGATTTCAATAGCGGAAGGTTTAATGGAATTACCCATCGTCGAGGGCGTACAAATACGCGATGAAAACGGCGACTATATCGCCGATTTGGGGCTGACCATAGAACAACCCCGCGAGCCAGTTGAAACTGGCGTGATGAAAGACCATCGCGGAGGTGTGTTTGGATACAGCTTCCCATTGATATTTGAATTTTCAGGCCGTGCTTCTAATGTTGGCGATGTCACCCTTTATTCCAGCTTCGATATTATTTTTGGACGTATTGAAGTCGGTGTGTTTTTTCTGATTGGTAACGCCATCGTTAAAACCGCATTTCTTGTTTTCCTGTTTATGACCGCATTCAGGCGAATGCTATCTGAGCCGCTGTCCGAAATTACCGACCAGATGAGCGCATTTGATCCTGAACATCCTCAAGACTCAAAAATTGACGTCTCCATTGAAGACGACAACGAATTGATGCAATTGCAACAGTCATACAACCAAGTTATTGACGACCTGATTGCCTCTCAGCACAAATTGCATGGTGCGCAAAAGGAACTGACTCAGGCGAACAAAAAATTAGATGACCAAAACCTAATCCTCGAACAAGAAGTCGCCAAAAAAACCGCATCTCTGTCACAAATCATGCTGGATTTGGAGCAGCAAAAAGACGAACTTATTACCAACCAACGTGAGTTGCGCCAGGAGAACGAAAACCGCCGTTACATAGAGGATGAGTTACGCAAACGAAATGAGGAATTAGCCCAGTCGATGAATTCTTTAAAGATGGCTAAGGACCAGTTGGTTGAATCTGAGCGTATGGCATCACTAGGAGGTTTAGTTGCTGGCATCGCCCATGATGTAAATACACCTTTAGGGGTTAGCGTGACCGCTGCGAGCTTTTTAACCGAGCGGCTGGAATTACTGAAAACGGCTTATGAAGATAAAAGTCTCACCAATAAAACCATGTCGGCATTCGTCGACGAAGCCGGGCAGACAACCAAGCTGTTATTGACCAATTTAAACAGAGCGTCCGAACTGGTTGCCAGTTTCAAGCAGGTCGCGGTGGATCAAACCAGTGAAGCCGAACGGGTCTTTAACCTAAACAATTATCTCCACGAAATCTTACAGTCGCTGAAACCCACATTTAAAAAGGGTGACTTTAATGTAGCCATATCATGTCCCGAAGGGCTCACAATTCGATGTGCGCCAGGTGTGATAGCACAAATAACGACGAATATGATCATGAACTCTATTGTTCACGGATTCGAAGGTAGGGAAAATGGACATATCGAGATGAAGGTGGAACAGGAAGGTGATGAAGTTATCATCAACTACGCCGATGATGGTCGTGGCCTGGACAGTGAGAGCCTGGATAAACTGTTTGATGCATTTTTTACCACCAAACAGGGCCGTGGCGGAAGCGGACTGGGTACCCATATCATGTATAACTTGGTCACCCAGACACTTAAAGGGCAAATTGAGGCGACAAGTGAGCCTGGTAATGGTTTACGCTACCACATTCACTTCCCGACCAACATGGCCGACTAACCCCATACTTGCTATGCAAGGGCGATGGCAACGCCCCGCCCTAATACCTAAATATCACTATTCGACATTGCCTAGATAGCAAGAGGTTGGTACGCTTGCGCCCTCTCAGTTTTAGGTAGCAATGTTATGTGGTTTAAAAATATAAAGGCTTATCAGATTACACAGCCGATGTCGTTCAACGACGATGATATCCAGCGAGCGCTCACTGAGAATGCGTTTCGCCCCTGTGGAAATCAGGAAACGGCCACCATGGGTTTCTCTTCTCCTTTTGCCCAAACGGGTCAAAACTCGATGATGTTCCATAATGTTGGCGAACGTTATTGGATAACCGTTAAAAAGCAGGAAAAATTACTGCCTTCTTCTGTGGTTAATGACGAACTTGCGCAAAAAGTGGCGCAGATTGAACAGGAAACGGGTTCTCCTGTGGGTAAGAAAGCGCAGCAGGATATTAAGCAGGAGATCATTCACAAGTTACTCCCGCAAGCCTTTACCAAAAACAGTTTCGTGCATGGCTTTATTTCATTGCCCGAGAATTTAGTTATCATTGATGCTTCGGCCGATGGTAAAGCGGAAGGTTATCTTGCACTAATTAGAAAAGCGCTAGGCTCATTACCGGTTGTTCCTCTTGCTAAAAGTAGTCTGCAATCCGAATTGACACACTGGCTAACCGACGGCACTCCCGAAGGCATTACTTTGCTGGAAGAAGCGGAGTTTAAGTCTACCGATGAATTGGAAAGCATCATTCGCTGTAAAAATCAGCCACTGGATAGTGAAGAAATTAAGCTTCATCTGGAGTCTGGCAAACTGGTACAAAAAGTCGGGTTTGAATATCAAGACACACTGACTGCGGTAATTTCAGAAGACGGGTCGTTTAAACGGCTGAAATTTACTGACCGCATTAAAGAAGAAACCGACGATATCCCAAAAGATCAGGTTGCAGCGCGGCTTGATGCTGAATTCGCTCTGATGTCTGCGGAATTGGCGCAGTTCGTTGCGTATATGCGTGAAAAACTGAATTTACAAACTGACTAAATAGAACAAAAAGTCAGTGGCGTGATGCCACTGACTAATCGAATTTTACTGACATAGCCCTTGGCTATTGCTGCTATCAAGCGGCAAGTTCCCTGCAACATCACTCACACAGAAGGTCGCGCTCACGTTTCCTGATAAGCTCGAACTGGTCTGGAAAATAACCGTTCCACTTGCATCAGTAGTACCGCTGACCGTTTCACTCCAATCGCCGCCAAATTGTCCGGTAACATTGACATTTGCAGCTGGCGCGCCCGTGTCATCTAAAACCGTAACCGTCGCTTGTGCCCGCTTAGCCCCCTTGCCCGCACTAACCAGTGAGGTGGTAACGGAATCCACGACAAGTGACGTAGGATCTGCCTCTGGTGCTGACCCGGCCGTATATAGGCTAAAGTTATCCAGATAATAAGTATCACCGTTAGCCGAGTTTGGTGCGATTAATACCACAATGTCAGTTACGTCCGTATCTGCTGTACCACCATCAATTCTATCTTCCAGTATAAATTTAAGCCGTTGCCAGCCGATTACGGCTTTAGTGTGGGCGATATATTTTGAATGTCTGCCGGTAGGATAGTTATCCGGTGTGGCCTGCGAACTATCTTCAAGCTGTATCAGAATTTCCTGCTCCGAAGCATTCGGCATGTATACATCCAGATAAAAGGCATTTGAACCGGCTATTAAGTCAGCTGCGTCAGTGATTGCACTGGTATTTCCAGCGATGACATCATATAGCGTTGCACTATTGCGCACATATTCCAGCACGGTTGGCGAATTATTGGTTGAATCGGCCTGTGGATTGGGTACTTCCGCATACTGACCATCCCAATAGGTTAACGTGAGCGCACCATCGCTCTCAAAGTTATCCATTACCGTGGTTTCAGTGAGTACGGGCAACACATGCACATCCATTTCGACCGTGCTCTGTCCACAGCTATTGTTTATGGAAGCGCTTACAACACCACCCTGTTCAAGCCAGTTTACGGACAATGTGTTACTGCTTGAGGTTTCACCGGTCGGTGACGTCCAGCTATAACTACTGCCAGTACCCGCTTCATCAATAATTTCATAAGTCGCGTTAGAGTTGGCATCAACGATATGCGGACCTTTCAGAGAAGGCTGCGCGAAGTCATAAACACGAACATAATCGACTTCCATGGTCTGAGGAAGCTGGCTGTCATCAACCACACCACCAATATTGCCGCCCACAGCCATGTTTAGCAGAAAATGATAAGAGTAATTATCAAATGTCCAGAACGCAGGATCACTTAGATCATCCGGTGTTTTTACAGAATAAAGAATATCGTCCACATACCAACGGATCTCGTTTGGCTCCCATTCAACGGCATATTCGTGGAAACCATCTGACCAACGATCAGGTTGTTTAATAATGCGACCACTGGTCCACTGGTTATTCGGATAAGGCTGACCATAGTGGATGGTACCAAACGCAATCATATCTGCTTGACCGGTGGCTTCGAGGATATCTATCTCGCCACTTTCAGGCCAACCCACATCAGGGTCAGTGGGGAGCATCCAGAATGCAGGCCACATGCCCGTGCCATTAGGGAGTTTGATACTGGCTTCGAAACGACCATGGGTCCACTCGCCACCATTTGGCATATTAGCAGTACGAATACGGCCAGAAGTGTATTGACTACCTTTAACACGTTGTTTTTTAGCCGTAATGGTTAATTTACCGTCGGCAACGCTAAGGTTTTCTGCCTGATAACTCTGCAGTTCACTGTTACCCCATCCACAAATTCCATAACTACAACCATCGCCCAGCATGACTTCCCATTTGCTGGTATCTAGGGCTGTACCGTCAAACTCATCCTGCCAAATCGGGGTCGGATTTTGACAAGCAGCGGCAAGCGCTGTGGTAGATGTTAGGCCTCCAATCATTCCTAATATTGCGATCCCTGCACGCTGGTGCGTGTTTATCATAATGTTACCTTTGTTATGTGATTCGTATGGACGCATTTCCATGCAACGAAAACAAAATGTAAGCGCTTCCAACCAATTTGTAAAGGGGATGTTAAATTAATGTTTAGTTATAACAATAAACGAATTGTTCTTAGAAGTAGTATGGGATAACACTGGAGGGCTTTAAAAATAACGTCGGCAAGCAGTTAAGCTGCGCAAAGCCTGCCCGCCATATTTAGCATTATTTTAACGTAAGCGGAGCTCTGGCTTACGCGAAAATTTGTTTTGCTGCACTGCGCATTTCGTTGAATTCTTCTGAATTCAACTCATGTACATCGTCAATCACTCCTCGTTGCACAGCAAGGTTTAAGACGGCATCTTTTTGGTTTTCAATTTTTCCCGCCAGTGCGGCTCCCACCCTGATAAAATCAATGTATGAGAGATTCTCTGGGATAACTGACAGATCTCGCCAATGCTCTGCGATTTCAACAAATGTCGGGCCAAAACCCCATTCACGCATAATACTGCCACCAATCCGTCCGGATAACTTTTCAATCGCAACATCTAAAAAGGTAGGGCTGGCAAATACCTCTTCATGCCGCTCTGCTTCAGTTAAAATGGGCAATACACCAATATTATGAACTAATGACGCTAACGTGATCGTGTCCATGCTCATTTCACGCTTTTTCGTTCGGTTGATGTAAAGCTGTAACGCAGCCATTGAATTTGAAACGACAGCAACCGTGTTGTCCCATTCCTTTTTCATGTATTCTGCGACAACGTCGTTTTTTGAAACGAAAAGCTGCTCCATTGCCAATGCAGTTGCGATATTTTTGATTTGTACCAGACCGATGCGAGTAACCGCCTGATTAATTGAATTAACCTTTACTGACCTTCCCATGTACGCGCTATTGGCAATTTTTATCATACGCGCACCCAAGGAAGGGTCTTTCCCCACTACATCCGCCATTTGATTGAGGTTGATATCAGGGTCATCTGCCGCTTTTCTTACTTTTAATGCAATCGCGGGGAGCGTAGGCAAAACTAACGTATCGTTATTAATTTTTTCTATCAAAATTGTTAATAGCGCATTTTGTGTAGACATAAACCTACTTCCTACCTTGTAAATTATAAATTTGCCGGCTCTGACAAAACCTGTGTTGGCTACATTCAATTAAGAGCGTGTAATTCGATGGGTTCCTCTACATGACTAGTGACAGCCAAACCAACAAACTACAATAGGACACGTAACATACTCGCGTTTCTGGAAAATCGCATTAAATAACTTTGCGCTCTGCAAATATTAGTTTCTAATCTAAGGATTCCGCAAGCAACTTGCCGATTTTTAGCTTAATTTCTCTAAAAACGATCACAATCCCCCCGCCGAACTTCCCTTATTTTCTTGTGCATGCATACAATACTTTATCGTAACCCGGGATGAAGCTATAGAAGTTAGCTATTTCCTTCGCTATGCTTAAGGCCTTAAAAATACCAAGTCGTTCACCCGCCGGGTAGCGAAATAATAATAATGACGATAGAGAGCATGAGTATGAAATTACCTTTTAAGCAACTTGCGCTAAGTGCGCTTGTAGCCACATCTTTACTTGCGGGGTGCAGTGACAACTCACCATCACAAACGCAACAATCGAGTGACGCCAAATCTGAGCAGACTGCGGATGCTGCCAAACATGAATTATTGGTGGACAGAGAAAGACTTAACATTTACCACCCGGTTACGCTTGAAGCCGACCTGGCGGAATTAAGCGATAACCAAAAGAAAATGGTGTCGCTGTTAATTGATGCCTCAATCATTATGGATGATCTATTTTGGCAACAAGCCTTTTATCAGGATAAAAATGAATTTTTATCGTCTATCGAAGATGAAGAAGTTCGCCATTTCGCCGAAATTAATTACGGTCCATGGGACAGATTGAACGGCGATGCTCCATTTTTATCTGGCTATGAAGAAAAGCCAGCTGGGGCTGAGTTTTATCCACATGACATGACCAAAGAAGAGTTGAGTGATTCTTCGCTTGCAAAAGCAGATGGACTTTATTCAATCATTCAAAGAGATGAGCAAGGTCAGCTAAATGCGGTTCCCTACTCACAAGTATATAAGGCGGAATTAACTAAAGCTGCAGAAATCCTCAGGCAGGCTTCATTGCTAGCAGAAAACAGCGAGTTTGCCAATTACCTGAATATGCGGGCAGACGCTTTGGTATCTGATAATTATCAGCCATCTGACATGGCATGGATGGACATGAAGTCCAATCCAGTGGAAGTCGTTATCGGTCCGATCGAAACCTACGAAGATCAACTGTTTGGTTATCGCGCCGCTTTTGAGGCATATGTATTGTTAAAAGATATGGCCTGGAGTGACAAATTGGCCAAGTACGCGCAGTTTTTGCCTGAATTACAAAAAGGTCTCCCGGTTGCCGAAGAATATAAAGCCGAAATGCCCGGTTCTGATGCCGATTTGAATGCCTACGATGTCATTTATTACGCAGGGCATTCAAACGCTGGCAGCAAAACCATTGCGATTAACCTCCCTAATGATGAGCAAGTTCAGCTAGAAAAAGGCACTCGCCGCTTACAGCTGAAAAACGCAATGAAAGCCAAATTTGACCATATTTTGCAGCCAATCGCGGATCAACTTATCGCGAAGGAACAAAGAGATCACATCACTTTCGATGCGTTTTTTGCCAACACAATGTTCCACGAGGTCGCCCATGGCTTAGGTATTAAAAATACACTTTCAGGTGAAGGTACCGTCCGAGCGGCACTGAAAGAACATGCATCTGCGCTGGAAGAAGGTAAAGCCGATATTCTTGGCTTGTACATGGTGCAAAGCTTATTAGAAAAAGGCGAAATTACTGAGGGCACCCTTGAAGATTACTACGTGACCTTTATGGCAGGTATATTCCGTTCAGTTCGCTTTGGTGCTTCCAGTGCACATGGGAAAGCCAACATGATCCGTTTTAATTTCTTCGCTGAAATGGGCGCGTTTGAAAAAGGTGACAACGGCATGTACAGCGTCAACATGGAAAAAATGGATGCTGCGGTAAAAGCCCTGTCTGAAAAGATCCTGACGCTTCAGGGAGATGGCGATTATGCTGGGGTGGCTAAATTGGTCGAAGAAAAAGGCCTGATAAAACCTCAACTGGCAAAAGACTTAGCCAAGTTAGAGAAGGCAAATATCCCAGTGGACATCCACTTCAAACAAGGTAAAGACGTTTTAGGTCTTGAGTAGATAAAACAAGGGCAGCTTACGCTGCCCTTCGATGTATACTTGCCGTTATTCTAAATTCTTCGGTTTATCTGTAAACGGCGGCCAGCCCATTAACCGGCCTCCTAACACATGTAAGTGAATGTGATATACAGACTGTCCACCAAATTCATTACAGTTCATTACGGTGCGGTAGCCTTCATCGGCAATACCTAAATCTTCGGCAATTTTTGCGGCGACATACAGCAAATGTCCGACGACTTCTCTGTCTCCTTCGTTTATATCATTGATAGTGGCAATGGCCTTTTTCGGGATCACCAAAAAATGAATGGGCGCTTGAGGATTTACATCTTTGAACGCTAAACACTGCTCATCTTCATATAGAATGTCAGCGGGTATCTCACGGTTAATGATCTTTGTGAAAATGGTCTCAGACATAGCGCTTCCTTTTAAGCTCTTCGTTTATTTGTAGTGTAGTACGATTAATAAAATACAAATACTAAAAGTACAGCTCCCAGCAACAGGCGATAGATCACGAATGGCAGCATGCCAATTCGGGAAATCCAGTTTAAAAACAGGTAAATGCAAAGGTAAGCACTGACAAACGAAAAGGCCGCGCCGTACAACAATGCTTGCCAGTCAACCGCATCGTCTATTGCCAGCAAGTCGATGATGGCGAGCGTCCCGGCGCCGAGAATGACAGGAATCGATAATAAAAATGAAAATCTGGCCGCGCTTTCTCTGTCCAACCCTAAAAATAAACCGGCAGTCATGGTGATACCTGAACGCGAGGTTCCAGGAATTAATGCCAGCACCTGAGCTAAGCCGATAATTAACGCCTGCGCCCAGGTTAGAGAATTAAGATGCCGCTGCCTGCTGGCTGAAAAATCTGCCACCCACAACAATAAACCGAAGAATATCGTTGTTATGGCAATAATAATGGCACTTCTGGCATAAACTTCAATCCAGTCCTTCAACAGGAAGCCCACAATAATCGCCGGAATAGTAGCTAATATGACCCACCAGGCCAACCGGCTTTGGGGAGTTTGCTGTTTGGTAAAGCCTTTCGTTACCCAGGCCTGAGTCATTTCAACAATGTCCTGGCGGAAATAAATAATGACTGCCAACAGACTTCCCACATGCACGGCGACGTCAAATGCCAGGCCCTGATTATCCCAACCAAGTAATGCGGAGGGCAAAATCAGATGTGCAGAACTACTAATTGGCAAAAATTCAGTGATTCCCTGAATGATGGCGAGAATGATAATTTCGAAAAGTGTCATCCTTTACTACGGACTCCAGTTAAAGTTAATCGGTTTTAGCTGCTGACTGGATTGATCAAAAGCCTGCCACAACTCTAAATATGTTCGGCCGTCCTGAGGGTGGCGCCAATCAGGTACAAGCTCAGCCAAAGGTAATAGCACAAACGCGTTAAAAAGGATCTCTTCGCGTGGTAAAACAGTGGGATGATCGGTGCAAATGTCATCGTATGTCAGTAAGTCCAAATCCAGCGTCCGCGAACAAAATTTCTTTTCATTATGTTGACGCCCATTATCGGACTCAATTCTCTTTAGCAAGCGGCATACTTCATTTAAATCAAAATCTGTTTTCGCTGCCGCGACCAGATTATAAAAAGCCTGACCGTCAAACCCGACCGCTTCGCTCTCATAGACTTTTGATACCTTTACATCCTGAAAGACTTCTTCTAATGCGGCTTTGGCCGCTTTGACGTGAATGGTGCGATCAATATTGGTGCCAATGCTTATCAAAATAGTATGCATCATTGCGTTTTTGACCTGCTCATTTTTACCGTGACGCTTTTGGCATCGGGCAGAATATCCGGTTTCGTAATCGCTAATCGTATCGCGCCAGCTGGATACTGCTCTAGAACAGCTGTCATCACTTTCTTACCGAGAGCTTCTAGCAGCTCAAATTGGCAAGCCGCGGCTGTCTTCTGAACAAACTCAGCCACCTGAGCATAATCAATCGTATCTTTCACGTTGTCAGAAGCCATGGCTGCAGCTAAATCTGCATCCAGTTCAATATCAAATAATAAATCGGTATTCTGTGTCCGTTCCCAGTCGTACACCCCAATTAGCGTACTTACCCGTAAACCTTGTATACAAATTGTTTCCATTAACGAGAACCTTGTTGCCACATCAGACCAGTAGGCATTTTTCGCATTCGTGCCAAACCAACTATGGCGTATGTTGCCAGATTTTAGTAGTGTTCACAGAAGTTTAACGTGAAGCGTGTCAGGAATACATGGTTGCAGAAATAATTCTTATGGTTTGTGTGGCATACCTGTGCGGCTCACTTTCCAGTGCGATTATTGTTTGTCGCCTCTTCAGTCTGCCAGATCCCAGAACAGCGGGCTCCAAAAACCCTGGTGCCACCAATGTTTACCGTCTTGGAGGACGCTTCCCGGCTGTACTTGTATTAGTGGTGGATATACTCAAAGGAACCTTTCCTGTATATGGTAGTTACTTCATGGGGATTGAGCCACTGTGGCTTGGTTTTATTGCTGTCGCTGCCTGCCTTGGCCACATCTACCCACTTTACTTTGGTTTCAAAGGTGGTAAAGCGGTGGCCACCGCTTTTGGTGCGATGTTACCTATCGGAGTAGATTTAGCCGGCCTGCTTATCCTGACCTGGGGGATCGTGATTTTCTTGTGGGGTTACTCTTCTCTTGGCGCCATTGTTGCCGTTGGGCTGGCCCCCTTATTTACCTGGTTTATAAAACCCTTATATACCATCCCGGTGGCTATGCTTTCACTGCTTATCATTATTCGCCATCGTGCGAACATTGTGCGGTTACTTAAAAAAGAAGAAGGCAAAATCTGGAACAAAGGTAAATTTAAACAGCAATAAGAGAGTCCAGTGGCCATCTTGGCTTAGCCTGAGCGGAAAGCTCACAGGTGTGACCCGCTCTTAATCGTTGCAGACCAGCATAAGCTATCATTGCACCATTATCAGTACAAAAAGCCAGACTCGGATAAAACGCCTCGCCCTTTAAAGAACGCATTAATTCTTCAATTTTATTCCGCAGCATGGTATTTGCGCTTACACCGCCGGCGATCACTAAGCGTTTTTGACCGGTTTGCTTTAATGCTCGTCGACATTTTATCAGCAACGTATCGACAACTGCTTCCTGAAAAGCATAGGCGATGTTGGCTTGTGTTTGTGGAGCCCCATCACTAGCGCGAATTGTGTTAGCGGCAAAAGTTTTTAATCCGCTGAAACTAAAATCAAGGCCAGGGCGATCGGTCATAGGTCGTGGAAACTGATAATGGCCAGACTCCCCCTGCTCAGCTAACTTGGCCAGCAACGGCCCGCCCGGATAATCCAGCCCGAGCAATTTTGCGGTTTTATCGAAAGCTTCACCGGCGGCATCATCAATTGATTCACCTAACACGTGATATTGCCCAATGCCCTTTACCTCTACCAGCATCGAATGCCCTCCGGAAACTAGCAGCGCGACGAAGGGGAATTGCGGCGCCGGGTCTTCCAGCATGGGCGCAAGCAAATGTCCCTCCATATGATGCACTCCCACCGCAGGCACATCCCAGGCGTAAGCCAGCGAACGGCCTACAGAAGAACCCACTAAGAGTGCGCCTACCAATCCTGGCCCCTGGGTAAACGCAACACCATCTAATTGTTGTGGCGTGGTGTTCGCATCCGCCAGCGCTTTTTCTATTAGGGGAATTAATTTGCGTACGTGATCGCGCGAAGCCAGTTCTGGCACCACCCCGCCATAATCGGCATGTAATTTAACCTGACTATATAACTCATGGGAAAGCAAGCCGAGGGTATCATCATAGACTGCCACACCAGTTTCATCACAGGACGTTTCTATCCCCAGTACACGCATGCTGACTTACCACCTTAAATAATTTGAACATACTTTAACGCGGCCAAGTTTACCTTATTCCGCGTTGAAACTGGAATTCAATCAATAAAAATAAACCAAAGCTGGTTAATTTTTATCAAATCTGGCTTTACATTCGCTACAGATATGATTAGAATTTCGCACCATTTTTAACCCGGGGCCATTTTTCAGGCAATCTTATCCCGGAAAGACAGTGAAAATTTTGAGGTGAGAATTTAATGCCTATCGTTAAAGTAAGAGAAAACGAGCCGTTTGATGTCGCTCTTCGTCGCTTTAAGCGTTCTTGTGAAAAAGCAGGTGTCCTTTCAGAAGTTCGTCGTCGTGAATTTTTTGAAAAGCCTACCTGGGAACGCAAGCGCAAGAAAGCTGCAGCGAAAAAGCGTCATCTTAAGAAGCTTGCTCGTGAAAACGCACGTCGCGTAAAACTCTACTAAGATTGACGTGGCAAAAGGTGTCCTAAGGGCACCTTTGTTATTTCTGGGTTCATAAAAATTTGTTTTTCACTTTTTCACTTATCATTTTGATTGGGTGTAGAAAAAATTATGTCGTTAACTGAAACGTTAAAAGAAGCGCAAAAAGATGCCATGCGGGCTAAGAACAAAACTCGCCTTGGTACTATCAGAATGGCACTGGCTGCAATCAAGCAACGTGAAATTGATGAACAAATTACTTTAGATGACACTGCCGTACTCGCCATATTGACCAAAATGGTTAAGCAGCGTCAGGACGCGGCCAGCCAGTTTGAGGCAGCCGGTCGAGACGACCTTGCCAGCAACGAGCGTGCAGAAATAGTTGAACTCGAATCCTTCCTTCCGCAGCCATTAAGCTCAGCGGAAATTGATAACCTGATCGATGATGCGATCACGGAATCAAATGCCCAGTCTATGCAAGATATGGGTAAAGTCATGGCCATACTTAAACCACAAATTCAGGGCCGTGCTGACATGGGCGCTGTCAGTGGCGCGGTGAAAGCCAAGCTGGCGGGCTAAGTACAAAACTTTACGCTTTCCCTTAAGATCCTGATAAAGTAAACAGCATTATTTTTAGCTTTAGTTGTTGAATTACATGGCCGGAAAGATCCCTCGCGATTTCATTGATGATCTGCTATCTCGTACCGATGTGGTGGATATCGTGGATAGCCGCGTGCAGCTGAAAAAAGCCGGGAAGAACTATCAGGCCTGCTGCCCTTTTCATAATGAGAAAACCCCCTCCTTTACGGTAAGTCAGGAAAAGCAGTTTTACCATTGTTTTGGCTGCGGTGCCCATGGCAACGCCATTTCATTTCTAATGGAATTCGACCGCATGGAGTTTGTCGAAGCCATAGAAGAACTTGCCAAAATCAACGGCGTCGAAGTCCCACGGGAAAAGTCCTCAGGTCCATTCATTAGCGAACAGGCAAAGCAACAAAAGCAAGATGACTTCGCGTTAATGGAGCAAGTGACCCGCTTTTTTCAACACCAGCTTAAACACCATAAAAATAGCGCAGCTGCAATTGACTACCTTAAACAGCGAGGCTTGTCCGGAGAAATCGTCAAACAATGGGAAATTGGCTACGCCCCACCAGAATGGGATAGCGTACTCAGTAAGTTTGGTACGTCAGGCGAGCGCATCCAGCAATTACTGGATCTCAAACTTATTACCCAAAACGATAATGGTAAACGCTACGATTTTTTCCGTGACCGTATTATGTTTCCTATCCGGGATAGACGTGGACGCGTGGTGGGCTTCGGTGGGAGAGTACTTACCGATGGTGGTCCTAAGTATCTAAACTCACCAGAAACCCGCATATTCCATAAAGGCCAGGAATTATTCGGTTTTTATCAGGCTAAAAACAAGTTACGCCAGCTCGATTATGTGATGGTGGTGGAAGGCTATATGGATGTAGTGGCATTAAGCCAGTTCGACATCAATAACGCCACTGCAGCGTTAGGGACGGCTACTACACCAGAACATTTATCTTTACTTATGCGCAATACTTCCACTATCGTGTGCTGTTACGACGGAGACCGAGCCGGTCGTGATGCCGCCTGGCGAGCATTAGAAAATGCGCTCCCGGTGTTGAAAGACGGCATAAGTATGAAATTTCTGTTCCTTCCAGACGGTGAAGATCCTGACACAATGGTGCGCAAAGTAGGAAAAGAAGCGCTGGAAGAATTAATCAACCAGGCGCCGCCCCTATCGCATTTTTTCTTCGAAAGCATGTTGAAACAACATCGGGTAGGCACCCCGGAAGGCAAGCTGGCACTCAAAACCGCTGTAAAACCGTTAATTGAAAATGTTTTAGGTGACAATCAACGAGCCCTGCTAGAAGAAGAGTTGGCAAAACATACCGGTGAATACGACCGCTTTCGCCTACAGCAAGATATCAAGCTGGCAAACAGTAAAAGTGCTTCACCAGCCCACGGCAGCCGCTTTCAAACGGTGGCCAAAACAGAGCAATCACCAACCCGAATGTTGCTTAGATTGCTACTTGAAAACCCGCATTTTGCCCGCGAATGTGATGACGTTAACCCCACGGTTCTCGCGAACAGTGGATTATCCGGCATTGGTTTGTTAATTGAAGTATTCGACTATTGCAGCAACCAGCAAGTTAAAAGTACCGCGCAGATCATTGAATATTTTCGCGATCATCCCCATGCTTCAGTTATAAACAAGCTGTTGGTGAAAGAGCAGCTCGTTAGCGATGCCGATGCACGTAAAGTGTATCGTGGAAGTTTCGCTAAACTATTAGATTGGCATTTTGATAGTCGAATTGAAACTTTGCTGTCCAGAGCACGTATTCAAAAATTAAGCGATGCGGAAAAAGCCGAACTGACCTTATTGATGAAAGAACGGAAAAATTAATGTCCATAGCGAAGGGGAACATTAATTTTTGACTAAAATGTGAACCGCTTATCTGGTCAAAACAGTACCTTTACTGCTATACTGGCTAATTCGCTACAAATACAAGA
>CAZROH010000074.1:0-15516 GCA_964601635.1 uncultured Alteromonas sp. | reverse complement strand
GGTGACTATCAGCAAAAGACGGCTTATTCCACTTCCCCTATGACGATATTAAACCAATATGCAGATCAAGGGGCTGAATGGCTACATATAGTGGATTTAACCGGAGCGAAAGATACCAGCCAGCGTCAATTATCCTTAATTAAGCAAATGACCGATAGCCAACGCATGAAATTCCAGGCCGGAGGCGGCATCAGAAGTCAAAATGATGTTGAACAGCTCTTAAACTCCGGGGTAGATCGTGTAGTGATTGGTTCCCTGGCGGTGAAAGAACCGCAACGCGTTAAGCGTTGGCTGCAACAATATGGCAAAGACCGGATTGTGCTGGCATTAGACATCAACATTGATGAAGAAAACCAGAAATGGCTGGCCGTAAATGGCTGGGAACAAAACTCAGGACAACGTCTTGAGCCCTTACTGGATTGTTACCTCGATGCGGGTATTAAGCATGTATTATGTACCGATATCAGTCGCGATGGCACGCTTAAGGGATCAAATGTTGAACTTTACACACAGCTTTCCAGTCAGTACCCCACTATAGCCTGGCAGGCATCCGGGGGTATCGGTTCGTTAGCGGACATCGAAGCTTTAAAACCTGCAAACGTGGGTGGCGTAATCTTAGGTAAAGCGCTGTTGGAAGGTAATTTTTCAGTTGAGGAGGCTATTGCATGCTGGCAAAACGCATCATCCCCTGCCTAGATGTTAGAGACGGCAAAGTCGTAAAAGGGGTGCAGTTTCGCAACCACGAAATTATCGGCGATATTGTGCCACTGGCCGAGCTTTACGCATCTGCAGGAGCAGACGAACTGGTATTTTACGATATCACTGCCAGTTCTGATGCACGTACAGTAGATAAAAGCTGGGTAAGCCGTATCGCGCAAGTTATTGATATTCCATTTTGTGTGGCCGGTGGTATTAAATCAGTACAGCAGGCCGGGCACATTCTGGAAATGGGTGCGGATAAAATTTCAATCAACTCGCCTGCGCTGACTGATCCGCAGCTAATCAATCAACTTCACGATGAGTTTGGGCAGCAATGCGTAGTCATTGGCATTGACAGTTTTTTCAATCAGGCTAGTCAAAAATATGAGGTCTACAAATTCACTGGTGATGAAACGCGTACTCAGCAAACTCACTGGCAAACACTCGACTGGGTGCAAGAGGTGCAGCAGCGTGGCGCAGGTGAAATTGTACTCAATTGTATGAACCAGGATGGTGTCCGTAGGGGCTATGATATAAAGCAGCTTAAGGCTGTTCGCGAAGTCTGTAATTTGCCACTTATCGCCTCCGGTGGTGCCGGCAGAATTTCACACTTTGAAGATGTGTTTAAACAGGCGGATGTGGATGGCGCATTAGCGGCATCAGTCTTTCATAAAGGATTGATCCAGATGAATGAATTAAAACAGGCATTAACGGATGCGGGGATCGTTATGCGAATCCCTTTCAACCAGGAGAATAAAAGATGAAACTTGATGCGAACAATATTCAAGAACTGGCCTGGGATAAAATGGGTGGATTACTGCCGGTATTCGTTCAGGATGCGAATTCAGCACGGGCTCTCATGCAAGGTTACATGAATGAAGATGCATTAAAACAAACGATTTCAAGTGGTAAAGTGACGTTTTTTAGCCGCTCCAAAAATCGCCTGTGGATGAAAGGGGAAAGTTCCGGGCATACGTTAGAACTCATCGATATCAGCGCTGATTGTGACAACGACGCCATTCTTGTTTTAGCTAAACCAAACGGCCCAACTTGTCACACCGGCGCTAAAAGCTGTTGGTTTAATAGCCACACAGTTGATTACACTTTTTTAGCTGAGCTTGAACAACTTGTTGCTTCACGTAAAACAGATGCCCCCACTTCAAGTTACACCGCCTCTCTTTATGAAAAAGGTATTAAACGGATTGCCCAAAAAGTTGGCGAAGAAGGTGTCGAAACCGCATTGGCTGCCGCCACCAATGACGTGGACGAACTGAAAAATGAAGCCGCTGACCTGATGTACCACTTACTGGTACTACTGCAAGCATCGGAGCTCTCAATGGCCGATGTGGTTGAGGTATTAAAACAACGACATGCGAGCGATAAACCTCAGTGACTGATGCTTTTTGCGACAGCTGTCTGCAACGTTAACCGCAAAGAATCGTGCAACTAATCTTCATTATCTTACGGATTGTCGCAAAGTTATGGTAATCATAGCTTTGCAACCCTACTAGTAATGGGACTTAGTTTAGTTATGGGAATTTGAAAATGTCTGTGCTTAAAAAATTTTGGCGCACCAACAGGTCATTTCTTCTTTTTATCGTTTTAATGTTTGTTTTCAGAAGCAGTATTGCTGACTGGTATCATGTCCCTTCAGGCTCAATGGAACCTAATTTAATTGCCGGTGATCGGATTTTCGTGAATAAAACAGCCTACGCACTGGAAGTGCCATTCACTGATATTAAATTATTTACTACCGGTGAAGTTAATCGTGGCGATATAGTGACAATCAATAGCGCTGCCGCAGACGAGCATTTAGTAAAACGGGTGATTGGATTACCTGGCGACGAAGTGGGTATGATTGATAATCGACTGTATATCAATAACAAGGCAGTCAAATATGAAAGGTTAACGGGCGTGGTAAGAAAAGAAGCATTTGAAAGCCTTACTCATACGATTCAAGTAACACCGGACGTCCACACGCTTTCTTCTTTCGCGCCAGTCACGGTACCTGCAGGCCATGTTATGGTATTGGGAGATAACCGTAATCGCAGCGCTGATTCACGGGTGCACGGCTTTATTCCAATCAAAGAGCTACAAGGTAAAGCACTTACCGTCGTGACCTCCCTGGATAGTGAAAATTATTGGATGCCACGGGAAAATCGATGGTTTAAAAAACTGATCTAATTGTTCTCTTGCTGCGCATCTTGTTGCAGCAAAAACACCGGACCACTTCCTTTTTCAGCAGCTTTATCCTGTGGGTTATACAGTGGACAGCGTTGCATTGAAAGACAACCACAGCCTATGCAGCCGGTAAGTGAATTGCGTAGTTTTTGTAGCATACTGATACGCTCATCCAGTTGCTGTTGCCAATACGTTGCGAGTTTTTCCCATTGGCTATGTGTAGGCGCACCGTACTTTGGCAGCGATGCAAACACACGTTTTACCTCATCAAGCGAAATCCCTAATTGCTGTGCTACCCTGATCAGACTGACACGGCGGATCACATCACGGCCGTAACGTCGCTGGTTACCCTCATTACGGGCGCTGCTGATCAACCCTTTTCGCTCATAAAAGTGAAGTGCAGACACATTCACTCCACATCTTTTTGCTACATCGCCAACCGATAAATTTTCCATAAAAAAACCTTTGACCTAAACCTTGGTTAAGGTTTTAGCATGCTTTTGCACATAGAAAAAGTGGATTATTAATAGTCAGTTTTATAAAGGGGTTTAGCAATGCAATCGAATAGAAGCGAAATAAGTAACCAACCAATAAACAATACGACTCAGCAGGAAAGCCAGCACTGGAGATTAAGAGTATTTAGATTTTACATGGCGACGATGACGTTTAAGTAACCTGCAGTAAAAATCTACCAACCATTGATACGCTGCCATTTCGTATCAATGGTCTGGTCGTTCGATGTTACGTAATATTCAGAGAATTGCGCCGCTGTTGCGCACGCATGTATGGGTAAAATTCGCAGGATTTCTCCGAAACGGAAGGCTTGCTTAGGATCTATCTCATCTTTATGCCTGATGAGCCCGTGTTCCTGATTGGTGGAATCAACAAACCAGCCAGGCAAGATATGCCCTTGTTGATTACAAACCAGGCCATAACCGCAATCGCGCTTTTGATCTCGGGTTCCTGTATCCCGCGAAAGAGCCATCCATCCGGCATCAACGAGCAGAGCTTTTTTATCACCATGAAAACCAATGACTGTAGTCAGTACACTCAAGGCGATATCGTCATAAGAACACAGATTTAACCCTGCCATAACACAGTCAAAAGTGGCATACACACCCGCCCGTAATTCCGTTACGCCTTCATGTGAGATGGGTGCCAGAGCCGTGGGAGTTGAACCGACTGACAGCATCGGGCAATTTATTTTCTGATCACGCAAACGCTGCCCCGCAAAAAGCACGGCATCACGTTCTTTCTCTGCTATAGCGCATTGCTCCTCTTGGGTGAAAGCAGCATAAGATGCCCCCGCATGCGTCACTAATCCAGCAAATGTTACCGCCTGAGAAGTGCAAATTTCGTTGGCGATATCCAGCAAATCGGGTGAATCTGGTTTAATACCGGCACGATGGCCATCAGAATCAATTTCTATAGCAACCTGGATTTTATTATCAGATATAAAAGATGCATCGGTGAGCACTTTGGCTGCAGCGAGTGAATCAACTACAACAGTCAGCCGTACCCCTTTACTTAAAAGCGCGTTTACTGCCTCCATTTTGTTGGCAGTAATGGTGACAGCATAGAGTATGTCGTTGTATCCGGCATCAGCAAAATAAGCGGCTTCAGCCAACGTCGAAACCGTAATGGGTAAAGGAACAGGAGCATAGATACTGGCGGCCTCGATACTTTTTAGCGTTTTAACATGTGGGCGAAGAGTTAATTGCTGTTGTTCACAAATTTCGAACACGCGTTTTGCATTGCGTTTTAGCTTTTCCTGATGAATTAGACAAGCTGGGGTAATGATTTGCGCGAAAGAGTGCACTATACCACCAGAAAATGAAGCTCAAACAGATTGGTAGCAGCCAGCAGTAACATTGATAAGAAAGTCATGATCATACCAGTGAAACGTTGCCAGCTTGCCCCATCATGATGGCGTAAACCATACGCGTGTAACACCCTGCCAAATAATAATGCATTGGCACCTATATGCATCAATGTGTCCCAGTGACTGATACTTTCTAAGCAAGCAAGCATTATAAGAGTGATGGGAACATATTCATTAAAGTTGGCGTGCACCCGCGATATACGCATCAAATCATGGTTTCCCCCATCACCAATGCCAATTCGCGCCTTGCGTCTTATCGCTATCACTGCCAAAGATAGATACAAGTAACATAGTCCTAGCAAGCTTGCATAGAAAGCGGTAATGGGTAAATTCATTGGCACATCTCCTGGTGCGCTAATAGTGATATATCAACGATAGTTTCTACGGTGTTTTCAGTCAATTAGTTACAAGTCACATAAAAAAAGCCGCGTTAAGCGGCTTCTTATCTATTCAATTAAGCAGTCAGTTCAGCTGCGAGTTTTTCTTTTACCTGTGCAACCGGCTGTGTACCGTCAATTTTATGGTAAACACAATTGCCTGCCTGCGCCTCACTTTGGTAGTATCCGACTAAGGGCTCAGTTTGTTCATGATAAACGCCTAAGCGCTTACGAACGGTCTCTTCCTGATCATCATCTCGTACGATCAATTCTTCGCCTGTAACGTCGTCTTTGCCTTCGGTTTGTGGAGGATTAAATACCACATGATAGACACGCCCTGAAGCAGGGTGCACGCGACGGCCAGCCATACGCTCAACAATCACATCATCTGGCACATCAAATTCGATAACGTGATCAATTGCAATACCTGCATCTTTCATTGCATCAGCTTGGGGAATGGTACGTGGAAAGCCATCCAGAAGAAATCCATCTTTACAATCGTCTTGAGCAATGCGCTCTTTAACTAATCCAATGATGATATCGTCAGAAACCAGTTTACCTTCATCCATCACTTGCTTGGCTTTCAAACCAAGCTCAGTCCCAGCTTTAATCGCCGAGCGAAGCATATCGCCGGTTGAAATTTGCGGAATACCAAACTTGTTCATCAAAAACTGGGCTTGCGTTCCTTTTCCGGCTCCTGGTGCGCCGAGAAGTATCATTCGCATGAGTGCATTCTCCACTTTAAATATTTCTGTCGGCACTTTACACACTCATCGCAATTGTGACAAGCGAAACAGGGATATTTCCCACATTCATTAAGTCTTAAATTCAGCGAAAAAGTATA
Source organism: uncultured Alteromonas sp. (assembly GCA_964601635.1). Lineage (GTDB taxonomy): Bacteria > Pseudomonadota > Gammaproteobacteria > Enterobacterales > Alteromonadaceae > Alteromonas. The sequence continues at coordinate 9,533 of CAZROH010000074.1, read as the reverse complement.
TTTTTATGTCGCTAAAATAAAAATGGGCCACAAAGGCCCATTTCATATAGCTAAATAAGTAAATTACCGTTTATTTAGCTAAGTTCATTAATAAAGTGTTTAAATTACGTACAAAGCTTGATGGATCTTTCAAACTCCCCTGCTCTGACAGTGCTGCCTGGTCAAATAGCACTTCAACCCACTGCTTGAACATTTGCTCATCTTGCAGGTCAGACAGCATTTTAATTAACTGATGCTCAGGATTGAGTTCAAAGTGGTATTTCACATCCGGAACCTGTTGTCCCGCCGCCTGCATTAACTTAACCATCTGCGTGCTCATGCCATGTTCGTCAGCAACGATACAGGCAGGAGAGTCAGTCAACCGGTGGGTAAATTTCACGTCTTCAACTTTTTCCCCCAAGGCAGTTTTAGCACGTTCTAAAACGCCTTCTACTTCTTTCTCTGCTTCCTCCTGGGCTTTTTTAGTGTCTTCGTCATCAAGTTCACTTAAGTCCAGGTTACTTTTAGAAATAGACTGAAAGGATTTCTCGTTAAATTCGGTCAGGTGTGACATTAACCACTCATCAATGCGCTCACCTAACAGTAACACCTCAATGCCTTTCTTGCGGAAGATTTCAAGGTGGGGACTGGTTTTTGCCGCTTGATAGCTATCAGCCGTGACATAATAGATCTTATCCTGCCCCTCTTTCATCCGCTCAATATAATCCGCAAGTGAGACAGTTTGCGCGTCCGAATCATTGTGCGTGGAGGCAAAACGTAACAGGCCTGCGATTTTTTCACGGTTGGCGAAATCTTCAGCGGGTCCTTCTTTCAACACGTTACCGAACTCGTTCCAAAAAGACTGATATTTATCCTTGTCGTTCTTGGCCATTTTTTCCAGCATTTGCAGAACACGCTTGGTGCAGCCCTGACGCAATGCCTGGGTTATTTTGTTATCCTGAAGGATTTCTCGCGAGACATTCAATGGCAAATCGTTTGAATCCAGTAAGCCTTTGACGAATCGCAGATAGGTGGGCATAAACTGCTCTGCATCATCCATAATAAATACGCGCTGGACGTACAGTTTAAGGCCATGATTCTGATCACGATTCCACATATCAAATGGCGCTTTGCTCGGAATATAAAGCAAGCTGGTATATTCCGTTTTACCTTCCACCTTGTTGTGAGCCCAGGCTAACGGGTCTGTGAAATCATGAGATACATGTTTATAAAACTCTTTGTACTCATCATCAGAAATATCTGATTTATCCCGAGTCCACAACGCCGTTGCTTTGTTTACACTTTCCCACTGACCTGGTTCTGCAGGGATTTTTTCCCCGTCAGGACCGTCACGCTCTGGGACTTCGTCTTTCCACATTTGTACCGGAATGCTGATATGATCAGAATATTTGCTGACAATAGAGCGTAAACGCCAGGTATCAGCAAATTCTTTTTCATCTTCGCGAAGGTGCAAAATGATTTCCGTTCCGCGGCTCGGTTTATTGATGTCGGCAACGGTAAATTCACCTTCACCATCTGAAATCCACTCGACCCCCTGGTCTGCATCAGTACCAGCGGCACGGCTACGCACTGTTACTTTGTCGGCCACGATAAAGGCCGAATAAAAACCGACACCAAACTGACCAATCAGCTGCGAGTCTTTGGCAGAATCACCGGAAAGTTTACTAAAAAAGTCTTTAGTGCCTGATTTTGCAATCGTACCTAAATTTGCGATCACATCGTCACGGGTCATACCGATACCATTATCAGCAATGGTTACTGTTCCCGCTTCTTTATCTACACTTATTTTGACATGTAAATCACCATCGTCTTCGTACAACGCATCATTTTCCAACGCTTTAAAACGAAGCTTATCCGCCGCATCGGCAGCATTAGATACGAGTTCTCGAAGAAAAATTTCTTTGTTGGAATACAAAGAATGGATCATTAAATTGAGAAGTTGTTTAACTTCGGTTTGGAAACCGTGGGTTTCTTGATGGGCTGCTTCAGCCATAAACCAGATTCTCCTAGTTAAATGGAAATACTTTCAAACTGGGAGGTAGGGTCAGAAGCTAAAAAATCAATAGTTGAAGCAAAATTATAATGTGCGGCGCCCAGAAAAAGCATGCGTAAGTGTGTTGCCATCAATATACTCCAACTCTCCCCCTACCGGTACACCATGTGCAATGCGACTGGCAGCAACGTTGTACTTGGCGCATAGTTGAGCGATGTAATGAGCTGTAGCTTCCCCCTCAACCGTGGGATTAGTGGCTAAGATAACTTCCGTTACCGGCTTTTGCTGAAGCTGATTTTCCAGAATGGTTAACCCGATTTCCTCAGGGCCGATACCATCAATGGGCGACAGATGCCCCATCAAAACAAAATAGGTGCCTGAAAAGGCCATGGTTTGTTCAACAGCCAATACATCTTGAGGGCTTTCCACAATACAAAGAAGACCGGACTCACTGCGCTCAGGATGAGCACAAATATCGCATAGCTCCTTTTCAGTGAACGTTCGACATTGACTGCAATGACGAATATGCTCCATCGCATTATGCAAGACGGTACTTAATTTAAGCGCACCATCCCGATTACGTTCAAGTAAGTGAAATGCCATGCGTTGGGCGCTTTTTTTGCCTACCCCTGGCAGGCAGGTAAGCGAGTCGATTAACTCGCTTAGAAGTGGACTAAACTTCATTGATTAAAACGGCATTTTGAAGCCAGGAGGCATTTGCATACCACCCGTAACCGAACCCATTTTTTCCTTGCTGGTTTCCTGAATGCGACGTACTCCATCATTAAATGCGGCAGCAACCAAATCTTCCAGCATTTCCTTATCATCGTCCATTAAGCTTGGATCAATTTCAACACGGCGTACATTGTGATTACACGTTAGCGTAACTTTTACCATGCCAGCACCGGCTTCACCGGTCACTTCGATATTGGCTAGTTCTTCCTGAGCTTTTTGCATGCGCTCTTGCATCTGCTGCGCCTGCTTCATAATATTGCCCATTCCACCTTTAAACATAATTTCACCTATCTAATATCGTAATAATAATTTACCGTTATCGGGCTTTTATTGATTCTGCTATCACTTTGCCTGAGAAGGATTGTAATAGTGCCTGAATCGCCGCATCTTGCTCAAACACCTGTTCAGCATGGGTCTGACGCATGGCATTCACTTCCTGTTGAAGCGCGAAAGGCGTTTTAGCCGGCGTTCCTGTATTAACCACCAGTTCAATGTTGCTATTCAACACATCACAGAGGGCCTGCTTGATTTGGTTAATCGAACTGTCGTTAATTAAATGCGACTGACTTTCGTCAATTTCAAGCGTAACTGTGTTACCTTGTTGCTCAAACGAAGCGTGTAACGCCAACTGCTTTAATAATCCTGCAATCCCCATCTGCTCAACTCTGGCACTCCAGCGATCAATCTGGCTGGCATGAAGCAGTTTATCGCCACTTTCAAGATAAGCAGACAATGATCCCTGATAATCAGTTTTGTTAGTCGTTAAGAGGTGCGTTGCTACCTCTATGTTGTCACCAGCAGCTTCATCCTTTTGCTCGACAGGTGCTGACTCAGTATGAGAGGGAACCGTGATTTCTTCAGTCACCCAGGGCGGGACATCGTCTTTTACATCAGGTAAAGGTTGATGAACAGGTTTAGCAACCTGCTTTTCAACCTTGGTCTCTGGTGTGCTTTGGGAAACTTCACTTTCTTGCTGAGCTGTACTTCGTAGTTGACTCAAACTGGCAACCGGAGTTGCCGTTTCAGACTTTTTTACCTCGGAAGAGTTCTCCTCTTCACTATTCGCTTTTAATCGCTTGCGCAAAGCTAACATCTCTTCGACAGAAGAAAGTGAGTTATGCGATGGCGTTGTTTCCGAAAGTTCCTGAGTCCCCGTTGTTTCTGGTGGAGCTGGGTTTTCACTCATCGACTGCGACGGAGAAAAATGTTCTTCATCAGGATAGGAGTGCGTTTCGGAATTATCAAAATTTACTTCTTGGTGGCTACCGTTACCTCTTAACTGCGCAGCCTGCTCTTCTATCGCACTAACCTGCTGGTGCAACTGCTCAGTCCCTGTGCTCTCATCATCAACACTTTCTTGATGAGAATGCTTTTCGGCGACATATTTATTTTGAATGGGACTGTCTTCAGATAAAGATTCATTGCCAGGAGCCACTTCACTACCGGACTGTGCATTTTCGATTATCGCTTGAGTATTCTCTACTCCTGCTAGTGGTGCGAACGACATCATTCTTAATAATGTCATCTCCAACCCACTGCGACCGTCCACTGCAAAGGGTAAGTCTTTTTTGCCCTGAAGCGTAATTTGATACATCAACTGCACCACTTCCGGGGTCAGATTCTTCGCTAGCTGATAGATAGTTTTGGCTGAAGTTGTTTCAAGTTTGCATGCCTCAGGGACCCATTGGGTTAGTGCAACCTGATGAATCAAACTGCTTAACTCTGCCAGTATCTGACCAAAATCAGGAGCGTGGCTGGCCATACTATCAACGATAGAAAGTACCTCATTTGCCTTTTTGCCAGTAACGGCCAGCAGTAATTTAAGCACTTGATTGCGATCCATCAAGCCGAGCATAGCGGTGACGACACTTGCGGAGACCTGATTATCACCTTGTGCTATCGCCTGGTCCGTAAGGCTTAGAGCATCACGCATACTGCCTTGGGCTGCGCGGGCAAGCAGATTTAACGCATTGCTTTCAAACTCTACATGCTCCTGTTCGAGAATGTGTTTTAGCTGCCCACTTATCTGCTCTCTGGAGAGCGCCTTTAGATTAAACTGTAGGCAACGGGAAAGAATGGTAATTGGCAGTTTTTGAGGATCTGTGGTTGCCAACAAAAACTTTACGTGAGGGGGTGGTTCTTCAAGTGTTTTAAGCAAAGCATTAAAGCTATGCTTAGATAACATGTGCACTTCGTCAATTAAGTAGACCTTAAAGCGGCCTCTGGTCGGCTTATACTGGACATTATCCAGCAGTTCGCGTGTATCTTCGACCTTAGTGCGGGATGCGGCGTCTATTTCTAATAGATCCACATAATTTCCCTGCTCGATCTCTATACAGGTCGCACACTGACCACAAGGATTAGCACCCTGCCCCGTTTCACAATTAAGACTTTTTGAGAATATTCTGGCGATGGTGGTTTTACCCACACCTCGTGTCCCAGTAAACAGATATGCATGATGCAAACGATCATTTTCGAGCGCATTAATAATGGCAGTTTTAACATGCTCCTGCCCTACTAATTCGCTGAACTTACCGGGGCGCCACTTGCGCGCCAGAACTTGATAACTCATAGACTATTGCTACCCCTAGTCACCTTCAAATTCGCAAATTGTGAACGGTTTGATTCCAGTCTCATCAAGTTTCTCATACCCGCCCAAATCGGGTAAACCAATAACGAAACCAGCATGCTCAACGATACCACCTAATGCTCTTATCAGGTTAGCCGATGCTGTCATTGTTCCACCTGTAGCTAAAAGGTCATCAATCAATAATACCTTCTCGCCTGGCTTGACGGAATCTTTATGGATCTCTAATGTATCCATTCCATATTCAAGCTCATAACTTTCACTAATCACTTCTCTGGGAAGTTTGTTAGGCTTGCGCACAGGAATAAAGCCAATTCCCATAGCCAGAGCCAGAGGCGCACCGAATAAGAATCCTCGTGCTTCAGTTCCGGCTACTTTGTCGAAACCCATCCCTTTATATTGTTCAGTCAATAAATGAATACAAGCATGAAACGCTTCGTGATCTTCCAGAACACTGGTTACATCCCTGAACATAATGCCTTCTTTTGGATAATCGGGCACAGTCTTAACGACTGACTTAATGTATTCAGCTGTCACAATAAAACCTATTTGTCTCTTTTTTTATTATAACCAGAAAGTGAACCAGCCAGTTATGATATGCATTAATGGAAGTGCCACTAGGACAGCAACGATGGCAAAGAAATACCACCAGTTAAAGGGTTCGTTAAACTCAATATTATCAGCCATGTGATTTACTCAAAATGTGATCAAACAAAAGACGCTAAATGGTAATCGAAACACTGCAGGAATGACAGCCCTTCACTAAAAGATCGTAGCATTTTCATCTGATAAGCATAATGATTCGATGATAATAAAGTGCAGCTTATACTGAAATAAGGATCCCTTTACCCAGCATGTCATCAACAGCAACATCTAAACCCGCTTCAACGGCCACCGGATCTACGTTTGGCATGGACTCTACAGCAATCGATTTTAACGCCTTTATGCTTTGTCCATCATTATCTTGTGCCAATACTTGCAGCACAAATGCGGTAGCAGGAGTTAGCTTGGTAAATTGCACCTCGTCGTGCGGATCCCGAAAAACAACATAATGATGCGGGCCTGACTGTTCTTGTGGTTGAAAATCCCTAGAAATTTGATGTACGGGAAATGGGTAACTGACTACTGTTGCTAACGGCGATATTTTTATGTTGATTACCTCAGCATTCAGCGGGCTAAAGCGAACATCTACGTCACGAATACTGACATGTAATTCCAGCCATTCATAATGAGCAAGGCTTAATGTAAAGGGAGGCAGCGCATTGTCATGAATATCAATAGCATTAAGATACGTTAAAAATGATTCGCTGATTGCAATAAAATAAGGCGATTCACATTTCCATGTTTGGAAAAAATCCCTAACCAACTTTCCCCATCTTGTCTCATCCACTACGCTTTGCAATACAGGAAATGCGCTATCAACAAAATTACGCACATTATTGAAGAGTAGTGACTGATATATGCCCATTCTTCGTTGTGTTTCTTGGTCACCTTTTACGGGTACACCCGAACGTATACTCGAAACAAATTGCTTTTGTGTCTGTTGAAAAGCTGTACTCATAAAATATTAACCGAGCCGCTGTTAACTGATAATGTTGAGTGACGAGCTTGATAAGATTTAATTCTGTTTATTTCTGTAAGCAACTGGTCTAAGGGAGGAAGGTTGAAATCCCGCTCTAACAACGTGGGAAAAACACCATGGGTTTCATATGCAAAATCTAATAATCCCCATACTGGCTCTATCACGTCCGCACCGTGTGTATCCACTTTCAAATCTTCTGCTTCGTCATAATGACCAGCAATATGTCCATAGACAATTCGCTTAGAAGGTAAGCCTTCGATAAACTGATACGGATCATAGCAGTGGTTAATACTATTAACGTAAACATTGTTCACATCTAACAACAGTTGGCAATCAGATTCCGCAATAACGGCATTAATAAAATCCAATTCCGACAAGTCTGCTTCAGGTGCCAAATAATAAGATACATTTTCTAACACCAGAGGCTTTTCTATTATGTCCTGAACGACTTTTATGCGATTACTAACATGCGTCACTGCTTCTTCAGTAAATGGAATAGGCATCAAATCATAAAGATGACCGTTTAACGAGCAGTAGCTTAAATGTTCGCTGTATAATGAAATATTATAATGATCAAGAAATCGCTTTACTGATTTGACCAAATCAATATCCAGAGGATCAGGGCTGCCGATGGAGAGCGACAGCCCATGAGTAGAAATAGGACGCTGTGAAGCACATTGTTGAAACTGGCCTTTAAACTTTCCTCCGATAGGTATCCAGTTTTCTGGCGCCACTTCTAAAAAATCTATCTGTTTAGGAAGAGTTGGCAATAACTGATTTAATATCTCCCGCCTCAACCCTAGACCAGCTCCTTGTATTTGCTTCACCGCAACTCCTATATTTATATGCCCCGGCTAGCTCTTACATGCTGCCACATTTGCCTTCACCGCACTTACCTTCGTGCTTATCTTTACTTTTGCCTTCATGCTTGTGCTTATCACCACCACATTTGCCTTCGCCGCACTTGCCTTCGTGTCTGGCTTTATCGCCGCCACATTTGCCTTCGCCGCATTTCCCTTCTTTTTTGGCCTTATCGCCGCCACATTTGCCTTCCCCACACTTCCCTTCCTTTTTAGCCTTATCGCCGCCACACTTGCCTTCGTGTTTGGTCTTATCGCCGCCGCACTTACCTTCTGCAGCATCTTGCATATAACCTGATGACAGGTGTTCCATGCCGAAAGGATTTTCTCCTGCTATAACCTGACTTGCACTTAACGAGGTTAGCGCGGCTAAACCAAATGCACTTGCCGCGACTTTAGAACTGTGTTTCATACTCTTTCTCCGAGTTTACATTAGTAGTATTTCTATCAATAGACCGACGCATACAACCTTATATTTCAAAATAATTCAAATTTTTAAAAACATGTTTAATTAAGGCTAAGTGAACCAAAAAACGCGATGAGATTATTAAATATGATCGAGCGCCTTGCCAAAATAGATTCTGTGAATATATTTTAACTAAGATATAAAAAATATCGTAACTTCTATTACCAACATGAAGTGGCGTCGACAATACTTTTCACTACCATTATTTAGAAAGGAAGCATTCTATGAAGCTCAAACATACTCTACGTTCTTTAGCATTAATCAGCACCGTATTTTGTTCTACAACTGCATTTTCTTCTCACCTTTCAATAGAGGGGGAATACAGGGCCGTATACGGGAATGTCAAAACCATGGAAATTTCAAACCCTTTAGCAGGGGAGACGCCAGAACAAATTGGTCGGTATTCATTGTGGCTAATCAAAGCCGACTGGGATAGTTTAACAACTGAAGAAAAGTTGCAAACCCAATATATTATCAGACTTCGAGGGACCTTACGGGGAATAGTAAACCCAGTCGACTTTAGCGCTAAGCATACCATCGTTGGCGATGACCGAAATTATATAATTCGCAGTGAAGGCGACCAGTTATTTCCAATTTCAGGCGACCCTTATTGCACAACGGGTGAGCCAATGAAGGTACAGGAACAAGTGAACCTTGTATCAGGAACAGGCACATACTCAAATTTAACGAGTGGTACAATTATGTTGAAAGGAACAATTAATAATTGCCCACATTTAGAAGATTTCGGCAAGAACGATTTTCAAGTGATCCCCAATCAAAGTGTTGTGGTGTTTGAATAAAGCTTCTTTTGAGAGACCAGGAGGGTTAAGCGTACCTAGTACACTGGATCCTTGGTAACGCCCCTTAGTGGCAAGAAGAATTGACATAAATCACGAATCTTTCAATCGGTTAGAATCCATGTAGTTTTTAAAGACGCGGTATTCAATGAGAACGAGCCAACCTAGACTACAAAGTAAAAAGCCCACGCATTAACGTGGGCTTTTTCATTTAAATAACAGGCTTGTAACAGGCATGGATAGAGTGCGACTTTTCAATGGGCACATTTTCTGGCTCGTGCTAAGGCATGTTCAAATTCGCTGCAGACGAATCTGTCACACAGGTGTCATTAATGGTGAGCGTTGCGAGCGATAGATGCCAAATGGCATGCCGAGAGTGAAAAACCGCCAGCAAGGATGCTACCGTGGACGTAACACCAAAGATGGCGTGACTGGGCCCACTACCATGGACGGCTTGATACGCTGAATTCTGAGCAGCGCTAAAATTCAGCCTGTTACCCGATGGGTTAGGTT
>CAZROH010000073.1:0-15752 GCA_964601635.1 uncultured Alteromonas sp. | reverse complement strand
GGCATGGATCGTTACTATCAAATCGTTAAGTGCTTCCGCGACGAAGACTTACGTGCGGACCGTCAGCCTGAATTTACTCAAATCGACTTAGAAACAACGTTTCTGGATGCCGAAGGCGTAATGAGCATCACCGAAAATATGATCCGTGACTTATTCCAGAAAATGTTGAATGTGGATTTAGGCGAGTTTCCTCGAATGACCTATGCTGAGGCGATGAAGCGCTATGGCAGTGACAAACCTGACCTAAGAAACCCGCTTGAATTAGTTGATGTAGCGGATCTGCTCGCAGACGTCGACTTTAAGGTATTTAGTGGCCCGGCAAACGATCCGAAAGGGCGGGTGGCGGCGATAAAGGTGCCTCAAGGTGCCAGCTTGTCACGCAAGCAAATAGACGAATACACTAAGTTTGTTGGGATTTATGGGGCTAAAGGCTTAGCCTGGATCAAGATTAACGATGCAGAGCAAGGTCTTGACGGCCTGCAGTCGCCTATTCTGAAGTTCCTCAGTGAAGATATAGCACAAGCAATCCTTGAGCGTACTGGTGCACAAACGGGCGACATCCTGTTGTTTGGCGCAGATTCGAATACTGTCGTGACGGAAGCGATGGGGGCACTTCGTCTTAAACTCGGTGAAGATTTTGAATTATTACAGGGCGAATGGAAGCCTTTGTGGGTAGTGGACTTCCCCATGTTTGAAGAAATAGACGGTCAGTACCATGCACTTCACCATCCATTTACTTCACCGCGCGGGTTAAACGCTGATGAATTGAAAGCTGACCCTGCTAACGCCCTGTCTGATGCTTACGATATGGTGCTAAACGGTGTTGAGTTGGGTGGTGGCTCTGTGCGTATTCACAATCAGGATATGCAATCGGCAGTATTTTCCATCTTAGGTATCAATGAAGAAGAAGCGCAAACCAAGTTTGGCTTTTTACTTGAAGCCTTACAATACGGTGCTCCACCTCACGCCGGTCTGGCATTTGGTCTTGACCGTTTAGTGATGCTGATGACGGGGGCCACCTCTATCCGTGATGTTATGGCCTTCCCGAAAACAACAACCGCTGCGTGTCCGCTTACAGATGCGCCAAGCCCGGCAAATCCACAACAACTGGAAGATTTGGCAATAAAAACCTTGCCACGCGAAAATGGTTAATGCCGTTTAAACGCCCTGAATCTGCCTTGGTAGTGCTGTATGATCAGCACTACCGGGTACTGATCCTGCAGCGCGAAGATGATCCTTCTTTCTGGCAGTCTGTTACTGGCACGCTGGAAATAGGTGAGCAGCCTATCCAAACCGCCTATCGGGAGGTGTGGGAGGAGACCGGCATCAAGCTGAATCCCAACCACAACAGCATTACTGATCATAAATTATCTACGCAGTACGAAATCAGACCCCAATGGCGTTATCGCTATTCACCTGACGTGCGCTTCAATACCGAGCATGTATTTAGCGCACAAATCGATAGTCAATTGCCTATTGTTTTAACCGAGCATCTTGCTTATAAATGGGTGTCGAAAGCAGAAGCGATCGCCACCTTGTGGTCATCATCTAATCAGCAAGCAGTAGAAAGGTTTGTACCTGAGGAAAATTAATGGTAATACTGGGTATTGATCCAGGTTCTCGCATTACAGGCTATGGATTGATAAAACGACAGGCCGGCAAAACGCACTATGTTGCCAGTGGATGTATCCGCGTAAAAGGCGACGATCTTGCTCAACGGCTAGCACAAATTTTCACCGGCGTTAGCGAGATTATTCGTCAGTATAAGCCCGATCAGTTTGCAATTGAGCAGGTATTTCTGGCACATAATCCTGATTCAGCACTTAAACTGGGGCAGGCGAGAGGGGCGGCCATTGTGGCTGCAACGCAGGATAAGCTCAGCGTCGCTGAATATTCTGCAAGACAGATCAAACAAGCGGTGGTCGGTAAAGGAAGTGCTGAAAAGTCACAGGTGCAGCACATGGTACGTCATCTTTTGAACTTGCCAGGTACGCCTCAGGCAGATGCGGCAGATGCGCTAGCTGTGGCATTGTGTCATGCGCATACCGAACAGAGCCTGATTAAACTGGCAGGACAAGCCAGTAAAACAGTACGCAGACGATTACGATAAAAAGAAGCAGTTAACATGATTGGAAGAATTCACGGTACCTTACTTGAGAAACAGCCACCCAATGTTTTGGTCGATGTTGGCGGGGTGGGGTATGAAATACAGATGCCGATGACCAGTTTTTATCAACTACCGGAAGTTGAGCAAACCGTTACCGTGTTCACCCATTTTGTAGTGCGCGAAGATGCCCAGTTGTTATTCGGGTTTGCCGACAAAGTAGAGCGGAGATTGTTTCGCGAACTGATCAAAGCGAATGGTGTTGGACCAAAGCTGGGCCTGGCAATTCTATCAGGCATGTCAGCCAGCCAGTTTTTGCAGTGTGTGCAGCAGGGAGATGTTTCAGGTCTGACCCGATTGCCGGGCATCGGCAAGAAAACCGCTGAAAGGCTGGTCGTGGAACTTAAGGATCGCTTGGCTGATTTTAGCAAGTCTGAAAGCGTTAATTTACCTGATCTTGACCCAAGACTTACTGGTGATAACGCCATTGTCCCCCTTAACGACGTGCGTGAAGAAGCGCAAAGCGCATTGGTATCGTTAGGCTATAAACCTGCTCAGGCTAGTAAAATGGTCTCGGGAGTGTATCAAGAAGGTATGGCTAGCGAAGATGTTATTCGTGATGCGCTAAAAGCAGCGATGTAGGTAACCGCAGATGATTGAAGCAGACAGATTAATTGCCCCTCAGGCTTCTACCGAAGAAGAAGTCATTGACCGCGCTATTCGTCCGAAATTACTGGCTGATTATACGGGGCAGCAGCATGTATGTGACCAGATGGAGATTTTTATCGAGGCGGCGCGCAAACGATCCGATGCACTGGATCATCTGCTAATATTTGGGCCTCCGGGATTGGGTAAGACCACCCTTGCCAACATTGTCGCAAATGAAATGGGCGTAAACATAAAAACAACGTCAGGTCCGGTGTTGGAAAAAGCAGGCGATTTGGCCGCCTTGCTGACCAACCTTGAGCGCAATGATGTGTTGTTTATTGATGAAATTCATCGTTTAAGTCCGGTAGTAGAAGAAATTCTGTATCCGGCAATGGAAGACTACCAATTAGATATTATGATCGGGGAGGGGCCTGCTGCTCGCTCTATAAAATTAGATCTCCCTCCTTTCACCTTAATCGGTGCAACCACTCGTGCTGGTTCACTCACGTCTCCATTGCGGGATCGGTTTGGCATTGTCCAAAGGTTAGAGTTTTATAACGTGACCGACCTCACGACGATAGTGGAACGCAGTGCCGGTTACTTATCGATGCAAATGGACGCTTCCGGCGCACAGGAAATTGCACGCCGTTCAAGAGGTACACCGCGTATAGCCAACCGTCTGTTGCGCCGCGTCAGAGATTACGCCGAAATCAAAGCGGACGGTGATGTTACTGCTGAGGTTGCAGCCAGCGCACTGGATATGCTTGATGTAGATAAAGAAGGCTTCGACTACATGGATCGTAAACTGTTAACTGCAATCATCGAAAAGTTTGATGGTGGCCCGGTTGGGCTGGATAATTTAGCCGCGGCTATCGGTGAAGAGAAAGAAACCATCGAAGATGTGATTGAGCCGTTTCTTATTCAGCAAGGTTTTCTGCAACGTACGCCACGGGGGCGAATCGTATCTCAACGTGCTTACCTGCATTTTGGTTTTCAGCCTGAGGTCTAATGGTCCCCCGCGTTAATAAACCGACCACTTAATATGGCGGGTTAACGACTCAAGTGCAGCGACACCCGCCATGGAATTTCCCATTTTGTTTAGCGCAGGAGACCATACGCAGATGGAAAAGCGTCCAGGCACCACTGCAATGATCCCACCGCCTACGCCGCTCTTTCCCGGTAAGCCAACTTTAAAGGCAAAACTGCCGGCTTCATCATATAACCCGCTGGTGGCGAGCAATGCGTTCATTTGCCGGGTTTGATCGCCGGTTAAGACCTCACTTTTTGTAATCGTACAAAACCCTCTATTGGCTAAAAACTGGGTCGCTCGGGCCAAATCAACACAACTCATTTTTATGGCACAATTTAAAAAGTAGGTGCGTAATACCTCTTCGACATCGTTATTGAAATTGCCAAACGCTTTCATCAGGTATGACATCGCGGCATTACGCGCCCGGTACTCAAATTCAGAGTCGGCGACATCAACGTCAGCCAAGACGCCGGGGTTTCCTGACAACTTTCTTACTAAGTCTCGTAGCGCAACATGAGGTGCAATAAGGCGTGAGTGAACCATATCACTTACTACGAGCGCGCCGGCATTAATAAACGGGTTGCGTGGAATACCATTTTCATACTCCAGTTGAACAAGTGAATTAAACGGTAATCCGGAAGGTTCACAACCCACTCTGTCCCATAAGGAATCGCCGTAATAGATATAGGCGAGTACCAGATTAAATACTTTTGAAATACTCTGAATGGAAAAGCCGACGGTAGCATCTCCTGCGGTATTTACTTTGCCTTGCGTGTCACAAATAGCGATACCGAACTGATTTGGATTAACTTTGGCCAATTCAGGAATATAACTGGCGACATTTCCTTGACCGACTAGTGGTTTAACTTCATCAAGAATGTCATTCAACAAATCCTGCATTGGTGCTCCAGTTTACGTAAGTGATTCGATGGGATTGATTAGCTTACTGAACGTGCTACGTTAAAGTATTTCTGGTTCAATACGTTAGTAAGTTCTCAGCGATTACTTTTGGTTTAACTTTTATGTTAATGAGAAGGACGTTCCGTTTTGTCAGGTAAATTTATCGATGTCTATATTATTTGAGTTTACGCCGCAATTTATTACCGTTGCGCTGATCGCCATTTTCATGGCGATCAGCCCGGGCGCAGATTTTGTGATGGTGACCCGCAACAGTATTTTTTATAGCAGGAAAGCAGGTTTGTTCTCTGCTATGGGGGTGAGTGTTGCGATCTGGTTACATGTTGCTTATTCAATTGCCGGGCTGGCGGTCATTATTTCCGGCTCTATAATGCTGTTTTCTATACTAAAGTATTGCGGTGCTGCCTATTTGATATATATGGGCTATAAAACATTCAAGGCCAACACAAATTTAGACATTACCGCCGTACAGGGTTCATTAAGCGCAATGTCAGCGTTTAAGATAGGGTTTGTCACGAATGCACTAAATCCGAAAACGACCGTATTTTTTCTCAGTATTTTCACTCAGGTGGTCGACCCGGACACTCCCCTGACGATTCAACTTATCTATGGTGCCATCATTTCTCTGGCTCATCTTCTTTGGTTTAGTTTGGTGGCCATGTTGTTAACCCATCCGCCCATATTGTCTGCATTTAAACGCAGCAAAAATGTGATCGAAAAAAGTGTGGGAATGGTTTTGGTGGCTTTTGGAATAAAAATAGCCGTTCAATCGCCTTAACTCACTTCAAATGCGTTTGAATACTGCTATAGGCTCAATTTCTTTAGCGATTCGCCACAGGTTTTGCGGTTTTAGTTCAAAGCGCGCGTTATTGTTTCTATCACTACTTGGACTCGCGCGGGGGTGAATTTTTGACGACGAGTGCATAAATATAAGGTTTCGCTTACCGGATTAGGTAGTGAATGCGCTTTGATTAAGTGAGGCTGACTAAAGCTCTCCACTGCATACTGAGGCAATACGGTGAAACCGATCCCTAAACTCACAGGCTCAAGAATGAGTCCAATTTGATTACAGAAACCCGCATGAGTTAATAGCGAATGTTGCGTGTACTCATCAAAGTTAGCGCTGAGCAATAGGTTTGCGTGATATTTTCCATCAGGGTGGTCGATAAAGCCAAGTTCAGTTAGTACTTGCCAATTTGGTTTGGCAATATTCCCAGGAGTCACTACCAACAGCGCTTCCTCACCAACGGTTTCACAACACAGCCTGTCATTTTCGGGCTTACGGGTCACCAGACCTATATCTGCCTCTGCATTTTGCAAGGCCTGAACAATGTCTGCATTAGGCGCAAATTGATAGTCAATCGTTAACTTTGGATGTTGTTGCTGAAACTGCAGGAGCTGGGGATATAACTTTAGACCGACACTACCCGGAGACATAATTTTCACCGTACCCTCAAAGGCAGGATCGTTAGTGACACGTTGCTGCATGGTTGATAGAGCCTCGACAACGTCTTTGGCTTCTGAGTAAAGCTTATTGCCTGTTTCTGACAAGGTAAATTGTTTGCCTTCGCGCTCTAATACAGACTCACCAATTTGTTCTTCAAGTTTTTTAATATGCTGACTGACGCCGGATTGCGTCATATGCAATTTTTTAGCGGTAAGAGTGAAGTGGCCTGTTTCCGCCAGCGTGCAGAATGTACGTAACCAGACGGTATTAATCATTACAAAACGTACTTAAATGGATTAAAAATGATAATTTCATTTAATAGATCCTGGTGTCTACACTAAAAAATGTCAAACACAGGAGAGCAGATAATGAGCAATGTATTTCCCAGAACATTTTCGCACATTGGTATTTCGGTACCAGATTTAGATAAAGCAGTTGAATTTTATACCCAGGTGATGGGCTGGTATTTAATTATGCAACCCACAGAAATTGAAGAAGACAGCAGCGCTATAGGCGAAATGTGTACAGATGTTTTTGGTAAAGGGTGGGGGAGTTTCAAAATCGCTCATTTATCAACAGGTGACCGGATTGGCGTAGAAATTTTCCAATTCCCAAACCAGAAAAACCCTGAGAATAACTTTGAATATTGGAAAACCGGTATTTTCCATTTTTGTGTTCAGGATCCTAACTTAGAGGAACTGGCGGATAAGATCGTTGCCGCAGGGGGGAAAAGGCGAATGGAAAAACCTCGCTATTACTATCCTGGCGAGAAGCCTTACAGAATGATCTACATGGAAGACCCCTTCGGTAATATTGTAGAAATTTACAGCCATAGCTATGAATTAACTTACAGCGAGGGAGCCTACTAGATTTGGGCTGGTGTTTAATGTGAAACTGCAGCAAAGGATGTGCTGCAATGCGCAAGCAGATCTTTTGCATTTATTGATGGTGGCGGCGTCCTGCACAATTTATTTTCATGTATTTGTACTTGAAATATGCAACCTGAGTCATGACATAGACAAAAGAGAAGCTGACTTGTCATAATCAATCGGAGATCCTCGCTTGCAAACTATCTTGGGAGCCAGTGGCCAGATAGGCACTGAATTAGCGCGTGCTTTGAACGCACACCATTGTACTGATTTGCGTCTGGTTAGCCGAAACCCCAACAAAATAAATCATACAGATTCGCTGTTCGCTGCTGATTTACTTGATGCGAAGCAAACACATCAAGCCGTAACGGGCTCAGAAATTACTTACTTGGTTGCAGGCTTGCCGATGGACACGGCCCGCTGGATGGAGCAATGGCCCATCATGATGCGTAACGTCATTGATGCGTGTGCCGCACATCAATCAAAGTTAGTGTATTTTGACAATACGTATATGTACCCGCAAACAAATACACCGCAAACTGAGCAAACGCCATTTATACCCAATGGAGACAAAGGTAAGGTGAGGGCAGCTATTGCGAACCACCTCCTTGACGCGATGAATAGCGGAAAAGTTGAAGCTATGATTTGTCGCGCACCCGAGTTTTACGGCCCGGAGAAAACCCAAAGTATTACAAATGTCACCGTGTTGGAAAGGATGCGGAAAGGCAAAAAAGCATTCGTGTTTTTACGTGACGATACCTTGCGTTCCTTGATATATACGCCCGATGCGAGTGCCGCACTGGCTTTGTTAGGAAATACGGAAGATGCGTATAGTCAAACCTGGCATTTGCCTTGCGATGATAATCGCCTGACTTACCAACAATTAGTTCGGCTGTGCGAAGAAATCTTGCAGCGAGATTGTGATTACAAGGTATTAAAACGCTGGCAACTCAAGCTTATTGGCTTATTAAACAAACAAATTGCAGAGACCGATGAATTATTGCCGCGTTACGAAACAGATAATATTTTTATTTCTGATAAGTTTAAGCAACGTTTTCGCGATTTTGCTGTTACGCCGTATAGAGAAGGGCTAAGAACTATTTTGTTAGGTGCAGGGACGTAGCAGAAAGTGAAATAACGTGGACAATATATAAAAAAAAGCCCGCTCAAATTGAGCGGGCAAAACAACAAGTGTTGAAGGAAATAAATCCAGGGAACTCATGTCTAACAGGAGAAAAACTCTTCCACATCACTTGTTACTTCTTGTAACGCGTCATGTGCTGTGTGACTGATGCGATGCATTATAGAGAAATTTTATTCGCTGACAATTGAGGAAAATTATTTTTTCACATTAGTAAAACTAATCAGTTAAAAGTCTGTTAAAAAGGCGTGAAAAAATGGTTTGATGTCGCGACCAGACAAGTGTCGATGGATAGAAATTTTTTTCGGATGGGCTTGTTTCTGCTCGCCTGTAATATTATCGTAACATAAACAAATGTACTGCAAAGCATAATTATGCATCGATTCAACGTGCGCGTTTATTATGAAGATACTGATGCCGGCGGCATCGTTTACTACGCTAATTATCTTAAGTTCATGGAGCGAGCCAGAACTGAGCTACTCCGCGACTTGGGTTATGAACAGGATAGTTTAATTGAACAATCGGTGGCGTTTGTCGTCAAACGGGTTGAAATGCATAACTATGCGCCTGCCAGATTCAATCAGCTATTGAGTATTGAAACACAGGTTGTAGAATTAAAGGGCGCTAGTGTTACATTCAAACAAGAAATAAAAAATTCCGCTGGTGATCTTTTAGTCGCAGCGGAAATACTAATAGCCTGTGTGGATCTGGCTAAAATGACTGCCAGACGATTGCCACGTTCATTGATAGGGGATTTAACGCGTGTCATCTGATTTAACCTTCATTGGCCTGTTTTTGCAGGCAAGCTTCATTGTACAGTTGATTATGCTCCTTCTTATCGGCGTATCTATTGCGTCGTGGACATTTATCTTTCAGCGCAGTAAAGCGTTAGCGAATGCACGTAAAGAAATGCGCCAGTTTGAAGATAAATTCTGGTCAGGGGCAGATCTTAATCGTCTTTACCAGGAACTTTCTGCTCGTTCAAAAGTATCCGGCATGGCGAGCTTATTTTGTGCGGGCTTTAAAGAGTTTATGCGCTTGCGAAAAAGCAATACCAGTATCAACGGAATTGTTGACGGTACCGATCGTGCGATGCGCGTGAGTATGTCACGGGAAGTAGAAAGCCTGGAAAGCCACCTTCCTTTTCTTGCGACCGCTGGTTCAATCAGCCCTTATATTGGATTGTTTGGAACTGTCTGGGGAATAATGAATGCCTTTATTGCATTAGGGGAAGTTCAACAGGCCACCCTGGCCATGGTGGCGCCTGGTATAGCGGAAGCTCTTATTGCTACAGCTATTGGTCTGTTTGCTGCGATACCCGCCGTTATCGCCTACAACCGTTTCAGTAATCAAGTAGAAAAACTGGAAAACAGTTACGGCAACTTCATGGAAGAGTTTTCAGCGATCTTGCACCGTCAGGCTATTGCATCGCATGTTCAGACTCCAGCTCAGTAATAATGAGTAGAGTGGAGGAGTAATCGTAATGTATACACGCAAACGCCGTCGTCCGGTTTCAGAGATCAATGTAGTGCCCTACATTGACGTTATGTTAGTGTTGTTGATTATCTTCATGGTAACCGCACCTCTGGTTACGCAAGGTGTGAAAGTTGATTTGCCCAAAGCCAGCGCAGAACCAATTGAACAGGAAGATAACCCCCCATTGATAGCTTCGGTTGATGTGAAGGGGCGCTATTATCTAAATGTAGGGGAAGATCAGGAGCGGGTCCTGGAAGGGGATGAACTTGCCGCCTTGGTACAGGCCCAGTTACAGAAAGATCCCAAAACTCCCGTGGTAGTAAAAGGAGATGGGCAGGTGGCTTATAATGAAATTATTCAGTTGATGGTATTACTGCAGGGTGCTGGGGTACCTTCCGTTGGTTTGATGACTGATCCGGTGGAGCCTGAGTGAAGAAAAAACGCTCGTCTTTAACACCTGAACAACAATCTCTGCTTAAATCCCTCGGTCTTCACGTTGGGATAGCAATACTGTTGCTAATTAGCATCAGTTTTTCTCCCGATCCGCTCATGGCACCTGCCGAATCTGCTCCCGCTATTCAAGCTACGTTCATCGATGCTCAGGCAATTGCTGATCAAAAACGTGCTCAAGAGCAAGCCGACGCACAGGCGCGTGCTCAAGAACAGAAAAAGCGAGAGGCAGCGGAGCGAGAAAGGCAGCGACAATTAAAACTTAAACGGGAAGCGGAGCAAAAACGTAAGCAGGAAGCTGAAAGAAAAAAACAACAGGAATTAAGGGAACTGGCCGCTCGAAAAGCAAAAGAGCGTCAGGAACAGGAAAAAGCAGCGAAAGCCGAAGCAGAGCGGAAACGTAAGGAAGCGCAAGAAAAAGCTGAAATGGAAAGAATTATGCAGGAGCAGCTGAAAGCAGAACAGGCCGCGCAAAGACAGCGTCGAGCAAAGCAAGTATTGTCTGAAACAGAGCGCTATCAAGCCTTGATCCAGCAAACTATCAAACGTTACCTCATTGAAGATGACAGTTTTGAAGGTAAATCTTGTCGCCTGAATATTAAATTAGCAACAACTGGCTTGGTTACTCAGGTGACGATTCTTAAGGGCGATCCTGCGCTTTGTCGCGCTGCTCAAAGTGCGGTATTAAGGCCTGATAAGATGCCAATGTCAGAAGCACCTGATGTGTATGAGAAATTAAAAGATATTAATCTAACAGTGGAACTATAAAACAATGCGAAAATTTCGAGTTTGGCTCACCGTTGTCTTGTGTTCAGTTAGCATGCTGGCGCAGGCAACACTTGAGATCGTAATTACTGAAGGGGTGGACAGCGCCCGTCCTATCGGTGTAGTGCCATTTAAATGGAAAGGAAATGGTCAACAACCGGGTGCCATATCTGATGTCGTCATGGCAGATTTAATGCGAAGTGGTAAGTTTAATCCTATTTCACCGGACAAAATGCCTCAAAAACCTACCAATGATGGTGAAATCAATTACTCCGCATGGGCCGCAGCTGGTGTGGACACGATTCTTGTAGGCACGGTTGAAGAGCAGTCGGTTGACCGTTATCAGGTTTCTTATGAATTAATTGATGTGCTTCGCGGACAAATAACGGGCGGAAAGTCGCGCGTATTAAATAATGGTGAGCTGGTTTCCAGCAATGATCATATTATTGATTCCAGGCAGGCCATCATTAATAGCAAAGATTTCCGCCAGTATGCCCACCGAATTAGTGACGTGGTTTACGAGAAGTTGACCGGTACCCGAGGTGCATTCCTTACGCGCATCGCATATGTCATCGTGCGCGATCGCGAGAAAAACAAATTACCCTACCAACTGGTTATTGCCGATTATGACGGTGAAAATGAAACGCGGCTGCTGTCTTCTCCAGAGCCATTGATGTCGCCGTCATGGTCACCGGACGGTGAGAAATTGGCGTACGTGAGTTTTGAAAATAAACGTCCGCAAATCTTCATTCAAGATATCTACACCATGAAGCGAACTCGTATTACCGATTTCCCGGGGATTAATGGAAGTCCGGTTTTCTCGCCAGATGGCAAGAAAATTGCTATGGTGTTGTCGAAGGACGGCAATCCAGAGATTTATGTTATGGATTTGGAAAGCCAGGATTTACGTCGAATTACGCGAAATAGAGCTATTGATACTGAACCATCCTGGACACCGGATGGAAAAAGCCTCATATTTAGTTCGCAACGGGGTGGTAAACCTCAGATATATAGCGTAAATTTAGCATCAGGAAAGATTAGACGTCAGACGTTCGATGGTGAGCAAAATTTAGGCGGCACTATTACACCTGACGGAAAGCAATTGGTAATAGTTAATCGTACACGCGGAAACTACCATATTGCCAAGCAGGGGATGAATAATGGAGCGATGCAGGTGTTAACGCGTACTTATTTGGACGAGTCACCCAGTATTGCCCCGAATGGAAGCATGATTATCTATAGCACCCTTCATGACGGAAAGCAGGTCTTGTCTCTGGTTTCTCTTGATGGGCGTTTTAAGGCCAGGTTACCAGCAGCCGATGGGCAAGTGAAATCACCAAGTTGGTCACCATTTTTGTTTTAATAAGCTAAAATCATTGATGAATATAAGTAAGGAATAAGAGGATGCAAATGAACAAAATAATGAAAAGCTTCATTATCGCGTTACCTATGGTGACATTGATGGCCTGTTCTTCAGGTCCAAGCGAAGAGGAGCTGGCAGCAGAAAGAAACCGCATGGCGCAAGAGCAAGCTGCAGCTGAAGAGCAAGCTCGCCAGGAAGAAGAAGCGCGAGTACAGGCCGAAGCCGCTCAGCGTATGGAGCGTCAGCAAGAAATGGTTGAACAGCAAATGGACGCGCTGAAGAAAGAGCAAACGGTTTACTTTGACTTTGACCGCGCTACTATTAAGTCTGAGTTCCAAAGCTTACTTGACAAGCATGCGGAGTTTTTAGTTGAAAACCCTGATCAGCAAGTGGTTATTGAAGGCCATACTGACCAGCGTGGTACACCAGAATATAACATCGCCTTAGGTGAGCGTCGTGCACAGGCTGTTGAAACCTACTTGCTTAACGCAGGTGTTAGTAATGACCAGGTTTCTACCGTTTCTTACGGCGAAGAAAAACCAGCGGTAATGGGCTCAACTGAATACGCACAAGCTCAAAACCGCCGCGGAGTGGTAGTTTACAAATAATGACTAAAGCAATAACAGACCGAAAATTTTCCGGTTCTATTGCTCGGGGCGCTACCTTGTGTAGCGCCTTACTTGTTTCTGTGATGGTGCATGCTCAAGCCCCTGTTTACGATGTGAACAGTAACGACAACAGTCGTCGTGCCAGTGCTGGACAAAACACACCAGCGGGGACGGTAGAGCAGCGAATTGCAGTACTGGAGCGGATGGTTGATAGTCGCACGCAAATGCAACACAGGCTGCAACAACAACTGGATACTATGCAAGGCGAGATTGACGAATTGCGTGGAGCAGTTGAAGTGCATACCAACCAGCTTGAAAAAGTACTGGAAAGGCAGCGTGAGCTCTATCTGGAAATTGATAAACGTGTTGAAGCATTAAAGCAAGGTAGTGCCGCAGCGCCAACTGGAGGCAATGAGACAGTTGAGCCAACTCAACCTGTAACGCGTCCTGCAGGAAATCAGGAAGATGAAAGCACAGCGTACGATAACGCGGTAAATCTAATACTACAGTCGCGTGAGTATGATAAGGCGATTCCTGCATTTCAGGCGTTTATTCAACGCTACCCTGATAGCCAATACGCACCCAATGCCCACTATTGGTTAGGCCAGTTACTGTTTAACAAGCAAGAGTGGGGGCAAGCGCGTGAGCAATTTGAAATTGTTTCTACTCGCTTTTCAAATTCAAGCAAACGTGCTGATGCGTTATTGAAACTGGGAGTAATTGCTGAACGTCAAAACGATAATCAGCAAGCGAAACAGTTTTATCAACAAGTGATCGAAATGTACCCCAATTCTTCTGCCAGAAAGTTGGCTGAAAGCAGAATTAGTGGTCTATAATTGCTCATTCACTTTTATTGGATAAAGCCTCTCTTTTGAGAGGTTTTTTATTTAGGGACACCAAAATTAATCCAAAACGCCACGACAAGTGCACGTTGCGTAATCGATTTGTTTTTATTTTAGACGTTTGACAAGAAATTTTAATAAAAGTGAAAATAAATCGGAGTTTTGGGTTGCACCTGCGGCTGAAATGAGTATTATATGCCGCCGTTGCCAAGCACTGGCAAC
Source organism: uncultured Alteromonas sp. (assembly GCA_964601635.1). Classification (GTDB taxonomy): domain Bacteria; phylum Pseudomonadota; class Gammaproteobacteria; order Enterobacterales; family Alteromonadaceae; genus Alteromonas. The sequence goes on along the minus strand of CAZROH010000073.1, from coordinate 1,869 downwards.
AACAGAAAAGCGAAGGGTCGTTAGCTCAGTTGGTAGAGCAGTTGACTTTTAATCAATTGGTCGCTGGTTCGAATCCAGCACGACCCACCACTTTCTTCGCTTTTCATTTTTAGTTGATGGGTCGTTAGCTCAGTTGGTAGAGCAGTTGACTTTTAATCAATTGGTCGCTGGTTCGAATCCAGCACGACCCACCATCAACGCTAATACTTCAAATTTCTACTTTTAATATAAATCACAAGCCCGTTGAATAGGATTTGAACCAGCGAAGCTGTTCGACAACATCGCGAAGCGATTTTGAACGTGCTTTAGCACGGCCCGAAGGGTGAGCCTCAAAGAGGCGAATAATCCAGCACGACCCACCATCAACGCTAATACTTCAAATTTCTACTTTTAATATAAATCACAAGCCCGTTGAATAGGATTTGAACCAGCGAAGCTGTTCGACAACATCGCGAAGCGATTTTGAACGTGCTTTAGCACGGCCCGAAGGGTGAGCCTCCCAAGCGCGTTTAATCCAGCCTGTCTCACCGTCAAGACCGCTACTTTAGTCCCTTAAATGGTTGCCAATACATTGGTTTGTCTTACAAAATTTGAGTCGGTAGGGTGGTGCTAACCTTGACCTTGAAATTACCTGCATGAGCACTACATTTAGAATATGAACTTTATCAGGCAATCGTGTATAATTTCTGCCCTTAATCTTTCCAGATCGTTTAGTTAATCAAGAGTTATGACAGTTGTATTTAGGGTCGATGAAATCGACTACCCATTCCCGAGCAAGCCGGTGCAGTTATCTGAAGCGCGTAAACGTGCTTTGCGAGAAGAAATCAAAGTTTTGCTTAAAGAGCGGAACGCTGTAATGGTTGCGCACTATTATACTGATCCTGAAATTCAAGCGTTGGCTGAAGAAACTGGCGGCTGCGTAGCTGACTCGTTGGAAATGGCACGATTTGGGCGTGACGCAAAAGAACAAACCCTGATTGTAGCAGGGGTAAAGTTCATGGGCGAAACCTCCAAAATTTTGAGCCCTGAGAAAGATGTTCTTATGCCAACCCTGGAAGCAACATGTTCTCTTGATTTAGGTTGCCCTATTGATAAATTCAGCGAATTCTGTGATGCCCACCCAGATCACACTGTGGTCGTCTACGCGAATACATCTGCAGCTGTAAAAGCACGGGCCGACTGGGTGGTTACATCCAGTATCGCATTGGAAATCGTCGAGCATCTGGAAGAGCAGGGTAAGCCGATTATTTGGGGGCCGGATAGACATCTGGGCTCTTATATCGCCAAGCAAACTGGTGCAGATATGCTGATGTGGCAAGGTGAATGTATCGTTCATGATGAATTTTCCGCGCAGAAGCTCAACGATATGAAAGCGGTGTACCCTGACGCAGCAATACTCGTGCATCCGGAGTCACCCGCCAGTGTAGTCGAGATGGCTGATGCTGTTGGCTCCACCAGCCAATTAATTGCGGCGGCAAAAAATATGTCTAATGACACTTTTATCGTCGCCACTGATAAAGGCATCTTCTATAAGATGCAGCAGCAAGCGCCAGAGAAGACATTTATTGAAGCCCCTACCGCTGGCAATGGTGCAACCTGTAAAAGCTGCGCACACTGTCCCTGGATGGCGATGAATGGCCTGGAAGCTATTCGTAATGCGTTGACTGAGAACAAAGCTGCACACGAAATACATGTGGATGAAGAATTGCGCCAAAAAGCACTGATTCCGTTAAATCGTATGCTGGACTTTTCCGCGCAATTAAAAACAAAAACAGCAGCGAACGCCTAATTAATATTCAATTAAGCAATACATCACAAGTTTGACTTGATTCAGCGGGCGTCTTTCCCTACTATACAGCCCGCTTCAGG
>CAZROH010000072.1:0-16376 GCA_964601635.1 uncultured Alteromonas sp. | reverse complement strand
ATAGTTTTAATGTGTTTTCTCTCATTTTGACCCCGCTTCTTAGCGGGGTTTTCTTTTTACTCCGCCGCGCTTTTAATACCTAACCACTGATTAAGGATCTGCTCGAGTTCTGGCAAACCTTGTTTATTTAAGGCAGAAAAGGTATTAACCGTGACATCTCCACAAAACGCCAGGGCGGCTTCTCTGGCCATAAGTAATTGTGACTTACGTTTACCCGATTTGAGCTTATCTGACTTAGTCAGCAATGCTAATACCGGAAGGTTGGCACTCACTGCCCAGTGGATTAAATCCTGATCTAAATCTTTAAAGGGATGCCGAATATCCATCAACACCACTAGCCCCTTCAGGCACGTTCGCTTTTGCAGGTACTCGCCCAGCGATTGCTGCCACTTCTTTTTCATCGCCAGCGGTACCTGGGCAAAACCATAGCCAGGCAAATCCACCAGACGACGCTCTTCGTCCAATTCGAACACATTAATTAATTGCGTTCGCCCGGGGGTTTTACTGGTACGCGCTAAATTCTTTTGCCGGGTTAATGTATTTAACGCACTGGACTTCCCCGCGTTTGAACGGCCAGCAAAAGCCACCTCAATGCCACCCTCGTTTTTTAAATGTTTAATATCTGGAGCACTGGTTAAAAATTTCGCTTTTGTATAGTACGTCATGTATCGTAGCTCAAATTTTAGTTGCGCAATGAAAACCTAAATGACAGGATATTGCGATAAAACTAACGTAAAACCATTGTTTTATCATGGAATAGGTTTTTCTAACGCATTAAATGTGTAAAATACCCATGATAACATGTTTACCACGCAAGCCGTTGGTTCCATTACAGAGATATATTATGAAGAAACTGTGTTTGTTTATTGGAATGTCATATTTGCTGACTGGTGCAGCTGTTGCTCAGGGAGATGCTGAAGCAGGCAAAGAGAAAGCCGCCACCTGCGCTGCATGTCACGGTCCTGACGGGAATAGCGTTATAGAAGCTAACCCTAAACTGGCTGGCCAGCACCCTAATTATTTAGTGAAACAATTAAAAGAATTTAAACTGGCATCGCAAACCGGCGGTGAAGAAGGCCGGAATAATGCCGTGATGAACGGCATGGCTGCGCCCCTTTCAGAACAGGATATGGAAGATTTGGCGGCATACTTTTCAAGTCAGGAAGCCTCTGCTGGGTCAACACTTGAAGAATATGTTGAGCCGGGCGAAAAATTATACCGTGGGGGTGACGAAGAGCGTGGAATTACCGCCTGTATAGCGTGTCACGGCCCTAATGGCAATGGCATGCAACTGGCTGGATTTCCAGATATCAGCGGCCAACATGGCGCCTATATTGCCGCGCAACTGAATGCATTTAAAGACGGAAAGCGCGCCAATGATATGAATGGCATGATGCGCGATATTGCTAAGAAGCTAACTGACGAAGATATCGCTGTATTGTCGAATTACGTCGCCGGATTACATTAAAAGTGTAATTATTTCATCGTTTTGTTAAAAATATGTAATAAAAGTGGTTGAAATTTTAAACGCATAATGTATCCTGTTGCATATCTTATGAGGTCCACGCATAAAAAAATAACAATGTGGCTTCTGGGGAATACATAAATAATAATAATAATAAAAGCAAGGACGATGTAATAAAGCATCAGGAAGATCCAAAACAACAAGAAAAAATGCTCTGCAAAAAATAATAAAAAGGAGAGCTTAGCAGGAAGCTAACTAGCACACAGAGGTGCAATAACGGGAGAGGTGTCATCAGACACTCATACAAACAAGGTGATAGTTCAGGCTATCGCCTTTTTTTCTTTTCAGAGCACCACTAGCATACATGTCGTCATCTACTTGTCCGCTTTGCCTGTCTAAATCGACACGGTTTTACCATCAAGATAAACAACGCACTTATCTGCAATGCCAAATGTGTGACCTTGTGTTTGTCATCAACAGTGAATTACCGTCTCGCGAGCACGAATTAAGAGAATATGAATTACATGAAAATAACGCTGAAGATGCAGGTTATCGCGCTTTTTTATCTCGCCTGGCAGAACCGTTATTGGCAAGGTTGCCTGCAAATCAGCATGGGCTCGATTTTGGCTGCGGCCCCGCCCCTGTTCTGGCATCAATATTAAAACAGGCAGGCCATAGCGTATCACTGTATGACCCTTTCTTTTACCCAAACCAGACAGTACTACAAGAAAGTTACGACTTCATATGCTGTACGGAAGCGATCGAACACTTTCATCATCCGCATACGGAATTAAATTTGTGGCATAGAATATTAAAAGATCATGGCTGGTTGGCGATAATGACCAAACGAGTGATTAATCAGACCCGCTTTGCCAATTGGCACTACAAAAACGACCTTACCCATGTCAGCTTTTTCAGTAATTGCACTTTTGAATTTATAGCCAGCAAGTGGGGTTACCAAGTTTATTTTATCAGTGATGATGTGGTTTTATTGCAGAAGGCTAGCCAAAACCCGTTATAATAGACTCTTAAATTGAAGCGAGAATGACATAAATTATGCCGCGTAAAAAGAAATCCAGAAAAGTTGGTCTGATTGGCGTTCGCAAAGACCCCAATGCGCCACGTCCACCGAAAGCCCCCAAGCGAGCTAAAAAATCCACCGGCAAACCGGCTGGTAACCGTAATAATATAGAATCGAGTAATAAGCCTGCACGGCAGAAAAAATCTGCTTTGGATCCGCGCCTTGGAAGTAAGAAGCCAATATCACTCATTGCAAAGCCCACACAAGCAGAAAAGCGGCGCTTTGCTACGCCAGCTCAGGAACTAGCCGACATAGAAGCTGACGAACGTTTATCATCGCTATTAGATAAACTCGATAATAGCGGAAAGCTGAATGCTGCAGATCAACAATACGTAAACGAAAAAATGGCCCGCTATCGTACATTGTGTGACTTGTTGGGTATAACATCAGATGAAGAGAGCGATGAGGATGACACAGATTCTCCGCTAAATGACATTGAGCAAATTAAAATTGATGATTTTAAGGATTAAGCGTTACTGATGATGTGGATAAGTTTAACCGTGGCGGGATTGATAATAATTTTGGCATTAGGATTTTATGCAGGCCGTTTATTATTTCAATTAAAACAACAAAACCAACGTCAGCAAAAAGCGCGTGAGCGACGCACGGTAACAATTGTAGAAAGCATACAGGTGATTGTTAAAGCCATGCTTCAGCAACAATGTGAATTGTCTGAAGGCGCTATTCGGTTATGCAACCTACTTGATGCGCTTCCCTTATCTTCACCGCCAGATTATTCACTACAATACCCGGCGCTGTATGAGCTTTTCCATAAGGTCAGTGGCTTTGCCATACTGGAAGCTCGCACAAAATTGCCTAAATCTGAGCGCATGCGCCAGGATATTGCCCGCGAGCAAATCGAATCTGAGTATGAAAGCGCAGTACTTAAAGAGTTACCCTCTCTGCACTCGTATTGCGATACGCTTATTTAACAGTTGTACGGTTAGCGTATCGCTTGCTCGCAAACCTCGTCGTAACAATGACAATCGACGGTATGATCATTCACGATACCCACAGCCTGCATAAATGCATAACAAATAGTATCCCCGACAAATGTAAAACCGGCTTTTTTGAGCGCCTTTGCCATTTGTTTAGAAGCGTCGGTACTGACAGGCACTTGTTGTGTATTTTTCCATGAATTTACCACTGTTTTGCCATTAGTAAACTGCCAGATAAAATCACTAAACGAGTCCGTTTCTTGAAGCTTTAGATAAGCATGGGCATTTTTGAAGATAGAGTTAATTTTAAGCTTGTTGCGAATAATGCCGGAGTTTTCAATTAAGCGCGCGCGCTCGTTGTCAGGCATAGCAATGATTTTTTGCGCATCAAAATGATAAAACGCCTGTTCGTAGTTAGCTTGTTTTCGTAAGATCGTGATCCAGGATAACCCCGCTTGCTGACCATCCAAACACAATTTTGCAAATAAGGCATCATCCTCAAGTACGGGTCTGCCCCACTCCTCATCATGATAACGTTGATAAAGTGGATCGCTTGAGACCCAATCACATCGCTTTAGCTCAGAATCTGCCATATTTTTTGCCTTAAATTAGGGAATATACTGACTTTAACCTTTCAAAGCCTACATTCATAGACGCACAATCTGTATACTAGTCCACCTTTGATTTGTCACTGAAGCATGTGGTTATAAAGAGAATGCACAATTTTGATATAAAAACCTTTCAAGGGCTAATTCTGGCTTTACAGGATTACTGGGCCCGACAAGGCTGTGTCATTATTCAGCCGTTAGATATGGAAGTGGGCGCGGGTACCTTTCACCCCATGACGTTTTTGCGCTCACTCGGGCCAGAGCCTATCAGCAGTGCATATGTACAGCCTTGCCGTCGTCCAACGGATGGCCGCTATGGTGAAAACCCAAATCGCTTACAGCACTATTACCAATTTCAGGTGATGCTGAAACCTTCACCTGACAATATTCAGGAACTGTATTTAGGCTCGTTAAAAGAGCTCGGCTTTGACCCCCTTGTACATGACATTCGTTTTGTCGAAGACAACTGGGAGTCCCCTACTCTTGGCGCGTGGGGCCTAGGTTGGGAAGTCTGGTTAAACGGAATGGAAGTGACTCAATTCACTTATTTTCAGCAGGTAGGTGGGCTGGAGTGTAAACCCGTCACCGGCGAGATCACCTATGGCCTTGAACGCCTTGCGATGTATATTCAGGGCGTAGACAGCATTTATGATCTTATCTGGACAGATGGGCCCTTAGGCAAAGTCACGTATGGCGATGTGTTCCACCAAAATGAAGTAGAGCAATCTGCATACAATTTCGAGCATGCCAATGTCGACGCACTATTTAGTACATTTGACGAGTGTGAAGCGGCCAGCCAGCTGTTAATAGACAAAAATCTGCCTCTCCCTGCCTATGAACAGGTCATGAAAGCGTCCCATGCGTTTAACCTACTTGATGCCCGCCACGCTATTTCTGTAACTGAACGGCAACGTTATATCCTGCGTGTAAGGACGCTTGCCAAAGCGTGTGCAGAAAGTTATTACCAGGCCCGTGAAGAATTGGGCTTCCCGCTGTGTAAGAAGGAACAGTAATCGTGCGCAAAGATAATCTTCTTATTGAATTAGGTACAGAAGAGCTGCCACCTAAAGCCCTTAAAACCTTAGCCGAAAGCTTTGCTGAGAACATTCAAACTGGACTAACTCAAGCTGAGTTATCTTTTGATACAGTTAGCTGGTACGCCGCTCCAAGGCGACTGGCCCTCGCAATTTCCCAGTTAGACGCTACCCAACAAGATAAAGTGGTGGAAAAGCGTGGTCCGGCAGTGAGTGCGGCATTTGATGAAAGCGGTCAGCCGACGAAAGCAGCCCTGGGGTGGGCACGCGGAAATGGCATCGATATCAGTGAAGCAGAACGACTTGTCACGGATAAGGGCGAATGGCTACTTTACAAAGCCCACCAGGCAGGGCAATCAATTTCCCACTTGCTCGAAGGTATTCTTTCACAAGCGTTATCCAGGCTTCCTATCCCAAAACCAATGCGCTGGGGAAATCATTCAACACAATTCATTCGCCCCGTCCATACGCTATGCGTATTGTATGGCGCGGATACTATCCATCTGCAAGCACTGGGTTTAAACAGCGGCAATAAGGTCAATGGTCATCGTTTTCACGGTGAACAGGGTGTACCGGTTGCGCATGCCGATGAATATTTATCGGTACTTAAAAGCCAATATGTCATCGCGGACTTTCATGAACGTGCCCGTCTAGTGCAAAATGAACTTGAAAAGGCCGCTACTGAACTGGGCTTAAAACCAGATTATGACCAGTCATTGCTGGAAGAAATCGCCTCACTCGTTGAGTGGCCGGTAGTGCTAACGGCTTCATTCGATACATCTTTCCTACAAGTGCCGAAAGAAGCACTTATTTACACCATGAAAGATGATCAAAAATACGTGCCGCTTTTACAGAATGACGGTCAACTTAGTAATCAGTTTTTGTTTGTCACTAATATTGAAAGTCGGGACCCGCAACAGGTTATTAGCGGAAATGAAAAAGTTATACGCCCACGCTTAGCTGATGCCGAGTTTTTCTTTAATGCTGATAAAAAGCATTCTTTGGAAAGCCGTTTAGACAGCCTTGAATCAGTCCTATTTCAAAAACAATTGGGCACGTTGAAGGATAAATCATTACGCATTGCTGAATTATCTGCGTTTATAGCAAAACAGATTAATGCTGATGAAAAACTTGCCTATCGCGCAGGTGAATTAGCAAAAACCGATTTGATGACAAATATGGTCATGGAGTTTCCTGACGTCCAAGGCGTTATGGGCAAGTATTACGCACTTCACGATGGCGAACCGAAAGAAGTAGCCGATGCGCTGTACGAACAATATTTACCTCGTTTTGCTGGCGATGAACTACCCGCTCATCCCGTAAGTGCTTCGGTAGCACTGGCTGACAAAATTGACACCCTGGTTGGCATCTTTGGTATAGGCCAGTTACCCAAAGGGGATAAAGATCCTTTTGCGTTGCGCCGAGCAGCCATCGGTTTATTACGCATCATCAGCGAGCTTAAGCTTTCATTAGATTTAGAGAATTTAATTAGCAAAGCCATCGAGATTTATGGCGCTAAAGTGACAAATCAGGATTGTCACAATCAAGTGGTTGACTTTGTACTAGGCCGTTTTAATGCGCTACTTCAAGATCAGGGGGTCAGTATAGATGTTATTCAGGCAGTGAGTGCGCGTCGACCTACTCGCCCCACTGATTTTGTAGCGCGTATTCAGGCAGTCAGCATGTTCAAAGAACATGAAGCAGCCGAAGCTTTAGCTGCTGCCAATAAGCGGGTAGCAAACATATTATCAAAACAAAACGTTACTCAAGGCGGTGAAGTGAGTGAATCGCTGTTGACTGAGCCAGCTGAGCAGTCGTTATACGCGGAGCTTAAATCTGCTAGCGTAGAACTCAGCACGGCTATTCAACAACAAGAATACACCACAGTGTTGACCAGATTGGCGCAGTTGCGTGAATCCATAGATACGTTTTTTGATAACGTAATGGTAATGACGGAAGATAGTGCTGTAAGAGCAAATCGTTTGGCAATACTATTTATGCTGCGCGAGCTCTTCATGGTAACTGCGGATATCTCTTTGTTAGCGAAGAGCTGATCAAGTAGGAGTAGCTGTGACACTTAGAATACTGGGAATATTGGTAATTTTGACGTTATCCGGCTGCGCCAGCCAGCCGGGTACTCAGCAGCCTGCGCTAGGCTCTAATGAATCCATCAATTTTGATGAGCTGTACATTCGCGGGGTGTTTAACTGGTGGGAAGCAAAACAAAGCCACCAACTTAACGCGAAATGGGATCAAGGTACGGTAGATGTAAATCTGATTGCTGACGGCCAACCCTACGACTTTAAATTTTCTGACCAGTATTGGACTCCATCACAGACCTGCGGTGGCAGTTATACTGGTCAGTTGGTCTCGACCCAAAGTACGCTTTACCTTACCTGTGGAGCCGATGCGAAGAATTTGCAGTTCACGCCTTCCGATGATGGAACCTACCGTTTTATTTTAACGGACGCTGACAACGGAGAAACGCGTTTGGACGTTGTTAAAATAAAATAGCCACATTTGACAATGGCTTTCTAGCGCAGTTGATGTTTGATGAATAAACTCAGCTTCGCTGAAACCCTACCGACGGGTTTACCTAAAAGAAGTGAAATCACAAAAGCAGCCGGCCACGCCAGGATAAATGCTTTTAGCCAGGCTGCGGCAATACCCGCTACCCAACCAATATTGATAAAGGTGACCCAACCTGACATCAGCGCAGATAATACAAGAGACATACAAAGCGCATAACAAAATTTATCCAGGCTAATCAAACTAACGTATCCGCTTAAAACTATACTAAAAGGTGCCCGAAGCTTACCGTATCCCTAACTGGACTGCCATCTGAATAACGCCAATTCACGTTCATCTGGCGATATCGCACGAGGACCGTCTAATTCGGAATCCATCACTCGTGTAATCACCTTTATTGCTATAATGAATGCGGACAATTCAATCTGAAACTTTAGTTACCAAATCGTTCAAAATGCGCCGCGCTTTTTCCCATATAAGGTAAATAAGCTTGCCATTTACCTAAAGATGCAGTGTGGATAGGTTGGCGAGCCTGGTAAGTACTGAAGTTTTTGACGGCGTTATTGCGGCGTCCAGGTTCTAAATAAGCGCTATCCCAATTCAAATTGATGCGCTCAAAAAGAGATGCGAGCGAATCAGGTCGTGTGACTAAATCGGCGTAATCAAGTGAAATAATGTCTACGCCAAGATGCTGCCACTGTTCGATTGCCTGCTGATGGCGCACTAGGTAATCAAAGATAGTTTCGATGTCTCGCGAATACTCAAAAGCGCTGGGAAAGTCGTGCATAAAGATAGATAACGCAGTATCTGCGTGATTACGCTGAACATTAATGAAACTGGCTTGCGGATGGATACGCTGTAAAAGGCCCACCAACCATGCGTGATGAGGCGTTTTGTCAAAATAGTAGTCTGCACTGGGGTTTAGAGCCCGAATTCCCGCAACGTCAGCCCGACCAAGCTCGCGCATGACCACGTCACTCGCAGCAGTCTTTTGCAGCATGTTATGCAGATTCGGTATGAGTGCGCCCCGCTCTTCTAAAGAGTGACAACCGGGCGCTGCTGACAAAATTGATTGCAACAACGTTGAGCCTGTACGTGGGGCACCAAGTAAATAAACGAGTTTAAGTTCTTCATATTGGGGGGTGAATTTAGGTATAGAAGTAAAACAACCAATAGCCTGCTCTAACCTTTTCACATAATGATTTGGGGTATAGGTTTGACGCTCTTCATACATGCTATTCGCAAGGCTCATGTATTTCCATGCTTGCCCATAGTCCTTATCGGAATCAAAAGTACGCGCCAAGCCAAAAGCAATTGCTCTACGTTGGGACAGCGTACCAGACTCTGAATTTAATATATCAATGGCTGGCCCAATCGCTTCCGTTCGGTGAAAATTCAATAATTGCGCTATCACCGACGGGTTATTTGGGTGGTTTTGATTTACGTGCCGTAACGCTCTCTCAGCCTGTTCAAACTCCCCCAAGGCTGCTTGGGTTTTTGTCATAGTAACAATGACCTCAGGATTGTTACCCGCTACATTTGCCAATTCCGTCAATAATGATTTTGCATCATCATATTGCTGTAGCTCGGTGGCAAGTTGCAAAGCGAGTTGCTTGTCGGCCAAAGTGACACCTTGGTGTGAATTTAGATGGTTTAATGCGGCCTGGGCTTCTGCCAACTGGCCCAAATTAGCATGGATATGAGCTAACATTCGCCATGAAAAAGGCATTTTGTGTTTGTTAACGAGTTCCTTTGCGTAGGGCAATGCTTCATCGTAAGCCCCTTGGGCAAAAAGCGTTTTCACTAATGGAATCAAGGCAAGTGGTGCGCGGTTGGTCAACTCAGTTGCGCGCAACAAAGGCTCTATTGCTTGCTGGAAGTGACCGAGTTGAAAATATGCTTTTCCTAAATTCAATTGCCATTGAGGGTGGCTGGGATCAAGTACTACAGCGCGCTTAAGAGCGTTTAACCCGGACTCTTGGTCGTGTTTGGACACTTTAATGACGCCCAAGAGAGAGTGCCCCATGGGCTCATTGGGGTCATTCTCAATGACCTTTTCAAGTAATGGGAGTGCGCGATCGAATGCTTTTGCATTAAAGGCATCAATGGCCTGATCTATAAGTGTGTCAATGTCTTGCCGCATAGAAACGTCCCGAAAGCAAAGTTTAATCTCGTGTACCCTAAGGTTAACCTCCCAGACACGTCGTGCGTCTCAATCAATTGTTTCACGTGAAACAATTTAATTAATCGTATAGCCGATTGTGGGCTTAACTGGGGGATTGAAAAGGACGCTTGATGGTAAAAGAGTTCCGGCGATAAATCTAGTTGAAGCTTAAGTATTGTTTATATTTATTAATAAGCGGCGTATTGGAAAAAAGGCCCTGACGCCCCTCCCCGCCTACTGAACTAACTCCCTTGGTTTATTTCCGAAAGTGGTCTACAAAATAGGTTTACTCGCAACCTATAGGGTCTGCGGCTAATAAGAAATAAAGCTAGTGATAAAACAAAAAAAGCCAAACTTTTCAGTTTGGCTTTTTTACCCCCTGAGTTCGGATAACGAATATCAGGACTATGACAAAGATATGCGAGATTATAGCGCTCTCAACCATGTCTCTACACGTCGAGGTTTTCAACCTTCAGCGCGTTAGCCTCAATAAATGCGCGACGTGGCTCTACTTGATCTCCCATCAAAGTAGTGAACAATTGATCGCAAGCGATAGCATCTTCAATTGTAACTTGAAGCATACGTCGACTAGCAGGATCCATGGTCGTTTCCCATAACTGCTCGGGGTTCATTTCACCCAGTCCCTTATAACGCTGAATGTATTGACCACGTTTTGCCTCACCCATTAACCAGTCCAGAGCTTCTTTGAATGATCTGATTGGATGTTTGCGCTCACCGCGTTGTACAAATGCGCCCTCGTCCATCATATTATTAATAGCATCATTCAGGCTGCGAATTTTGTCATACTCGGTAGAGTCAATAAAATCGTGATTGAGTTTATATTCGTAATCAATACCGTGCATACGCATAATGATTGAAATATAAAACTCACTCATTTCCTCATCGCGTAAGATTTCGAAACGGAATTCCGCACCATCATTAGATTGTTTATCGTTCAAGCTAGCAACTAACAACTCGGCTGTTTCCTTAAGAGCAGATTCATCCTTCAGATCTTCTAGCTTGATTGTTTTGGAATATAATAAGCGATACAAAATTGTTTCTGGCATGACCCTACGCATACGTGCAATCATCTTTTCTACGCTGTGGTACTGCTTAACCAGCTCTTCTAATCCAACGCCACTTATCGGAGCAGCATCTTCACTCGCGTAAAGTGCAGCGCCATCCAGTGCGATAGAAGTAAGATATTGAACCAATGAATCATCGTCTTTAAGGTATTGCTCCTGCTTGCCCTTCTTAACTTTATATAAAGGTGGTTGAGCGATATAAACGTAGCCTCGTTCAATAATTTCTGGCATTTGACGATAGAAAAACGTCAGCAGTAATGTTCGAATATGTGAACCGTCCACGTCAGCATCCGTCATAATAATAATACGGTGATACCGTAATTTGTCCGGATTGTATTCGTCTCTACCAATACCACAGCCCAGCGCGGTAATAAGCGTAGCCACTTCCTGCGAAGAAAGCATTTTATCGAAGCGAGCCTTTTCGACGTTTAGGATTTTACCCTTAAGAGGGAGAATTGCCTGGTACTTACGGCTACGACCCTGTTTAGCTGAGCCTCCAGCAGAGTCACCCTCCACTATGTAGAGTTCGCTTAAGGCGGGGTCTTTTTCCTGACAATCAGCCAGTTTTCCAGGCAAACCTGCTAAGTCTAGTGCACCTTTCCTACGTGTCATTTCACGGGCTTTTCTAGCCGCTTCTCGCGCCCGAGCAGCGTCAATAATCTTTGAGGCAATAATCTTACTTTCTGTTGGGTTCTCAAGAAGGAAGTCACTTAACTTCTCGTTCATTGTTGATTCAACCGCAGGTCGAACTTCTGAAGAAACCAATTTATCTTTGGTTTGTGAGGAGAACTTTGGATCAGGCACTTTTACTGAAATAACAGCTGTCAGGCCTTCCCGCGCATCATCACCGCTAGCGTTAGTTTTCGCTTTCTTATTTAGTCCTTCCTGTTCCATATAGTTATTCAGGGTGCGGGTTAGTGCACCACGAAAACCCGCTAAATGCGTACCACCATCCCGCTGTGGAATATTATTGGTAAAACAGAAAATGTTTTCTTGGAAGCTATCATTCCATTGCATAGCAACTTCAACTGAAATACCGTCTTCTTCACGTTCATGCGCAAAGTGAAACACCTTTTGATGAACAGGCGTTTTGTTTTGATTAAGGTACTCAACGAAGGCTTGAATCCCACCTTCATACTTAAAGTGGTCTTCTTTACCATCGCGTTCGTCTAGAAGTTTTATTGATACCCCGGAATTAAGAAACGACAGTTCTCTTAGACGCTTTGCCAGAATATCGTAATGAAACTCAGTATTCGTGAACGTATCTTCACTGGGCCAGAATCGAAGTGTCGTGCCAGTCTTATCTGTTTCGCCTATAACGGCAAGTGGGGCTTGCGGAACGCCATGCTGATACTCTTGCTCATGCGTTTTGCCTTCTCTACGAATTCGTAGTTTGAGTTTTTTAGATAGCGCATTTACAACAGAGACACCTACTCCGTGAAGTCCCCCAGACACTTTATAAGAATTATCGTCAAATTTACCGCCTGCATGAAGGACAGTCATGATAACTTCAGCAGCAGAAACGCCCTCTTCTTCATGAATAGACGTCGGAATTCCTCTGCCATCATCGGAGACTGAAACTGAACCATCAGAGTGAATTTGAACAACGATCTCGTTACAGTGTCCTGCGAGCGCCTCGTCTATGGAGTTATCCACCACTTCAAACACCATATGGTGAAGACCAGTACCGTCGTCAGTATCACCAATATACATTCCTGGGCGCTTGCGCACCGCGTCAAGTCCTTTCAGTACTTTAATACTGGAAGAGTCGTAATTTTGCTGTTCTGACATACCTAGTTGTTCTCCTCTTTCACGACGCCATGTTCCACGTGAAACATTTTTTTATCGTTATAATTCTCTACGAAATCGATTTGTTCATCGACTATTGCAGTTACTATTACTTGCGTATCCGTATTTAACAGGCTAGTTAAAAACTTTTCTCGCCGAATGCTATCTAGTTCTGCGCCAATATCATCAAGTAAAAAAATACTTTGCCTTCCTGATTGTGCAGCAAATAACTGTGTCTGCGCCAGTTGTAGTGCTGCTACGGTCATACGTAATTGCCCTCTCGAGAGCATTTCTTGTGCGAAAGTGTTATTTACCTTTAGCTTTAAATCGCCCTTATGAGGCCCCACGGAGGTATAACCCACCTTAGCATCGTATTCGGCCTTTTTAACGAGCGCTTCCTTAAAAGAAAGCTGCTTTTCCCAGCCCCTATAATAAGCAATTTCGACCGAAAACTCAGGTAAAAATTGCTCCATAATTGACTTAAAATAAGGATACAGCGCATCGATGTACCCTTTACGCAATGCATCAATAATTTCAGCTGCATCATTAAGCTTTTCAGACCAAAACGTATACTCTGGTCGTGTCAGATCGCTCCCCTGCTTTAACAACGCGTTGCGTTGCTTTAGCAAAGACGAATATATTTTTGTTTGTTGCTGATATGATTGTTCCACGTGGAACAATCCCCAATCAATGAACCTTCTTCGTTCTGATGGGGTACCAACTAACAAATCAGTGCTTTGTGGTGTAAATAATTGCAGCGGAACTAAACTTACTAAATCAGCCAGCCTTTTCGAATGTTCCCCATTTATGCTGCAAGTCGCCTCATTATTTCGTGTACGTTCTAATCCTACTCTAATATGGCTGTCAGCATTGACATTGCACTTCGCGAACACACTAAAGCGTGGTTCATCATCCTTAATAACAGACTCATGTTTATTTGTTCTGAACGAGCGGCCATAGCCTAGATAGTAAAGCGCTTCTAATAAAGACGACTTACCACTGCCATTTTTCCCCCTGATCACTGATAAAGAAGGAGACAAATCTAACTTGGCAGAGGAAATATTTCTAAAATTGGATATCTGGACTTGCGCCAGTTTCATAGAGGTCTCAAAGAAGCGTTACATTTAACGCGCGTTGCTTTTAATGCAACGCGCGAGTCAATCTACTACAGACGCATAGGCATAATGACATAAAGCGCTGAATCATCGTCAGCGGCTTCAATTAAAGCACTTGCGTTAGCATCGGAAAGCGAAATTTTAACTGATTCGGATGATAATGCGTTCAGTACATCAATCAAGTACGCCACATTAAAGCCAATTTCAAGATCCTCGCCCTGATAATCCACGTCTACGATTTCTTCAGCTTCTTCTTGCTCTGGATTATTCGCGGTTATTTTTAACTCTCCAGACGACAAGTTGAGACGTACGCCGCGAAACTTCTCATTCGACAATATGGCTGCACGAGAGAAAGCTTCCTTTAGCACGGCTTTACTGGCAATTATTTCCTTATCGCCATCTTTAGGCAGAACACGGCGATAATCAGGGAAGCGTCCATCAACTAACTTACTGGTGAAAATAAATTCACTTGAAAATAGGCGCAAATGGTTAGCACCTATTTGTATTTTTAGCGATTTATCTTCTTCCCCTATTAAACGCGATATTTCCAAAACACCCTTGCGTGGAATTATTACCTGGCGAACAGGTAAATTAGCACTACTAAATCCAAGCCTGCATAGCGCAAGACGGTGGCCATCTGTTGCAACGGTTCGCACCAGATTATCTTCTGTTTCCAGCGACATCCCGTTTAAATAATACCGAACATCCTGTTGTGCCATGGAGAAGTGAGTGCTATCAATAAGATGCTTTAAATCACTAGAGGAAACTTCGAACTCAATTTCGCCTTCCCAATCTTCTAAATTTGGGTAGTCATTTGCTGAAAGCGTAGAAAGAGTATATTTGCCCCGGCCGGCTTTGATTAACGCTTTATTACCGTCTAGTGAAAATTGGATTTGAGACCCGTCGGAAAGCCCTCTGATAATATCAAATAGCTTCTTAGCTGGAACGGTGATCTCCCCTTCTTCACTATCACCTTCAAGTGGCGTACTGGAAATCAGTTCTACCTCCAGATCCGTACCGGTGAGCCAAAGTGATCCTTCACTAACCTTAATTAGCACATTTGAAAGGATAGGAAGTGTATGTCGACGCTCTACAGCACCAGACACTAGTTGTAGGGGTTGCAAAAATTTTTCACGACTGATGGCAAATTTCATCGGTTCTTGTTGCGCCTCTTTTAATGCATCTTAACGAATTAAACTGGTTAAGAAGATAACGTCCTAATAAGGTTTTTATAGTCTTCCTTTATATCATGACTTTCTTCTCTAAGCTGCTCTATTTTTCGACATGCATGCAGAACAGTGGTGTGATCTCTTCCCCCAAATGCATTTCCAAGCTCTGGGAGACTATGATTGGTTAGCTCTTTTGCTAACGCCATGGCAACTTGCCTAGGCCGGGCTACACTTCTGCTGCGTCGCTTAGAGAGTATATCTGCGACTTTGATTTTATAGTAATCTGCCACAGTTTTTTGAATATTATCAACCGTAACTAACTTTTCTTGCAAGGCAAGTAAGTCTCGTAATGCTTCGCGGACAAAATCGATGGTAATAGGTCTGCCAGTAAAATTAGCGTTCGCGATAACCCGATTAAGCGCGCCTTCTAATTCACGAACATTGGAACGTAACCGCTTGGCGATAAAAAACGCGACTTCATTTGGCAGGTTAATTCGATTTTCAGTGGCCTTACGCATCAAAATGGCTACCCGGGTTTCAAGCTCAGGTGGCTCGATGGCAATAGTTAGTCCCCAGCCAAAACGAGATTTAAGTCGATCTTCGACACCGTCAATTTCTTTAGGGTAACGATCAGACGTCAAAATGATTTGCTGATTGCCTTCTAACAACGCATTGAAGGTATGGAAAAACTCTTCCTGGGAACGCTCTTTATTGGCAAAAAACTGAATATCGTCGATCAGTAGAGCATCTACTGAGCGATAAAACCGTTTGAAATCTTCAATAGCGTTATTTTGCAGCGCCTTTACCATATCCTGAACGAAGCGTTCTGAATGCATATAAACGATTTTGGCGTCCGGCCGATTGGCAACGATACCGTTACCCACGGCGTGGAGTAAATGCGTTTTACCTAACCCCGTACCGCCATAGATAAACAACGGATTGTACGATCCCCCCGGATTGTTTGCGACCTGCGTGGCAGCAGCCCTTGCAAGCTGGTTAGATTTACCTTCGACGAAATTATCAAACTGGTAATTTGGATTAATATTACTTTTATGTTTGGCAGCTTCCGGTATCGGCACTACATTAGGTGTGGTTGATGGCTTTGTTTCCGAAAGCTTAGGCGCATGCCTGCTATCTCTTTCAGACTGCGCAGCGCCCATTGGGGGCGCGCTTATGTTTGCGGGACTGACAGATACAGATTGGGTTCTATTTTCAGGAGCGCGACGATTCACCACTTCAAGACGTAACTGTGGCGCATCATTGCCAGCAAACTCTGAAAACAGCTCAGTGACTTTGTCGCGGTATTTGTCGCGCACCCAATCCAGAATGAAGCGATTAGGGGCGTATAATGTAATCACGTCCGCCTGTTCATCTGATGTCAACGGTCTTATCCACATGCT
>CAZROH010000071.1:0-17076 GCA_964601635.1 uncultured Alteromonas sp. | reverse complement strand
CAGGTTCTCCCCGAAGCGGGACGCGCATTCTACGCGTTTCGTTTTCAGTGTCAACATATTTTTGAATTTATTTTCCAAAACGTTTTGCTGAAAACCGCTTCTGATAAGGCTTTCGCCTAATCCGACAAGTTGTCTTTTAAGGACTTTCCTGTCGAAGCGGATGCGCATTGTAGGGATTTAAATTTCTGCGTCAACAGTTATTTTAAAAAAACTGCCATAATACATCTGAACGCTTAATTTATAGACTACATGCTCTATTTATGCACGTTTTCAGCAGGTATAGTTCAACAAATTATTATTGGACACTTTTTTATATGACTATTAAAAAATATCAGTCAATCTTTCCGGAACTAGGAAAAAACGTTTATGTAGATGACATGGCTCTTGTCGCCGGGGATGTCACGCTTGCCGATGATGTGAGTATCTGGCCTTTCGTCGCGGCCCGCGGCGACGTTAATAAAATCTCAATCGGCGCGCGCTCAAACGTACAAGATGGAACCGTTTTACATGTCACCCGCAAAACTGAATCCAATCCGGCAGGTTATCCATTAGAAATAGGTGAAGATGTCACCATTGGGCACAAGTGTATGCTGCATGGGTGTAAGCTGGGTAATCGTATATTAGTCGGGATGGGTGCCATCATAATGGATAATGTGGTTGTCGAAGATGATGTCTTTATAGGTGCAGGTACCTTAGTGCCTCCAAATAAGTGCTTAGAAAGCGGCTATCTGTATGTTGGCAATCCTATGCAAAAGAAGCGGCCTCTCAAAGAAAATGAAATCGCTTTTTTAAAACAGTCGGCCATTAATTACGTAGCACTAAAAGATGACTATTTAAAAGATAAGGGATAGAACAACTAATTCTCTCTTAATGCGGCCAGTACTGCTTTAGTTGCTGGCCGCTTACCGGTCCAGATGTAAAATGCCTCGGCTGCCTGGCCCACCAGCATACCTAATCCGTCAGCGATTCGCAGGGCGCCCTGCTCCTTCGCATACTGTAAAAAATGGGTAGGCTTGTTTCCATACACCATATCGTAAGCCAACCTGCAGTTTTGAAATCTTAATGTCCCCATAGCAGGTAACTGATGAGATAAACTGGCAGACGTACAATTAATTATAATATCGTAAGAATACGCCCCAAGTTCTTCAGTGGGTATCGCCAGTAAATTTGTTAGCGGCATTTCATCACTAAGTAACTGGGCTTTTTCAAACGTTCGATTTGATATATGCAGTGTATCGACACCTGCATCTGTCAAAGGCTCGATCACCCCCCGCGCTGCACCACCCGCACCAATTAAAAGAACAGAACACCCCGACAATGAACCAAGTAACGCTTCTAAATCACTTTTTAAACCCAAACCGTCGGTATTGAAACCTTGCAAAACATCAGTTTTGTAAATGGTATTGACCGCCTGCGCTTGTTTTGCGTAATCATTGCAATTGTGCTGCGTTATGGCGTAAGCATCTTGTTTAAACGGAACTGTCACGTTGCAGCCAATCGCCTCAGGATCAGAAAAAAACGCCACCAGCGTTTGAGCAAATTCACCTTCTGCACATTCAATTTTTTCGTATTGAATATTTTCACCGCAAGATTGCGCAAACATCTGATGGATTGTTGGTGATAAACTATGAGCTACCGGATTTCCAAACACAGCTAGTTTTTTCATGAATTTTTTTCGCTCTTTTAAAAAGAAACCTGCTACGCCATTCGAAGCTATCGGTGGCCAAACCGTTGCAGACAATATAGCCCATACCTTTTATGACATCATGGAATCGGATCCGATGGCCGCGGACTTAGTGGCAATCCATCCGCAGCCTTTAACCCGCATACGTGAGGTGTTCGCGCTTTATTTAACAATGTGGTTAGGTGGCCCAAATACGTATGAACAACAATTTGGCCATCCCCGTCTGCGCGCAAGACACCTGCCGTTCGCCGTTACCCCTGCACTGAAGGAGCAGTGGATATACTGTATGCGTAAAGCGATGCATCAACACGTAAAGGACAAAGCCTTGGCTAATCAATTACTCGCGGCTTTAAATCAATTGGCCGAGCACATGGTTAACAGTAAAGACTCAAATCACCATTCTTGAGGTTGCAACCAATTCTGTAGAGCAGCTTCGTCGCTCCCCGCCTCAGGCGAAAAACAATATTCCCATCTGGCCAGAGGGGGCATCGACATCAATATTGATTCAGTTCGTCCACCCGTCTGTAAGCCAAATAATGTGCCGCGATCGTAGACCAGATTAAACTCCACGTAACGACCACGGCGGTATAATTGAAACTGCCTTTCCCGCTCACCATAAGGTGTGTTCTTTCGTCTTTCGATGATCGGTAAATAAGCGTCCATATATCCATTGCCTACTGCCTGCATAAATGCAAAAGATTGTTCAAACCCCATTTTATTTAAGTCATCAAAGAATAATCCGCCCACGCCACGCGTTTCATCGCGGTGTTTCAAATAAAAGTATTCATCACACCATCGCTTATAATCAGGGTATACGGACTCACCGAACGGTGAACACGCCTCTTTCGCAACCTGATGCCAATGCCTGACATCCTCTTCGTAAGGGTAGAAAGGGGTTAAGTCAAAGCCACCACCAAACCACCAAATTGGCTTCTCGCCAGGTTTTTCTGCAATAAAGAAACGCACGTTAGCGTGTGAGGTGGGTACGTAAGGGTTGTGAGGGTGGATAACTAAGGATACCCCCATCGCTTTAAAGCTTCTTCCTGCCAATTCAGGTCGGGACGCCGTCGCAGAGGCAGGCATAGCCTCGCCAAACACATATGAATAATTAACCCCACCTTGCTCAATGACCTCGCCATTTTTAATGACCCGGGTCAGGCCACCGCCGCCCTGCTCCCGTTGCCATTTGTCTTCAGCAAATTTAGCTTTACCATCACTTTTTTCTAAAGCAGAACATATTTTATTTTGCAGGCTCAACAAATAATCCTGTACACGTTGAATGGCTGCTTCTGGATCGGTTAATTCTTCAATTTGCTTATTCAAAATCATTACTACACTCTTAATACTTTTCCGTTTCGGCTATCGCGGATCGTTGAGGGGGACGCCTGCCCACCTGTTTCACCTTCGACGTAAAATACCTTGTCACCAAAATACTCTTGCGCCTGCTGTAATGTCTTAGCCGGCGTCAAACCTGAGGGGTTGGCACTGGTCGACACTAATGGGCGCTCAACTATGCGGCACAGTTCAATAACAACCGGATGATTGGTCACACGTACAGCGATCATTTCTTGACCGCCCGTAATCCAGTCTGGTGCGTTTGCCGATTTGGGTAATAGCCAGGTAACCGGGCCTGGCCATGATGAAAATATGGTAGGTCTCCTATCAAGCGAAATACGACGGTCGTCGACATAGGGCAATAGTCGTGAGTAGGTATCAGCGATTAAAATCATGCCTTTTTCAACAGGACGACTTTTTAGAGCCAATAATGCATTTACTGCTTCTTGATTGTCAGGATCACAGCCAATCCCCATTACCGCTTCGGTGGGGTAAACCACCAGCCTTCCGTCGTCAAAAGCTTGCTTAAATTCAGCGTACTGCGTCAAGTGCATTATTTGAACTACCTGATGTTGGAAATGTGAATGTTACGTTTTACTAATTACTGCTTGAAGTCGCACTTTGGCTGCGGGCAGCAAATGGTGCCTTTTTTATCGATTAACATTGCCCAACCACAATCAGGACAGTGCCCCGCTACCGGGGGCCAGTTTACCACATAGCGA
Source organism: uncultured Alteromonas sp. (assembly GCA_964601635.1). Lineage (GTDB taxonomy): Bacteria > Pseudomonadota > Gammaproteobacteria > Enterobacterales > Alteromonadaceae > Alteromonas. The sequence goes on along the minus strand of CAZROH010000071.1, from coordinate 13,335 downwards.
CATTGCGGATAACGATCGCAGGAGTAGAAACGTTTTCCGTATTTATTCGTACGCTCTGTTATTTTACCCTGGTCGCATTGGGGACAGGCAACCTCTGTTTCCGATTTTTGCTTGAGAGGAGCGATGTGCTGGCAATCGGGAAATCCTGAGCAACCAACGAACATACCATAACGTCCCTTTTTAACAGCCAGGATTTCACCACACGAGGGACAAACTGAGCCATCAATAGCCGTTAATGTGGTTGTTTGATTATCGTGGAGCGGTTTACTGAAATGGCAATCAGGAAACCCTGAACACCCAACAAAAGGACCAGATTTGCTATTTTTGATATGCAGCGCCTTACCACATTCAGGGCAAGGACCTAATGAGTCATCCAGTGCATGTTCTTGTGCACTGAATAACGACAAGTCAATTTTAGACATTCACCACAGCCAGCTAATGTTGAGTATTAATGGAGCGTGCCGTCGGGTTCATCAAATAACAAGTCTTCCATCTGGGCGTAGGCATTTTCTTTACCTGGTACATTAAATAGCACCATCAAAACGACCCACTTTAGATCTTCCAGACAGAATTCAGTTGAATCAATTTCCATTACCCGGTCAATGACCATTTCACGGGTAGACGCATCCAGCACACCGACCTGTTCCAGAAAAAGAAGAAATCCACGACATTCCATATCGAGCCGCATTTGTTCTTCCTGAGTATAAATTCGACTCAGACTGGAGTTAATGTTTTTACAGAAATACGGTTTAATATCCGTTTCCTGCAGTGCCGCAAGTTTTTCAAGCCATGCAAGTGCTTTGTATATTTCATCATGATGAAAACCGGCACGAACCAATTCATCCGTTAATTCATCCTGATCGACGCGAATTTCCGTTTCGCTGTGAATAAAGTTTTCAAATAGATACATGAGGATGTCGAACATTTTTTTTACCCCTCAATTTGATGTAGCCGCCTGGAACGGCTGCTACCCAACCCCGCAATTCATATTCTAATAGGGTCGCCAATACCTCTGAAACTGACAACTTGTTGCGTTCGGCAATAATGTCTACAGCAGTAACATCAAAGTCCACACTATCTAATAATTCATCGGTTGCCAAGTTATCTGGGCGACTTTTTTCATCATGGCCGACAGATTGCAGACTTAACTGCGTTGGCAATGAGGAGAACTCTTCGATAATGTCTTCAACCTTAGATACAAGTTTTGCGCCTTGTTGGATTAAATAATGGCAACCTTCTGACGTGGGATTATAAATGTTACCCGGTATAGCAAATACTTCCCGCCCCATATCTATGGCTAAATTTGCAGTTATCAAGGTGCCACTTTTAATTGCTGCTTCAATTACAAGCGTGCCAACGGACAATCCTGCAATAATCCGATTGCGTCTTGGGAAGTGAGTCGCACGAGGAGGCGTTCCTGGCCAGAACTCACTCACGACGGCACCTCCCTGTTCTAAAATGTCTTCAAATAAACGCTTATTGCGAACAGGATAAACCTTATCTGGTCCGGTACCGATTACTGCAACAGTTTTCGCCATACCGCCAAGCGCTCCCTGATGGGCACACGTATCAATTCCCGTGGCCATTCCGCTTATCACCCCCCACCCATGATGTGACAGCTGCTGGGCAAAATCGCTGGCTATCTGTTTGCCTGCATGTGAACATCGCCGGCTTCCCACAATCGCAATAGAAGGTTGAGATAGGCGTTTAGTTTCACCCTGCAGGAACAAAACTAAAGGCGGGGAACTTAATTGACGCAGGATGTCAGGATACGCCGTGCAGTGATAACTAAGGATGTGACGGGCATCATTATTGGACTCCCATTGTAAACATCGTTCAACGACGTTTTCGTCGGCCTGCTCTGTTAATTTAGCGAGTTGTTGCGGTAACGCGGGATGCTCATCAGCCAAAGGTTGCCAGTTTCCGGCGAAAAGCTGGCTGAGCGTTATATTGTTAGCGCTAATGACATTTAGCCATTCCCGGGGGGATACGCCCTGTATCGTGGTCAGCAATAACCACTTGTGAATGTCGCCATACTGATTGGTACTTAATGCCATCGGTTGCCCTTAACTAGGTTATCCAGTAAGGGCAATTCAATCAGTCATTAAGGGTTAGCGACAATCGCACCTTTTTTAACGCGATCACGAGCCCGTGTAATTATCCCGTAACTGGCTTTTTCAAAAGTTTTAAAAATAATGAGTTCACCGATCTTCAATGCCGGCTGTTTTACAGTCGACCCATCATTAAACACGCTTTTCACAATGTTGCTTTCACTGCTGTAGCGCGGTGATTCACCATCAATGATGTCAGGGCCTTGTTCATAGATCCCCATCACGGTGCCTGAACTTATCTGATCACTGCCAATGTCAACAATGACAACATCATGCTTACCGGTAAGTGAATGGTCATGAAGGTTACCGACGATCCTTCCGCGCTGATCAGTAGCAGCAGCTAAAGTAAGGTCTTCCGCCTCTGTAAATTTGCCGCTGTATAACTTGTCACCACGAACGGCCTCAAAGTTAGACTGTTCCACTTTGACCAACCACTGCTCTTGCGCTTTATCTTCTACCATGGTTGCGTCGGCGACATGGTGTACCTGAATACCCAACACATTGCCGTCAAAGTCTTTGATTGTACTTTGCTTGCGGATCACGCGATACTGATCTTCCGGTCGGCCCATACGACGACTTAATACTAAATCGCCTTCTACAAATCGCATCTCGCCCGCCTGATTTCCTAATAGGTAAGGAAGCCGAGTATAACTTTCTTCCGCAATTAACTCATTTTGATCAACGTATGCCTCTATTGCCGACCATGGCAACACATTTATAGGAGAGGGTTTAGTTTCGGTAACAGTTGAAGGACTCAACGTCAGTTGCTTTTTATTCCGCGCGACCTCAAGCACCGGCTGGCCATCAACATACTTAATGGTGAGCACGTCGCCAGGATAGATTAAGTGGGGATTGGTTATTTGCGTATTCTTACGCCACAACTCCGGCCACAACCATGGTTTTTCTAGAAACAAGCTGGCAATATCCCAGAGGGTATCATTTTTCTTTACTGTATAGGTTTTTGGCGCACTAGACTTTAGATCGACGTCCTGCGCTGCTACAAAGTTGGCCACAACGAGCAGCAACGCAGCAGCGAGACATGTCCCTTTACCGAATAGTTTTTTGACAGAAATCATGTAGGTGTTACCCCTTTCCTCTTAATTTTTGCGCTTACGCTGTACTACACCAACTGGCACATTATCGTTACTATACCCACAAAGCCAAAACAAAAACATGCACGTAGGTATGGATATACGTTAGAATAGTACGCAATTAATAGGTGTAAATAGTGTTGGCAATCGGATCGTATATGAATTTATACAGTTTAGTGTCTGTTAGCGGTTGCTGCATAGACAATAAGTGAGATTATGGCCATTCTAGAAGTGTTAAGATTTCCGGACGAGCGCTTGCGCACTGTCGCAAAACCGGTAGAAAAATTTGATGACGAACTAAAACAGTTTGTTGCTGATATGTTTGAAACCATGAAAGATGAAAACGGAATTGGACTTGCTGCCACTCAGGTTGATCGACATATTCAGGTAGTGGTGATGGACGTTTCTGAAAACCAGGATAATCCGCACGTCTTCATTAATCCCGAAATTATTGAGAAGCATGGCAAGGTGACCAGTGAAGAAGGCTGTTTGTCGGTACCTGGCAATTATGCCAAGGTTGAACGTGCTGAATCCGTCAAAGTAAAAGCGCTAAATGAAAATGGGGAAACGTTTGAGCTGGAAGCATCAGACCTGTTTGCCATTTGCATTCAGCACGAGCTCGATCACCTAAAAGGGGTATTATTTGTTGATTACCTGTCGCCGTTAAAACGTCAGCGTATCCGCAAAAAACTGGAAAAAGAAGCCAGATTAGCCGCCAAAGCATAAGAGTCTGAAGTGACCACAGCAAAGAAAATAATATTCGCGGGAACACCTGATTTCGCCGCTCAACATTTACGCGCACTGCTAAACTCGCAACATCAGGTAGTTGCGGTTTACACTCAACCTGATCGCCCCGCAGGCAGAGGTAAAAAACTCACACCAAGTGAGGTTAAAAAGTTAGCTGTAGAATATGACATCCCAGTCTATCAGCCACAAAGTTTACGTGATGACAACGCACAGCAGCAATTAGCATCAATAGCTGCTGATGTGATGGTAGTGGTTGCCTATGGACTTATTTTACCTAAAGCCGTATTAGCTACCCCGCGCTTGGGCTGTTTGAACGTACACGGCTCCATCTTACCTAAGTGGCGCGGTGCTGCTCCCATTCAACGCGCAATCTGGGCTGGGGATCCGCAAACCGGCGTGACCATTATGCAAATGGATGAAGGCTTGGATACGGGTGATATTCTCGATATCGCCACCTTACCTATCGAGGCTTCGGATACGAGTGCCAGCTTATATACCAAGTTAGCAGCACTAGGTCCCCAAGCGTTGCTCAACGTGCTCGACAACTTAGAGCAATCGTCCCCAAAGCAACAAGATGATAACCTGGCGACCTATGCCAAAAAATTATCAAAGGAAGAAGCACGTATTGACTGGCAACAAAGTGCCCAACAAATTGAACGAAATATACGTGCCTTTAACCCCTGGCCAGTAGCTTGGATGCGTGCCAGTGGTGAAAACCTGAAAGTGTGGCAGGCGCATGTTGAAGCCAGCGCCTCGTCCGTGGCACCAGGAACAATTGTCCGTGCCGATAAAAAGGGTATTGCCATAGCAACTGGCGAGGATTTACTTGTGATAACCCAGTTGCAATTACCGGGTAAACGCCCTCTCCCAGCGGCGGATGTGTTAAATGCGCGGGCAGACTGGTTTACGGTAGGTACTGTACTTTCTGGTAGCGAGCAACCATGAGCTTGCCGCCCCCTAAGCACAAGAACATACGTAGCGATGCGGCCTGGGTAATTTATCAAATACTTGAGGCAGGTAAATCCTCGCGCGAGTCTTTGCAAGCAGCACAGCGGCGCCATAACACCAAAGACAGTGCCTGGATCCAGGAAATGTGTATGGGCGTGATGCGCCAGTTACCACAATTACAATTGTGGTTACGTGACTTACTTGACCAACCACTCAAGGGTAAAAAGAAAGTCATAGAGCACCTGTTACTATTAGGCCTTTATCAAATCGCGTTTAGCCGCGTCTCAGACCACGCAGCTGTTTCAGAGACAGTAAACGCCTGCAATAACTTAGGTACCCCCGGTCTGAAAGGATTAGTCAACGCCATCCTGCGTCGCTTTCAACGTGAAAACCGCTCGCAGCAATTATCATCGGATCCTATTATAGCCAGTGGTTTACCTAAATGGATTATAAAGGCACTAGAACAGGATTATGCGCCTGAACAAGTGGCTAACATTATTCAACAAACCAACACGATAGCTCCTGTGTGGCTACGGGTAAATCGACAACGGCAGACCGTACAACAGTACGCAGAGGCGCTTTCTGCACAGGAAATTGCTTTTTCATTATCCGCTCAGCATCCCGACGCTTTGATATTACATTCCCGTGTCGACATTCCCTCGCTTCCCGGTTATGAGAAGGGTTGGTTCTCGGTACAAGATGGTGCCGCTCAGTTAGCAGCCCCATACCTCTCATCCGTTGCCAATGAGCGTATTCTGGATTGCTGCGCTGCTCCAGGAGGCAAAACCAGTCATATTTTAGAACTTACCCCCGACGTAAGCGAATGTGTAGCATTGGATAACGAAGCATCACGCCTTGTCCGTCTGCGAGAAAACATGCAGCGATTACAGCATGCTCCTACCATCGTTCACGCGAATGCACTTGAGACAGAAAGTTGGTGGGATGGTAAGCCTTTTGATCGCATATTACTGGATGCGCCGTGCTCAGCTACAGGCGTAATCCGACGTCATCCTGATATTCGTTGGTTACGCAAAGCGCATGACATCGACAAGTTGGTCTTGTTGCAGCAAACAATTCTAGAGACGGTTTGGGCATTACTCAAAGACGGTGGCACACTGCTTTATGCTACCTGCTCGATTCTATCTCGAGAAAACGCCCAACAAGTCGCGCAATTTTTAGCTAAACACGACGATGCTCGCTTAGCGCCGCTGATGGCGGGTGAAACTAACGCAAAACCCGGTAGACAAATCCTGCCAGGTGAACAACAAATGGATGGTTTCTATTACGCGAGGCTGGTAAAGTCTGCTTCGTAAACGAACAGGGGTGTTAGCAAAATAAATGAAAATCATCATTTTAGGTGCAGGACAAGTTGGTGGCACACTCGCTGAAAACCTGGTGGGTGAAAAAAATGAAATCACCGTCATTGATTCAGATCCCACTAAACTGAGAACTTTACAAGATAGATTAGACCTGCAGGTAGTCACAGGGGTAGGCTCTCATCCCGACGTATTAAGAAAAGCTGGTGCAGAAGATGCCGATATGTTGATTGCGGTTACCAGCAGCGACGAAAGCAACATGTTAGCTTGTCAGGTGGCTTACAGCTTATTTAAAACGCCGACCAAAATAGCCCGTGTTCGCAGCGAACAATATATCATTTATCAAGAACAGCTTTACAAACAACAAAACATCCCGGTTGATCACATCATCGCCCCCGAACAACTGGTGACGACGTCGATTAAACGATTAATCGACTACCCGGGCGCATTACAGGTCGTCGAATTCGCCGATGGTAAAGCCAGTCTGGTGGCGGTAAAGGCCTATTATGGTGGCTTGCTAGTCGGACATGCCCTGTCTGCATTGAAAGAACACATGCCCAACGTGGAAACGCGAGTAGCAGCAATATACCGCCGGGGTAAACCTATCCGTCCTCTTGGCACCACTGTAATTGAAGCTGATGATGAAGTTTTCTTTATCGCTGCTACTAAACATATCCGAGCTGTGATGAGTGAGCTGCAGAAGCTTGAATCAAGCTATAAGCGCATTATGATCGCCGGAGGGGGCTTGATAGGTGCGGGTCTGGCCAAACGGCTTGAGCACAAACACAATGTTAAGCTGATTGAGTTTAGCCCGGATCGGGCGCAATACCTTTCTGCACATTTAGATAAAACCATTGTATTCTGCGGCGATGCTTCCGATCCGGAATTACTTACCGAAGAAGGCATTGACCGGGTCGATGCTTTTATCGCGGTGACCAATGATGACGAAGCGAATATCATGTCGGCCATGCTTGCCAAGCGCATGGGGGCCCAGAAAGCGATGGTACTGATTCAACGTGGAGCTTATGTTGACCTGGTACAAGGCGGTGAAATCGATATCGCATTTTCCCCCCAACAGGCAACCATTTCGGCGCTCCTCACCCACATCCGTCGTGGTGACATCGTCAACGTTTATTCCCTTCGACGTGGCGCTGCCGAAGCCATTGAAGCGATTGCCCACGGTGATGAAAACACCTCCAAGGTAGTGGGTAAACAAATTGGCGATGTCCGGCTGCCACCAGGCACCACCATAGGTGCCATAGTTCGCGACGAGCAGGTTATTATCGCCCACAGTGATACCATTATTCAGGCAAACGATCATGTTATCCTGTTTTTGGTAGACAAAAAGTATATCGGTGACGTGGAAAAACTGTTCCAGCCCAGTGCATTCTTTTTCGGTTAGATTTAAGCTTAGCTACGCCAGAACGTAGGTGAAAAAAGTACCAGCAACGAAAATATTTCCAGTCGACCAAATAACATTGCAATGACAAGCAACCATTTACCACCGTCACTCACTTCAGAATAAGTTACCGCTACGCTGCCCAGTCCCGGGCCTAAGTTATTTAATGTTGCCGCAGTCGCAGTAAAAGCCGATAAATTATCCAGTCCCGTTGCGATCATCCCAATCATGATTACCACGAACACCATGGCATAGGCTGAGAAAAAGCCCCATACCGCTTCTACCACCTTATCGGGCATGGCACGCTCACCAAGCTTAACCGAGTACACGGCTTTAGGATGAATGAGTCGGTCAATTTCCCGCTTACCCTGCAAGAATAATAGAAATACGCGGATCACTTTAAGCCCACCACCGGTTGAGCCGGCACAGCCACCAATAAAACTGGCAAATATCAGAAGAATAGGTAAAAACGCAGGCCAGGCAGAAAAATCTGTGGTAGCAAACCCTGCTGTAGTACTGATCGAAATGGCCTGAATCATAGCCTGATCCAACGCTTCTTCCGCGTCGGTGTAATATTCGGTCAGTACTAATACTAAAAAGCAGATTAAAATTAACGACGCTTGGATAATAAAAAATGCTTTAAATTCCGGGTCTTTAAAATACCCCTTGGTTGATCGGGTGGCGGCTGCAGCGTAATGAAGAGAAAAGTTTAGCGCAGCAATAAGCAAAAAGACTGAGCAGACAACATTTACCATAGGACTGTTAAAATAGCCTATGCTGGCATCATGAGTAGAAAAGCCACCTATCGCAATGGTCGAGAACGCATGACATATTGCATCAAACCACCCCATTCCTGCAAACCAGTATGCTAATGTGCACGCAATCGTTAATGACAAATAGATATACCAAAGGTGTTTAGCGGTATCCGCAATCCGCGGGGTCATTTTTGAATCTTTAACCGGACCGGGGGTTTCTGCTCGGTACAACTGCATGCCCCCTACCCCTAAAATGGGCAGTATGGCTACTGCCAATACAATTATTCCCATGCCGCCCAGCCACTGTAATTGCTGGCGATAAAACTGGACAGAATGAGGTAAAAACTCAATCCCTTCAATCACCGTCGCTCCCGTTGTCGTCAAGCCAGAAAAAGACTCGAAAAAAGCATCGGTGATGGTCATCGAAGGCTGGTCTAATAAAATGAAGGGGATTGCACCAAAGCTGGCAAGCACGGTCCAGAATAAGACAACAATGAGAAAGCCTTCTTTCGCTCTTAAGTCTCGACGATGTTCACGTTGCGGATACCAGAACCCTAATCCGGTAACCACACACATGACAAAGGTAAGAATAAAAGGCAGGCCGCTGCCATCCTGATAAATAACTGACACCACAGCAGGTGGAATCATCGTTACGCTGAAAAGCGCGACCAGCAGTCCGAGTATTCGTACTATCGCACGATAGTGCATGTGTATGCCTTATTCTTTTTTTGTATTCTTGGGCAATGGCGTTTTACGTTGCTCATATCAATTACATAATATAATTGGTTAATTAGAGCTTACCAGCAAGGCTTGATGCGAATTACCTTTTGGGTGGCACCTTAAATATTGCTTACAGCACAATGAAAGCGATAAGTTAAGCCTTTCAAGGCGTTATTATGCTTGCTAACGCTAAAGGTGGCAAAGAAAAATCCCACACTTTCTTTGCCAGTCATTCTTACGCCATCCCGATTACCGTTTGAACCATCTTATTGATACCCGTATGCGCCTCTAAAATATCTTGCGCCAGCATGTAAGCCGGCGTGGTGACCAGTTTAGCATCGCTATCAATGATAATTTCTTCAACAGGACAGTTTACATGCTTCGCACCCAGCGCATTAATTCCTTCAGCTGTTGACTCATCGGTACCGATGGTGACTTTGACGCCATTACCGTATATAGATGCAGCTATTGCCGGTGCAATGCAGGCGTATCCGGCAGGCTTGCGTTTTTCAGCGAAAGCGCGACACGCAGCCGCGACTTGCTCGTCAACCTTACTATCTGCGCCATCATTGGCAAATGTACACAAGTTTTTGGCTGCGCCAAAGCCACCAGGAACAATTAAGGCGTCAAATTCATCGGCATTGAGTTCAGAAACAGGTTTGACGTTGCCGCGTGCTATTCTTGCCGATTCCACCAGAACATTGCGTTGCTGTCCGCTGTCTTCTTCACCTGACAAATGATTGATTACATGGAACTGCATTTTATCCGGTGCAAAACATTGGAACTCGGCACCATGCTGACGAATTGCCAGCAATGACAGTACCGCTTCATGAATTTCTGCACCGTCAAATACACCACATCCACTTAAGATCACTGCAACTTTTTTCATAATACCCTCCTAGGCCACGTGTTTTCCGACTTATGCGATTCTGCTCACTTTTTGTTCACTATTTGATAAAAAAAATATCAAAATACCTATTAGGATTTTGATTTTCTTATGCTACATTACTTCGCGAACTTGGTAATGATAAAAATAAAGCTCTCCAAGTTATCCACAAACAAAAAATTAAAATAATAAAAATAAGGTTCTGCTTCTTTTACCGATAACGCCTTATAAAATGTTGACTTCAGGGTCCACCATCCTGAGGTTATTGCGTGTTCGCTTTTCTCACCATTCTGTTTTATCACAGAGTTATCCACAGAATTGTTAAGTTTCTTTTTCTTCCTTATCTAGCGAACTGCATGTGCATGTGGCATGCTCTCCATCATTTGATACTCAGCGAGCCAAAAGCGTAGCCAGCATGTCTAAACATACTCCCCCCCCCTTCATTCTTATTGATGGTTCATCGTACTTGTTCAGAGCTTTCCACGGTTTACCGCCGTTAACGAACTCTAAAGGACAGGATACGGGCGCTATATACGGCGTGATCAATATGATCAAAAGTTTATTGAAACAATATCATCCGACCCATATCGCGGTCGTATTCGATGCAAAAGGGAAAACCTTTCGCGATGAAATGTATGCAGAATATAAGGCCAACCGCCCCCCTATGCCACAGGAGTTAGGCAGTCAGATCGAACCACTCCACAATATTATTCGCGCAATGGGGCTACCCATTATTATTGAGTCTGGTGTAGAAGCCGATGATGTCATCGGAACCCTCGCCAAGCAAGCTTCTGCCGCAGGTATCAATACCCTTATAAGCACTGGTGATAAAGACATGGCGCAACTCGTCAACGAGCATGTCACATTGATTAATACCATGACCAATCAGTTAATGGATGTGGCAGGCGTAAATGATAAATTTGGTGTCCCTCCAGAATTGATTATCGACTACCTCGCCTTAAAAGGGGACAAAGTCGATAATATTCCAGGCGTACCAGGGGTTGGCGACAAAAGCGCCCAAGCCATGTTAAATGGTATTGGTGGAATAAATGACATTTATGAAAACCTGGACAAATTGGCGGATCTTAGTTTCCGAGGCAGCAAGACAATGGCTGCGAAAATGCAAGAATACGAAGAGCAGGCCCGTATCTCTTATACATTAGCGACGATCAAGACAGACGTAGAATTGGACGTTACACCTGAAGACTTATGTCCAATTGACGCTGACAACGCTAAATTAGCCGCTCTCTTTACTGAATATGAATTCAAGCGCTGGTTAAAAGAAGTGTCAGCAGAAACCACTGCTGAAGAAATTGACGAGGCGACACCTGAATCGAGCAGTAACCACGTGGAAATTGATCACAGTCATTACGAAACGATATTTACCCAGGAAGCGTTGGATAAATGGATTGAGAAGCTCAACCAGGCTCCTCTTTGGGCGTTTGATACCGAAACCACCAGTTTGAATTATAAAGAGGCAGAATTAGTCGGAATGTCTTTTTGTATTGGTCCCGGTGAAGCCGCCTATTTACCTGTGGGGCACGATTACATGGATGCACCGGATCAACTTCCTCGTGAACAGGTGCTAAAACAGCTAAAGCCATTACTGGAAAGTGACGAGGCTAAGAAAATTGGCCAGCATTTAAAATACGATAAAAATGTCCTGGCAAACTATGACATTGAGTTAAAAGGGATTGCCTTCGATACCATGTTGGAGTCCTATGTGCTCAATAGTACTGCAACGCGACATGACATGGACTCATTGTCACTGGCTTACCTCAGTCACCAAACAGTCAAATTTGAAGACATCGCCGGAAAAGGCGCAAAGCAGTTAACATTCAATCAGATCGACATCGAAAAAGCGGCACCCTACGCGGCGGAAGATGCTGAAGTGACGTTTCTGTTACATCAGGTATTGTGGGAAAAACTGGAGGCAGTTAAACCACTTAAAGAATTATTACTGCAAGTAGAAATGCCCGTGGCCAATGTACTGGCAAGGATGGAGCAACTTGGCGTACGCATCGACAGCCAACAGCTCAACCAGCAAAGTCAGGATTTGGCAAAAAGAATTATGGAGCTTGAAAAGGCAGTCCATGAAGAAGCCGGTGAAGAGTTTAATTTAGGTTCTACCAAGCAACTTCAACACATTTTGTTTGAGAAAAAAGAGTTGCCGATCATTAAGAAGACGCCTAAAGGCGCTCCTTCCACGTCAGAAGAAGTACTTCAGGAACTCGCTCTCGATTACACCATCCCTAAACTAATTATGGAATATCGGGGGCTAACCAAGCTAAAAAACACCTATACAGATAAGTTGCCTAAGATGATCGATCATCGTTCCGGCCGTGTGCATACCTCATATCATCAAGCGGTGGCAGCGACCGGAAGGTTATCTTCGACAGACCCAAATCTACAGAATATACCCATCCGCACAGCAGAAGGACGCCGTGTTCGTCAGGCATTTGTGCCCCGTGACGGCTTTAAAATTGTGGCCGCCGATTATTCCCAAATCGAACTGCGCATCATGGCTCACCTTTCTAAAGATAACGGGCTACTCACCGCTTTTTCTGAGGGGATTGATATTCATAGTGCCACCGCAGCGGAAGTATTTGGTGTTAAGTTAGAAGACGTCACCACCAATCAGCGACGTAATGCAAAAGCGATTAATTTCGGCTTAATTTATGGGATGTCAGCTTATGGGCTAGCCAGACAGCTCAATATTCCTCGTGGTGAAGCGCAAGAATATATGGATCTGTATTTTGCCCGTTATCCTGGTGTGCGCACTTATATGGAAGAAGCCAGGGAGAATGCGAGAGAAAAAGGCTATGTCGAGACCGTTTTTGGACGTCGCCTTTACCTGCCAGAAATTAAAGCCAGTAACGGTGCCAGACGAAAAGGAGCGGAGCGTGCAGCAATCAATGCGCCTATGCAAGGCACGGCGGCTGATATTATTAAGATGGCGATGATTGCCGTAGATGAATGGATCCAACAGGAAGCGAAAGACGAAGTATTCATGATGATGCAAGTCCACGACGAGCTCGTTTTTGAAATTAAAGAACAATATGTCGATAAACATAGTCAACGTATAAAGCAACTGATGGAACAGGCAGTAACGCTGTCTGTTCCGTTAGAGGTGGAAGCTGGCGTAGGAAATAATTGGGACGAAGCCCACTAACTGGTAATTAGGTTACAACATTTCCGCTGTTTATAATCGAAATTAGGTAATTTTGGTAATTTAATTACGAAAAATGCTTGATAAGCCACGCTGAATTAAGTAGGCTTATTTGTGTAGGGTACAGAGGTGAAAACACTGTTTTCATTCCTTTGATTTGACCCCGGTCAGTTTGACCGGGGTTTTTTTATGC
>CAZROH010000070.1:0-17124 GCA_964601635.1 uncultured Alteromonas sp. | reverse complement strand
CGGTAATGAGCAGTAACAGTAAAATAAATGACCGCGTTTTCATAGTTCGTTCCTCTGGCCCTGGCAACAGGTAATGCAAGGTAAGATTTTTAAAAGATTAGCAGAAAGCGCTGAAATCACCATAATCAGACGCGCGGTGCGTTAAAGAAAGCGCCACAACATTATTGACAAAGAAAACAAGCAGAAAGATTAAACCATTTATTGCGGCCCGGTAACACTTGGCCCCCCAAAGTAAAGCTCACTTCTACACTACGATATGTTGGCTGCTATCACGGCAATTGAATTTACACAACAAAAAAATTCACCCCCAGTTGTTCTAAAAAACCAATTAAAGACTTTAGTAAAAATAAATTACACTAATCGTCCTACAATCCGCAGTTTGGTGATACAGAGGTAATCATGGTCCAAAGATTTGCATCACTCACGATTAGAAGCCGCCTTGCATTAGGTTTCGGAATTATACTCTCCCTGCTAATACTTCTGACAATTCAAGGGATAAACAAAGTTAATTTTATCGATCGTACCCTTTCTGAGATAACCGACATTAACTCAGTGAAGCAAAGGTATGCGATTAATTTCAGAGGCAGTGTCCACGATCGGGCCATAGCCATAAGAGACATCGCCATCGCTCGCAAACCGTCGGAGATTTCAGCGTTTGTAAAGGAAATTCGGGAACTGGAGACTTTTTACCGTACCTCGGAAAATGACATGAATGAGATGCTTAATGACGGCACCGCGTTTTCTCCTCAGGAGAAAGATATATTGCGCCGCATCGAGTCCATTCAAAGTCACACGTTGCCGCTCATCGAACGTATCATCAAGGCTAAAAGAAATGGTGAAAGCGTTGATAATGTTGTGCTGGATGAAGCCAGACCTGCCTTTATTACCTGGTTGAATACGATCAATGAATTTATTGACTATCAGGAGCAGCAAAATCAACAAGCCACTCCCGAAGCAAGAGAAGTCGCTGGTGGCTTTCAAAGTCTGATGCTTGTGCTGACATTAATCTCGTTGACCATATCGGTGATTGTGGCGTTTCTGATTGAAAGAAGCCTTCGCCTCTCACTTGGCGGCGAACCATATGAAGCGCAGCGTTCAATACAGACTATGGCAAATGGTGACCTGACTAAAAGCCAAAAGTCTTCCTACAAAGGAAGTATCCTCGACTCGCTGTCTGACATGAGTGATAAGCTTACCGAGATTGTGAGAAATATCGTGAGCACCTCGAATGATGTTTCTACCCAGATCAGCGAAGTAGCAGAAGGTTCAACTAAGGCATTAGATGCAGCGCAAAAACAGGCCATATTGACTAACGAGACAGCTACTAAACTCATTGCGATGCGCGAGAGCATAGATGAAGTGGCAGAGATTGCTAAACGGACTGAAGAAAACTCGGGGCTGACAGTTGATTATGCTGGACAGGGACGAGTGGTCGTAGAATCGACTTCCGCTGAAATAGAAAAAATATCAACCACCGTCAATGAGACCGTTGAGCAAATAAAATTGCTGGAAGAAAATACCAAGAAAATTGGTGGTATTGCCGGTGTGATAAGTGGGATATCTGAACAAACGAACTTACTTGCGCTAAACGCAGCAATCGAAGCCGCCCGAGCAGGTGAATCTGGAAGAGGGTTTGCAGTGGTTGCGGATGAAGTTCGCCAGCTCGCTCAGCGCACCGGCGAAGCGACTTCACAGATTGAAAGTATGATATCAGAGGTACAAATTCAGACCGCTGCTTCAGTAAGCGCCATGGAAACTACGCAGCCACTGGTAGAAAACGGCCGCGCTCAGGTGATCAAGGCAACGGAATTACTCGAAAACATTGAAAGGCAGGCAAACGACTCGCTGATAAGAGTTCAGGAAGTGGCACGGGCTGCGTCTGAACAAGTTAATGTGGTTGGCGATGTAAGCCAGGCAATGGAAAAAATTACGGCGATGTCAGATGAGGCAACCCAGTCCATGCACAGTAATAAAGCGGCGACACAGACCCTTGACGAACTGTCACATCAACTCAAAGAGGAAGTTAAGTTTTTTACCGTTTAGGTAATCCGCTCGTGCTCACATTCGGTGGGCACGAGCGTGCAAGTCTAACTTTTAAGTGAGCGGATAAGGGCTTGTTAATTTAGATTAGGCTTAACTATACCGAACAGCTTTTATGGTAAAGTCTGGCAAACCTGATAGCCCGCTCCTAATCGCCCCTTCATGCCCGGCGGCCTGAAGCTAGCGTAAGCGACGTTTGAAGACCTACACTAGCTTATCTTTAATACCCGCGACCCAATCCTTTACTTCCTGTTCGGGTTCGAACGTTTCAAGCGCATCGACTTCCAGCATGTCTGCTACTGGCTTGGCCTGCAATTCCGTCAACAATTCCTGAAAATGACGGCCGCCGCCACAGAAGGTGTCGTAGCTGCTGTCGCCCAGTGCAGCTACCGCAAAGGGTTTATCTGTAAGCATGGGAAAAGTATCTTTTAATTCAGCGTGAACAAATTCTAAATTCGGCGGAATATCGCCTTGCCCAGTGGTGGAGGTGATCACCAGAATTGCCTCTGCCTGGGTAAAGTCGTCAACAGATGGATCGGAAAACAATTCACAGTCCACGCCATCGCCTGAGAGCATGTCATACACCTCCTCTGCGACGTGTTGTGCATTACCGTATACGCTGCCTGCAAAAATATGTAACTTTGCCATTTACTACCCTAAAAAAATTATTGTCTGAATTGTTGCCAACTGGTGAGTAACTTTACCATGTCAGCATGCGGCTGACACCTAATCGAAACAGATTGATTGGAAACAGGATGGACAAACGACAACCTGGTACAGCTTAACGCTAATTGTCTAAAACCAAACTGTGCTCGCAAAAACTTGTTTTGTTTGCCGTCCCCATGGGTCGTATCACCAACGATGGGATGGCTGATATGTGCCATGTGACGCCTTAACTGATGCTTACGGCCAGTAATTGGATTCAGCTTTACCAAAGAATAACGTGCACTTTCATAACGCCCGACCGGCAATGGGATAACGAATTTATCAATACTTTGATATTCACTACAGGCCGGTTGAGGTGCATTATCTAAACGTTTCCCCGCGTCGGCATACTTATCTCGTTTAAAAGATAATTGGTAATCAATAAGCCCTCCCCCATTGACGAAGCCCCTCACGATGGCCAAATATTCCTTTTGTACCTGCATTTGCATCCATTGGCTGCCAATGGCGCTGACGAGCTCAGGAGAAAACGTAAATAACAATACGCCAGAGGTAGGACGATCTAAGCGGTGAACAGGATAAACATAACGTCCAATCTGGTCGCGCAATTGCTGGACAGCAAATTCGGTTTCTTGTTTCGCGATCGGGCTGCGGTGCACCAATAATCCAGGCGGCTTATCGATTGCGATAAGATATTCATCCTGATAGAGGATAGTTAGCAAGTCGGTCATTAATGGTTAACCGTAACAGTAGTAAGCGTGTGGACTCGTCGGTCAAGTTTGCTTAACAACTGCTGTATCGACCGGTGTTCTTGCAACCAAACCTGCGCGGCTGGAGCAATTGCCATATTCGATGGCAAGGGGTGTTTATTTGATATCATCAAGGTGAATTTTGGAATGAATACAAACTGTAGCCACTGCGGAAATGTTAACGTATCGCAGGCGAATGGTTCCGTGCTGGCCAATGCCGATTCATCAGGAACCGCAGTCGACCACAATGCCTGAGCTTTCATTTCTGATTCCAGCGCTTCCACTAAAGCAAGTAACTCTTTATCCACTCTACTTTCGCTATCAGTAAAAAGGCGCAAGTATAGCACGGCTATTTGATCATTTTACTGGTAGAATATCGCGCGTTTTATATTTTCAAACGTGTTTTCGGGGGTAATTTTGAGCTCGGCTACGGATATCAATTCAATCAGTGAATTTTTACTTCACGCAGGTACCAACTTTCAGGTGTTTGATATGGGAAGGGGCATTGAGCCTATTCCGGCACAAACATTTTTAAACTGGGAAAGCGCGCTCGAAGTCATTCCCCGTCCCCGTCAACAGCATGCCTGGTTCGGTATCGTCTTTTGGCAGGGTGAGGCATCGCAACCTCACTATATCTGGTTTATAAAACTGCCTGTAGATGAACGCGGTTTAATTGTATGCGCCGCTCGCAACCACTTTTTGCAGATTGTGGTGGAAGCGCTGGGCGAAAGTTTAACAAACCAGGATAAAGAGTTTGAACTTCCTGAAAACCCCTATGTATTTAAACCCGGTCAACTCCAGATGGCGCAGTTTGGCGCGTTATGTCGCAGTACCTTAAACCTTGCGCCCAGCAATGACAGTGATAAAGCCATTCAATTTATTAAACAAGAAGGCAACATTGATTGGCAGGAGCTCACCGTACAGGGCATTGCTGATACCTGTTTACGCCTGAATGAAAACAAACTGGCTGCCGCCGTGTGTGAAAACTTCAATACCTATCCAACACCGTTGAAAAAAGCATTACTCCAATCATTGGAAAACGTTGAGTTAGACGAGCATTTAATAGCGTTAGTCCGACAAGAGTTAACTAAAGACGATGCCGACACCTTTCATGCCGCGCTGCAGGGATTACATGCAAAAAAGACGCACCCGTTGATCCAACAAGCCGTGGCGGAGTTAATTGCGCAGGAGGACAATGTAAGCATTGATACGTTGAGTATTCTTGCGGCCCGACACTACACCCAGTTTACTCCTGAATTGACGAAGCAGTTTTTAACTCTGTGCGCCAAAGCTGATGAACAGCAAGACTATAACGGTGCACTATTCGCAGGGTTCTTTTCAGATTTAGTTCAGTTGCCTGCATTAAGAACAACGGTGTTAAGCTTGTTACGCAGCCCTGATCGCAGCGAAGTACTCAGTCAGGCTATCGGGAAATTATTCAGCCAGACGCAGGGGAAGACTAGACCATGAGTTTAGGAGAATTAACGTTGCTACTGATTATACTGTTCGTCAGCTTTCAGTTCTGGCGCATCCGCAGTATTTCAGAATCTGCGTACAATTATGTGTCGCATTATTGTCAGAAGAATCAATTACAATTGTTGTCGCTTTCGCGCAAGAAAACGCGCATTTTCACCAAATCGGGTCCGCTGGATTGGTACAGCGTATTCGAGTTTGAATTTTCCGGGACTGGGGATGATCGTTATACCGGTTCATTTGAAATGATTGGGAAGCGAATCATTAGTACGCACACGCCTCCCCACAAAATGAATTAATACGACCGAAAGACGTTTTATAGTTCGCTGAGTGGAAATTACCGTCGGCAGCGTTGCTTTCTACAAATCAATAACGGTAAAGCTGAATACTGGGCCAATAAGCCAGCAGATGCGCCGCTTTCTCTTTGCAAAAACGATATAGCGAACGGCAGTCGTGTTTTTCTGTCAGAAATAAAAAAAGCGGTAGCTCTTTGCTACCGCTTTTTTTATGAATTTTGAGTATCCTTCTCAGCGATCCATTGCGACTAAAATCTTCCCGATTGAAATCCGTATACGCCCCTTTCCCTCTTTTCTTACAGCATCCTGTGTAAGCTACTTATCCTTAAGCAGATCCCTTTCCTTTATTCCATGCTCAACTATTCATCCTAAAATAGCTTGCTTCATCCTGAAGTCGTCCGTTAGTGCACTCCTTGCAAAGTCCTTCGTTCCTTTTTTACTGCCTATCCTTTGGCAGTGCCTTCATCCTGAAGGTATCCCATGCGCAACATCCTTCGCGCTATCCTTTTCCATCTATATCCGTATTACCTGGCATCCTGCTGTGGTATTCTCATCCATGAGTTGTCCATTCGAGGTTTCCGTCTGTCTTCCTGACTCGTCGTGTTTCCTTGTGACAGTGTTTATATTAGTCGTTATCAAATTTTGTGCGATATACATTTTCGTCAAATTATACGCTGTCAAAAGACTAAAAATTAAATTTTGTTAATAATCAGCCGCTTAAAAAAGACAACCCTAAAAGCGTCAGTGTTTTGATATCAAAGTCTTACACAAATGTACGAAATGTCTTACATCGAATGGTGAAGCAGGTCTGGGTGGGGAAGGTGAATTAGGGGAAACTGTTTGCTGCTTCCCCAGGTTGTTTTACATATTCTTACGGCGGAACATGATTTGTCCGGTTATGTGGCCTACGGATAAATCTTCCACAAATTCGTAGTGACCGTCAGCAAAGAAAGATAGACACTTAGGCAAGGTGACGTACACGCCAACGCCTTCGCTTTTTTCATCATCGTTTAGCACGCTATCGATTGCGCCCATTAATATATGACCCAAGCCATGGTGTTGATGATCCGGGTGGACAGCGATGAATGAGAGCATGTGGAAGTTTTGCGCGGGGATTTTACTCCGTACCTTTTCTTCTTTTTCCAACATTTGCCGGGTTCCGAACAATCCAGCCGTTAACAACATCTTTAAACGCCAGTGCCAGTATCGGCCCGCTCCAAATGCCACATCAGGTGAGGTAAGACACGCCACAGCCAATAAGCGTTTACCGTCAAACAAACCTATCATGGGTTGTTTGGCGACCCAGAATGCATTTAGCTCTTCTCTGATCGCAGAGCGTAGTCTGCTTTCGTACCCTTCTTTTTCGGCCTGAAAAATATCGATGAACAAGGGATCATCAAAATAGGCATTGTACAAAATAGACGCAGCAACCTTTAAATCATCCGACGACAAAAAAATAGCTTTAATCTTATTGATGTCAAGCTCAGCTAAAGCAACGTTGGACATGGTCTTTCCTTTTAAACGTACATTGCATCAGATATTCAAACAGCTAGAAATTTCAGTACCCTTTTCACTTTGATATGACTTAAGCAGAATCTCTTCAGTGGCAATGATTTTGTTAAACAAATGTTAATACACGTGATAACTATAGAATTGCGGTGAAAAAATGTCCACAGCTAATGATTAGATCTTAGGTAGAGGAAAACCCGGAAAAGTTCAAAATCCCTCTTTGGGAGGGATTTTGAAGTGGGGAATTAAATTTCGGCGTAGGCTTTATCACCCCAGCCAATTAAACGACCATCACGAAATACTAAAGGTGTACACTCATCTTTAGAGGTAACTCCATCATCCATCGTGCGCTGAGTTCGATAGTACAATACACGGACTACCCCATTTTCCTTTTGATGAAGCTCATTAAAATCAGCAACGCCCATTCTTCGTACGACAGACTCATATGCCATATCGCGCTCAAGGTTAGCGATGTGTTTACGATTATTGTATTCGCGTTCCTGCCAGTCAGAACTGTAACGACTGTCGCCATCACCTCCCACAGAAATGACACAACCTGAAATGAAAGCGGGTGCTGAAAGCGCAATTAAAAGAGGAAAAAACTTCATTATTTGTCCTTAACATTGATATTTTTGAACTATTAATCAAATTCAAGGCCAACTTTTAAACTTCTGATATATATGGCTTTTTTAATTTCCCCTCATTTTAATATGGCGAGAATGTCATATAATTCGTCAAAAAAGCCAATAAATAGTGGCGCTGAGAACTGTCTTGCTGCATATTGGCGTAACCTTCGCAATTTACCATATATAATCAATATGCCAGACCGAAATATGAGCACGTCACTACTCGATATATGCCAGCAGATCCAGGCAAAGGGCACTAAACCTTCGGTATCGTTATTAAGGGCCAAGGCGCCATTTAAAGTAGGGATTGCAGATGCTATTGCTGCAATAAAATCGTTTCAGGCAGGCGATAGTGAGGTTGTTTTAGCGGAATCAAAGGTTCCACAAGATCCTCAAATTCGCATTAGTGAACTGGAGGATCGTGTATCGGAATTAGAAACCGCAATGGTCAACATTCAGGAGCGCTTTAATAAGTTAGACGCAAATTAAACGCGTCGCTGCTCGCTTGCCTTCAGGGTTGCGATAAAGTCAGCAAGTGTGGGAGCAATCACTCTTGTAGCCGGCTTACCTACTGGCTCAAGTACGACGTGACCACTTTCATTATCTACCGATAACATCAAGTCATCTTCATCAGTAAGCGCAAAAAATAAAGTGACAGGCTGATTCAACCTGCGTTTCATTAAAACATGGCCTATCAAATTTTCCTGCAACCGTTCAAAGTCATCGGCATTCCACACTTGCAACAGCTCACACCCGCCATCAGGCGCTAGAACAAGCAGGTTATCACTAAAATAGCGGGTAAAATAATCACAAAACTGAGGGTTTAGCTTAAGCTCCAATGCTTCTTCAAGTTGGGAAAACGCACATTCGCCCTGTTGCAATACCGGCTTCCAGTGGACTAAAGCTCCCTGCTCAGCTGATTGCTGATAGCACGGTGAATGCCAGTGACTATCATATTCGATAGTTAAAGGCTGCTGGCGCTCATTACTTAAAGTGATAGTTTCTTCAACCAGTCTATCTAACTGACGTTTGATGTCATCTGACATATAATTAGCTTCACGTACGTTTTAGGCATTATGCTAACCCTACCAAATTTTGCGTTTTGTGACATCTTCACAATGCATTTGCACCGGTTATCAAAAGAGAACATTTCATTATTATGAGCAACAAGCAATCACCCGCCCCGTTTGAACTACCGACCCATTTGACATTAGGCAAAACTGTGGGCTATGAGAGCATTTACAACCCATCCTTATTACAGTCTGTCCCGCGCACGCTCAATCGTAATTCATTATCGATTGACGCTGACAATTTACCATTTCATGGTGAAGATATTTGGACCGGCTATGAGCTTTCGTGGTTGCTTCCCACAGGAAAGCCGCAAGTAGCAATTTTTGATTGTTTTGTACCTGTCACATCGCCCAATATCATCGAATCAAAATCTTTCAAGTTGTATCTTAACAGCTTCAATCAAAGTCAATTCAATTCGCTTGACGAGGTCAAGACCACGTTAGAACAAGATTTGAGCGCATGCGCAGACGCGCCTGTACACGTTAATATCTATACCCCGAACGACTTCAATTCGATGCAATTTGCTCGGTGGACTGGTACTGTTATTGATGATTTAGATGTACAAGTAAATACTTACCAACCCAATGCAAGCTTGCTAAGTGCAGGAGGGGATTTTGCAAGCGAAACACTAATCAGTCACTTGTTGAAATCTAACTGCCTGATAACACAGCAACCTGACTGGGCAAGTATCCTGATTCGTTATTCCGGACCACAGATAGATCACGAAGCACTACTGGCCTATCTGATTAGTTTTCGCCAGCACAATGAATTTCATGAACAATGCGTGGAACGTATTTTTTGTGATCTAATGCATCATTGTCAGCCTAAGCAACTTACTGTATTTGCGCGTTATACCCGGCGGGGAGGGTTGGATATCAATCCATTTCGTTCAAACTTTGAAAAAACCTATAATAATCATCGATTAGCCAGGCAATAGCGAGCAAACTGCGTTAAAGTTAAATAATAGCTAGTGGCAGATTAGCCTAAGGATGTAAATGGACGATAAGAGTTTGCAGTCGTTAAAGCAGCACAGCGAACTACTAGCACAGTTTATTATTCGGCTTTCAAAATTTTACGAAGGGTTCTCCCCGGATATTGATAACGAACTTCAGAAGTTGCGAGGGCATTTGTCTGGCCGACCAGACTTCACTCTCGCAGCAGTAAGTGTCAACAAGTTGAACAAAACGCTACGTTTCGCCGACCTAACTGTACGCAAATACACGTCCGATACACTGAACCAACTTGAAGAAGCGATTAAAAGGCTTCAACATGCCCTGGTTAGCGATCCGGTGCTGACTAGAGAAAGTGCACAAATACTTATTTCTCTCAACCAGCCAGTTCAATCTCTGTTTGTATTACAAATACTCTGCAATAGAGTAATAGGGTTGTTTCAACAAGCGTTTAAGGCCGATCATCACGATGAACATGAGTTACGCAGTGATTCAGCCTCCACCCTTGCACTTCAAAAAGCAATATTAGATGAACTAAGTCAATTAATAGAAACGTACGCCAGTAAAAATCCGGATGATGACCAGTTAAGCGCTTTACGGGTAAAGCTAAAACAGGGCATGACAGAAGATGAATTACTTCAATCCTGTGTGGCCATCATTCGAATGGTGGTGCAGGATTCGATGTCGGAAGCCAGCCTCTCAGGCAAGGTTATACAGAGCCTGCACAATGCCTTAGGTGATATTCAGCAGAATGTAAGTCAAAGTATCGAACGATCTCAGTCAAATTTTGCAGCCAGGCAGAGCAGTCACCGTGAAATGAAAGCCCAACTGGATTCTATTGAAGATCATCTCCACCAGGCGGAATCGCTGGAAAAATTAAAAAAACAAGCGCAGCGTTATCTCAATAGCATGGCGTCAACGCTGTCTCAACAAGAACAAGCTGAACAGCAAGAGCAAGCCGAATTAATGACTTTGTTGAGCGCCATGCAAGGCCAGCTGGTCAGTTTACAAAAGCAAACTCAGCACTACCGTAAAAAGCTCACCGAGCAAATTATTTCCACCCAAACAGATGCTTTGACCAAGCTAGGCAATCGTAAAGCCTATAATGAAAGAGTCGAAAAGGAATGTCAGCGAGCCCTTGAGACTAGGCAACCACTTGCAATTGCGGTAGTAGATATTGATTACTTCAAATCAATTAATGACAAATTTGGTCACGCGGCGGGCGATAAGACGTTGCAAATCGTGGGAAAACACCTTAAATCATCTATTCAGCCTACCGATTTTATTGCTCGCTGGGGGGGCGAAGAGTTTGTCATACTCCTACCTGCCACCAATTCAAAACAACTGGAAAGAAAACTCGAAAAAATACGGGTTTCATTATCCAATTTACCACTTAAGTTTCGCCAGGAAAAAATTTCCATTACAGCCTCTTTCGGTGGCACGTGCTACCGAAAGAGAGAGACACCATCCGCTATGTTTGAGCGCGCAGATCGATTACTTTACCGTGCAAAACATTCAGGCAGAAATTGCGTCATGATTGATCAGGAATTTATTTAATGAAAAAAGTGCAACTTAACCCGCTAGGGTGGATGAGCCAGCTTTCCCAAATAGAAGTAGCGAAGTTAGAAGACACGACCAACAGCGCACTTTATGACATGTTTCGCAATTGTTGTCTGGCCGTGCTCAACAGTGGTGTCGATGAGGATAACTACGAAATCCTTTTTGCTCCTTATGATGATTTTGATATCAAACTTGTGCGCCGGGAACGTGGCGTCAAAATAGAGTTAATCAATCCGCCAGAAGTGGCTTTTGTCGATGGCAAATTAGTCAGAGGGGTTCACGAACATTTGTTCGCTGTACTTCGTGACCTGCTATACATGGGCAACAAGTACGCCTTTATGCATAAAGCAGCGCCTGTTGACGGTATCAATATCTCGGACATGGTGTTTGATATGTTAAGGCATGCACAAGTATTGGAAGGTAATGACAATCTCAATACCATTGTATGCTGGGGTGGACACTCTATAAAAATGCCTGAGTATAAATATACCAAAGAAGTTGGCTATCAAATGGGGTTACGTAAGCTAAATATTTGCACCGGTTGTGGCCCCGGCGCCATGAAAGGGCCGATGAAGGGGGCAGCCATTGGACATGCTAAACAACGCTACAAAGGTGGGCGCTATATTGGTATTTCCGAACCGAGTATTATTGCAGCCGAGCCGCCAAATGCCATTGTCAACGAACTGGTCATCATGCCTGATATTGAAAAACGCTTGGAAGCGTTTGTGCGTATCGCCCATGGCATTGTAATTTTTCCTGGTGGGGTTGGAACAGCTGAGGAATTACTTTATTTGCTAGGTATTCTAATGAACGAGCGCAATGCTCAACAACCCTTCCCTGTGATATTGACGGGACCAGCAGGGTCAGAGTCATATTTTGCAGCGATAGATGATTTTATCGCTGCGACCCTTGGCAAACAGGCACAAAAGAAATATCAGATCATAATTGATGATCCTGTTGAAGTTGCCCGCACAATGCGAGAAGAGCTTGAGAAAGTTGAAAAATACCGCCGCGTGATGGGCGATGCGTTTAGCTACAACTGGTCGCTCAAAATTGATGAGGCGTTTCAGCGTCCCTTCATACCTACACACGAATCTATGGGCACCTTAGCTTTACACCGGGAACAACCTGTGGCAGACCTTGCAGTAGTGTTGCGAAAAGCGTTTTCTGGTATTGTTGCGGGTAATGTCAAAGCGGAGGGGATCAGGCAAATTAAACAGCATGGTCCATTCAAGCTTACCGGCGAGGCTGAGTTAATGACACGAATTGATAAGTTGCTTCAATCATTCGTCGCTCAGCATAGAATGAAATTACCCGGCTCGGAATACGAGCCATGCTACACCATCAGTCAGGGGGAATGATGAATTTTGTTACGATTTCTAGCTACCTAATCCACCAGATTAAGGTAAACTGCCATTAGTTGTGCAGCGGGCAATTCAGATGAATAGTAATATTTTTAAGTTAATCGTTTTAGGCGCAAGTGCTTATGCTCTGTTCGTTTTTCTGGTGATTTCGTTTTATCCAGATAAACCAGAAAACATGGATTGGAAAGATCGTGAAGAATATAACAAAGTACAGATTACCAAGTTAAAACTTGGGAGTACCCTGGAAGAGGTACTGGCACTTTTAGGTTCACCGGATATCACCGAAGCAAAAATGGAAAAGGGTCACCCCGTACAAGTAATGTTTTATCGCACCCACCATGTGAGAGCGGATGGCATGACGACGCTAGATGAATGTACTCCGTTACTTTTCGAGGGGGATAAACTGATCGCCTGGGGAGACGGTGCTTATCAAAGCTTTCAGCAAACGTAGAGCTTGTGTTCGATTTTGAATTTGATGAGCAGCTACTGCTCCACGAATTTGAAGCGCTTTTTACTTCACCTCAGGATTACTTTACAAAGACCTTTGTAAACCGATGTTTAACGGTGTCGAAACATTGCCTTGAGGCAGCGCAACGCCACCCCCAACTAATATTAGCCTTACTCAACAGCAAACAGGTTGATTTGTCTTGCTCCCCCATCTGTTTGCGTAGCACCCTCTTTCTCAGCGTTACCGTCAGACGAGATAAGTTCAATGATCATTTTGCTCAGCATTTAATTGCCAGTTGTATTTGTACGTTTGTTGTTATGCATGCCAGATCAGACAATGACAACAAGCCCGAATTAAAACAACTTATTCGTTATTATCAATCGTTAGGCCTTTCTATTTGGAAGGAAACGCTGAGAATTGCCCAGTTACTAACACGTTGCAGAGCCTTACGGCATTTACCTTCACCTAAGTTATCATTTCGTCAGCAATATCTATTGGCTGCCAGCGCCGTTGCCAGACTTTTACCACAAAGCGAAATGCTTTCCATTTTTCGCACTCTAACTAGTGTCGCATCCCCTGCTTTAATAGACGCCATTCAAAATTGGGCGCAGTTTCCTGGTATATGGCTGCCGGGTAGAGTGGTAAATATTGGCACAGATACCGCTGTAATTATGTGCAAAGAACAACATAAAGTGGGCTACTTACCATTAGTTGAACATTCTGATGTAATCAAATGGGCCAGTATTGACGACCTTTCGCTGCTAAAAACGCCACAGTCGGTTGATTTTAAAAAAATAAAGCAGTGGACGGATGATTTGGGTTTAAAACAAAAGTCGACGAACTGGCCATTCGCACCTTCTTTTGCGGTTAACCACCCTCCGTCAGCGTTGCTCAGGATAATTGATTTATTAAATAGCACAGACACAGACATTACGTTATTGAGCGAGCAAATTGAGCAGGAACGCATGTTTGCGCAATTTCTTACTACATCAGCGTCTGCGGACAACCGAATGAATTTACCGGTGCATGATGTAAAGCAAGCCGTATTAACCTATGGCATTGATAGGGTCGGAGATATGCTCGTGCAGCGAGCATTGACACAACGTTTGACTCAAAAAGTGTTTCCCATATCCCCGCTTTGCCAACGGCTACTTGCGCTTTCTTCTGATATTGCTGCACATATTAGTTTTGAGACTGAATCAACAATTACGCCAGAACACGCATCGCTTCTGGTTTCCTTTGCCATAGCGCCGATTTTTTCCATCACGGGCCTTAAAATTGCGTTAAACTGGCGTCCATCGGCTACTCACCTATACAGTATCGATTCGTTAGTACCCGCGTCAGAAACCGATTTCAGAAGTCGGGCGGTACAGTTGATGCGTGGTTGGCATCAACACCGCGATATTCAGGCGGCAGTTCAATCCTCAAATAAATTGCCTGCGCAATGTCATAAGCAAATCCGTCAGCAGGTGTGTATTTTGGGGCTAAGTTTATCGCTGGCTCGTCAATGGCTTTGGCATGTCGAACATTTCTGTAGTGAAACTCATGAATTTGAATCGCAAGCTAAACGTGAGTTAGGTATTGATGATGAGTGGATCGGTAAACTCCAACACCAACTCAGTGCGCATATTTGGTTACCGATTGACCTATAAAATAAAGATATGACTAAATAAATAGCGTCACTCATCCATATCCAATAAAAATGCATAAATATGAAAATTCTTATTCAAATGGACTAGGTTTCCCGGACGGGTTTGGTTAGAATAGCGGCCTATTTTGCTAGTGTCTAAAATTTATCATTTCAGCGTACCTAACAAACGACAGATTAGAAGTGCTAAAACGTCACTGAGCATACCATTAAACCAGCATAGTTACTTGATTCCCCAGTAAGCTGGATTACCATTTATTCAGAAACACATTTAATAAAGGATAACTCCTTATGTCGCAACAACGCGTAACTGTCATTCGCGGTGATGGTATCGGCCCCGATATTATCGACGCAACCACTCAAATTTTGGACAAAGTAGGCTGTAACTTCGCCTATGATTATGCGGATGCTGGCCTTGTCGCGCTTGAGAAACACGGGGAATTACTTCCTCAGGAAACATTAGATCTAATTGCCAAAAATAAAGTTGCCCTAAAAGGCCCCTTAACCACACCTGTCGGCGAAGGTTTTACTTCTATTAACGTAAGCCTCAGAAAGCAGTTCAAATTGTATGCTAATGTACGTCCGGTGCTGTCTTTTAAAGGCACCAAAGCACGTTATGAGGATATTGATATCATAACCGTGCGTGAAAATACGCAAGGCATGTACTCTGGTCTGGGACAAACCATCTCTGAAGATGGCAATGAAGCTGAAGCCATGAGTAAAATCACTCGTGAAGGTGCAGAAAAGATCGTTACCTTCGCATACGAACTGGCTCGTCGTGAAGGCCGTAAAAAAGTGACTGCCGTTCACAAGGCTAACATCCTTAAATCAACTTCAGGCCTGTTCTTAAAAGTGGCTCGTGAAGTCGGCGAACGCTATCCAGATATTGAGTCAGCGGAAATGATCGTTGATAACACGTGCATGCAACTGGTGATGAACCCCCACCAATTTGACGTCATTGTGACGACCAACTTATTTGGCGATATTATTTCCGACCTGTGTGCAGGGCTTGTAGGCGGTCTGGGTATGGCTCCTGGAGCGAATATTGGCGAAGAATGCGCTATCTTTGAAGCGGTTCATGGCTCTGCTCCGGATATTGCAGGTAAAAACCTGGCAAACCCGACATCAGTGATTCTTGCTGCGATTCAGATGCTTGAATACCTTAAGATGGCAGATAAAGCGGAAAAAATCCGCAGTGCGTTAAAAGAGGTTATCGAAAGCGGAGATCGCACAACTCGCGATCTTGGTGGTGAGCATGGAACTACAGAGTTTACTCAGGCGGTATTAGAAAGACTGTAAAAAACCTGTACTAAAACTGATCTGGTCACATTTTTTTCCTTGGTTAAGATTTCAATGTACATGTGTACGTAATTAATCTTGACCAAGGAAGAAAAATGAAAAAATTTTTATCCCCATTAATTATCTCTCTATCTCTTAGCTCGGCAATAGCAACAACCACAGCGTTTGCTGCGCCGCTGGAAATGGAAACCTCACTTTCAGCATCTTCTGTTGAATCGCTACTCGATTTAAACACTGCCACCCTTGAACAGTTGCAGGCACTGCCTGGCATTGGTGTACGAAAAGCCCAGGCAATTATCGACTACCGAGAAGAAAAAGGACGCTTTTTAGAAGTAGAACAACTCACTGAAGTGCGAGGCATAGGTGAAAAAATGTTGGCGAAAATTGCCGATAAGATTGAAGTTAGATAAAGGCAAAGAGCCGATAGCTTAATGCCATCGGCTGTTTGAAGATCAGTGTTCTAATGACGCCAAAAAGGATTTGAATTCATCTTTAAGCGCCGGATGTCGCATAGCGTATTCCACATTCGCTTTCATGTAACCTAATTTTGAACCACAGTCGTGACTTTTCCCTTTCATATAATAGGCATCGACCTGTTCTAGCTTCATCAAAGCATCAATAGCATCAGTCAACTGGATCTCGCCTCCTGCTCCGGGGGGAGTAAATTCAAGAAGATCCCATATTTTCTCCGATAGTACGTAGCGACCAACTATAGCTAAATCTGAAGGTGCTTCTTCAATACTTGGCTTTTCTACCATCTGGTGAATTTTAGCCGACTCTCCCGGGTTAATTGATGCACCTTCGAGGTCAACAATGCCAAATTTGGTAATATTTTCCTTCGGCACTTGCTCAACCATCACCTGACTCACGCGGGATGTATTGAATTTAGCAACCATATCAGCCAGGTTATCTTTCGTTGGCTCACTTGCCGCATCATCGATAATGACATCAGGAAGAACTACCGCAAACGGAGCATCGCCTACTAACGGTTGGGCAGACAATATTGCGTGCCCTAACCCGTTTGCGTGCCCTTGCCTCACATGCATGATAGTGACGCCTTTAGGGCATATCGATTGGACTTCTTCCAAAAGCTGGCGTTTAACCCTTTTTTCCAACGTTGCTTCCAGCTCAAACGAGGTATCGAAATGGTTTTCGATGCTGTTTTTACTGGCGTGTGTAACCAGGATAATTTCCTTTATCCCGGCCTGCACACACTCTTTAACAACATATTGAATCAAGGGCTTATCCACAAGAGGTAGCATTTCTTTTGGAATTGCCTTGGTTGCTGGCAGCATTCGGGTTCCTAATCCTGCGACAGGAATGACTGCTTTTTTCACTTGACTCATTTTTATTGATATCCTTCTACTGACAAGCCTCTACCGATGGCATAGTACTGTAACCCGTACTCCTTCATTCTAGAAGGCTCAT
>CAZROH010000069.1:0-17423 GCA_964601635.1 uncultured Alteromonas sp. | reverse complement strand
GGGCAGAGGTAAATGCATATGATAAATTTCGATCCAAGTCCAAATAGCAGCATGTTGCAGCAAATTCAGGATAAGCAAACGAACCTGATGGAAAAGCTGGCTTCGGGTAAGAAGGTAAACAGTGCCGCTGATGGCGCTGCGGCACAACAAATTATTGACCGTTTGACGTCTCAGGTCGAAGGCAATCGCCAGGCAATGAATAATGCCTACGATGGCATTTCCCTTTCTCAAGTAGCTGAAGGTGGCGTTGCCGGTATTAATGATGATGTAAGCCGTATCCGTGAACTGAGTATGCAAGCGGGGAATGGTATCCTAAGCGCTGCAGACAAAGATGCGATCCAGGCAGAAATCACCCAGTTACAAGACAATATCAAGCAAACCGCAGAACAAACCAATTTTGCCGGTAAACCTCTGTTAGCCTCTGACGCTGAGATCAGTTTTCAGGTTGGCGCCAATAGTGGACAGTCTATCAGCGTCAATTCACAGGATATCGCTTCACGTTTGGGTGATGTTTTAAGCATCGATGTTACAACATCAGAAGGGGCTTCCGCCGCTTTGGATTCAGCCGACACCGCCATGCAATCCCTTAACGATTATCGAGCGGAATTGGGCGCAGCTCAAAGTCAGTTCGAGAGTACTGCACGTAATTTGGGGCAGGCAGATGTTAACACTGCCGCTGCTCGTAGCCGTATTCAAGATACTGATTATGCACAAGCTACTGCTGACAGCGCGGCCAATGAGGTGCGAGGTCAGGCTGCGTTAACTGTGCAGGCGCAGGCCAATCAGCAGCAAGGCCAAGTGCTTTCATTATTGAGTTAGAGCCGAGTTAGCCTAAAAAGCAGGGTCACCTGCTTTTTTTATGCCTGTAAATAAAAAAACAGATCAAGCAGCGCAAATTTTCATTTTCTGCTGAATAAAAACGATCTTTACCAATAAATGTAGTGGTATTGCTCAATTCTTCAGCAGTGTACAAACAAGACAGTTGTGTTTGGAGCTTTTGCCGCTACAATCATACAGATGCGCTAAACTGTTTATAATAAAAACGCGTTGTCGGGGAATTAATGAAGGATATTCTGCTCGTTAGCGATAACGGCGACCTTTTAACCAGCTTTGAAACCATCGTTACATTCATTGGCGAAACCAGTCGGCAATGTAGCTTGGCAGAGTGTGAGAAATTGTTAAAGAATCAGGCTGCTGCGGCAGTATTGATAGATTGCACTGATCCCGACAAAATTGAACAGTTAGTTAAACAATTTCCCCATACCCCATTTATTGCAGTGACCAATAGTGGTGATGATATATCTGACCACCAAAATTTAGTCAGTGTTATTGGGCTGCCTATCACGTATCCATTGTTAACCCAGGCAATACATCGTTGTCAGGAATACACGCGAGGCAAACCCTTTCAAACCAAAACGCCTGGTACCAAGACTCGCTTGTTCCGAAGTCTGGTCGGTAGAAGCGAGCAAATACAGTACGTACGTCGCCTGGTAGAACAAGTTGCACCGACGGATGCGACCGTACTTATATTAGGTGAATCCGGTACAGGGAAAGAAGTCGTGGCGCGCAATGTCCATTTCTTATCCGAACGCAAAGATGGCCCATTTATACCTGTAAACTGTGGTGCTATTCCTGGTGAGTTATTAGAAAGTGAATTGTTTGGCCATGAAAAGGGGGCATTTACCGGGGCGATAGGTGCTCGAAAAGGGCGGTTCGAATTAGCCGAATCAGGTACACTTTTCTTAGATGAGATCGGCGATATGCCGTTGCAAATGCAAGTTAAGCTACTTCGCGTATTGCAAGAACGAACCTTCGAGCGCGTAGGAGGAAACTCACCAATACAATGCAATGTGAGAATTATTGCGGCGACCCACAGAGATTTGGAAGTGATGATTAAAGAAGATCGCTTCCGTGAAGACTTGTATTATCGTCTCAATGTCTTCCCAATTGACAGTCCGGCATTACGGGAAAGAAAAGACGATATTCCACTCCTCTTGCAGGAATTAATTAGTCGAATTCAAGGGGAAGGGGTTAGAGGCGTCCACTTCACCGAACAAGCCATTGCTTCGTTGATGGAGCATTCCTGGAGCGGAAATGTTCGCGAATTATCCAATTTGGTAGAGCGGTTAAGTATTCTCTATCCTGGGCAAGTCGTTGATGTACAGGATTTGCCACCGAAATATCAGTACGGTGATGTTGAGCCTTATCAACCAGACTATCCAGAAGAGTTGCTTGAACGGGATGCCTTTAATGCGCTATTTGCCGAGGCAGCCAGTGCTGAAGAAGATGAATCTGTCGATGCTGACATAGCAGATGCAGGGATGGCCATGCCTGAGAATTCTGGTTTGCCTGAAGACGGCGTCAATCTTAAAGAGTATTTGTCTGAGTTAGAAATTAATCTAATCAAGCAGGCACTTGAACAACAAGATTGGGTTGTGGCCCGTGCGGCCGATAAACTCGGAATGCGCAGAACCACATTGGTGGAAAAAATGCGTAAATACGAAATTAATCGTGAAGAACATTTATCGTCAGATAATTGACAGCACACATTCGTTATAAATACATCTTAACTACCTGATAATTATAATAAAAATAGTGGCATGGCTCATGCTATAAGTTCTCTGACGCATAGTGCGTCTGCAATTTGACGAGGACGGTATGGCATACGAAAGTAGTTTTTTCGGCACCCCACTACATGAACAGCATTCGCTTAATCAGCGCTTTTATTCCGTTGATGATGCAACAGAGCATGCGGATGAACTTTCTTCAGGCGAAGAAGTGGAAGCGCTTCGTCAACAAGCCAACCGTTTATCTCATTTACTGCAAGTATTACCAGCGGGAGTCGTGGTACTCGATGGTAAAGGTATCGTCAGGCAAGTTAATAGTCAGGCTGTGGCACTACTGGGTGAGCCTCTTGAAGGTGAATTGTGGCGCACCATCATAAGTCGCTCTTTCAAGCCGCAACCTGATGATGGCCACGAAGTGTCATTAATTGACGGCAAGCGCGTAAAATTGTCGATAACCCCACTTGTAGATGAACCTGGTCAGCTTATCGTTATTACCGACCTAACCGAAACTCGTCAATTACAGTCCCGTGTCAGTCACATGCAGAGGCTAAGCGCGTTAGGTAAAATGGTGGCTTCACTTGCCCATCAAATCAGAACGCCACTATCTGCTGCCATGCTTTATGCATCCAATCTGACACGTAAAGGCTTGGCCGAAGAGTCACGCATTCAGTTTGCGCACAAATTAAATGACCGTTTAAAGGAACTCGAAAGTCAGGTCAATGACATGTTGCTTTTCGCTAAATCAGGTGATGAGCAAGTGGTTGCACCGATTACACTTGTTGATTTGATGCAGGCAATTGAGCCTAGTGCGACTACCATCATTGGATCCGCATCGCAGGAACTTCTCTTCGAAGGATTTGACTCCGCGGTTGAGGTTGTCGGAAACCTCACGGCATTGCAGGGCGCAATATTAAACTTAATTGATAATGCCAGCCAGGTATCACCTAAACAAAGTCGTATTGCGGTGAAGGCCAAGCTGAAAGAACAAATGCTGCATGTCAGTGTTGAAGATCAAGGCAAAGGCGTGCCTCAGTCGCTATTGCAGAAAATTTTTGAACCCTTTTTTACTACCAAAAGTCATGGTACTGGATTGGGGCTAGCGGTGGTCAAGTCCGTGACCACTGCACATAAAGGTAAATTGTCGGTCGTCAATAAGCCCGATGGGGGCGCCTGTTTTACCGTCTCTTTACCGTATCAGCCAATTTCTAAAACTCAATCCGATCGTCTAGCAGGAGAACACGCATGAGTCATAGTACTATCCTAATCGTTGAAGACGATGCTGGTTTGCGCGAAGCGCTTATGGATACATTGCAACTGGCCGGGTATAACCTGGTCTGCGCAGAAAGTGCAGAGCAAGCGATGGTCGAACTGGCTAATCAGTCAATTGATTTAGTTGTTAGCGATATTCAAATGGGCGGTATGAATGGCCTGACTTTGCTGAAAAATATTAAAGCAAAGTTTCCGCAGCTTCCGGTATTGTTAATGACAGCGTACGCGACTATTAATGACGCTGTGCAAGCCATGCGTGATGGCGCAACAGACTATTTATCAAAACCGTTTGCTCCTGAAGTGTTGATAAATTTGGTAAGTCGCTACGCGCCAGCGGAAAAAATTGAATCGCGCACTCCTGTTGTGGCTGACCCTGCGAGCCTGGAGTTGCTAACACTGTCCTGCAAAGTAGCTAAATCGGATGCCACGGTAATGGTGCTGGGCCCGAGCGGTTCAGGTAAAGAAGTGTTATCCCGCTATATCCATGATCAATCCCCACGCAGCCAGGCACCTTTTATCGCCATTAATTGTGCGGCAATTCCCGAGAATATGCTTGAAGCCACGTTATTCGGATATGAAAAAGGCGCTTTCACTGGCGCGGTTCAGGCCTGTCCGGGTAAATTTGAGCAAGCGCAGAATGGCACCTTATTGTTAGACGAAATAACTGAAATGGATTTGTCGTTGCAAGCAAAGCTTCTGCGCGTATTGCAGGAAAAAGAAGTGGAGCGTCTTGGTGGACGTAAAACAGTGAAACTGGATGTGCGGGTGATCGCTACCAGTAACCGCGATTTACGTCAGGCGGTCGCCGCGGGTGAGTTCAGAGAAGACTTGTATTACCGCTTAAATGTATTTCCTATCACATGGAAACAGCTAAGCGAACGCCCCGGCGACATCGTCCCGTTAGCAGAACACTTGATCCAGCGCCATGCACAAGGGCAGGGCGTAGGTAAAATTAAGCTTAGTGCAGCGGCCAGAAATAAGCTCATGCAATATACCTGGCCCGGTAATGTACGGGAACTGGAAAACGTGATCCAAAGAGCACTTATTTTGTGTGAAGGGGATACCATCGACTCCTCCCACTTAATGCTAGAGATGGCAGCATCATTGGCAAGCCATAATCAGGATGCGGTTAATAGTATTGACGAAGATGTCAGTCGGCTAGGGAATGAGTTACGTCATCAGGAGCATCAAATTATTCTGGACACACTGGAATTGTGTAATGGTAAGCGAAAAGATGTGGCTGAAAAACTCGGCATAAGCCCGCGTACGCTGCGTTACAAATTGGCGCGTATGCGCGAAGAAGGTATTGATGTGCCAGCTTAACAATTAAGTATTAACAGCAGTGGGGATAAATCGACCTCCCCCTTATTCGCCGCGCTAGTCGCGGCTTTTTTTATCTTTCCGCACACGCATTAATGTTGCCGTCATTTTTTTGGCTTTTTATGTAACACACTGAAATAATGGGTGTTTTAATGTTGGCCTGGTAATTGCTGAATCACTGGTAATTAACGCAATATCGCCAAATGTTAGACACGACATCGGCAATTATTATCCCAGGAGTGGTCATGGACATCAAAGCAAACAGTTTGTATCAGGAAATGCAGGCAATGATTGCACAGGCACAGCCTCCTGTACATGAAGCCCCCAATGTTGTTAAACAGCCTGAAAATGAATTTGCCAGTATGCTGAAAAATGCAATTGAAGGGGTGAACGACGCACAGATGAATTCTAAAAACATGCAACAAAGATTCGAAATGGGAGACCCGTCGCTGAGTCTGGCAGAAGTGATGATTGCGAAAGAAAAGGCCGGCATTGCATTTGAGGCGACATTGCAGGTACGTAATAAGTTGCTTGATGCGTACAAGCAAATTTCGAACATGCCAGTTTAAATTTAATTTAGGGTAGTATTCAGATGGCAGAAGCAACCGGCACCAACCTCGCCGTTCCAGACGACGCAGGCGCCAGCAACAACGAACCGGAGAATAAATCCGGATTTATGGACACCCTGGGTAGCGCAGATATGATGCGTCAGATCGCGTTAGTTGTGGTGTTGGTCATTTGCGTAGCAATTGCCGTTTTTATCCTCATTTGGGCTCAGGAACCCGATTATCGCCCCATGGCAAAAATGGATACTGAGGAGTTAATCGATACCCTCGATTACATGGATGCCAATCAAATTGATTACAGGCTTGAAGGTAATACGATTTTAGTGCGAAACGACGAATATCAGGATATTCGTCTTGGCATGGCGCGTCAGGGGCTGGTTCGTTCCAGCGATACCGGCACTGACATCATCATGCAGGATATGGGGTTTGGGGTGAGTCAGCGTCTGGAAATGGAGCGCTTGAAGCACGCGCGTGAACAGCAGATTGCCTCCACGATCCAGGATATGGACAGTATTCAAAAAGTGCGGGTTTTGCTGGCGATGCCAAAGGAAAACGTGTTTGCCCGCCGCGAGAAAAAAGCCAGTGCAACTGTTGTATTAACGGCCAAACGGGGCGCTGTTATCAGCGGTGAAGAGGTCGATGCAGTGGTGGATATTGTAGCGTCTGCCGTTCAAGGGATGGAACCAAGTAAGGTAACGGTAACTGATAGCAATGGTCGATTGTTAAATTCCGGGTCGCAGGATTCAATGAGCGCAAGAGCCCGAAAAGAATATGAGATTGAACGTAAGCGCGAAGCCGAGTATTTAGAAAAAATTGATGCCATTCTGATCCCCGTACTAGGAATAGGTAACTATACTGCACAAGCTGATGTCACCATGGATTTCACAGCGATGGAGCAGACTCAGCGTACCTATAACCCGGATCTCCCCGCTGTGCGAAGTGAGATGACGGTGGAAGAAAGCAGCGTTGGTGCAGGCCCATCAGGTATCCCCGGAGCCTTAAGTAATCAACCGCCAGCGGTTTCTCAAATTCCTGAAGACGCTACCGCTCAAGGCAATAGTCAATATGCAGCACCAGGTAGAAGTAGCAAAGAAGCTACGCGAAATTATGAGTTAGACACCACCATCAGCCATACCAAAAAACAAACCGGTGTTATTCGTCGACTGAGCGTGTCCGTTGCGGTAGACCATATTCGTACCACCGCCGAAGACGGCACCGTGACCACCGAACCTCGTACTCAGGAGCAGGTATTAAATATCCGTCGTCTGTTACAAGGGGGGATCGGTTTTGATGTGGCGCGGGGCGACTCGCTTGAGGTGGTTAGCGTTCCCTTCACGCGACTTGAAACAGGTGATATAGAGGCCATTCCATTCTATAAAGATCCCGATTTATTGCCTATAATTAAACTCGTGTTAGGCTTCTTGGCAGTAGTAGTTTTAACACTCGCCGTTATCCGGCCTATGCTTAAACGGCTTATCAATCCTGAATCCGTTAAAAGTTCAGAAGACTTTGATGTCGATGAGCGTCTGGATCTGGGCGATGACACTATCAGCATGTTAACGCGAGAGTTTGACGAGGGGCAGGTTGGCTTTGCTCCGGATGGCTCACTCATGTTACCTGATCTGCATAAAGATGAAGATGTACTTAAAGCTGTACGTGCGCTGGTGGCCAACGAACCTGAGCTTTCTGCTCAGGTCGTAAAAGGCTGGTTACTGCAGGACGAGTAGGAGAATAAGGTGGCAGAACAATTAGCACCCCAAGATGAGCCGGGATATGACGTTAGTAAGCTGGAAGGGCTGGAAAAAGCTGCAATTCTGTTGCTCAGTCTTTCAGAAGAAGACGCAGCGCAAATTTTAAAGCACCTTGAGCCTAAGCAAGTGCAGAAATTAGGCGCAGAGATGGCTAAAGTCGATGATATGACACAAGCCAAGATCACGTCTGTGCATAAGCACTTTATCGAAGAAATTCAGAACTATAGTACTATCGGCTTCCAGAGTCAGGACTTTGTTAAACGTGCATTAACCGCAGCTCTTGGTGAAGATAAAGCTGCGAACCTGATAGACCAAATCATGTTGGGTACCGGTGCTAAAGGGTTGGATTCTCTTAAGTGGATGGATTCCAAACAGGTCGCCAGTATCATTCGTAACGAACACCCGCAAATCCAAACCATTGTTCTATCGTATTTGGAGCCAGAGCAAAGTGCTGAAATCCTTGCTCAGTTCCCGGAAAAAGTACGTTTAGACTTGCTGATGCGTATTGCAAACTTAGAAGAAGTGCAGCCAGCTGCATTGCAAGAATTAAACGAAATAATGGAAAAACAATTTGCCGGTCAGGCAGGAACGCAAGCGGCCAAAATGGGCGGCTTGAAATCGGCAGCAGACATAATGAACTATCTGGATACTGCTATCGAAGGCCAGTTGATGGATGCTATCCGCGAACAAGACGAAGAAATGAGTCAACAGATCCAAGACTTAATGTTCGTGTTCGACAATCTGGTCGATGTGGACGATCGCGGTATTCAAGCGATTTTGCGCGAAGTACAGCAAGATGCGCTGCTTAAAGCGATTAAAGGCGCAGATGAAGAGCTTAAAAACAAAATCACCAAAAATATGTCCAAGCGTGCTGCTGAAATGCTTATGGATGATCTTGAAGCTATGGGGCCGGTGCGTATTTCCGAAGTGGAAACTGCGCAGAAAGAAATTCTGTCGGTGGCCCGTCGCCTGGCTGATTCTGGTGAGATTATGCTCGGCGGTGGCGGAGGTGAAGAGTTCTTGTAAAGGAACTCTTGTAAGCTATGCCGAAAAATAATCCGTTTGCCAACCACTCATTAGAAGGCGTAAAAAAATGGGACTTACCTTTCGTAGAAGACACTAAATCTGCTGAAGATGATAAGCGAACTAATGCATTAAATCGCACCTCAGACTGGAAGTATGAGCCACCAGAGGAAGTTGAAGAGGAAGAAATCAAACCGCCTACAGCAGAAGAAATCGAAGCAATCAGGCAAGCTGCTTATGATGAAGGGCACCAGGAAGGTAAGCAAATTGGTTTTGATGAAGGTAAAGCGGAAGGTTTAGAGGCAGGGCAAAAACAAGGGCATGAGGAAGGATTCACTGCGGGTGAAAAAGAAGGTCTCGAAAGCGGGCAACAACAAGTCGATGAACAAGTTAAAAGCTGGCAACAGTTAACAGAACAACTTAATTCGCCCTTGGCTCAGGTTAATGAAGAGGTGCGTAAACAGTTGGTGCAGTTAGCGCTGACTTTAGCTCGTGCGGTTATTCGCACTGAAATTAAAACCAACGATGATTTAATTTTTCAAGCATTATCGGAAGGTCTGAAAGCGTTACCTATTAACGAAAAGCAATATCAAATACAAATGCACCCGGATGATATCGTCCGCGTCAAATCGCATTACTCCGATGAAGAGATAGCAAATAAAAACTGGCAGTTAATCGAAGCTCCCTCCATGCAACCCGGCGGATGTGAAATTATCACTTCGCAAAATGCCGTAGATGTGTCAATTGACCGGCGCGTACGCGATGTGATTGAAAAATTCATGCTTGAACAGGGCATCAATCATGACTAAGAATCTGAGCGATTATTTTTCAGCGCTCGCAAAGCAGGTTCCCCATCCGCCGATCGTGGCCGCTGGTAAGTTAGTGCGCGGGATCGGGCTGACACTGGAAGCCATCGGTTGCCAGTTACCCGTGGGAAGTCAGTGTAAAGTCCAAACAGTGGACGGCGAAATTGAAGCCGAGGTTGTCGGCTTTGGTGATGATATTACCTATTTAATGCCCACCGAACCGGTACGAGGAATAGTGCCAGGATCCCGAGTGGCACCGTTGAACCGAGAAAGTGGTTTGGCGGTTGGCATGGGGTTACTGGGCAGAGTCATTGATGGTAATGGTCAACCGATGGACGGACTCGGCCCTATTGAAGTGGAAGCTCGTGTTCCGACCATTAAGCCAGCAATCAATCCGCTGAACCGGCGTCCGATCGAAAACCCTCTGGATGTAGGTGTACGCTCCATTAATGCGCTCAATACGGTGGGAATTGGGCAACGGATGGGGTTATTCGCCGGAAGCGGTGTGGGTAAAAGTGTGTTACTCGGCATGATGACGCGCGGCAGTAAGGCTGATGTCGTTGTCGTAGGGCTCGTTGGCGAGCGAGGACGCGAAGTTAAAGAATTTATCCATGAAATCCTCACAGATGAAGAACGTATGCGTGCTGTTGTGGTTGCCGCGCCAGCCGATACGTCACCGCTAATGCGTTTAAAAGGGTGTGAGACTGCGGTTACGGTCGCCGAATATTTTCGGGATAAGGGACTGAATGTCTTGTTGCTGATTGATTCACTTACCCGCTATGCAATGGCCCAGCGTGAAATTGCATTAGCAGTGGGAGAGCCGCCAGCTACTAAAGGATATCCACCTTCAGTTTTTGCCAAATTACCCGCCCTGGTTGAACGGGCAGGTAATGGAAATGAAAATCAAGGGTCGATTACCGCATTTTATACAGTATTGACGGAAGGCGATGACTTACAGGATCCAATAGCTGACTCAGCGCGGGCAATACTCGATGGGCACATAGTGCTTTCCAGGAACTTAGCTGATAGTGGCCACTATCCCGCCATTGATATTGAAGCGTCAATCAGCCGCGTGATGCCTATGGTCGTTAGCGATGAGCATCTGACAATGGCACGACGTATCAGACAGGTGTACTCCACATATAAACAAAATAAGGATTTGATTGCCATTGGTGCCTATGCAAAAGGTTCGGATCCGCGCATAGACCTTGCTATTCAAGCCGAACCTGCGATCAATGCTTTTTTACAGCAGGGCTACAAAGATGTCATTCCATATGATGAATGTTTACAGGCAATGATGGCGTTAGCCAAAGGCCTCGGTCAGTCCACGTGATCGGTTAGTGAATTATGAGTCAACTGAAGCTGGTAGCTCAAATAGAAGAAGAGAAGGAATTAAAGGCGGCCCAGGCGTTTCAACTGGCCCAACAAAATGTCGTTGCGCAAAAGCAGAAATTGCAGAATTTGCAGCAATATCGGCTGGAATACTTGCGTCAGATACAACATAACGGCAAAGGTGGCGTGACCGCGCAAAAGTACCACCAGCACCTTTCTTTTATCGGTAAACTTGATAAGGCCTGTGAACAACAATATGGCGTCATATCTCGCGCATCACTGGTGGCTGATGATCGTAAAAAGCAGTGGATTGAACAACAAAAGCGCCGTAAATCCGTGGAGATGGTGATAGAAAATCAGCGTATTGCAGCTGAAAAGAAGGAAATGCGACGTCAGCAAAATACTATGGATGAGTATGCCGCACAGAAGTTCTATCGAGCGCAGCAGGAAAAATATTGATATATCGCTTCTTGCGAAATTCTTAAACTGGAACGCTTCTTGCCACTCCTCGATATAGATATACGTTTTTGTTTGGTCAGCCTCTATGTTTAAAGGCGATCAAGGAGTTTGGAAGATTATATTATGCAACAAGTTGCCACTAAGGGTTCACAAATTGCCGCTTTGCCGATAGACCTGGAAGTACAGCCGTCGCACCTGGTTAACAATAATGACCAATTCAGACAAGCACTTGATCAAACGACCAGCCAAACTTCTGATAAAACTAAGCAGGGTGGTATCACTCCAGTTTGGAAGGCACCCGAAAAAAAATATAACCCCGAAGCGCATTCATCAGAGCGGATAACGTCAGACAGGGCGCAAACACATTCCAATAAAAAAGACGAAACGTATTCAGCAACAACGACCAGGTCCGAATACCACCAGAGTAAGCCAATCAAACCGGAGCCGGCGGATCAAAGTGATGATACTAACTGGCTTGAATTGGTAGAGTCGGTTAAAGAGTTTAACGAGAACCCGGATAAAGCGGCATTGGCAAATGTCGCTGAATCCGTGTCAGGTGAAGAAGCTAACCTATCTGATGAGCTGGCCGCTAAAATTGACGCGCTGTTAGCAAAGTTGGGCGAAGACAATTCAATCAATAATGATGAGATGTCTATGCTTGCCGTAATTCAGCAACAATTGGATGGTATGGAAACTGACAGTCAAAGCCCAATTACTTTATTAGCGCTGTTTGATACGATTGCGAAACAACTCAATGACATGGTGGCCAAAGCGGTTGAATCAGGCACTTCTGTTGAGTCGCCAAAAGCAACAGCGCTGGCGGCTGCGATGTTAACCCTGCATCCTTCGCAGTCAGATACAGGAGATGCCTTCAAGAACGGCTCTTTTCCTCTAGACGCGATTAGTTCTGCGGATGATGTTGAAGGGGCGGCCAAATTGATGGTTGCGTTGATGCAGGCCGAATCGCAAAAGCAAAAGTCGACCACGCAATCGTCTTCACAAGATAACCTCACAAAAGAAAAGGTGAGCCTACCGTTAGGTATGGATAAGTTGTTACATAACATGCAACAACTTTCTGAAGAAGGACAGCAGGAAAGTGCAGAAGTGATTGCTGAGCGTGTTCTAAAGTTGTTACCTGCTAACGTAACAGAACAACAACAGCAGATGATTAAAAAGTCGGTTATTACCGGCCTTAATGAAATTAACGCTCAGTTAGCACAAGGGCGTGAGCCCGGTATCAGTTTGCAAGATATGATTGCCGGTGCATTGAATGAAGCCAATATCCAGTTGGACAATACGATGAAGCAACAACTGGAAGGACAATTGGCCCTGTTGAACAATGCCATGCAAACTGCCCAACAGGCAGTTGCCACGGATATTGACAGACAAGCGATTGCATCCATTGATACTTCGTTACGTGAGAATAGTCAGCTTCGTAGCGAGATGACCAAAGGGCAGCAAGCTGCTGATGGACTGGATAAGCCGGTAAATGTTCAGCGACCAGAAGGTCAACAGCAATTGAGTGAAAAGGTACGCTGGATGATCAACAGCCGCAGCAGTCTGGCTGAAATACGCCTTGATCCGCCAGAGTTAGGCAGTATGCAAGTCAGAGTCAACATTTCAGGTGACACTGCTAATGTTAATTTCGTTGTCCAGACACAGCATGCGAAAGATGCATTAGCAGAGGCGGAAAACAGATTAAGAGATATGTTAGCTGAACAGGGCATAACGTTAGGTGAATCATTTGTACAGCACCAAAACGCGCAACAAGACGGAGATGAAGAGAGGCATTTCGGCGGAACTGGGCATCATGGGGAGTCGTTGGATGAAGAACAGCCACAACCTGAGATACGCGCAGCAACGCGCGACACTGACGGTATTGATGACTATGCTTAACAAAACTTTACTAATTCAATCATTGCCATTTACTGGTGAAAATTGATAATACGCCCATTGGAATTTATTGAGTAAAAAGCATGGCAGAAGAAGAATTACAAATTGAAGAAGGTGGTGGTAAGAGTAAGAAGATGATCATCATCATCGTTGCTGCTGTCGTTATTTTAGGTGGAGGGGCCGCTTATTTCCTGCTTTTCTCAGGATCTAACGAACCAGTCCCAGTCACAGCAAATGCCGCTCAAGGTGGAAATGAGCAGGCTGCGCCGAGAGCAAACCTTGGTACCGCTTTATATGTTGCTATGCCCAGACCATTTGTTTTCAACGTTCCCGGTAGCGGTCGTGATCGACTGGTGCAAATCAAAGTGCAGTTGATGGTACGTGGCTCGGATAATGAAGAAATAGCAAAAACCCATATTCCTTTAATTGAAGGTACCTTACTTCAGGTTTTCAGTAATAGTAGCGCTGATGATTTGGTCACTGAAGCAGGCAAAATTACCCTTCGTGAAGAGGCGTTAAACGAGGTTCAGCGGGTGATGAACGAGATTTCAGGGGCGAATGTGGTGGAACAGGTTTTGTTCACCGGCTTTGTCATGCAGTAAAAGTAAGAGGGTATTAGGTGAGCGATTTATTATCCCAAGACGAGATTGACGCGCTCTTACATGGTGTCGATGACGTAGAAGAAGAGGAAGTTAGCGAAGGCGGCGGGGATTCCTCTGCGCTTGAATACGATTTCTCGTCGCAGGATAGAATTGTGCGTGGGCGTATGCCTACCCTGGAAATTGTAAACGAGCGATTTGCCCGACACATGCGTGTGAGCTTGTTTAATATGATGCGTCGCTCGGCCGAAGTGTCCATTAACGGTATCCAAATGATTAAGTTTGGTGAGTACATACATACTTTATTCGTACCTACCAGCTTGAATATGGTGCGTTTTCGCCCTCTCAAAGGTACCGGGCTTATCACCATGGAAGCCCGCTTGGTGTTTATTTTGGTGGATAACTTTTTTGGTGGCGATGGCCGTTACCATGCCAAAATTGAAGGGCGGGAATTTACCCCTACCGAGCGTCGAATTATCCAGATGCTGCTAAAAATAATCTTTGAGGATTATAAAGAAGCCTGGGCGCCAGTAATGGACGTTTCTTTTGAATACTTGGATTCGGAAGTTAATCCGGCGATGGCGAATATTGTCAGCCCTACAGAAGTGGTGGTGATCAGTTCATTTCACATTGAATT
This sequence comes from uncultured Alteromonas sp., assembly GCA_964601635.1. Taxonomy (GTDB): domain Bacteria; phylum Pseudomonadota; class Gammaproteobacteria; order Enterobacterales; family Alteromonadaceae; genus Alteromonas. Next base: position 3,201 of record CAZROH010000069.1, on the reverse strand, counting down.
GGATGGCGGCGGTGGCGATTTTCATGTGTCATTACCGTATTCTATGCTGGAGCCCATCAGGGAACTGTTGGATGCCGGTGTACAAAGCGATAAAGAAGACACCGATCTACGCTGGAGCAAAGCGCTAAGGGATGAAATTATGGACGTGGAAGTGGCGTTGACCACCCACATGCTAGACGTAGACGTCTCGCTTAAACAAATTATGGAATTTAAAGCAGGCGATATTATACCGGTTGAAATGCCGGAGTATATTACTGTGTTAATTGAGGACTTACCCACGTTTCGCGCCAAATTAGGTCGTTCACGCGATAATCTGGCGCTACAAATTACGGATAAGATCCCCAGACCAACTTCGGTTAAATCTGAGCTGCAGCTATTAACTCGTGGAGGTCGTGTTATCGACAATGACGCCGAGTTGCAGGTGCTGGAAGAAGATCTCTGAGCATGAGACATATTAATGAGGTACTCCTATGAGTGAAGAAGAAGGCATGGACGATTGGGCAGCAGCGATGGCTGAACAAGCGGAGTCTGAAGCAGATCAGGACGGTGAACAGCAAGGTGAAGGTGACGATGTCAAAGTCGCTGAGCTGGATGAGCTGACGGACGATACCCCCATAACCCAGGAAGAGAAAAAGAAACTGGATACTATTTTAGATATTCCAGTTACGATTTCGATGGAAGTAGGTCGTAGTCAGATAAGCATTCGCAATTTATTGCAATTGAACCAAGGGTCAGTTGTAGAATTAGATCGGGTCGCAGGTGAGCCATTAGATGTATTGGTGAATGGCACGTTGATTGCTCATGGAGAAGTAGTAGTAGTCAACGACAAATTTGGGATCCGGTTAACCGATGTTATTAGTCAGATCGAAAGAATCAAAAAACTCCGGTAAATATCATTTCTTATCAAGAGGTTGCAAGTTGCTGCCTCTTGTTTTTAGCTCTTCAGCTATTGCACAAAGCACGCAATCCATTACCAACCCCACTTCGGTACTGTCAATTTTCCTATCACTTTTATTGGTGGTAGCGATTATTTTTGCGCTCGCTTATGTAATGCGACGGTTTAATGTCACTCACTCCAGTAATGGCCAACTTAAAGTGGTGGCCAGCATGATGGCGGGAGCAAAAGAGCGCATCATGGTTATCGAAGTTGGAGGCGAGCAGCATCTTGTTGGTATCACCGCCCAATCCATTTCTCACCTGAGTAAACTAGAAAATAACATTCAAAGCCAGCAAGCGACTGATAATCCAGGGGCACTATTTAAGCAAAAGTTGGTAAGTGCGATGGCGGGTAAGTTAAATCCTTCGATGAAGGGAGAAAACAACCATGGCTAATGTGCGGTTCTGGTTCGGCTTTGGACTATTGTGCAGTTTGTTGTTCTTTGCAGATTCAGTATCAGCACAACAAGGTATTTCTGCGGTAACGGTGACCACGAACGCCGATGGCACGCAAGATTATTCGATGACGCTGCAAGCGGTGTTCATCATGACCGCGCTGAGTTTAATTCCGGCGTTTATCATGATGATGACCTCATTTACCCGGATTATCGTCGTGCTGTCAATTTTGCGACAGGCGATCGGTTTGCAACAGTCACCCTCTAATCAAATACTGATTGGTGTGAGTTTATTTTTATCGCTGTTTATTATGGCACCGGTGTTTGAAGAGATAAATGAACGTGCGCTGCAGCCCTACCTGGATGAAGTGATGACATCCAAAGAAGCGTTTGAGCAGGCCAAAGGGCCCATGCGCGCTTTCATGCTTTCGCAAACCCGGGTGAAGGATTTAGAGACTTTCGTACGTATTGCCGGAGACGAAGATAAATATGACGAACCTGCAGATGTGCCGTTAACTATTCTGATTCCTGCTTTTGTCACCAGTGAATTAAAAACCGCGTTTCAGATTGGGTTTATGCTTTTTATTCCCTTTCTCATTATTGACCTGGTAGTGGCTTCCATCCTGATGGCTATGGGTATGATGATGCTCTCGCCTATGATTGTGTCATTGCCTTTTAAATTGATGCTGTTTGTACTGGTTGATGGCTGGAATTTGATTTTTGGCACCCTTGCGACAAGTTTTGGTATGGGTGTATAGGAGACGACGATGTCACCAGAAGTCTTTGTCCAAATTCTACGCGAAGCCATGTTTATGGTAATCATGCTGGTCTCTGCGGTTATTGTACCAAGCTTAATAGTGGGCCTGGTCGTAGCGGTATTTCAGGCGGCCACGTCAATCAACGAACAAACCATGAGTTTCCTCCCTCGTCTTTTAGTAACGTTACTGGCATTGAGCTGGGGCGGTAACTGGTTAGTACAACAACTAATGGATTTCACCTTTCATATGGTCGATTTAATCCCGCAAGTGGTCGGGTGATCGGTAGCGCCTTTTATGACTTTTGAATTAGCCGTAATCAATCAGTTTTTAGCCGACATGATGTTGCCCTTTTTACGTATCAGTGGCTTATTCGCGTCTATGATTGGTTTGAGTGCTAAATCCATTTCGCCTACTGTGCGCGGATTGCTGACCATTATGCTGTCACTTATCATCATGCCCGTGGTCCCACCGGTACCCGTTGAAAATATGGTCAGTCTGGCCACCATCATGATTGGCGTGAAAGAAGTTCTGATCGGCATTGGTATCGGCTTTATTTCGATGATGGTTCTTAATACCTTTGTGTTGGCAGGGCAAATTATCGCAATGCAAACAGGGCTGGGATTCGCTTCAATAGTGGATCCTGTTAACGGGATCAATGTGCCGGCGGTAGGTCAATTTTATTTGATATTGGCCACATTACTTTTTTGGACGTTGGACGGGCACCTGGCCATGATTGAAATGATTGTTATCAGCTTCGATGCTTTTCCCATTGTTGGCTCATGGTGGACGCAACAGCAGTTGCTTGACATTGTTCACTGGGGCAGCTGGATGTTTATCTCGGCTGTGACCCTGTCTTTGGCCCCCATTGTGTCATTGCTCATCGTCAACTTAGCGTTTGGCGTTATGACCAAGGCTGCGCCGCAACTGAACATATTCAGTATCGGCTTCTCTATCGCCCAAATGATGGGATTGACCATCATCTGGATCACTCTGTCAAACTTTACCATGCACTTTAACGAGTTATGGGAAAGGGCGCTGCAATTCATGTGTGAATTGCTCAACGTGTGCCCCACATAAAAGGAGGCAGCCATGGCTGATACCGACGATAAAAC
>CAZROH010000068.1:0-17423 GCA_964601635.1 uncultured Alteromonas sp. | reverse complement strand
AGATAAGAACAAACCAAGTGCCAGTATTGTTTTACAGCTAAATATTGATAACGCATTTGACATTGATGAAGAGTTATCCAGAGTCTTTCAGTCCCTGAAGTACAGTTTACCTTCAGACACTGTGTTTGGAAGATTTAATACAAACAGCCTGATCATATGTTTATTTAACATATCTGAACATGAAGCACGGGACAAAATACTACAAAATATCGGACAGAATTCAGCTACATCTCACTTAACAAAGCGCCTGGATTTTACGGTTTTACCAAGTGAACACAGTTATATAAGAAAGTTAAAACAACTATATTAAGCTTCAATTTGGACACTACAAATTGAAAAGGTGCGTTTGCACCTTTTCATTATTGTAGTTAATTATCCAACACTACCCGACCACTTACCGTTGAAATATCGACATTGGCAGATCCCCCGTTATGAGAGAACTCAAGCCATCGGCGTGGGCCATATTTAGCCTGCATCATTCGGTCAGAGCTAATTTTGTTATCAATACTGCCACCGGCATGTGCTTCAATATCGAATCGTGCAGAGACATTTTTTTGAAACGTCAGCTCAATCCGTCCTCCCACAGACGAGGCATCTACATCGCCGTTATCGCGTAAGTGCATGGAGGCTCTGACTCGACCATTGATGGTGTTGAAACGGGCCTGTTTGATTTCCTTCAGGCTTAAATTCATATCGCCATTGACGGTATCCACTGATACATCTGTGCTCGCCGATTCAACCTTAATATCCCCATTAACCGATTCAAAAAGCACTTCCTGGCTACCGATATGCTTCCCTCTGATATCGCCATTTACAGATTCCAGGCTGACCTGCGCATCAATCTCATCCAGTTCGATATCACCATTGACTGATTCCACCGCGACCTTGCCACTTAGCTCATATAAATCGACGTTACCGTTTACCACTTCCACATTGGTGTCGCCTGATATTTCATACACTTTGACTGAGGCATTTATTGACGTGTAACTTACTTTACTGCCAAATGGGACGTGAATCGTCAAATCATCCCCGTCGCTTCCGCTATTCCACTTCCAGTCGTTACGATGACGTTTAACTTCCACTTCAATGGTCACTTCGGTTTCACTACCAGTAAATTCGAACTCCTCGGTCTGCTCACCAAGCTCGCCCATTACTCTGACTTCATTTTTATTCCAGCCTTTGATGACTGCTTTACCATTCATATGTTCAATTTCAACAAATGGGTGGTCGTTGGTATTGAGCGACTGATCTACCGTTTGACCCGCAGTTACCATACAACTCCACAAGACCATTCCGATACCAAGCGCCCAGTTGTATTGCACGCCTTTTTTCAATTGATCATTTCTTACATAACTCATGATATTCACCTTATTAAATCTTCTGCCACTTGGGCGCGTGCACTCGCTCAACTAGCATCATTTGCTGCTGATAGACATTTTGTAGCATTTTGAGCAATGCTGTATTGTCTGGATCTTCTTCCAGCGCCGCTTTTATGGCATTAGCCGCACTGTCTAATTCTTCTAATTGCTGTTGCCAGTTCTGGGTTACGGCAGGCTGGCCTTCAAATTTAACCAACAAGGCATTCATTTGCTGTTGGTGTTGTTGACTAAGCGCCTGCACTAAGGCCTGACCGGTTAATCCGTTCTGGGTATCAGGCGTGGTAGGCTTTAATGTAAACCAACTCAGCATGGCTACCAACGCCACACTCGCCGCCAGAGCTATATGTGAAGTGCGAAAGCCGCTTTTTTTAGTAGGCTGGTTTTCCGCTTCGATACTTAATTCAATGCCTTTCCACAGATCGCGCTGGGGTTGTTTTTCTTGCGAAAGCGAATCAAGTTGTTGTTGTAACTCTTGTTCAAATTTACTCATTACCGTACCCCATCCACTCTTTCATCAGTTGCTTGGCTCGATGAAATTGCGCCTTACTGCTGCCCACAGCCATATTTAGCATGTCGGCAATTTCTTCATGTCGATAGCCTTCCACCGCATGTAACACAAACACCATCCGCGCCCTTTCTGGCAACCGCAAAATATACGACTCCAGATCAACTTCGGCGCTCGAGGCATCTGCCGGTTCATATTCCGCTGCAGACTCCTCAATATTAAACATGCGTTGAAACCAGCCCCGTTGCTTCCGCATATACGATACCGTGACATTCGCGGTGACGCTGTGTAACCAGGTGGTGAATCGGCTTTGACCATCAAAATTGGTTAATTTCCGCCACAGCTGTATGAACACCTCCTGCGTCGCATCTTCAGCCAGTCCGCGATCCCCCGTTAACCGGTAGCACAACGCGTACACTCGCTTAACATGCAGCTCATACAACGCATGATATGCGTGTTTATCTCCTTGTTGTGCAGATTTGATGAGCGTATTCTCTTTCACTTGAGAGAAAGTTTCGCTGGCATCAACCACACTTGACTGAGCATCGATCATTACACTTAATTATCATTAGTATGTTGAAGGGTTAGTCGTAGCCTACTTGATGAAGGTTTAAAAAGGAAAAAAACTTTTTTACTATGCATAAAATATCACTTCAAATCAGATAGCTAGCATGAAAATCATCGGTCTCTATGCAGGCAAGCCGCGCCCCTTTGGTCCCAGAGGGGCCCCCAGCAGTATTATAAAATCGCCGGTAACCCAACTCACCGTGAATAAAACGGGTACTTTGGAAGATGAACAGGGCAATAAGAAGTTGCACGGCGGGCCGGAAAAGGTATTGCACCAATACAGTGTGCAAAATTATGACCTCCTCAAACAGCATTTTCCGCAAGGTAAGTTTGATTTTGGCAGCATCGGCGAAAACCTGCTGGTATCGGGCATGCAGGATGCCAACGTGTATATCGGCGATCGGTATCAGGTTGGCGAAGTCATATTGCAGGTCAATGCGCCGCGTAGCCCATGTAATAAAATATCCCACCGCTATGGTATTGCTAATCTGGATCGTTTTGTTAGTCAACAACAAATAACCGGCTGGTATTATCGTGTGGAGCAATCTGGCGTAATCCGTCTGGATAGCAGTGTAATCCTTCTCTCACGCGTCGATGATGCAGTCTCTGTAAAAGAAATGGTGAGATGTCTTTTTGTCACCAAAGACAGCAAGCAGGCGTTGGCTATGTCTCAGCACGAAGGACTTGATCCAGAGTGGCGCACAAAGCTCGAACGGTTAGCTCAATCATACAAATCATAACCACAGGCGTTGATTTAGCAAAAGAGGTCGCGTTGTTATTGCGCTTAGTTAAAATCTTCCCAAACGAATGCAAATAGTTATATTTCGCTCGCCCCACGCACATTGATATGGGTTGATTGTCCAGCCGCGTTTCCCCCAATTCTTTACTTCAATTCACGTCGAAAAATTTTACAAGATATTAACATGCCAACCCAAAAACCATGCATGTGATTGTTTTTAATTAAATTTATAAAGTGGCATTTAATTTGCCTTAAGCCAATTAAGTAAAATCCAAAGCATTAAAGGATAGGATTATGAAAACACTGAAATTAAAATTTTTTATTGGCGTTGTGATGTTGTGCGTAACAAGCATAGCGAATGCAGCATTTATTTTTGAACAAAATGGCGACCTAGTCACCATGGAAGTTATTAATGAGACGTATACCCTAACCAGCAACCAAACAGACGGCATACTTTACGTAGCCTTGTTGGATGTATTTTTGCCAGGCGGAAGCTCTGTTTCCGACAGTGCGCGAGTGGGGGGCTCTGCAACAATGTCAGTTAACGGTGGGTTAGCAACGGCATTAGACTGGTGGACTGGCTGGCAGTACCGCCCGGGCTTACAAGCACCGTGGACATCTGAAGATGTTGCCTTTTTGTTCTCGTTAACACCAGCAACACTAAGTATTGGCGACACTATTACCATCAACGGTACGTTGACTATGAATGCGTTAATGGATAATGACATTATTATGCCCGACGTTTTCGGCAATGTGACAACCGTGATCGGTGGCCATCGATCACTGTATTCACAAGCGCATACAACAACAGCATCCAACGGAGTTACTCAGGTACCTGAACCATCGACACTGGCAATATTTGCCCTATCACTGCTCGGGTTAGGCGCTGCACGTCGTCAAAGCTTAGCTTAAAAGCACTCTAAAAATCAGCTGGTTACAATGGCAACCCTCGGGTTGCCTTATTTTTCACCACCAATAAGAGTCACCGACTCATTCATAAGCTTTCATCACTCTTCCCGGTCAGCTTCTTGATGATGAAAACTATATCGTGCTGCCAGGATCAAAAAAGCCGCTCTCTTGAGCGGCTTTTTTTTAACACTTGCCAATCTTACGCTTCAGCGATGATTTGTACTTTAACAGTAGTCATTACATCAGAGTGAAGTTGAAGATCGATTTCGTATTCGCCAGTTTCACGCAATGTGCCAGTAGGAAGCTTAACTTCAGACTTAGCTACTTCAACGCCTGCAGCAGTGATTGCATCTGCGATGTCACGTGTACCAACTGAACCAAACAGTTTACCTTCTTCACCAGCTGGTGCCGCGATAGTAACTTCGCCTAGTTCATTAAGTTTTTCAGCACGGCCTTCAGCAGCTTTCAACTCATCAGCAATTTTTGCTTCAAGTTCAGCGCGGCGAGCTTCAAATTTTTCAACGTTATCTTTAGTTGCAGGAACAGCCTTACCTTGCGGGAAAAGGAAGTTACGTGCAAAGCCAGATTTTACGTTAACCTGGTCACCCAGTCCGCCAAGGTTGGCGATTTTGTCTAGTAGAATGATTTCCATTTGCTAGTCCTCTTTCGCCAATTACTTGTGTGAATCAGTGTAAGGAAGCAAAGCCAGGAAACGAGCACGCTTGATAGCGCTCGAAAGCTGACGCTGATACTTAGCACTGGTGCCAGTGATACGGCTAGGTACGATTTTACCGCTTTCGGTGATGTAGTTTTTCAACGTAGCGATATCTTTGTAATCAATTTCCGTCACACCTTCTGCAGAAAAACGGCAGAACTTACGACGTCTGAAAAAACGAGCCATGATAGTTCTCCTTACGCGTTGTCTTCAGTGGTTTCGGTTTGTTTTTCTGAACGCTCAGTACGTTCTGTACGAGGCGCAGAATCTTCACGACGCTCACGACGCTCTTCTTTCATCATAGGAGAAGGCTCAGTGATCGCAGTCTTGGTACGCATAACCATGTTGCGAAGGATAATATCGTTAAAGCGGAATGCATTCTCAAGTTCAGCAACAGCTTCAGTTGTTGCTTCTGCATTGATTAGTACATAGTGTGCTTTATGAAGCTTTTCGATTGGGTAAGCCAATTGACGACGGCCCCAGTCTTCTAAGCGATGGATCTGACCATCGTCTTGCTTCAGGATAGTGGTATAACGCTCGATCATACCAGGTACTTGTTCACTCTGATCAGGGTGAACCATAAATACGATTTCGTAATGACGCATTATTGCTCCTTACGGTTGTAGTCTCAACAGCACAGCCAAACTGCATAGAGACAAGGAACGAAGTTGTTGTAGCTGTAAGGGCGCGCATTATATAGACTTGCCCTGCAAAGCACAAGTATTAATCAATCGTTATGTTCGGGGCTTTTCGGGCGCTTATGTCGCCACCAATACGGCTACCCCCGTTAAGGCCACCAGCGACCACAGCCAGACTTTTTTACTTACCCGTTCCCCCAGCATAAACGCCACAATGAGTGAAATCACCACACTGGTAGCAAACAGGGTTTCTGCAATAGCCGCTTTGGTGTGGGTAAATGCCACCATTTGCAGATAAAGGGCTGCAAAGGTTCCGACTACCGTCGCCAGTGCAAACAGACGCCAGGTTTTTGCTGGTGTAACAGATTGAGGCAGCCAGCGCTGACGAGTCACTAACAACAGCACGACAATCGTCACTATACCGCCAACCAATCTGGCCTGACTGGCATTAAAGGCATCTACTTCATTGGTGGTCAGTATATCCCGCGAAATCACTGCACCTATGGCCTGACATAAGGCTGCCAGCGCGGCAAAAATATAACCGCTCGGGGCGAAGAGGTGCAGCTGGGCACGCTTGTTAAGTTTGATGATAATGTCCACCGACACAATAATAATGGCCACTCCAACCCACTGTTGCCAGGTGAGCCATTCCGCTATCCACGCCATTGCCAGCAATGCGGTAAAAATGGGGCCTAAGGTTTCCGCTACTAACAGCGTCTGGCTATCACCAATTTTGTTCAGCGCGTGAAAAAAGAAGGTATCGCCCAGACCAATGCCGATTACGCCACTTAAAATAAGCCACCAGTAAGCGGTTGCGGAAAGATCAACCGGAGGCAGGATGAACTGGGTGATCACCGCTAGCAGTACTATGGCAATCAGGCCTTTCCAGAAATTTAACGCTAAAGGGGAAAAGGAAGCCCCCAACAGTCTGAACATTCGGGCGGCAATCGCCCAACACACTGCCGTAATAAGCGCCGCAATTTCTCCAACCATAACAACCATCTACACGAAAGCCCGAATAATTGGGCAGAGTATCAAAAAAGAAAACGAGTACAAGCGGCTTTTAACTGCTCGCATTCACCATTACAATTCGCCTTCTCCAGCAGTTCAGCGAGATGATGTAATGCTTGCCACCTTCTTCGACATTCTGGCCATGATCAGTAATGGCTTATCTGATTATTATACCGAGATGAGCTTAATGCTTATGGCGACCTTACTGGTGATCTACGGTGATGTGATCAACGGCAATATAAAAAGGATGCTCTCCCCTTATCACTTTATTATCAGAACCATCGTATTCGTATTAGTTTGCGCCTTTGGTTACGGTGCCTTAACACTGTATGGTGCGCCCCTGCTTTTACATATCATCAAATACCTTCCCTGGCACTGGCAGGGGGTAGGCTTTATTAGCGCGTTTATCGCGCTCGGCGTTTTGGCCGAGCGCAGGCGGTATATGTAAAGAATTGCTGAAACAAATATATCCAGTAAGGAACTAAAAGGTAAGGTTTGGAAAGCGGGCTTTTAGCTCATTTAATTCTGCCACAGCTTCGCTAGAGAAAGGATTATGGTCCAACGCGATATACGCTTTTTCGTTTAGTAGCTCCAGCCCTACGGGAACATCGGTGAGCTCGCTGCTATTAACATAAACCCAGTCTAGCAGGGGATTTGCAGTGACATCTAATGAAGACAGATTAGTCCGTTCTGCAAAAAGCTGTTTTAACACGTTATTGGCAGATATGTTCAGTGAGGATAACAAAGTGTCACTGATTCTGAGAGTGTCCAGCTTAAGGTTAGCGGTCAAATCAATTAAAGCAATAGAAGTGCTTGATATACTAAGATATTTTAAAGACGTATTAGAAGAAACATCGATTTCTGTAAGAGCGGTCCCACCTGCCCCTAAGCCTTCCAACAGTGTATTAGCTGAAACATCAATGGACGATATATCGGTTTCGGCTACCGAAAGGTAATTCAGCATTATATTTTCAGTAACATCTATTGCAGACAAATTACTGCTCGACACGTCTAAGTAATCAAGTTTCTTATTATTTGAAGTGTCGATCGACATTAACCCCGAATTATATGCCTGTAGATGTTCTAAATTTACGTTTGCCGACAAATCGATTGTTGATACAGCGGTATTTCCGATATTGAGTTCTGTTATTAAAGGGTTTTCAGAGATATCTAACGCCAATATTTTTGTCGATCTGATGTTTAAATCTTGCAGTCGCGGATTCGCGGCTGTGTCTAATGCAGAAATTGATGTAGATATTATGCTTAATGTGTGTAAAAGCGGATTCGCCGAGATATCAAGGGCCGCGATCTGCGCGTTATCCAGATAGAGAAACTCAAGCTCAGGGCACGCTGTTACATCAATCGACATGATGGGTGAGTCGGACGCATTCAGTCCGGTTAGCGCTTTATTAGATGACAGATCAATAGAAGCAATCCCAGTGTTTATAAGAAAAAATGTTTTCAAATTTTGATTTGTCGAGACATCAATATCATTAAGTGCGGTGCTGCTTACAGAAACATGCCGTAAATTCGGGTTAGCGCTCAAATCCAATGTGCTTAAGGGAGAATAATCAAGGTCAAGTGTAAAAAGGTTTGAGTTAGCGCTTAAATCCAGTGATGTAAGCGCGGTTTTACTGGCATTTAAATATAATAATTCTGCGTTTGCTGACAGGTCCAAGTTCCTTAACGGAGTATCAGAAACAGAAATATATTCCAGATCGGCATTGTTGGTTAAATCTACTGAAGTTAAGGGATTATTATTCAGTGACAGGCTTGTAAGAAATGGATTCGTAGCCAGGTTTATTTCGGTCAGCAAATTCCCATACAAATCCAATGCCTGGATAAATTTGAAATTCTCGATCCCTTCAATTGATTTAATTCCTGATTCGTAGCAATCAATAGAATTGACCCTGCCAGCATATTCTTCGGTTAAGGTTTCCTCAAGACAGGCTGCAAAACTGGTATCTTTGACTGCCGCAATTGCCTCGGAAGTCAGTATCGAATTTTCGCAATAGATCTTAATCGCAGGGGTATTGCTTGTGGCTATCCCCGCAGGGTTACTTACATTGCAGCCCTGATTTTCCGGGTAATCATATAAATGGGTCCAGAACTCGGTATTCGGTGTTACGCGAAATTCATACGTACCATTTTCGCTGTAGGTCGCTGTCTGGTAATTTAATTCTACCGACAGCGAACCTGCTAAGCCTTCTATTTCAACCTTTAGCGCTACCGTTTCGGGCTGGTAGTTCACTGTAATGGTGCAGTTCGACGCGACCTGATTAATAATATAACGCGTGTCCTCTAACGTTCCATTACACCCCGATACCGAGCCTACTTCATATCCTTTGTCAGCAGTTAGTGTAAACGTGCTTTCTCCACCAGATTGTACCTTTGCAGACAACGGTGAAATAGAGCCCTGGCCAGTAACCGAAGTCGTTATGGTGTATGTCTGAGTAGAATTAACCGGGTCAGGAGACTTAGTGTCTGAGCCCGAGCCGCCGCAGCCATACATTGTCATCGATAAGGCGGTCATCACCGGTAATTGCCATTTTTTTATGTTATTGAGCATTTGAATGCCTCTGTATTTTTTAAACGAATTTTGAGCTCGTCTCCATGAGACGGCCACAAGAGCACAAGCAGACATATTGCCGTTGCCACCAGATATATAAATCATGATTCACCCTCAACGCCTGCTAATACTTATAAAATTTGCATGACAGAATGAACGAGCGATCGTTGATATGCCTTTTCTTTGCTGGAGAATAAAGGCCAGAAAACGAATTGGTGAGAGTTCAGTTAAATGGTGAGCTCTAAGGCTGAGGAGCTTTACTGTAATACGCGGATGTTTATGCGTGGTGGTGCGGAGAGTCGGGTTCTCTTTGATACCCTGATGAGTGGTTTTTGAGGTTAATTTAGGCAACCCTACCTCAAAACACAGGCTGAACGAATACAGACTACAACACATTTTACAACTTCCATGCTTACAACTATCCATAAGCCAAATGCGGCTCACCTTCCCTTTGCAAGGAATAAATAATTGAATGATTATTTATTACGCAGCTGAATTTTCACCTTAATGACAAAAATGTCAAGGTGATAATGTAAGCATTCATGTAGACAAGATGTAGATCAGCCAATTGGCGAGGAGTTAGACCCGCGCGAACAGGGAAGGAAATCATCAAAAGCGCCTGATGATTAAACCAGGCGCTCTTTTTCAACGATTATTTTTGCAAATACTGTCGAATGACATAATGCAGAATGCCGCCATGCTCAAAATAAGTAAATTCATTGGCGGTATCAATGCGTACATCCATATTGAATGAGCGGGTGTTACCCTCTGCCGACTCAACGGTGACTTTGACCTCTTTTTGGCCTCGATCAACTTTTTCGATAGAAAAGCGTTCATCGCCCTTTAGGTTCAAGGTGGTGGCTGATTCGCCCGCTTTAAACTGTAACGGCAAAATGCCCATGCCGATGAGGTTTGAGCGGTGAATACGCTCATAGCTTTCGGCCAAGACGGCTTTCACCCCCAGTAAAGAAGGCCCTTTTGCTGCCCAGTCACGGCTTGAGCCTGTGCCGTATTCTTTACCGCCAATCACTACGGTAGCCACGCCATCGTCTTTGTAGCGCATGGCCGCGTGGAAAATCGACATTTCATCGCCACTGGGATAGTGCGTCGTTGCACTGCCAGTTGTGCCAGGGGCGAGTTGATTTTTTAATCTCACATTGGCAAAAGTACCGCGCATCATCACTTCATGGTTACCCCGGCGAGAGCCATACGAATTGAAGTCCTTAGGTTTAATGCCGTTTTCCTGCAGATACTCGCCCGCCGGACTATCCGGTGCAATCGCGCCTGCCGGAGAGATATGATCGGTGGTAATTGAATCGCCGACTTTCACCAGACAACGGGCATTCTCAATGGCATGGATAGGATCGGGTTGGGCGCGCATGTCAGCGAAAAACGGTGGGTGCTTAATGTAAGTGGACTTCGGCCAGTCATAGACAGCGCTTCCCGACACTGACAGCTCGTTCCACACGTCATTTCCTTTAAATACGTCAGCGTATTTTTGTTTAAATAAGTCGGCTGAAACGAATTGCTCAATATGTTTGCGAATCTCCTCTTCAGTCGGCCAGATATCTTTTAAATAAACTGGGGTACCCTGTTTATTTTTACCTAACGGCTCACTGGAAATATCAATATTCATATTGCCGGCCAGCGCATAGGCCACAACAAGCGGTGGCGAAGCGAGATAGTTCGCCGCTACATCAGGGTGAATCCGCCCCTCAAAGTTACGATTACCGGAGAGAACCGAGGTAACTGTCAGCTTGGCCTGCCGGATGGCGTCGGAGATTGCATCCGGTAAGGGACCGGAATTACCAATACAGGTGGTACAGCCGTAACCGACCAGGTTAAACCCTAATTCCTGCAGTGGTGTCATTAACCCTGCGTTTTCCAGATACTGGGTGACAACCTGAGAACCCGGTGCCAGGGACGTTTTGACCCACGGTTTGGTTGATAACCCGGCTTCACGAGCCTTCTTCGCGAGTAACCCTGCAGCCATCAGCACCGAAGGGTTTGAAGTGTTGGTGCAACTGGTGATGGCCGCAATAACAATGGCGCCATCTTCCAGATTAAATTTACTGCCCTGAAAATCGACAAAGGATGCATGCTCCTCGTCCACTTCCGGTGTAGCACCGCCTTCCGCGACGAAGTCGGTTTTCTCGTCCACCACTTCCACATCAATTTGCTGACGATACCAGTCATGAAACGCTTTGGCCGCTTTATCCAGCGCAATTCTATCCTGTGGACGTTTGGGGCCGGCTATGGACGGTACGACTTCACTGAGATCCAGTTCGAGGGTTTCATGGTATTCCGCGTCCTTGGTATGGTCGTCATGCCATAACCCGGCTGCTTTCGCGTACTTTTCAACTAAGTTGAGCTGCTCATCGCTGCGACCGGTTAAGCGCATATATTCCATGGTGACATTATCGATGGGGAAAATGCCACAGGTAGCACCATATTCAGGCGCCATGTTGGCAATTGTTGCCCGATCCGCTACGGTTAAATGCTTAATGCCCGGACCGAAGAACTCCACGAATTTCCCCACCACCCCATGCTTACGTAACTGTTCGGTGATGGTGAGCACCATATCGGTGGCGGTGACCCCCGTGGCGAGTCTTCCTGACAGTTTAAAACCCACTACTTTGGGAACCAGCATACTGACGGGCTGGCCTAACATCGCCGCCTCGGCTTCAATACCGCCTACGCCCCAGCCCAATATGCCTAAGCCGTTGATCATCGTGGTGTGTGAGTCAGTACCCACTAACGTATCAGGGTATACCCAGTTGGTATCACCCTCTGTTTTGCTGAATGCACAACGAGCCAGATACTCCAGATTAACCTGATGTACTATGCCCCTGCCGGGTGGCACCACTTTAAAGTTATCAAACGATGACTGCCCCCATTTTAGAAACTGGTACCGTTCCTGATTGCGCTTAATTTCGACCGAAGTATTTTTCGCCAGTGAATCTTCTGAGCCAAAAAAATCCACCATCACTGAATGGTCGATAACCAGTTCGACCGGGCTTAACGGATTAATGGCCTGCCCCTCACCGCCCAGCTTTTGCATGGCGTCTCGCATAGCAGCTAAATCGACTATGGCTGGAACGCCGGTAAAATCCTGTAAGATGACCCTGGCAGGTACAAAGGAAATTTCCTGTGCAATGTCAGTGGACGTATCCCACTTTGCTACCGCTTCAATATCAGCCTGTTCGACAAATTCTTCCTGTTCATTACGTAACAGGTTTTCCAGTAAGATTTTGATACAGAAAGGTAACCTTTCAACATCATACCGCTCAGCAATGTTGTCAAAAGAAACCATTTGGTAATCGGTGTTATTGACATTTAAGGTGTCTATTTTTTGATAGCTCACAAGGACTCCTTCCAAAATAGTTTGCTATGCGACAACAGTAATGTATCGCGCAATTAGAATGAGAGATTGTGATTGGTACGTAGAGGATGACTTAAAAAGTTCACCCTCTGCGTAAGTCTTTAACGTGAAAGGAAGGGAGTTTGCAGCCTATTGCAGCCACGCATAACTGAATTTCATAAACACCGACTGTTCGTAGCTTCGCATACCATCAAGCGTTGGCGCATCGGTGGCTGCCGATCCCACCCCCACAAAGAACTTGGTAAGCGGGTTAATTTTGTAAGAATACAATAGCTGTGCACCCAGATCGCGGGTGAACGCATCAACCTCTGCGAGGTAATTTGCCTGATTTCGGTGCGTGTTATTGTAAATCATGATCAGGCGCAGAAACTGTCTGGCGTCAAATTGATAGGTCAGACGCACATCGCTGATCCTGGCAATAAACAACTTGCCTGCATCTACATCCAGATCGCTGTAGATTTGACGGGCGCTTAACTGGGCATGGCTACCGATGTTCACGTCCATACGCGATTCAATATACAGTTGCTGGCCCAAACGATTATTAGCAAAGTCAATTTGATCACCAAAGCGGGTAAAGGTGCTAAAGAAAAGTAACGAACTGGGCCGGGTTTCAAAATAGACGCTGTTTGACGATTCGCTGAATAAGTCAGTGTTCCCATTTACCGCCAAGGTGGACTCATCATGGCGCAGCCCCACGCGCTGGCGTTCCACATGACCGACCTCAATAAAGGACTGGTAGGTACCGCGAACACTAAAATAAGCCTCCACTTCTCTTTCCAACAACTCGCCATTGTCATTGTGGGTGATGTCCCAGTCACCATTTAACCGAATACGGTTCCACCAGCCGGTGTCGTTCCACCACATGTAGCCGCCACCCATAATAGACTTATGGAAGTCGGCTTTGGATTCAAAGCCCAGATCAGCACGAAAATCTTCGTCGTTGGAGAAGTGGTCGGCTTTGAAAAACCAGTCACGCTCCTGATGGATATAGTTTACCCGCCACGACTGCCCGGAAAAGGCATCATCCTTGCGGGTTCGTAACGCAATCTCGCTGTTATCTTCCGCTTCAACGCAATCGTTTTCGCAAAAATCCTGATACAGCGTAAAAGGATATTGCGTGTCTGAAATTACATATTGGGCGCGCAATGTATCCTGATTGCTGATGCGATATTTTAAATCCGCGCTGTTCACGTAATTATGATAGTCATCGGCATCACGCAAGGTGGATACCCAGCCCAGCGAGATGTCATCACTTAAATCATAGCGATAACGTAACGCGGTATTAATCGATTCGGTTTCTAAAGACGCGACGCTGGAGCTTAAATTCCCCGGCACAATAAACTGAGTAGACTCATCATTAGCGGCAAACACGCCGAACGTGTGATTGCCCGTTTGACCTGTGAGCTTGGCGCCATAATCGGGGGCACCGATATTACGGGTATAAACCAGTTGCTGATTGGAAGTGAAGTAACCGGCATTTTCCACAAAAAATGGGCGAAGTTCGTTAAAGTAAAGTGAAAACGTATTGTTGATGCTGACTTGCGCCACGTCAGCTTCAACCTGGGAAAAATCCGGGTTCAGCGTGGCCTGTAGTGACATCTGAGGTGTAATTCCCCAATTTACATCTACGCCGACTTCCTGATTATCCGTCGATTGCCAGTCTTCATTTTCAAAGATCTCACGCTCACGACCTGCACCTAATACCAAGGTGGGTACAATGGCAAGGTTATTACCCTGAGTGGCATTTTCAAAGCCTTCAATGTCACCCATTTGGCATAATACGCATTCATTATTGCGATCAAACGGCAGATTAGAGATGCGGTAGCGTTCTTCCCGCGGATAAAAGCGGATAAACTCCGCGCCCCAGATCTTACGCTCAGCCTGCTCATCAAAATTCATCGCCCGCAGCGGGATCGCCATTTCCACCACATAACCGGAATCCGTGATCTCGCCGGCTGAATGCCAGATGGCATTCCAGCTATCACTTTCCCTTTTTGTCATTTCGTTTTCAATCGCATCCGCCTGTACACCATACGGATTAACAAAAAACTGGTAAGCCAGGCGCTCGTTATTGAAGGTATCCAGTTTGATGCCGACTAAATCATTGCTCCAGATTTTATCTCGGTCACGATAAAAACCACTGATTTCTGAGGGCTCGGGATCATGGGCGACAAACCCCACGTATAGGTTCTCGCCATCTTCGAAGATATACACATCGGTGGCGACGGGTGCGGCCGTGTTATCAAACGGCTGGGTCACAAAATCCAGGGTAAAATGATTGGCTTGCTCCCACTGCGGCTCATCCAGCGTGCCGTCCAAGGCAATATTCGCCTTGAGATAAGGAATAAAGGCTTGTTGCAGCTCTTCTTTTCCAAACAGATTGTCTGCTCTTGTATCAGACTGCTCGATTTCTCTCTCATCTGTTTGTAAATCTTCGCCGGGTAGCTGATCTGGCGCTGGTTCGCTGGCACTTGCTCCTACGATAAAAAGACAGGCTAGAATACCACTTAGCCGCTTGAGCATACTTCACTTCCTCCTCATTTTACTGCCGGCGCAGTATGCCAGAAAACGAAAGTTACACAGCACTTTAACGATGGGTAGATACTTTGATGCGATTAGAGGATCTACGAAAAGCCGGTCATACGTGATAATGATAAAATAACCAACAATCCCCCTTGTACGACGCACGCCGACTCTAGCTAAAAACGGGCGGGGATGGTGGGAATTAGAACGGAGGGCTAAGGCCATTGAGGAGGCGACTTATGCTACCTCACTGCACTGCGTAACCATGGTATTTATGTGTCCGAAGGCTATGTGTATTTTACTGAACCAATAAAAAAGCCCCGATCGCATATCGGGGCTTTTTTAACGAGCCAATATCAGGCGCTTTGCGCGTCAGTCTGACAAAAAACCGGAGTCGTCTTTTCGGTCGCACTTTCGCTTTCCATAGCTGGCGTTTCAATTAAAACGTACCAAGAGCGTAAATCTCTGACAACTTTATAGCCACACGCTTCATCTACCACTTTGCCGCGAACGACTTTACTTTTTCCGCTTCGCGGAACCAAAAACGTCTTCGCTGCTGCTTTGGAAGCGGCATACTGACCGGATAAATCCTGTTGTACTACGTGGATTGCCGACTCTAACATAGCGGACATCGTCCGTGTTAAGTCATCGGTTTCTGCAGATACAAGCTGGTTTTTTTCGTCTTCCGACAGAATGCGGCCATAAACCTGAATGAGGTTTTTATATAACGGCTTCCCCTTTCTGTTCTTCCTGGATTTTTCGCCCGGCACCACTGCGATCAGCTTTAACGTCAGCTGATTCATATCGGCATTACTAAAAAAGATAGGTTTTAGTAACACCCCGTGTGGATCATCAGCGCTAGTTTGCTCACTTTCGCTAAAGTGAGTTAACAGGCTGGAAAGCGGTAACGCTTCAGTGCGAGTGATAAGCGGCGCGACAAGCAGGTTAGCCGCTTCCTGCGCTTCTGCTAATTTAGCATCACGGGCGGAATTGACCATTAAGGCATGCACACCAATTTGTGCGAACATACCAATTAAACCGGCTCCTCCCTGATAAAGAATGGCGGAGTTCGCGGCCGAATCATCCTTATCAGCCATTCCTCGCAGTTCGACCAGCTTATTTTGACCGAAAGAAAAGTTAAACGTGTTGTTGGCAAACTCCGTTTGGTCAACACGATTAACATGCCTGGTATAGTCATCTCGCTTGGGCGTGGCACCACACCCTGCCAACGCGATGCTAAGTAATACGATTAAATAACGCATACCCGCAGCCTAAATGCTTTCGCCGCGAATAGCTGTTCTTAATTTAGCTTTGGTATTTTCAACCGCCTGATAGTAAGACGTGGTTACGTTAGGGAAGGTAGGCGGCTCATCCCACTCACCCTCAGGCTGTACTCTTTCACTCAGCTCCAGATACTGCAGGTAAGCGTTGGTGTTTAAATCCACTGTATACAGCAGACCCGCGACATGCCCCTGGGGATCACCATTGGGGATGTAATTGCTGAAACTGCGAAAGGCACCATGACGCGAGAGGTGTAATACCACTAATACATCAACCCCTAGTGACTCTTTTAGTGAACGAAAGTCTTTTTTAGCAAAACCTAATTCGCCTTTAAATTTAGGTAACTTATCAACCGGCTTGGGTAATGTGACGACATCTATGTTCTGGTTGTGTTTTTGATACTCTGCAAACACCAAGTCACGGATATTGTTCATTTCTGAACCATCAACCGTACCTTCTAAATGGCCATCCAGAGTGCTGGTTAGTGCTGAGGCCACGCCATAACACAGCAGGCAGCCGGCACCAAAGATATGGGTTGTTGCGTTTTCTTCTGGCCCGATATACACGTAGCCCAGCTTAAGATTGTCATCAGCGACTGAATTGCTTGCCAGGTTGACTGTAGTCTGTGGTGTTGAGCCACAGGCACTTAGCACAAGTGCCAGCATAGCAACTAACGTTGCTTTAAAAGATATCCCTCTGATCTTCATGATTTCTCCCAATTTTTCATTTGTATTTTTATTTTTTCGCTGGCGTATTTAGTTATCGTTATCCATACGAAAAAGCAGAATTGAACGAAAATATTATCAAGCGCCAAATCAAGCACTTTTATCACGTTCAGACGGACATTTTATGGGGAAAAAACGTTATTTACTAGCAATTTAACGGGTTAATTTTTAGCAAAATCGCGTCCGTATCAGTTGCGAAAATACTTATATAAATGAAGGTTTTTCAACTCTCTGCTTGCAGTTTGACGGTATCCCCGATTGGCTGCGCACTTTTAAATGTTTTAACGGGCGTTACCGCAAGTGCAGCACGCAGCTTAGGATGCTCAAGTTCCTGGCTTAATGCAGGGTGCAAGGGTTCCCCCGACAGCCACTCGGAGACAAACTGTTTATCGTAAGGTAAAAAAAACGGGAAAGACTTTTCATGAAACTGGCTAAAACGCGCATGCGGGGGCCGAGTGATGACGGCGCTGGCATAACAAC
>CAZROH010000067.1:0-17869 GCA_964601635.1 uncultured Alteromonas sp. | reverse complement strand
AGGATTGTCAGAGGGGATGGTAGCTGATCATTACCAATCGGTTAGCGCCGCCATGCTAAATAGCTCATTTTCAAAGCTTAAAATCACCCGCTGACCTTCAATATTTACAATTTGCACGCGATCATTGATCCAGTCGCCCTCACCTAGCTGCATTCCATTCACTCTTACCCAGCGATCATTGGGGTTTGAGGCATACATATGGGCACTAAAACTCATACTCGGCAATCGGGTTAATAATCTGACCGGCAATTGATCTACCCGAGGCACCTCTGAGTGCACATTGACGTTGGATTTAGGAGCTTCGGTCTGCGTTTCTTTTTCCGTATCCAGCGCCTTAACGGCTTCGTTGAATTTGGCCATTAATTCCGGCGACACATCGACATTGCTTTTGGTCGGCTCATTCAACACCTTACCTTCGTAGGCGGGTGCTGACTTGGTGATCGGTTCGGCCGGCGGCTCTTTAACTGTCTCGACTTCAGGAAGTGGAGCTGTCTGAACAACCTCTTCAACGGGTGTGTTTTGCACGTCGACATCCGGCGTATCCCGTTTAGCTGGCTCGCTCGTAACCGCCGCCGAAGCGACATCTTCTTGCGGCTCATCTACTTTACTTTGTGGCTTATCTATTTTATTTTTTGGCGGAACAATATTGTTTTTTGCAATGACCTCATTCTCACTGGACGGCTCAGGTGTCTTGAAGCCGGCAACTAACGCCGGCCACCAATGTTGCGCGCTCCCCGCGCCAAAACCAATACCCAGTCCAATCAGAATAACAAATAAAAACATCACGGCTGCTTTGGTATAGCCATGCCAAACTGAAGGCAAAGACTGCACGGTAGGCAGAAATAAGCTCCGGTTAAATTGATCGGATAACGCATTGTCCATCGACGCAACCGATTTAGCGGCGGTATCATGCTGACCTCTAAGCAGGGCTTGCGTCTGGGTTTGATGACTAACTTTAGGGGCAAGCTCTACCGTTAAATCCGGATCGATTTCGACCTCCTGTACGCCCATTTCAGCTAAGCCTTGAACCATGGCAGCGCTCGATACCAGCCCGGATTTCTGGATAGGAACGGGTCCGTTCTGTTGTGTTACTCGCGTAATCACCATGCCAGGTATCAGGTTTTCTATTGACACTCGCTCAGACATACCAGGCTCCTAACAGATAACCGACTGCCAATGCTGACACAAATGTCAGCCCCAGCCAGAGTGTATGTTGATGACGCATTCGTTGCCCCACCACATCGTCGCCGAGTATTTGCTTTGCGGCGGCTACAAATATGGCTTTTCTCACCACGGGGTGTTGTTTGGTATAGGACAACATCAACGCCCGGTCACATAATAAATTAATTACTCTGGGAATGCCGGCAGTGATGCGATGTATAGCTCGCAATGTAGCGTTGCTGAACAAGCTGATATCACCTTGAGCCACGCCCAAACGATGTTCAACGTAAGCACTTACTTCCCCGGCATTAAGCGGCAGTAGATGGTAACGGGCAGTAATTCGTTGTGACAACTGGCGTAACTCGGGGCGCTTTAATAACTGTTGCAGTTCGGGTTGACCAATTAGCACTACTTTTAGCAATTTTTCGCGATTGGTTTCCAAATTTGTCAGTAATCGCAGCTGTTCCAATACTTCAGGTAACAAATGCTGTGCTTCATCAATCATTAATACCGTATTGATGCCGGCATGATGGTTCTCTGCCAGCTTGGCAAGTATGCGATCTGTAAAATATTTGAGGCTGGCTTTATCTTCTTCACATTCAATGCCAAGTTCATCGCAGACGGTGGCAAGAAGCTCTAAGGCGGATAGCGTTGGGTTGAGGATCATCGCGACCTGGGTGTTATCAGGTAATTGTTGTAGCAACTTACGCGACACCGTGGTTTTACCGGTGCCGACTTCCCCGGTCAACATCACAAAACCACCGCTTTCACGCAGTCCAAACGTAAGATGTGCCAGCGCTTCTTTATGGCGTGGGCTCATGTAAAGATAATCGGGGTTAGGTGCAATGGAAAACGGGTTATCGTTTAATCCAAAATAGTTAAGATACATGCCTGCTACAATGTCCAAAATCCTTCGCAAACTAAACTAACCACAGCGTATGCAGAAGTCAAAAGATAACTCGACTATTCTTACTTTTTTCTCTCAGGCATACTATCGCTGGTAAACATAAACATGGGTGGGTAATGCAAGTTTATTTGGTGGGAGGCGCAGTTCGTGATGAATTGCTGAATCGGAAGGTTACGGAAAGGGACTATGTGGTCGTGGGCGCCACACCTCAACAAATGCTAGAAAAGGGGTTTACCCAGGTTGGGAAGGATTTCCCGGTATTCTTACATCCCAAAACCAAAGAAGAGTATGCCCTTGCCCGCACCGAACGCAAATCAGGCAAAGGTTATACGGGGTTTGTATGCGATGCCTCCGCCAGTGTGAGTTTAAAAGATGATTTGTTAAGACGCGACTTAACCATCAATGCGATGGCCAAAGATGCCAATGGCACCATTACCGATCCTTTCGGTGGGCAAGAAGATCTTAAAAGCAAAGTGCTCCGTCATGTCTCTGCCGCCTTTGTTGAGGACCCGTTGCGGGTATTTCGGGTAGCACGGTTTGCCGCACGCTACGCCCACTTAGGATTTACTGTCGCACCCCAAACCATGCAACTCATGCAACAAGTGGCCAGGCAAGATGAGCTGGCGCATTTATCCGCCGAACGGGTATGGACTGAAACACAACGTAGCCTGATGGAACGCGATCCTCAGGTTTACTTTACGACTTTGGCTGAGGCCAATGCGCTTGCGCCCTGGCTTGCCGAACTCAGCACACTCTCCCCAAACGCCTATAAAATGGTGAAATTAGCGGCAGACAAACAGGCCACTGCGCAAGTGCGCTTCGCAACGATAACCACTCAACTATCAGCGGAACAAACCGGCGCGCTTTGCAAAAGAATAAAAGCACCCAATTCTTATTCAGAACTTGCGATACTTGCCGCTAAGTTTGCCCTGCCTCTCACTAAAACCCTCAGTGCTGAGCAACTGCTTGAAATATTTAATCTGGCTGATGGCTGGCGAAAACCAGATCGATTTAGCGAATTATTGGAAGTGGTGTCTTACCAATGTGCCAGCACACCACAGTACGCTGATACAGACCTTATCCTGCATGCACTCCATGCTGCAGCAGGTATTGATACCCGACCGATTATTCAAGCAGGCTTTCAGGGCGCAGCGATTAAGTCAGAGCTAGATAAGCAAAGAACTCGAGTAATTGCACAAATTATTGCAGACAAAGGCGGCACAGCTTGATAACAATGCTACAATAGCCCAATTTATCGGGCTATCTGCATTAATATGACTTTTGAAGATTTAGATCTGGATTCACAATTGTGCCACGCATTGGCAGATATGAATTTCACCCGCCCTACCAGTATACAGGAACTTGTCATCCCATCAGCGATGGAAGGTAAAGATATTCTGGCCTCCGCGCCAACCGGTACGGGCAAAACAGCGGCATTTCTGTTACCGGCGTGTCAGTATTTGCTCGACTTTCCGCGCAAAGAGCCCGGCGCCACCCGCATGCTCGTCCTGACCCCAACCCGGGAACTCGCCTTACAGGTGTATGAGCAGGCCAAAGCCATTACCAAATACACCGAGCTCGTGTGCGGTGTTATTACGGGCGGGATTAATTATGGTACCGATAATGACACTTTAAGTAAGAACCTGGATATTCTGGTTGCGACACCCGGCCGTTTATTTGAGCATATTAACAATGAACATGCCGATTGCCGTGACATAGAATGTTTGATTCTGGATGAAGCTGACCGCATGCTGGATATGGGTTTTGGCGGTATTGTCGGTCAGATTGCCGGCGAGGCCCGCTGGCGCAAACAGAATATGTTATTTTCAGCCACGCTTGAGGGTATCGGAGTAAAACGATTTGCCAGCGAAATCCTAAAAGATCCAGTGGAAGTGACCGCAACACCATCGCGCAAAGAAAAAGCCAAAACCCATCAATGGTATCACTTGGCCGACGACCTGGCGCATAAAGATGCCCTGCTTTGCCATATTCTGACGCATCAAATAGACAATGCAATTGTATTTGTAAAAACCCGTGACCGGCTGGACATGTTAAAAAGTAAGCTAATGTCACACGGGTTACATGTGAGCTGGCTGCAAGGTGAAATGCCGCAAGATAAGCGCAATGCGGCATTAGCGTCATTTAAAGAAGGCAAGGTTAAAATATTACTGGCTACGGATGTAGCAGCAAGAGGCATAGATGTGCCTAATGTCAGCCATGTAATCAATTACGATATGCCGCGTACGGCGGATGTGTATGTACACCGAGTGGGCCGGACGGGTCGTGCCGGTGCCAAAGGTACGGCCATTTCACTAATTGAAGCCCACGATTTTGATATGCTGGGTAAAGTTAGCCGTTATACTGGTGAACCTTTAAAAGCACGTGTAATTAGTGAGTTAAGACCAAAACATAAAGCACCTTCAACAGTACGTAAAAAGAAAAAACCGAAATCGAAAGCTAAGGGGAAAAAGTGACTGCATTTCCTGAAAAAATTGTGTTGGCCTCGGGTAATCAGGGCAAACTCCGCGAATTTGAGCGCTTATTCGGTGAACTGGGAATTGAGATTGTTTCGCAGGGAGCGCTAGGCGTAAGCGATGTACCGGAAACGGGCACAACTTTCGTTGAAAATGCCATCATTAAAGCCCGACACGCCGCAAGAGAGACCGGACTGCCTGCCATTGCTGATGACTCAGGTATTGTTGTTGATGCTCTGGGAGGTGCACCCGGGATTTATTCAGCTCGATTTGCCGGCGACCAGGCATCCGATCAAGACAATATAGATTTATTGCTAAAACGCCTGGAAGGTCAGGCAAATCGTCAGGCCTACTTCTTTTGTATGCTGGTGATGATGCGTCATGGCGATGATCCCGTACCGGTGATAAGTCAGGGGGCCTGGCATGGTTCAATTACCGAAACACAAGAAGGCAACCAAGGGTTCGGCTATGACCCGGTTTTTTATGTGAACGAGCATCACTGCACTGCAGCGCAACTGGATAAAGATCAAAAAAATCAAATCAGTCATCGCGGGCAGGCACTTAAAAATTTGATGAAACAAATGAGGCAAGTGTTTGCGTAACCCTCCTCTTAGCCTTTACGTACACATTCCATGGTGTGTACAAAAATGTCCCTATTGCGATTTTAACTCACACGGGGTCAAGTCGACGATACCCGAGAAAGAGTATATTCAGCATTTGTTATCTGATCTCGAGATAGATGCCAAGCACGTTTCTAGCCGGAAAGTGGAGACCATCTTTATCGGCGGTGGCACCCCCAGTTTGTTTTCAGAACAGGGTATTGCCGATCTGCTAAAAGGCATCACCCAACGGCTAGAGGTTGCCAGTGATGCGGAAATTACCATGGAGGCCAATCCTGGTACCATGGAAGCGGCGCGCTTTGACGGTTATGTGGATGCAGGTGTAAACCGATTATCGGTAGGTGTACAAAGCTTTCAACAGCAACACCTCAAAATGCTCGGGCGTATTCATGATGGCAGCCAGGCTCAACACGCCATAGAAATAGCTCAGCGTTCCCAGTTGCAGAGTTTCAATTTAGATCTTATGCATGGCCTGCCAGACCAATCGATTACGAATGCGCTGTCAGATCTTGACACTGCCATCCAACTTGCGCCCCCTCACCTCTCCTGGTATCAGCTAACCATAGAGCCCAATACGCCATTTTATTCCAAACCGCCTGAGCTGCCAGACGATGATATTTTATGGGACATTCAGGCTCGTGGGCATGATTTGCTAAAACAGGCAGGCTATGAACAATATGAAATTTCAGCGTATAGCCAGCCCAACCGTCAATGTCAGCACAATTTAAATTACTGGCGATTTGGTGACTATCTGGGGATTGGCTGTGGTGCACATGGCAAAATCACCGATATTGAAAAAGGCAGCATTGTCAGAACGGTAAAAGTTAAGCATCCAAGAGGTTACATGGACTTAGCCAGACCTTATCTGGATCAGGCAAAGCAAATTGAAACAGAGGACTTAGCATTCGAGTTCTTTATGAATCGTTTTCGCCTGGTTGAACCCTGCCCCATTGAGGATTTTGAAGCGTTGACCGGAACGCAGCTAAATGCACAGCAAGTCGAGGAATTAAACAAAGCAGAGCAACAAGGCCTGCTATCCATTTCGAAGAATCATTGGCAGGTAACAACGAAGGGACATCGTTATCTTAATACACTGCTCAGTGCCCTAATTTAGTACAAAAAAAATCCCGGCTAACCAGGCCGGGATTTTGGCTTCACGAAACGAAACTGCTTTTTTGTACTTACTACGCAAAATACCAAAAGAAGCAAGCAACAGGCTAAGCAGAGCCTGCGAGACTAGTCCTTTTCATGTTTCTAATGCTGAGGCGTCTTGTTGCGACAACGTTCCAAGAAGAGACAAATAGAACTTGAAACCGAAGCAACGTGAACTTACATTAAACACGAAGCACTGAACAATTTGCAGTTACCATGCCAAAAGCTAACTTATTGAAAGCAATATTATTTACAAAATCGGCATTGGTTGATTGTAAATTTTTTCGACAATTTTTTGACTACTTGTCTGATGTAATAACATCGATAGGCTGCAACTGTTTAACATTGTGACGTAACTTATCTTCAACTTTATTTAAGTCTGTTAACGTATCGCAAAACCACTTCGCTTTGTTTTTTAATGTGGACGCACGAGGGCCTACATCCTTATCAATTTGCTTACCCATTTCTTCTAATTGACGAGATATTTGCTCGACTTTTTTGCTGGAAAGCTCAGGATCGGTTGTATTAATGCCGCCAATCGCTGACAAAATCCCACCAATTGAAGTGGAAATCGCCTCTTCTAACTGAGCTTCAATTTCACTATCTACAAACTCATCAACGCTTTCCAGGGAGCCTGGGCCGATAGCGAAGTGATGACCAGAGTGGCGAAATTTGTCTTTGACTCTGTGCTGAACCCGCTCCATCGCCAGCCTTATCTTTTCATAGCTGTCATGATCGCTTCCCACTAATCCAAGATACACATGATCAATTGTCTCGATGGCGAGTTCCACACCTTCGGTAGCCAGAATGATCATTTTAGGAATGACATAATGTAAACCGGATGCATATTCGTGCAAAAGCCGCGCATCTTCTTTTTTAAGGTGGATCCAGCGTCCACCAACAAACAATTGCGACTGATTATTAATCTGCATGATCGTACGCGACTCGTCCAACACCCTTAACTGGTCGTCATTAACCAAAATGCCATAGGCAAAATCAATATCGCAGGTAAATTCAGCTTGCGCCGGTTTTGTCACGTCAATTAGACCGACAATCGCAAGCAGGATAAAAATGAAATGAGTTTTTGCAATCATGAATTAATAATGCAGTTTAGTTGCGCAAATGGAAAGGTCGATAAGGTTAATTTGCTAATATACAAGGCGAAAACCTGATTTAGCAAGTAACCTATACAGATTAACGCTTTGCCGCTCTTTCTGCCGCTTCGCTTTCACTCACCTGGAGGGCTTCCAGTTGCTTTTTACCGCTGGCAATATCAGTCATGTCGTAAATCATCATACTGATAAAATCCACTTTCCCGGTGGTAGAGGTTAAAGGTGACAAGGTGATATTTTGATACATAAACGGTTCGCTGCCAGTGATGGGGCGATAGTTGGGAAACTTAAACAGGTAAGGGCGCTGCTCCCAGGTCATAAATGCACGGGTTTTAAGTTCAAATACCGGCTTTGCTTTTTGCGCGAACCAATCTTCACCAATATGGGGAAACAGATCAAACAAGCGCTTATCCCTGACTTCTATGGGCAGCAAACCACTGTGGCTTTCCATAAAGCCGTTCCAAATTTGTACTTTATACTGCCGGTCCAGAACGACTATTCCCACATCCACTGATTGCAGCATATCAGCCATCCAGTGGGATGCTTTTAATTCATCTAACGCGTCATCTGTCACTATTCGTCCTCCAGCAGATGAGAAAGCTTTTTATTCATGGTGCTCATGGAGTCTTCGGTAAACAGCAACATTAGGTCACATTGAACATTGTACCCCTCTAAGCCATAACTCAGCTCTATCGCCAACGTTCTGCGCCAATTAAAACTGGTCGTATCAATTATCTCCGTTATGACCCGGTGCTGACCTAATACAACCGGATGTCCCTGACTAAAATTCACATCCATCTGTTCGGCCAACCCGGTCAGACAGGTGCCAATTAATAAACTGGCTGCATCCATCAATAATTCCAGCTGGATTTGATCGTCCACTTCCTGTTGGATATTCAGTATCTTCGCCACATCTTCAAAACTGGAGTCACTGAGGATACATAAGGCTTCCCCACGGATCCCGGGCCCGATAAAGCCCTGACAAACGGCGGTAACCTGCTCATGCCGCTCAATATCCGATAGCATCATATGCAATTCAGACACCTCGATAAGGTTTACATTTGGTATGGGTAAGCGCACGAACACGTTCATGATACGGGCCAAATGATCACCTGCCTGTCCCATGGCTATATTCGTGATCTCCTGATAGCAATCACGTACATGAGGCTCGAGCTCCCCTACCGGCGTAGAAACCTGCTCTTGCCTTTGCAGAATACCGTGTTTTACCAATACATCACGCAGCATTCCGGCTTTGACCGGCTTGCGGATAAAATCGACAGCCCCCAGTTTGGTGACGCGCTCGTGCGCCTCAGGTTGGATATCACCCGATATCACCACCACTTTCGTGGGTATGGATAGTTGCTGGATGATTTTTAACGTCTCATAGCCATCCATCACCGGCATGTTTAGGTCAAGTAACAGCAACTGCCCCTTGCCTTTCTGTAGCGCATCAATGGCTTCTTCACCATGTTTGGCAAAATGAACTGCGACTTCCCAATCTTGCGGTAAGCATTTAGCTACCTGTTTACGGGCTACTAATGAATCATCACAAACTAATACTGAAAACATTGAGATTGGTTACCATCCTTAACAATGAAGGTTACTGTCTGGTATCGCTTGACTGATTCCGTTGAACAGTGCGGGGCGCGTAAAATCACATTAACTCAAAAAGTTAGTCAATGTACTAAGAAATAGCATCTCTGAGCTAAAAGTCCATTATTCTAAAGTTGAAATTACAAGCGGCAGAATAAACGCGGTCATGATCCCATTTAACGATAGTGCGATGGCCGCTAATGCCCCGGTCACTTCCGATAATTGCAGTGCTTTTGCGGTACCTATCGCATGCGCTACGGTACCTAATGCCACACCCTGCGCTTCAGGATGAACTTGCCCCAGAAGACGAAATACCCAAGGCGCCACAACCGCGCCCACCACCCCGGTACTGATCACAAAAACGGCTGCAATGGCTGGCACACCGCCCGTTTGCGCTGCGGTTTCCATCGCTAAGGGAGTGGTAATTGACTTCACCAGCATTGTGAGAGACAGCGCAGCAGGCGCATTAAATAAAATCAGCACGGCCCACGCCAGTACCGGAGCAAATATTCCACCGGCAAAAATTGCCAGCCATAAGCGCCACCCCAGCTTAGTAATGCGCTCCCATTGATGATACAGCGGCACCGCTAAGGCGACGGTCACTGGTCCTAACAACCAGTGAATAACGCTCGTTGCTTGCTGATAGCGCGTGACTTCAATATCCAATAACAATAATACCACTCCCAGTACAATCGCCGTTACCACCAGCGGCAGCGTAAGCGGGTGTCGCCTGCATTTTATATGCAAACGATTGGATACCTTAAAAACTGCAATTGTAATGGTAATAAAAATACCCGCTTCCACTGAGAAGGTATTCTCAACAACCTCTTTTAATTGCGCCAGTATTTCACTCATTTTTTATCAAATGGCTTTTTTGTTGGAAGTAACATTTTCGCTATCCAATAGCTGAAATATAAGCTGGCAATAGTTGAAACGACAATCGCTAACAGGATCGCGAGCATATTATTTTGCAGAGTAGACCAGTAAACAGCGATCCCCAGTACAGCAGGAATAAAGAAAAATGACATATTGGTTAGCAGCGGTTTTGCCGCATGCCCAATACATTGAGCCAGCGTGGAAGAGCAAGCCATCAAGCCAAATAACAGCATAAGCCCTATTAACGCGCCAGGTAAAGGGACAGAAAAAAGGAAAACGAGATACTCACCACAAAGATAGCTTAATAAAATGCTAACTCCACCTACAAAATACGCTTTGATAACGTCCCCAACTGCACAAAGTTAGTTTAGATAACCATAGTATCGTAAATTTGCGGCCGGTGAATAGCGACAACGACAATATTGGCTATCAGTGGAGTCGATTACGGTATTGTTGGTACCAGCGAAGGGAAAACTTCAATTCAGATTTGTCTTTCAGCAGTACACAGGGACTCCCTTTGTGGTTGTAAAATATTTTGTCAACATAGGCTCGGTTTATTGCTATTGAGCGATTAACCCTGACAAAGTTATTGTTCAGCTTGTCGAGTAAGGCGCCCAGACTACTTCTTACAACTAAGCGTTCATTGATGGTAACTACATGCATGTAGTCACCTTCGGCGATGATTTTGATAATATGCTGCCAAGGCAGAAAAACAGTATCCGTAAGCGTTCTTAAGATCATCGAGTTATCACTGCCACTCTCACTAAAACGCGATATTCGAGCCGATACGGCTGACCGGGAAATACCCATTTGCTGACTCAATCCATATTCTATTTTTCGCCACTGATTTACGACTTCATCGTTATATTGTTGCTGCTTCAAACGAAAGCAGACATTTTCAACCTGTTCATCTATCAGGGGAGTGAGCAAAAAACTAAATGCATTATATGCAAACGCTTGTAACGCATCGTGGTTATTCACGCCCAGCAACACTAATCGCTCTATTCGTTGAGGCAGCAACGATAATTTTTGCCAGCTCGTCATATCGCAAAAAAGGGTCAATCGTACTTCATCTAGCGGTGGTTGACAGGAAGATGTCGCCAGGTCAACGACGTCAAAAACCAACAACTCTTCAAGCCGTTGCCGCAACTGCGACGCCACCGCTTTGTTCTGAACTGATATCACGCCAATGTGCGATAATTTCTTATCCATAATTGTACCGAGTCGATATGGGGTAGACTTAACTCACCGTTTTGCTGTCAATGTGCTTGATTTTGAGCCTGTTCTTCGCTCTATCAACGCGTACATTGAGGGTGATTTATAGCTACCTGCGAACGTCAGCATATCCTGCCCATTACAGAGTAAACCTCGGTTTAATTCCTTAAATTTGATCCGGCTTTTTTTCACCGCCAGGTTGAACCGTAACTTATTGCCTGAAGCAATGGCGTAACATATCTTTTCAAGATCGGCCTGATACGGGATGCTTTTCGCACTAGCCGACATTGTCGTCATCGTTAAGCCACCAGCTGCGAGTAAAGTTGTGATAAGTGCAATATGTTTTTTCATAACGCTGTCCTCTTACTATTCCTCTCTCATTCGCGAAAAAGGTTACTGAAAAAAATAGGAGTTACAGCGAATAAATGCCTATGAAAAACGTTTAAACGCAACTGGTTGCGATATTGCGATTAATGGGGCATTGGGGCAGACTAACTATCGGCAAAGGAAGGTAATTCAACGTGCGTCAAACACACTTTGTTACCCCACTGTGAAAGCCAGCCTTAAAAGGATATTAAACATGGTAATCACTACCTCTTACAACACAATCAAAAAGCAAATACAGCCGGGCGATATAATCGCGTTTGGTGGCGGTACATTATTTTCAAAGTGGGTTAAATTGACGACCCGTTCGCCCGTTACTCATGTTGCCATTGTGCTTAACCCCCCCTCACCTGATGAAAAAGCCGATTGTGTTTGTAGTTTTGTAATCGAATCCACCGTATCAAACCATACCAGTGGTGTGATGATCACGAAGCTGTGTGAGCATGTGAAAAATTATCAAGGTGATATTTGGTGGTTGCCATTAAATGACAACGCCCGGGCCATTTTCGTAAAAAATCAAAAAAAATTTACCGACTTCATGTTGGCTCAGCAAAACAAAGGCTATGATTTTCTTCAGCTTGCCGGGGCGTCGGCAGACCTGTTTGATAACCATCCCGTGCTCGGCTGGTTAAGCTATAACGAAATGGACATAAGTCGCTGGTTTTGTTCTGAACTGGTCGCTGGCGGACTTGATGCGGCGGGAATTATTAATGCAGTCAACGTTTCTGAGGTGACCCCCATCGATATATGTCGATTCACCATCTATCAGCAACGGTATTTACAAATCAAGGGAGAAAAGAAATCTATAACCGGCTTTAATCAACTGACGCCAACTAAATGGGGGCAAATTGCATCATGCCCCTTCTAACCGTCAGTTTAATAGATACAATTAAAAAATGCTGTCCTGATGGATTTTGATAAACAACGACGTGTTCGATTTACTGTAATCGATTTTGTACTCTTTTCCATTTATCGTTTGCACGAAAAGCAATGTCTTTTCATCGCCAAATACATCACTTGAGGTAATATCCACCAGTTCCATATCCATCATTTTTGCTTCACGCTTGTTTTCAGGTACCTTACCTTCGTAAAGCTTAATTCCTTTATAAGTGACTATGATCGGCGGATTATCGTCACCATTCACAACGATAAGATCTAACTTTCTTACCTTATGAATAATGGTATTACGACCGCTTACCAGAAAGGGTCTTTCTGTCATTCTTATCTCCATACTGGCTTGGTGAATCTGTTAGCAAGCAAAAGATATCAAAGAAACTTCAATATTGCACTTACTAGATGAAGCATTCGATTAACATTTTCAAAATAGCGCTTAATTTAATGGGGGCCCATACTCTGGGTTAGACAAAAATGCATTGTCAGTTAAGCTATGTAAAAACGCTTCCAATGCCGCCTTTTCCTCTTCATTCAAACTAAACCCTTTCACAAAGGGGCTTTTATAGGGATTTGATTTACCTTTACCTCGGCCCCCAGCGGCGTAGAAATCAATTACATCAGAGAGGGTCGCAATGCTGCCATCGTGCATATATGGAGCGCTTAATGCAATATTCCGCAACGTGGGGGCGCGAAATTTTCCCATATCTTCAGGTTTAAACGTTATGCGCATGAGCCCCTGGTCCGACGCTGGATACGCTCCCTTTTCATCTTCGTTATA
This sequence comes from uncultured Alteromonas sp., assembly GCA_964601635.1. Classification (GTDB taxonomy): domain Bacteria; phylum Pseudomonadota; class Gammaproteobacteria; order Enterobacterales; family Alteromonadaceae; genus Alteromonas. The sequence continues at coordinate 4,703 of CAZROH010000067.1, read as the reverse complement.
CAGACCGGTATTATGAAAAGGCTGTAAAATTAAACTCTGTCCTGTATGGGTGCTCGACTGACTAAAGTTGATCCCCCCGTGGCAATGGAAACACTCGGTACGCTCGGAAAAAAATAGATTCATGCCTTTAAGTTGCTGTGAAGACAGTGCACTGTCATCACCTTGATAGGCATATTGATCAAAGGGACTGTTAAACGATATCAGTGATCTGACAAAACTGGCCAGTGCCTTGACAATAAAATCAAAATTAGGCGCTTGCGCACCAAATGCTTGCTTAAATAACATTGTATATTCAGAAGAGTTCAATCGCTTAAGAATTTCTTCTTCATTCCCCGTTACGCCCAATTCCACAGGTGATTCGTTAAACAGCGGGATGAGTAATTGCTTCTCGATATGTGACAACCCATTATGTGCCCAGGTAAATGCACTATTGTAGGCTACATTGACCAGCGCCATTGAGTTGCGCGAAAGCGCTTCCCCCGTAGCACCAGTAGCATGCGCGATAGGTTCCGCAAAGGCATATTGCTGCTGATGACACGATGCACAAGACTGCGTTCGATTAACGCTTAAAGCAGTGTCATAAAATAGCTTACGCCCCAATTTGACTTTTTCTTCCGTCATCGGGTTATCAGAAGGAATGGCAGGGGGGGGAACGTTTTCAGGTAACGCAAACGCGTAAGGGGTGCTCGCAGGTTGACAGCCCACCATCAACCAGCCGAACAGGCAAAGGATCACACACTTTAATTCCAGCTTAGCCACGGTCTATTCTGTAAATTCCTCATTAAGCGGTTACAAATTCCGGTATCTGGTGCTTCAAACTTGCAACCATCCGACTTTACGATATTGGTTTGCATGATTAAATGCGGTAATGACACCGCCAATTCCAGTTCATAATCCAGTTGGTTCGTAGGCAATATCACATTCACCCGATTAGTGAACGTACATGACTTATCTGGTGGGCGCACCGCCGACTCTGACACGCAGCCCACACTCCCTAAATGATAGGAAAACGTATGTTCCGGATTTTCTTTTTGTCGCAGATCCACCCGAAAAAACTTGTGACCATCCTGCCAAGACCAAAACATCGAGCTGTCATTAAGTGGAGAGGGTTGTGTAAGCGGGTTAGCATGGTTTTCGGTGAAGGGCAGCCCCAATGTAAACCTGAATGCCGTAGCCAACTTCATTAGCTCCTTTGATGCATCTAATTGAAGGCGCATATTGCTCGCTTCTTTTCCGCCACAGCTATCGTGAAGCTTCAACAATGCAATATGGGGCGTCTGCCATTCAGTTTCTCTGAATTTCATTCGCTGCCACCTTCCATCAACACGAATTTCAGGGTAACTGGCATAAAAACCGAGATATTCAATTTGCCACTGTTCGCCCGCCAGCCTGATTTCGTTGGGGCATTTCTCGTTATTCATACCTTTAATTAAAACAGGGATTTCGCCCCCTGCCTGACTATAAGAAGTAAAATCTTCGCATCCGGCCAAAACCAGACTGATGCCTAACACAATAAGGCGAAAAGAAGTTTGCTTCAAAAACTGCACAATTAGTAACCGCTCTGCTAAGTTTTAAAGGTCTATGTCAACGTCAAAAGTAATACGTATTAAGTAATTAGGTGAATTTGAGTGAAACCTTACCTGTCCTATGTAATTGTGATGCTAAGCCTTGCGATCAGTCAAGTTATTCACGCCCATGGTGAGAACGATAAAACCCGCTTCGTAGCCATAAGTGGTACCGACACAGGAAACTGTGATAATCGCTTTCGGCCGTGTCGTTCCATCGCCTATGCAGCTTCTCAGGCCAATAAAGGCGATAAGGTATTAGTTGCAGCAGGCAGGTATCCGGTTACAAATGAAGAAACATTATTCTATCTGATTAGCGAGCTGATAGCGGTGTATGGCGGCTACAGTCAGGCTGATCACTACCAGGTACAGAACCCCAGTGCTTACGACACGGTGCTGTCAGGCGTGCCGGTGACGTTCGCCAGTCAGCTTTCTGAGCAAGGCTTTAATATAATTGCTGATGGAAAAAAAGACGTGGCGACAAACGTGACGGAACGTATCACACGCACCGTAACTCAATTAGCCACACGTCATAATGCAAGTGATTGTATTGATGGTATGGCAGAGGGGTTTAGCTGCCAAAATATCGCCTTGCTCGCCCATATTCCTTTGACTGACTTTCCTACCGACTCAAATTCTGCCAATGATATTTGGGGCCACGTTGACCTGAACACCATGAAAGAATATGCCATCATCGGTCTGCGGCAAGGGGTGGCTGTGGTGGAAGTAACCAATCCCGAGTCCCCTCAGATAGTCGGTACCATTGACGGAGCGCCAACCGCCTGGCGCGATATTAAGGTATATCAGTATTTTAATAACGCCACCAATACCTGGCGCGCCTATGCGTATATCAGCGCAGATGAGATCAGCGAAGGTGTCCGCATTATCGATTTAAACCGGTTGCCAGAAAGCATTAGTGAAATTGACCCGCTAATGGACGATACCAGAGCCCATAACATCTATATTTCACATACAGATCCGGGGTTGAATATCTCCCTCCCCGATGGGGTATCGCAACTGCATGTTGCGGGTTCTGAAAATTACAACGGGGCGTGGCGAAGTTATAGACTGACCTCTCCCTCAAAGCCCACGGCTTCCTACACCTCGGCAACCGGCTTACGAGAAGATTACGCCCATGATATTACCGGCTTCAGCACAGGCGCAACGCGTGCGCAGCGTGATTGTATGGGCTCAAGCTCGTCTTCCTGCAATGTAATAATTGATTTTAACGAACAAAGCGTGCGTATCTGGGATCACAGTAATCCTGATATCGCTCATCAAATATCTGAGGTGACCTACCCTAATATTGCCTACACGCACAGCGGCTGGCCAAGCGAAAATACCCAATACTTGTTTGTGCATGATGAGATGGATGAATCCTCACTTAGCTTAAATACCACAGTACATGTATTCGACATGAGCAATCTGACCAACCCGACACTGGTGGCAACCTGGGAAGGTGATTCGCAGGCAACGGATCACAATGGCTTCGCCAAAGGCAACCGTTATTATATGTCGAACTACGAACGCGGGTTAACGGTACTGGATATCAGCGACCCCACTGCACCAGAACAGATTGGCTTCTTTGATACGTTTCCAACGTCAGACAACGCGTCATTTAACGGAGCCTGGGGGGTATACCCATTCCTGCCCAGCGGAATAATTTTAGTGAGTGACATACAGGGCGGTTTATTCATTCTTCGCGATGACACGGTAGCAAATGCAAATGCCAAGGTAGGCTTTGCCGTAAAGGACGTTACCGTGCAGCCTGGCGAATCCGCAGACTTTACCGTGCAACGAGAGGGCTCGAGCAATATTAATGTGGGGTACCGTATTTTATACGGCTCTGCTAACAATACGGATATCACCGCCAGCGATAGCATTTTAAATTGGAACTCACCGGCAGATCCTGATCAAACCATAACGGTCAGTATCAATGAGAACGATGATAACGAGTACATCGAAACATTTTTTATAAAGTTGGTTACCCCCTCAACAGGTGATGTGAAAAGAGGGGCTGGCCTGATAACCGTTCGTATTGACAGTGACAAAGGTAATCAGGGCGTTGCCAATTTTATCGATGACAGCTTTGAAGTCGCTGAAACCATAAGCTTATACAATATTAATGTCGCTCGCGTGGGAGGTACGCAAGGATCACTGCGTGTTCAGTATGAAATCAGCGCTGGTACCGCCAGCAGTGGTGACTTTCAACCGCAAAGCGGAGAACTGCGCTGGGAAGACGGGGAGGATCAAGACAAACTGATACCAATCACCGTGTTTGATGATGATATTGATGAAGACGCAGAAACTGTCATTATCACACTCACCGGCTCACAAGATAACCCGGTGGGCGATATTGCCACCGCCACGTTAATCATAAAAGACAACGAATCGAATCAGCCACCGCAGGTCAACGCGGGTGCAAATCAAACCGTCAGCGCGGGGGCGCAAGTTAACCTAACGGCCAGTGCGAGCGATCCTGAGAATGATGCGCTTCGCTATTCATGGCAGCAATCTGAAGGCGAGGTAATTTCACTATCACAAACAGACAGCCTCACGCCGTTCTTTGTCGCGCCGCAAACCGCAACCACTATTGTTTTAACGCTCACAGTCACGGATGACTTAGGCGCCAGTGCAAGCGACAGCGTGACGATTACCGTGTCAGCAAGTAATGATAATGGCGATGGAGACAACATCGACGAGCCTGCGACAGATAACAACGGTGGGGGTGGTGGTTCCTTAGGCGTAGTGATGATACTTTTGTTATGTAGCCGTCTGTTTGCCACATTTAACCTGACAAGGTCGAAAAAAGGAGAAGCCCCGCCTATCAGAATTTTCAAGTCGCATAGTTAAGACGAAAATAAACATGTTTGAACAGCCGCATTATATGCGTCCTAACAAAGTCCAGGCACAGTTACCTAATGGCGAAATATCTTAACGGAATTGAAGCCGTGCACTTTTTAATCAAACGAACCGCTTCGTCAACAAAACTCAAGTTAAGTGGGGTGACAAGCAGAAAAAAAGTGCTTATACTTCGCCCCGCTTCGAAAATCCTGTTTGGGTTATTCGAGCATCACTTCAATGGCCCCATAGCTCAGTTGGTTAGAGCATCCGACTCATAATCGGCAGGTCCCCTGT
>CAZROH010000066.1:0-17970 GCA_964601635.1 uncultured Alteromonas sp. | reverse complement strand
AGGCCTGATTATAGGATTTTTTGTTGCTCGTCATATTTATACTGGGTCGGATAACGGCAATGTTGAAATGCGCGCCGAGCAATCTATTAAAGACATGATGGCGCAACAGGCAGAGCACCATATTCACCAGACTCGTCAGACGATTGAAGACATTGAAAGTCAGTGTTATTCGCTTAAGCAGCAAGTCGAAGAATATGAATTGTTGTTGCGACAAGGCGACAGTGAAGACTCACCGCGCGTTCCTTTTTATGGTGAGCAAGCGGCTTCTTATTTAAGAAATAATCTAAAAGGCAAGGAAAAGAGTAAAGCACCTAAAGCTGCCAGCGCGCAGCCCCTTGACTTTGCTAATACTGGTTCTGGGTTATTCGTCGGTTCTGCTGAGCAATCTACCGAGGAAAAGTCCTGATTAGGGAACTTTTTTAGATTCCCTTCAGTCTCTGAGTTAACCACATATATCGCATTGTATTGTAAGGAGTGTAAGCGAATATGAATAAGCGTTTTCGCCAGATGTTGATGGTGTCAGGTATTGTAGTTGGCGCCTTTGGTCTTCACATGCATGCTTCGGCTGCGTTACCTTTTTTCGGCAACGATAAAGATAACGAAGTGCCTTCACTGGCACCCATGCTGGAAAAAGCCACCCCCGCAGTGGTAAGCATCGCTGTTGAAGGAACACAAACCGCTCGCCAACAAGTTCCTGAAATGTTTCGGTATTTCTTTGGTGGTCCACAAGAGCAAGTTCAGGAACGTCCTTTTAGAGGTCTGGGTTCCGGGGTTATCATAGACGCCGAAAAAGGCTATGTCGTTACCAATGCTCACGTTGTTCACAATGCAGATGAGATCACGGTAAAACTTACCGGTGGCCGAGTCTTCAAAGCGAAAAAACTAGGTGAAGATGAGCAAAGCGATATTGCTTTATTAAAAATAGATGCAAAAGATCTCACAGCCCTGCCAATCGCCAACTCAGACAAGATACGCGTAGGCGATTTTGTCGTCGCGGTGGGCAATCCTTTTGGATTATCGCAAACAGTCACTTCGGGGATTGTAAGTGCATTGGGCCGTTCAGGTCTGAATATAGGTGGCTATGAAGATTACATTCAGACAGATGCGGCCATCAACCGAGGTAACTCCGGTGGCGCATTGGTCAATTTAAAAGGCGAGCTTGTGGGCATTAATACCGCTATCTTTGGTCCCAATGGAGGTAACGTTGGTATTGGTTTTGCCATTCCTAGCAACATGATGAAAAGCCTTATTGACCAAATCGCAGAATTCGGTGAGGTTCGTCGCGGTCTGCTGGGTATTTTAGGTAGCGATGTGGATGCCGGGTTGGCTGAAGCAATGAATGCCAGAGTCAATATCGGCGCTTTCGTCAGCGAGGTTCAACCTGAATCGGCAGCTGAAAAAGCAGGCTTGCAGGCAGGTGACATTATCACCGCTGTCAATGGAAGAAACCTACATAGCTTTGCCGAACTGCGCGCAAAAATAGCAAGCATGGGTGCGGGTGCCGAAGTTGAATTAACAGTGTTACGTAAAGGCGATAAAATGAATGTTGATGTGGTATTAGATGATGCGACACAATCCGAAGTTACCGCCGCGCAAATCCACCCCGCATTGGAAGGTGCGACCTTAATCAATGGCGACGATGGGGCAGGAAACGCTGGAGTGCAGGTATCAGAGTTGCAACGTAACAGCCCTGCAGCCCGAATTGGCCTGCAAATGGAGGACGTCATCATAGGCGTAAACCGTAACCGGGTAACAACGGTTAGCGAGTTCCGTGATGCGCTCGACTCTGCCACAGGTGTTATAGCGTTAAATGTCAGACGCGGTAATTCCACACTTTATTTGGTTATCCGCTAAAAGCTTATCATCGGCAGCGCTGTATGCGCTGCCCTCCTTTTTATTGGCGATCACTTTCAACAGTGTTATTCTTTGTTTTGGTTTATTTTTCATGTGTTAGATTGATATTCAGATCACTCTAAATTTGTGACTACAGAGAATGTGCTATTGTGTCTGGTACTCGGCTTATCACTTACCTATTTAAAGCTGTCCTTCTTGGACTCGTTGTTGCTGTTCTTATATTGCTGCTGGTACCTGACCTGCGCAAAGGCAGTGGTTTTTCAGAGAACATTTTCAGTGAATCCCCTTTATCCCCCGTTCGCGAGTCCCATTTCAATTCCTTAAGTCAGGCTGCACCTGCTGTCGTTAACATATATAGTGTTAGTATCGAAAATGATACCGGCCTATTCAGAAATCAGCCTAGAGAGCGAACCAGCCTGGGCTCTGGCGTGATAATGACCGAAAACGGATACCTGTTAACATGCCACCATGTAGTACAAAATGCCGACAGTATATTTGTTGCCGTACAGGACGGACGAGTACTTGAGGCACAAATCATAGGCAACGACCCCCTGACTGACCTTGCCGTATTGAAAGTAAATGCTGATAATTTACACGTAATACCCCAGTTAAAAGAACCAAATCTTCGCGTTGGCGATTTAGTGATGGCCATTGGTAATCCCTATGATTTGGGCCAAACCATTACTCATGGCATTGTTAGTCGAGCAGGACGCAATGGGTTATCCAATTATGTGGATTTTATCCAAACGGATGCCGTCTTAAATCAGGGAAACTCAGGAGGGGCACTGGTTGACAGTAACGGCTACTTAGTAGGGATTACCAATGCTAATTTCCAGGTTCGCGACTCCTCGCGCAGAGTAAGAAATGTAGACGGGATTAATTTCGCTGTGCCTTATGAATTAGCCAAACGCGTGATGGATGAGATCATCACTGAAGGAAAGGTAACCCGCGGGCAATTAGGCTTTATCGGTCAAGAATATCGCGGTGGACCAGGCATTGTTGTCACTGCGGTGTCGAATAACAGCCCTGTTGGTAAAGCGGGCCTGAAAGCCGGTGACATGATCCTGGCTATAGACGGTGTACGTCTGGAAAGTGCCTCTAAAACGTTAGATATGATTGCCGAAACTGCCCCCGGCACCGAGTTAGAATTAGAAATAAGCCGAGGGGACGAATTAATTACGTTTAAGGTCGTCGTTGCAGAATTAGGTGCGTAGGGCTTATCTAATCTCTATGCGTTATGAGGCAATCTTCCAATCGAATGTTACCCAGCATTGTAAAATAAATCGACAGTGTCAAAATCATCTTACCCACCATGCGAATTAATTCTGGCTGGCAACACTAGTCACTTAAAAAACGATCTTGCTTACTACCTAACCGATTATTTATTTCGCTTTTTCAGTTAACCATAAAGGTTATTGACACTATGAGGCGAAAACTCACACCGTCGATGCTGCACATCTAAAAAAGCCAGCACACATACTGGCTTTTTCGCAACCAACCGGGAACTATGCTGTTCTTCGCCGACCAGCCAACCCGAGTAAAATTGCCATAAACAAGCTGATTGTCAAAGGCTCGGTAACATCCACAAAAGGTTCCAGAGGAGGCGTAGGCTCTTCAGGTGGAACTGGCGGTGGCTCGACCGGTGGTGCTGGTGGAGGCTGGATAGGTGGCTGAACCGGCGGCACTACAGGCGGAGGTTCGTTGAAGCCTGCTGCCCCAGCTACATAAAAGCCGGCGAAAAAGATATTGTCATCCCCAGATGGATTTAGTGTATTTACCGTTATTGAGGTATCACCCGTACTGATAAAATCAATCAGGTTATAGCGTTCAGTATCTTCTTCATAACCAGGTAACCTGGGCGAAAAAGGGTCATTAAAACTACCGAAGGTAATTAATGCACCATCAGCACGCTCTCCATCGTCGAAGTTCCCAGCATTTTCAGTTAACAATTCACCATTAATTGACACTTGCGAGGCTTGATCGCAACAACTAAAACCAATACCCAAGATCATTTCCGCGAAGAAGCCCGGATCGGTTGGATCTAACGGATTGGCAAAATTAATTGAGGTTGAATCACCTGTCACATCAGAGAAACCATCTAACAGCCCAACGGAAGCCAGGGGCAATGCACTGTTCTCGTATACGATGACCAAACCGCTACCGTCAACGTATGCGCCGCCAACGGTCTCTTCAATAGAAAAGTCGTAAATTCCTCCTGAACCGGATTCGATGATAGATTTAACAATGGAAGTGACATCGGCCCTGTGCATGCCTAGCTGAGCTTGACTAGTGTTTACGACTTCCGGGCCAAATGATACGACAGTGCCGTTGAGTAAAACCGTTGGGGTTGATTCGGAGCCCTGCGTTGTTGTGTATAAAAAGGCTGCCAGCACGGTCGAACCCGCATCCACGCTAGCGCTTATCGTGCCGCTGTCAGATGAGCTTCCAAACCCATCTGAAGACATTGCGACATTGCCATAATACGAGTCGTGAACTATGAGCGCTGCACTTGTCGAAATTGAAACGGCCATAGTTAAGAAGCAAACTACATTCATTAATGTTTTTGTAACCTTCTTCATAATTTTTTCCGGTTATTCGTTATTGTGAAGCGAATACCTCTGCCAAAACCAATAGACTCGACGCTTATTGTGCTGGTTAAATTTTGAGCAATTTTTATACCTTAAAATTTAAATATTAAATTACAAGTGATTACAGATTTCTCAAATCCACATGTCACAAAACTGTTAAAAAAACCGACAGCTTCGGCGTAACCGCTTTATTATTTTGTGCCTTGCTCCCTAGTTTATAAATAATAACTAGGGGGCGGGTCATACGTAGCCATCCGCTTAAACTGGGAGATAGTTCTTGCTGGAAAAACGCTGAGTGTAATGAAATGAGGGTAAGAATTTGCCTTTGCAGATGAAAATTAACTCATCATATTCTATATGGAACCGTGAAAAGGGGACTGGTCAGGAACAACACCCATACGCTAAAAAACAGAAAGGGGGACCAGGCCCCTTTCTGTTTAATCTCAACAAATCAATTGTGAAGTCAACTAACGCAATAAATCGTTTCTTCGCGCTTGCGCGGTAAGTTCAGTTTGCTGAGCATTTTTATCAATCATTAACTTTTGTCCCGGGTAAATCAAATCTGGATCATCGATTTTATCCCGATTCTCGTCGTGGATTGCTGGCCATTGCCATGGATTATCGTAGGTTTGTGAACGAGATGCGATATCCCATAAGGTATCGCCTTCTTTAACTACATATTCTTCTATGCGATCACGTAAATCAGCGTGCAGACTACTTAAGATATTATACGACTCGCGGCCCTCTTCATTTTCTAACGCCGCCTGTCCTTCCATTTTCATATCACGCTGCTCTTCAGTAAGGTTATCGTACGTCTGAACCTGTTCCCATTCTTTTTCTGCCTTCGCTAGATAACGCATGTTTTCTTTCTGCGCTCGCTCTTGAGCAATTCGTTGTTCTTCACGCTCTTTTACTTCCTTAGCATGTTGTCGCTCGTAATTAGATACTTCTGTTTCAGCACGCGCAATAAGGGCAGAAGACGATTGTGGATCGCAGTTATTTAATGCTTCTTCTAACTCACTTTTTATGACCACTGCTTCAGCAGGATCCCACTGGACGTTTTCCTGATATATTGCACTATTTAAAGATTCATTGAGCTTGTTCAGTTGAGCCATAGTTGCACTATCGCATGTTTCGGCGAAACGACTCTCATCGTTGCTGGAGCATCCCACAACCGCGGTTAACCCCAACGTAGCAATCAATGAAGTTCTTAAAATACTTTTCTTCGCATTGAGCATTTGTGCCTCCTTGTAAAAATAATAACTTCTTGTAAAAGTAATAACTTCAATTAGTTGAATGCAATGTGCACACCATTCGCCCTTACCGGGTAGTGACAAAATATCCGAGTATGAAAATGCGATGTTTAAAATTTGTTCTAATTCAGTAACTTCAGGCTGTACAAAATTCGCACAAGTCTCTTTATTACATTGAGTTAATCTTATTTCTGAAATTATAATAAGAAAAATAACAACTTACGCTTTACGCAGGTGTGAAAAATTTATGCACTTAGACGAAAGCTAAGTTGCACCCGCTAACCTAAGTCATTAGCAACTACGTTAGTCAGGCCAGTAAGGCAAACAATCTGGAACAAAGGCCGGTTCATCTTCATTGCAGTCGGAACATTTCCTTATCGAATGCTTCTGCCGAGAATCTTTTATTAGGCCTTGTGGATGTGTGCTGAAAAGGCTGAGTCGCCTATATCGGAGAATTACTTATAAAAGTGAAGTTACAATGGCGGGATAGGATAGCGCCGCAACGTCAATCAGATAGTTTTCTCCATTACATTGCCGGCGGATTGGCTTAAAAAGTCCATGTCTTGCTTGTCACATTGCAATGTGACCATTGACAAAGAGCGGATATGAAAATGCCGCATAAAGCGGCATTTTTAACGACCTGTATTTTGGCTATTTATTCGTCGGATGCTGGCGCCAAGATTATTCAACTTCTCTTCTATCCGCTCATACCCCCGATCAAGGTGATAGATACGGTTAACATGCGTCTCACCTTCTGCCAGTAATCCCGCGATGACTAAACTAGCTGACGCGCGCAGGTCAGTCGCCATTACTGGAGCCCCTTTAAGCTTAGAGCTGCCGTTGGTCACAGCGCTGTTCGCTTCCAAAGCAATTTGGGCTCCCATTCTTTGAAGTTCAGGAACATGCATAAAACGATTTTCGAAAATAGTTTCAGTCACGACTCCAGTCCCACTCGCCGCGCAATTAAGTGTTACAAACTGAGCCTGCATATCGGTAGGAAAAGCGGGATGAGGTGCCGTCTTCACGTTTACCGCATGTAACGTACGGCCTTCCATATCAAGCTCAATCCAATCATCACCGATGCTGACTTTCGCGCCGGCCTGCTCAAGCTTGTCTAATACCGCATCCAGTGTATGAGGTGCAGCATCAAGGCATTTTATCTTTCCGCCTGTTACTGCTGCTGCCACTAAAAATGTTCCGGTTTCAATTCGATCAGGCAGAACACTGTACTCACAGCCCGTTAAGGAATTTACGCCTTCAATCGTTATATTATCCGTGCCCGCGCCGGAAATTTTTGCGCCCATACTGGTTAGACAGGCGGCCAGATCAACAATCTCGGGCTCTCTGGCAGCGTTTTCTAAAATCGTCGTACCTTCCGCCAACGTAGCCGCCATCATCAGGTTTTCTGTGGCCCCGACACTGACCATATCCATGAAAATTCTCGCGCCTTTGAGTCTGCCATTGACCTCTGCGCGAATATAACCTTCATCGACCTCTATGTTTGCACCCATTTTTTCCAGGCCAGAAAGGTGCAAATTTACTGGACGAGCGCCAATAGCACAGCCCCCAGGTAAAGAAACATTTGCTTTACCTTGCTTCGCTAGCAACGGACCAAGCACCAGAATAGATGCCCGCATTGTTCGCACCAGGTCGTAAGATGCCGTCACACTGGATAAATCGCTTGCACATAAATGCACTTGATTATCCGCATGCTTATCCACCCTCACCCCTAGTTCTTTCAACAACGCGACCGTGGTATTGATATCGCGCAGAGCCGGCACGTTAGAATAATGGCATGGGGAATCGGTTAAAAGGGTTGTCATTAATAACGGCAGAGCGGCATTTTTTGCCCCCGAAATGGTTACTTCCCCTCTCAGAGGTGGACTCTTTGTTATTATCAATTTTTCCACGGAAATAACCTACTGTTTATGATGGTAAATGGAATTGGCGCTCACGCTGCCAATCTTTTTCAGAAAACGTTTTAATGGATATAGCGTGCATAGTGCCGTCTGCTATTTTATCTGAAAGTGGAGCGTAAATAGCTTGTTGCCTTTTCACTCGACTCAGTTCGCTTAACTCGTCACTGACTGCGATAATGGTATAATGTGACCCATCTTGCTTCACATGCACCTCGGCAAGATCCAGCGCCGTGGATAATACCGTTTCAATTTCTTTTGCTTCCATTAATAACCTTTAAAATTCTATGTTTACACTGCTGTTGCTTCTGACAAGGGTAGCAGATTATCCATCTCACTGATTTTGGCAAGTTTTATCAGCTTAGCTGGAGCGTCAGTTAGTGTCAGAGAAATACCTTGCTGACGGCCATCTCGTATGGCATTAATTAACCAGGCCAACCCCGCGCTATCAATACGCTCAACGCCACTCAAATCAAATTCACACTGCTTTATTGAGGTAAGTTGCTGACGCTGCTCGGTGTTGAGCATATCCCACCAGTTTTTCGCCAACACATCACGGTCAAGATTTCTCTTAACCACTACCTTGCCATCATTATTCACCTGAAAAATAGGATTCACGTATTATTCCGCAGTTGTTTCACGTTCTTTAAGCTGAACAGGTTTTGAAATCTTGTCGTTCATTAATGCAATGACCTGATCAATACCTTCCTGCCTTAGGATCGACTCGAATTCACTGCGCTTGCTGTTCAGCATACTGATACCTTCAGCAACCATATCGTACGCTTTCCATTCATTGGTCCGGCTATCTTTGCGCACTTTAAACGCGATATTAATTTCGGGTCGATCATCGTCTTTTACTATGGCCCGAACGGTAACACTTTTCTTATCTTCAAATGACGCTTCCGGTTCGAATTCCACTTCCTGATTATCATAGTACCCCATCGCCACAGCGTAGGTCGTAATTAGGTATTGTCTAAATACATTAACGTATTCTGATAATTTAGCCTTTGGGACTGACTTAAAATGTCTACCTAACACCATGAATGCGGCAAATTGGTAGTCAATATGAGGTAGTAGCTCTTCTTCCATAATGGTGCGGAGCACTTCCGGATCTTTTTCAATTTGCTGTTGATTCTCCTTCATCCTGTTGAAGGTCTTCATCGCGACATCCTGAACCAACTCATATGGATTTTCTTCGTTAATCGTTTGTGCTGCGTTTGCACCAAAAATTGCACATACCCACAGTCCAATGATCACCGTTAACTTTTTCACGCTTACGCTCCTAACACTCTAAAAATAAATAGTCCTAAAGTGAGTCTTCACTACTCACTTTTTCCGCGATTAAATAAGAACTGACCAATCAAATCTTCCAGTACTAATGCAGATTTGGTGTCTTGAAGATAATCGCCGTCTTTTAAGTTCTCTACCCCATCAATGGCAAAGCCAGGTTGGAATCCAACGTACTGTTCACCTAACAAGCCGGAAGTCAGAATGGATACTGAGCTGGTTTCTGGAAACTCATTGTATTCCTGCAAAATGCTCAACTCAACCACTGGAGTGAAGTCTTCTTGATCCAACTTAATCGAAGCGACCCGACCAATGATTACCCCCCCCACTTTCACTGCTGAGCGTGTTTTCAGCCCACCGATGTTATCGAACTTAGCGAACAAGGTGTATGTTTCCCCTTGGTTAGTAATGGTCTGATTAGCTACCTTCAGCGCAAGCAGTAAAACCGCAGCAATTGTCAACAGGACAAATACGCCCACCATCAGTTCCACTCTGTACTTGTTCATTGTCACTCCTTAATCAATCCCGAACATCAGTGCGGTTAAAACGAAATCTAATCCCAGCACAGCCAGGGATGAAAACACAACAGTTTCTGTTGTGGCTTTGCTGATCCCTTCTGACGTAGGGATACAATCATAGCCTTTGAAAATAGCAATCCAGGTTACAACTGTGGCAAAAACGAGGCTTTTGATAACACCGTTGAGCACGTCTTTATCAAAATCAACGGTGGATTGCATGATGGACCAATAACTTCCGCTATCAACCCCAAGCCAGTCGACCCCCACCAGGTGGCCACCTAATATACCAATCGCACTGAACAACAATGCGAGCATGGGCATTGAAATCAGCCCCGCCCAAAAACGAGGTGCCACCACTCTTCTTAGCGGATCTACAGCCATCATTTCTAAGCTGCTTAACTGTTCAGTTGCCTTCATTAAGCCAATTTCAGCAGTTAACGCTGATCCCGCTCTACCTGCAAATAACAATGCGGTGACAACGGGCCCCAACTCCCGTAATAGCGATAACGCCACCATCGGTCCTAAACTCGCCTCAGCGCCATAATCCACTAAAATAGTATAACCCTGAAGCGCCATTACCATTCCGATGAACAATCCTGACACCAGAATGATTAACAGAGACTGAACTCCTACCACATAGATCTGTTTGATGGTAAGGGATATATTTTTAACTTTCGGTATTGCTATTAACGCACCGAACAGCATTAGCGCAGCTCTGCCTGCCGCGGCAAAACGCGAAATAGTTTTAGCGCCTATGGCCTGTATTGCCTTCATGGCTTCGCTCCAAACATCGCCTCTTCCATATTTTGCGCAGGATAATGAAAAGGAACCGGACCATCAGCCTGACCTTTTAAAAATTGTTGCACCAGTTCAGAGTCACTTTCACGAATCTGTTGTGCCGTCCCTTGTCCTATAATGCGTTTGTCAGCCAGTATATAAATGTAGTCAGCAATGGTAAGTACCTCATTAACATCATGCGTTACCACCACGCTGGTTAGATTCAGTGCATCATTCAGTTCTCGGATAAGCTTGACCAGTACGCCCATCGATATAGGATCCTGACCCGCGAAAGGCTCATCAAACATAATCAAATCCGGATCTAGTGCGATCGCACGAGCGAGTGCAGCCCGCCGCGCCATCCCGCCGGAAAGCTCCGAAGGCATCAGCGCAGATGCTCCGCGCAAGCCAACCGCCTGTAGCTTTAAAGCAACAATGGTGGCAATAATATCTTCACTCAGTTGCGTATGTTCGCGTAATGGAAACGCCACATTGTCGAACACAGTCATATCAGTAAATAATGCACCGCTCTGAAAAAGCATGCTCATGCGTCTGCGTGTTATATACAACTGACTTCGACTCATTTTAACGATTGAATCATTGTCAAAACGGATATCGCCTTTATCTGGATGCAGCTGTCCGCCAATCAATTTCAGCAGTGTCGTTTTACCGATCCCACTCGGTCCCATCACAGCAGTGATTTTGCCTTTAGGTACACCAATGGTAATCCCGTCATATATAACGCGATCGCCTCGGCTAAAGGTGATGTCATCAATTTCTACCAGATTGTCCATTTGTTCGATTACGATCCTTGACGTAAAAAAAAGAGTAAAGTAAACCAGCGAACACCTAAAAGTTTTCGCAAATACTTAGTAAACGAGTGCACGGTAAGCAAATGGCGAGCCGATTTTGTGCTACCCTTCAACAGCATTAGGAATGCGATCTGGTTTTATGAGGCTATTGTACGCTTTTTCAAGTAGAAGTGGCAAAAGCAAAAAGTTACAAGGTATGTTCGAAATTTACGAATGTAAATTTTGTGTAAATGACTAAGCTAGCCCAAATATATTAGGCAAAAGCCATTGTTTTTGCGACAATCTTTACAAAGTCACATGCTGTAATACGTGAGAAGTGAAATAGAGTGCTTTTACAAATAACTATCTTTGTTGTGGGTTTAATTGTTTTAGGCTGGAGTGCCGACAGGTTTGTATACGGGGCATCGGCATTAGCGCGGAACATTGGCGTGTCACCGATGATGATTGGTTTAACCATCGTCGCCATGGGCTCTTCTGCGCCGGAAATCGTCGTTTCAGCAATGGCTTCTGCAAACGGTAACATGAATACCGCAGTAGGTAATGCATTAGGGTCCAACATTACAAACATAGCATTGGTATTGGGTATTACTGCGCTTGTCAAACCGTTGGTGGTATCATCTATCACGCTTAAAAGAGAGATGCCGGTACTGATAATCATCACTCTCATTGCGATGTTTTTTATGTTTGATGGTGAGCTGGCACGCTTTGAAGGTATGATTTTAATCGGCTTGTTCGTCTTTGTGCTGGCAGGCATGGCATGGCTCTCCTTACAAGTCGATAAGAGCGACCCTCTGATGGCTGAAACAGCCGATGAGATCCCCAGAGATGTCAATACGGGAGCGGCCGTTTTCTGGATAGGACTTGGGCTAGTCTTACTTCCGTTAAGTGCACAGTTTTTAGTAGATTCAGCGGTATATATCGCCCAGTATTTTGGCATCAGCGATTTAGTGATCGGGCTGACAATTATAGCGTTAGGGACCAGTTTGCCTGAATTAGCCACTTGTATAGCGGGCGTAAAAAAAGGGGAAGACGATCTGGCATTGGGCAATATTATTGGCTCGAATATTTTCAACCTGTTAGCTGTACTTGGCATGCCTGGGTTAATCGCGCCCGGTTTACTTGAAGATGGAGCACACCAACGAGACATGTACGTTATGTTGGGGCTGACGCTAACGTTATTTCTGTTTAGTTTTGACTTGAAAGGACGCCGACAAATCAATCGTGTAGAAGGCTTCATTTTAGTGATGAGTTTCTTGTTGTATCAATACTGGCTATTTGGATAAGTAATGACAGAACATTCATTTATTACATCTGCGAAAAAAGTAATTCAAGTAGAACAAGAGGCGATTAACCAGTTGTCCTCACGGTTAGGCAGTGACTTTGAACATGCCTGCGAATTACTGCTTAATTGTAAAGGCAAGGTGGTCGTAAGTGGTATGGGTAAATCTGGACATATTGGTAATAAAATAGCTGCAACCCTGGCCAGTACCGGTACACCTTCGTTCTTTATGCATCCTGGTGAAGCTAACCATGGCGATCTTGGGATGCTCGGCGATGAAGATGTGCTCTTAGCGATTTCGAACAGCGGCGAGACGGGTGAATTACTTAATATATTACCAGTCGTTAAACGACTTGGTGTGCCTGTCGTAGCGATGACCAATAACAAAACAAGTGCATTGGGCAGCCATGCCGATGTTGTATTAGATATCTCTGTCGAAAAAGAAGCCTGCTCACTAGGCCTTGCACCAACCTCCAGCACTACGGTAACACTGGTGCTGGGCGATGCGTTAGCTATCGCATTGCTGGACGCCAAAGGATTTACTTCCGATGACTTTGCCCTTTCCCACCCTGGTGGTAGTTTGGGCCGTAAGTTGTTGCTGAAAGTCAATGACATTATGTTGCGCGGTGATGAGCTGCCACTTGTTTCTCCCCACGACATGGTCACTGATGCTTTGCTGGAAATATCCCGAAAAGGATTGGGTATGACCGGCGTGATAGATGAACAACGGCGGCTCATTGGCATATTTACTGACGGTGATTTGCGACGTATTTTAGATGCTCGTGTCGATATTCATCATACGCAAGTTAAAAGTGTAATGACCTCGGGGGGCCGCACTGTCCATCCTGATGATCTGGCGGTGGAGGCATTAAACCTCATGGAAGCTCATCGCATAAGCGCACTTATGGTGGTAAATGACGAACAACAACCTGTAGGTGCATTTAATATGCATATGTTATTAAAAGCCGGAGTGCTGTAATGAGCGAAATAAAAACTCTCTATACAACACTGGACGCTGTTTTATTTGAACAATTAAAACAAGTAAGATTGCTACTTTGCGATGTTGATGGCGTCTTCTCGGACGGACGGATTTACTTAGGCAATCACGGGGAAGAGCTCAAAGCATTTCATACCCGTGATGGTTATGGAATCAAGGCGCTTGGTAATATTGGCATTAGTGTTGCTGTGATCACAGGGAGACAGTCAGAAATCGTTCAACAACGTATGCAGGCATTAAATGTTCCCCACATTATTCAAGGTTGCGAAAAGAAACACGCTGCCGCACAAGAGCTGATTTCCCAATTGGAACTGTCAGCAGATGAAGTGGCGGCCATCGGTGATGATATGCCTGATATTGGAATGTTTAATGAGGCAAAAGTAAAAATAGCCGTGGCCGATGCCCATCCTCTGGTACGACAGCAGGCCAACTGGGTTACAACGATGCGCGGCGGATTTGGCGCAGTTCGTGAGGTCTGCGACACCCTGTTACAGGCGAATAATGAACTGGATGTAATCCACGGGGCCAGTGTATGAGCAGACTAAAGCTCAGTATCGTAGCACTGTTCTCCCTCGCAGTTTTGGTTTATCTTCCCACGTGGATGAGCAATAAACCGCAACAACAGAAGTTGCAACAAGAGGATGCACATAAACCGGCATACCGAGCAAAGAATATCACCACTACGCTTTATGATGAGGAAGGGAGTATCAACCATCAGGTGT
This sequence comes from uncultured Alteromonas sp., assembly GCA_964601635.1. Lineage (GTDB taxonomy): Bacteria > Pseudomonadota > Gammaproteobacteria > Enterobacterales > Alteromonadaceae > Alteromonas. The sequence goes on along the minus strand of CAZROH010000066.1, from coordinate 3,967 downwards.
TTGCCAAAACTATGGAGCATTATGATTTACTTGGGTTTGTTACCTTTAGCCAACCACGGTATTCCATATATGGCGAAGATAAGCAGACGCCCTGGCAGCTAAAAGCACACGAAGGTACTTTGTATAATGGCAATATTATTCAGTTGGATAGAGAAGTTGAGTTAACCAGCAGTGGGCCTGACGACTTTATTCGATCAGTGAAAACCGAATTCATCCAATTAAACCTCGAAACGAGACAAATGACGTCAGATCAACCTGTTACAATTCAAGGTGTTGATTATACTATCGAGAGTAATGGCTTAACTGCTAATCTACGTACTAAACATTATGAGTTAATAGATCATGTACAAACCACGTTTGCGCCAAAAGCTACTAATACTAATTAGCCTGAGCCTGTTTTCATGTTGGGGGTTAGCAAGTCCTAAAGATTTTCAGCAGCCAATAAAAGTGGATGCGAAGTCGCAGTTTGTTGACGGCAAGAATAAAATATCCTTGTTTAAAGACGACGTCAGAATCACCCAGGGCTCGCTTGAAATTAATGCAAAAGAAGTTGAAGTCAACGCATCAAAAGGTGAAGGTAAGGAAGTGTTTATCGCGCGAGGTAAACCCGCGCTTTATCAGCAAAAAATGGAAGATGGTACGCTGGTTAAAGCGCAGGCCAATGAAATTCGTTATGAAGTCAGTAAGCGCATGATTTCATTAAAAGGGAATGCCGAGTTACAGCAGGAAACGAGTTCTGTAAAGGGTGATACTATCAGCTATGACATGAACAAAGAGCAATTGCTTGCCACCAGTAATGAGAAGAACTCTGAAGGAAGGGTAACAACCATTTTCCGACCCGAAACCGTCAAAGATATAAGCGAACAAGACGAAGCTGAAGCATCGAAGCGTGAAAAGGAACAACCTTAATTTATGGCCACATTAATAGCGGAACATTTAGCCAAGGCATATAAATCCAGAAAGGTCGTGTTGGATGTAAGCCTAAGTGTTTCATCAGGCCAGATTGTTGGCTTACTCGGGCCGAATGGCGCAGGTAAAACAACAACGTTTTATATGATTGTAGGGTTAGTATCATCGAATAAGGGGCGCATCCATATAGATGATAAAGAACTCACCCATTTGCCTATGCATGAAAGGGCGAGACATGGCATAGGTTATTTACCGCAGGAAGCTTCTATTTTTCGTAAGCTCACGGTGCACGAAAATATCATGGCGATATTGCAGACGCGTAAAGATTTAAATACTGCTCAACAGGAAGAAGAAGCAGACGCCCTACTTGATGAATTCAATATTAACCATATACGTAATAGTGCAGGCATGAGTCTTTCCGGTGGAGAAAGACGCAGAGTTGAGATAGCGCGGGCACTAGCGGCTAATCCACAGTTTATATTGTTAGACGAACCATTTGCCGGGGTTGATCCAATTTCAGTAAACGATATAAAAAAGATAATTCAGCATTTACGAGACCGTGGTATCGGCATACTCATTACCGACCACAATGTCCGGGAAACGCTTGATGTGTGTGAAAAGGCGTATATCGTCAGCCACGGAGAACTTATTGCTCAGGGCGATGCACAACAAGTATTAAGTAATCAAAAAGTACGTGATGTATACCTTGGTGAACAATTCAGGCTATAGTTAAAGCATGAATGATAGTTTAACTAACGCTTCTTCCTTAGGTTACATTGGTACAAGAGCATTAATAAGACGTAGATGAAACCATCTTTACAGCTAAAATTTAGTCAACAGTTAACCATGACGCCACAACTGCAGCAAGCGATTAAGCTGCTGCAATTGTCAACGCTTGATCTTCAACAAGAGATTCAGGAAGCACTGGACTCCAACCCCCTTTTAGAGGTAGATGAAGGTGCAGAACACGAAAGTGGCGAAAAAAATAACATCGATAACGACGATGCGAATCAGTCTGCTTCAGAAAACGGTGATAATTTAGATTCAGGTGAAGCATTGGAAAGCAATGGCCTGCCGGATGAGCTTCCAATTGACAGCACATGGGACGAATATTATTCAGCCTCTTCCGCTCCCGCGCCCATGTCATCAACCAATGATGATGAACAGGTTTTTCAGGGCGAAACCACAGAGAATATTCAGGACCATTTGTTATGGCAAATGCGCCTAACGCCATTTTCAGATACCGATCGCATGATTGCCACGGCCATTATTGATTCAATTGACGAGTCAGGTTATTTAACGGTTACTGTTGACGATATATTGCAAAGTGTCAATGATGAAGACACCGAAGAACCGATCGAAGAAGATGAAGTCGAATGTGTACTTAAACGCATTCAACTTTTTGACCCAATAGGCTCAGGTTCTCGCTCTCCACAAGAATGTTTAATGGTGCAATTAAAGCAATTTGATCCTGATACTCCGTCATTAGAGGAAGCCAAAATTCTCATTCAGGATTACGCTGACTTACTTGGCAGCAAAGATTACCGTACACTGATGCGCAAATCACGGCTGAAGGAAGATCAACTTCGCGAAGCCATGAAGTTATTGCAAACATTAAACCCAAGACCTGGCAGTGCGTTGATTACGAAGGAACCTGAGTACGTTATTCCTGATGTGTCGGTTGCTAAGAAGAATGGGCGCTGGGTGGTCGAATTAAACCCCGACAGCTTACCCAAGCTCAGTCTGAATCAACAATATGCCGCCATGAGTCGCCGGGCCAAAAACAGCAGTGATTCACAGTTTATTCGTTCGCATATGCAAGAAGCCAAATGGTTTATCAAGAGCCTTGAATCACGTAACGATACGCTACTTAAAGTGGCTAATTGTATTGTTCAGCAACAGATGGGCTTTTTTGAACACGGCCCTGAAATGATGAAGCCAATGGTACTTAATGACGTGGCTGAAATGGTAGACATGCACGAATCAACCATTTCGCGGGTTACGACACAAAAATACATGCATACTCCCCGAGGTATTTTTGAACTCAAATACTTCTTTTCAAGCCATGTTGCTACAGATTCGGGCGGCGAGTGTTCTTCTACTGCAATCAGGGCATTAATCAAGAAATTAATTGCCGCTGAGACGCCCAGCAAACCGCTAAGCGATAGCAAAATTGCACAGTTGTTAGCCGAGCAAGGCATAAAAGTTGCGAGGCGAACAATAGCAAAATACCGGGAGTCTCTATCGATCCCACCGTCTAACCAACGCAAAAGCCTTATTTAAAAGAAAATGTAAGAAATAAGGCGGTAAAACATAAGGAAGACGAAATATGCAAATCAACCTTACTGGTCATCACGTCGAGATCACTGATTCGTTGCGTAATTATGTCGATACTAAATTTAGTAAACTGGAAAGACATTTCGATCATATTTCGAACGTTCACGTGATACTGAACGTTGAGAAGTTGACTCAAAAGGCAGAGGCGACAGTTCATCTTAGTGGCGCGGATGTTTTTGCATCCTCTGAAGACACTGATATGTATGCCGCTATCGATAGCATGGTAGATAAATTAGACAGACAGGTGTTGAAGCACAAGGAAAAACTGAAGAGACATTAGTACCCACGATGGATATTCAAACCATAATCAGCTTGGACCGCACTAAATGTGCGGTTCAATGTAATAGTAAAAAGCGAATTCTTGAAATTATCAGCAAAACTGCTGCTGAGCAAAATTCAAACATTGATGTCGATACAGTTTTAAATAGCTTATTAACCCGCGAAAAAATGGGCAGCACAGGCATTGGTAATGGTATTGCTCTTCCCCACGGCAGGTTACCAGGGCTGGAAAGAGTGATGGCGATTGTTGTCACCAGTGAGCCCCCGATAGATTTTGATGCCATTGATAATAAGCCCGTGGATATATTTTTCGCTTTATTGGTACCCGAAGAGCAAACCGAAGGTCATCTGCAAACCTTGGCAATGGTTGCCAGTAAGCTAAATGATAAAGAAACTGTAAAAGCCATTCGCAATGCCACCACCAGTGATGATATCTTAACTG
>CAZROH010000065.1:0-18234 GCA_964601635.1 uncultured Alteromonas sp. | reverse complement strand
GTGTGTAATGAAGGCGATACTGTAACAGTACGTGAGTGTCGTCCTCTTTCCAAGAGCAAAACTTGGACGTTAGTAGACGTTGTAGCTAAAGCAGGCGTTTAATTCGCTTAGTTTTAGTTTCGAACTAAAAAAGGTCGCTTTATGCGACCTTTTTTAATGTCCGTTCTATCCATATCCAGTGCATATGGGTCACCAGTGGCGGTCCGTGTTAGTTAAAATATTAATCCGCCTGAACACGTTTTAAGACCTAATGTTTTCAGCAGGATTTAGCAGGTTTTTTTGAGTCTGCTTCCTGTGCTCACACATTCAATGTTATCGCCTTTCGATTGGTTATTTTCAGCTTTATCGCCACCACCATTAGGCGTTGATGAACACCCGAATAATCCGCATGTAGTAGCAAGTAATAATACAGAGACAAGCTTTTTCATAAAATTCCTTATCATTGAGCAAGTTGATTTAAGCGTAAGTTTTAGTTATTTGCAGAGAGCTTGGCGAAATTGTGCTAGTAGGCTTACAGCATATGACCGTAATCCTCACCTAAATGAATAGATACGATAAGCAAAACAGAGAAATGAAGAGTTTAAAGCAGGTGCAGTAGCAAAATGCGTGTTCATTCCTAAAAGGCCAGAATTGGAGTACGAAACTCATGCTCAAGGCATTAACGAGTATACTAGTTAACGAGCCTCCTTAACAACCCGGAGTGATGCGTGAATTTATCGTGTCTATATGGATTTAAAACGAGATTTTATAAATGAATACGAAACGGTAAAATTGAACATTACGAGTTTGTTTCTTGGGTCGACACCCCTATTGGTGCTTAACCTGGTCGCCTGCTGGTACCATTGTTGGTAAAAAGAGAACCTGCTACCCAAAGTGCGCTTCGTTAACCCATTGCAAAAGAATTAAAATTCGCTTCAACGCTTCGTCCGCGTGACTCGATAAGGTAAAAAATCACTAATCTACCTACCAGTGCGCCGCATAATATGGGTATGAAACGATATAGGTTAATGGGTTAATTCATTGATCTTGTCTCGATTTCTACGCGACATGGTCAACTTGTCGCCTGAATCTAAGATCACGGCATAATCACCTTTTTCGTTAGGACGTAATTCCGCAATACAATTTCTTCGCACGATTGAGGAGCGGTGTATTCGAACAAAGTCTTTAGGACTCAACTGCTGCTCTAGGTTGCAAAGTGTTTCTCTGTGAAGGACGTGGCTCCCATCACTTAAATGGACCTCTGCATAATTACCCGCACCGGTAATAAAAACAATTTGATTGACGTCCACAAACCGGATTCTGCCAGGGTCTTTCACTACTATACGCTGTTTATATCGGCCGCTCTGTTGTTCAATAATCTCAATTACCTTGGTGGTAAGATCCTTGTTTTCTTGTTTGGAATTTGTTTCCAGACGAGTTTTAGCACGGGTCATTGCGTCGAAAAAACGATCGTCACTAAATGGTTTGAGCAGGTAATCAATCGCATTTACCTCGAACGCTGATAGGGCAAATTCACTAAACGCAGAGGCAAAGATAATACTGCAATCAGGTGGAAGTTTTTTTGCCAGCTCAATACCGGACAATCCTGGCATTTCGATATCAAGGATTACGATATGGGGAAACTGTGAGTGGGCAATGGCCAGTGCTTTTTGCGCGTCATCAGCTTCCCAGATGTGTTCGATATCATCAACTTTTGCCAACAATAATTTTACAGTCTCACGGGCCAGTATTTCATCATCAACAATTAATACATTAGGCATGGTTCCCTCCTACTGGAATTGCCAGAATAGTCTCCACTACTCCTTCATATGTTTCTTTAACTTCTAATTCAAAATGGGAGTATAGTTTATTTAAAATTTCGCGCGTGTTACCCAGGCCAATGCCGAATCCTTTTGCGGCGTCATGTTGACCTATATTGTTGGTTAACTTAACCACTAACATACCGTTGTTATTTGACACCGACATATGAAAGTTGTTTACCGTGCGCTCTAGCTGCGAGCCATGTTGGATCGCGTTTTCTACCAACGGATGTAAAAGCATATTGGGTATGACAATGTCCAGACAGCTCTCATCTACCACTACTGTAGTGTTTAGCCTGTCAGAAAAACGCATTTTTTGGATAGCCAGGTAACTGTTAATAAATATCATCTCATCTTTAACGCTGGCTTCTGATGTATTTTTGTTTTCAAGAATTTTACGCAGCATCTGACTCAGTTCGGTTAAGGCGAGTACTGCTTCCGACTCTCTTTTTAGTCGAACTAAGCTGACAATAGTGTTAAGGGTATTAAAAAGGAAGTGGGGATTGAGTTGCGAACGCAGTGTTTTAAGCTGCTCTTTTACCAATTGTTCATTCACTAACTTTAATTCTAATTGTCGATCCATCGCGTTGTGGTAGAACTGAATACCAAGTGCGAGCGCTAAGACGGCAGCATAAATACAAATATCGAGTAATGCCGAATTCGCCAGTACACTCAGCAACCTTTCAGGAATCGTGTGAAAACCATTGCCATCGATGGCGACGCGCATGGCCACACAAATAATCCAGTACAAAGGTAGTAACAATAAAAATGATGCGGTATGTATAAGGAAACGCGAACGTTGCGTCAGGTTAAGTGCATCGTTTCTCCTGACAATCCAAAAGATGAGGGCAGTTAACCATATCCAATTTCCAAACCATGGACTGAGTTTCCACCATACGTCAAAAAAATCGGTTGGATCCGATGTGTGTTTAAGGGCATTGTGCTGAATTAATGAAAATAAAATATGAAGGGAAATCCAGACAAATCCATTAACAGCCCAAAAAAAGCGTGAAAAATTGACGATCATCTAATGAGTGATTTAGCTATTGCGCCTTACTTAAAAATATCTTAATGGTGCGGAATGTCCAAATTTTTAGATTAACGGCGGTAAATTTCGGGTGAATAGGTAAACGCTGGATGATTGCATTGATTTAGGATGCGTGCTGAGCCTAATCATTCATAAATAAACTGAGCAGTGCGGTTCGGCCTGTTAAAATAGTTAGAACTTTATCCTACTCTTGGTTGTCAAAATCCGTAATCCCCCTGCATATCCCCACGGTAACTTCCCGTGCTCTGATCCGTTCATCATGGCAAAGGGCACTTTTATCCCACGGTTTGGCCTGTTGAGATAATTCAACTGGTGATATCGCGTCCCCCTGATTAGCTTAATATTAGATAGCTCTTTGCTATCCAATTCGCCATAGCAGTTTATTGGCAAACTTAGCCTTTTATAAAAGCAAAAACTTCAGCCCAAGCATTTGGGTATCGAAGGGGGAAATATGTTTACATTTACTAAACTAAGTACGTCTGTTCGCCGTGCTTTACTGCTAGGAGCGGTTCTCAACACCGTGATTCCAGCATTCGTTATGGCTCAGGAAACTAATACTGATGCAGAAAACGAAGCGACAACCGAAACAAGCGATGTTGAGGTAATTGCAGTCACAGGTAGTCGCATTCGCTCACCGGGGGTGGAGTCTACCAGCCCAATCTTTTCGCTCGGCGCGGAAGAGGTGGGATATTTACAACAACCTGAATTTGAGCGAATTGTGCGTTCATTACCATCTACTATTCCTGCAGACGGTGGCAACGTCAATAATGGTACGGCTGGTGCCGCTACTATTGATTTAAGAGGGCTGGGAGCAGAGCGGTCATTAGTCCTACTCAACGGCAGACGAATGGTACCTTTTAACTTCAACGGACAAGTGGATACCGCAAATATTCCTACGGCTTTGATAGACCGGGTTGACGTGGTGACTGGTGGCGCGTCTGCGGTGTACGGTTCAGATGCTATTGCCGGCGCAGTAAACGTCGTGTTGAAGCGAAATTTCGAAGGGGTGCAAGTTGACCTCAACCACCAGCAAAGTGATGAAAGCGATGGCGATCAAAGTAACATAGCGCTTACCGTAGGCTCTGATCTTGCGGATGGCAGAGGTAACGCTGTTGTGTCTGTATCCTGGATGGAGCGTAAACCGGTGTTACTTGGCGACAGACCGCTTGGGCAGTTCGGTATTAACTCTAATACAGGCTCTGGGCTCGCTGAATACAGAGCAGGCCAAGAAGCCTTAGTTCCGCCGCAAGGGTGTCAAGGACCTAATGTGGTAGATATTACCGGTTCCGGTTCAACCACGGCTATTCCGACCCGTTTTGAATTGATAGGTACCGGTGTTACAGGACAATTCCGAGAAGATGGTACGTTAGGCGATGAGTGTAGCCTGTTTAACTTTAACCCTTTCAATTACTATCAAACACCGGCTCAGCGTTATAGTGCAACAGCGATGGCGCATTATGAAATCAATGACTATGCGGAAGCTTACACATCGTTTAATTACACCAATACCACCGTTATACAACAGGTTGCACCCTCAGGAACATTCGGCGAACAATTTACCTTACCGCTTTATAATCCGCTCATTTCCAGTCAGGCTTTAGGATTTATTCTTGACGGTGCCAATGCTGCCGTCGCGGATGGTTCGTTAATTGACGGCGACAGTTGGAACGATGCAAACGGCAACGGAATCGTAGACGAGGAAGACTCACTTGAGGTCAGGTTACGTCGTCGTACGTTAGAGTTAGGCACGCGCTCAGAACGTTATGACTCCGATATCTGGCAGTTAGTAACAGGGGTACGTGGGGCAATTACCGATGAGTGGAATTACGACATCTCTTACCAGTATGGTGAAGCAAACCGGACCACGGTAAGAGACGGATACACCAACTTAACAAATATCCAGAATGCCCTTGATACACGTGATGGTGTGACCTGTGCCGTCGGTGGGAACTGCGTTCCTATCGACCTGTTTGGGGGCTTTGGTACCATCACTGATGAGATGGCCGGTTATGCCAGAGCGATCGCCCTGCAACAACAAAAGTATGAGCAGGAAATTATTCAACTTATTGTTGATGGGCCCATTGAGTTTATGGAAATCCCATGGGCTGGTATGCCGCTGACAGTCAGTCTAGGTTATGAGCATCGTAAAGAAAGTGGCTTGCTTGAACCGGATGAATGTTTAAAACTGGCTCCGGCAAGCTGCCAGGGCGGTGCGGGCGGTAACCTTCTGCCAATAAGTGGTAGTTATAAAGTTGATGAGCTGTTTTTCGAAGGTTTGTTACCAGTATTCGACGGACAACCTTTTGCTTATTCAATGGATATAGAGTTTGGTTACCGTTCTTCCGATTATGATACCGTCGGTAGTACTGACTCCTGGAAAATCGGATTTAACTGGCGTCCTTTCGAGCCATTACTGTTCAGGGTGATGGAACAAAGAGCAAACCGGGCACCCAATATCGGAGAATTGTTCTCTCCTGTCACCACCGGACTGGATAATGCAACGCAAGATCCCTGTTCGGTAGCGAATGCAGGTAATATTAATGACAGGTTGCGTCAGTTATGTATCGCCACCGGTATGCGCGATGCCCAGGTGGGTGTGGTACCTGATATCATTTCTGGTCAAATCAATACCTTCCAGGGCAGTAACCCAGAAACACCGCCAGGGCCTGAACAGGCAGACACCTTCACCGCAGGTTTGGTTTGGACGCCTGACGTTGCATTTGCCAACGACCTGACATTCTCAGTTGATTACTACGATATCTATATTGAAGATATTATTGGTGAGTTTTCAGCTCAGGAAATACTGGATCAGTGTTATATCCAAGGCAATACGGATGAATGTGCCAAAATTATTCGGGTAGGTGGTGACCTAACCGGTTCGTCGGCGGGTGTACAATTATTCACTACCAATCTGAAGAGCTTACAGGCTGAAGGGGTTGAGGTAACCGTTAGCACCAATTTCGATTTTGGTGACATGGGTAACCTTGAATTATCAGCAACCATTAACAAATACCTGACACAAGAGTCGCAGAGTTCGAACTCAGTGCCAGTGCTTGATTGTAAAGGGTACTACGGCACAAGCTGTGATCCGATTTCTGATTTACGCTGGGTCCAGCGGAGTACATGGAACTTCGAAGATTTTACGGTCTCATTGTTATGGCGTCACATCGACTCCGTTGATGTTGAGCCGACTGAAGCCAATCTGCGATTTGCTGAGTTTAGAAGTATCGACAGTTACGATTACTTCGATTTGTACGCCAGTTATCAGGTTACCGAAAGTATTAAATTTACGCTTGGGGTAGATAATCTGTTTGATGAAGAACCACCAGTGCTAGGGAATGACATCGGTGACACCAGTTCTAATTCGGGTAATACTTTCCCGAGTAACTATGATCCCCTTGGGCGTTTCTACAAAGCAGGTTTGCAGTTAACCTTCTAATCAATTTATTAGCAACCTAAGCGGGGTATTTTCATACTCCGCTTTTTTATATCAAAGCGGCGTCGACGAACGAGCCGATTTTCACATTAGCTTACCCGTAAACACGCTAATCCGATTCGGATTGTTCGTCCTGCTGCGCTTGTTTCTCATGAACTTGATGATAAAGTTGCTCATATCCTGCGATCATTTTTTCCATGGCAAACTTATCTGTCACCTTTTGATATGCATTACGACCGAATTCATCGGCTTTTTGCTTATCTTCTAACAGACTTGTGATAGCGTCTGCCAGGGCATCGATATTGGCCATGTCGACCAATAAACCGGTATGATCATGCTCGATTATTTCTGTCACACCGCCAACGTTGTAGGCAACCACGGGCTTTTTGCTTACGGCGGCTTGCAATAAAATGGCTCCCAGCCCTTCGGTATGTGAAGGGTGTGCGACGATATCCACAGTGGCTAACAAATCGGCGACATCAGAAGTAAATCCACATAATTTGATATGATCCTGCAAGTGACACTTGTTAATGAGAGATTCATACGAATCAAACTGATTCCCTTCACCAAAGAGCAGACAACTCACATGCTCATATTTAGTAATCACTTTTTCAAATGCCAAAATCAGATCGGCCTGCCCTTTTCGGCCGACGAGCTGGGCGAAGCTTCCGACTAATTTGTGATCAGTGGGAATTTTGAAAGCCCGTTCAAGCCACTGTCGCATTTCATCCTCGGCAGGATTAGCATATTCGTTTACGTCCACTGCAGGATAAATTAACTTGTGGATGGTTTCTTCGTTCAACCCTTTTGCAGTATTTTTGTAAACTTCTTCTGAAATACTGACCACTGCATCAAAATAGCGATATTTGAATTGTCCAAGCAGGTTTTCGGCTTCCTCGAGACGACGGGTGAGAATAGCGGGAATATGAGAATAACTTGCAGCAATTCCGCCCCACCAGCCCGCGCCGTGGCGACTGTGAATATGAATGATATCCGGCGTCGTTTCTTCAATGACGTCTATTATTCTTTTGGATGCTAACACATCCAGGTCGCCCTTAAATTCAATCGTGCGGATGGTACAATGAGGAAATTTAACTCGGGCAATGTCACTATTCTCGGGGCAAACCAACACATTGTCGAATAGCTCAGGATCAAGCCCATTCAAAAGATAGCAGACCTGCTTGCCACCACCGTAAAGTCGCAGATTGAACTCGACATGCAATATTTTTAACTTCATCTTAGTTGTCACAACCTCATGTCCGGTATGTTGAATGTAACGAGTTTTATCTATATACGCATTGTCGGGCTTAAAAGTATGAATTAAGTATGAGGAGAAATTACAGCGCTTTATTTTGCAAGCACTTGGTATCCATTTACAATACCCTTTGGCAATGATGGTCGTTAGCAAAAGGAAAGATGGGTGAAAAAATGGTATTCCCCTCGCTGGTATGAAGAATTAGCTCGCAGGTTTTATACTTTACTGCTCATTTTGCTGTTACCTGTGTTCTGGCTCAAGTTCAGAAAATGGGGGAGTAATCAGACTGGCGCTTTCCAATCTTCGTTTGTGCAACGCCTTGGGTTTGTTCCTGGCTATCAGAAACAAGGGTATCTGTTCCACTGTGTGTCAGTTGGGGAGGTGATGGTTGCCTCTTGCGTGATAAAAAGCATTCAACAATCGCAACCTGATGTACCGGTTACAATTACGACCACAACTGAGACGGGATCGGCCCGCGTTAAATCGCTGTTTGGCAGTAGCGTTCAGCACTTTTATTTACCACTGGATTTACCATGTGCTATGCGCCGTATGTTGGCGCGCCTGCAACCGGCAATGGTGATCATAACTGAAGTGGAATTGTGGCCGAACTTAATTCACAGTTGTTGGCAAAAAGACATTCCGGTCACGGTAATTAATGCCCGTATGACGGAGCGTTCGGCGGCACGTTATGCGAAAATTTCTGCGCTGTTCAAACCCATGTTATTTAAACTTTCGCATGTCTGTGCACAGGGGAAGCGAGACTTTCAACAGTATCTGCACCTGGGTATACCACCCGAAAAGCTTACCTTAACCAATAACATTAAATTTGATCAGGTCAGCAGTAGCAATAACAAAGATGTGGATTATCTGGCCTTAGCACAGTGTGATCGCCCTGTCATTGTTGCAGGGAGTACTCACGATCCGGAAGAGACTATCTTATTAGACGCTTTTTCAAGCGTAACTGAAACGCATCCTGAGGCGCTGCTGGTCATCGTACCTCGTCATCCGCAACGCTTTGAACTGATAAAACACTTGCTCGCAGACTCGGCATTTACCTTTAGTTTATCCAGCCAAACCGAGCAGGTAGCAACGGATAGCCAAGTTTTGCTGGTAGACGAAATGGGTAAGCTCAATGAGGTGTATCAATTAGCAAATATTGCGTTTGTAGGGGGCAGTATTGCGGACAGAGGGGGGCATAATGCACTTGAGCCTGCTGCTGCTGCAATCCCCATTCTGATGGGGCCTCATCGCTACAACAATCCTGAAATCTGTGAATATTTAGAGCAGGAGGGGGCGCTGCATTTAGTTAGCAACGCGCAGGATATTACTCACTATTGCAACCACTGGCTGACTCACCCTGATGATGCCACAAAAGCCGGTGAGGCAGGGCGTGAAGTCTTAACACAAAACCAGGGGGCGGTCGAAGCAACGGTTTCTTGTCTGCTTGCAGCGCAACAAAAAAGCGTGTTCAAAAGCAGTGCAACGTGATCGCTAATCGTGCATTCTAAGCGCGCAAATGTGCGTGCTATTAATCTAAGTTTATGATTTTTAACTTAATTCAAAGTTGGCGCAAGGGTTGCTCACTATTTTTTGACGCTGTAATCAATAACAAAAATCAAAAATGAACTCCAGGGGAGAGCAGATTGCGCGTTATCAATTGAGGGCACCCTCGAAACGAGGGTGCTACTCATCAAGCCCAACGCGCTCAGATGAGGTCTCGACACGTTCATCTTCTATGTGCAACTTAAACAATTCACCATACTCCGATTCACTCATTGGTTTGGCCTTTCCGCCGAGCAGGGCAATAAGTGCTGGCGTAGTATTACTGTGACCAACCACTAAGACATTGACTTTATCTGCTTTGATGCGCTCCGAAAGTGCTTCAAGTGCGTTACCGGAATAGGTCTTGACCTTAACATTTAAGCGACTCGCAAGCGGCGCCGCAGTTTGTTGAGTGCGGTTGTAGGGAGTACTGTAAATGTGTTTAATATCCACATTCTCCAACTTGCTCACTAACTGTTTTGCGCGCCAGTGACCTTCACTCGTTAAAGCAGGATCATCAGGTTGGGATTGCTTTTCGAAATGTCGAATTAAGTAGACGTCGTAAGCCATTGCGTTTGCTCCCAACCCTAATGATAAAATAAATAATGTGGCAATGCGTAAACCGTAAAACATCGCAATTCCTTATAATTATAGTTGCACAGACGACTCTTTATCTTCAGGCTCAATCAGGCTAATCACTTTCCAGCCAGCCTTAGGTAGATCTTCCTGACCAGTCAAAAAGGTATGGAAATCATTGTCATCGTCAATGGCTATCAGCGGTGTGACGCGTGCGCCATACGTTTCTATATAGTCAGTGAAGGAAAATTCGTCGGTAATACGTGTTGTTTTAACCGATGCCCCCCTGGCCACTGCTGAAGCAAGGTATCCATAGGTGACTCCTTCGTCAAATAAAGTTAACTTTTTGGCATAGTGCTCACCGACCTGATGGCTGGGGCGAGCGGCCTGTTCATTATTTGATAATCCCCAGACTTTGTCTTTACCCATAGTATATTCAAAGTGATAGGCTACCATTGGATTTAACTGTTTGTATGGCGACATTATTAGCACCGTTCCAATGGTCCCCATTTCTAAATTTCGCGAAGCATGATCTGACATAGGGTTGCCGAAATATACGGGAATATCCATCATACGCGCTTCGCGAATGGCGTCCCAGTTTGTATCGGCAATACAAACACCTATATCTTGATTCATCATCTCTTTAGCAAGTAACCGACTGAATTTGCTTCCTCCGAATATTAAGAAGCCAGTTGGAGGAGGGGCTTGTACTTTCAACCATTTTGCCACGTAACCGGCTGAAAGGCTTTGCACCACCACCGTGGTTATGATGACCACAAACACCATGGGAACGATGACGCTTGCGCCTTCGTAGCCAATATTTTCGAGTTTTAACGAAAACAAGGCGCTAACCGCAGCGGCCACTATACCCCGCGGTGCTATCCAACTTAATAAGGCCTGTTCCCGCCAATTAAGGCCGGTGCCAACCGCAGACGTTATAACTGAGAGTGGGCGTGCGATAAACATCACCGCAACCAACACTAAAATAATTCCTACACCTACATCAGCAATAGCTTGCAGGTTTAGTCGGGTGGCGAGGAGGATAAATAATCCAGAAATTAGCAGTGTGCTGAGGGTTTCCTTAAACTCCAGAATGTCTTCGACATCCACGTTTTTCATGTTTGCCAGCACCATGCCGGTAACCGTTACTGCGAGTAGCCCCGATTCATGCGCAACTACGTTGGACGCCGCGAAGACTCCTAAAATAATGGTAAGCACCGCGGTATTCTGCAGGTAATGGGGTATCCAGCTTTTGCGTATACACAATCCAAGAAAATATCCGGCAGCTAAGCCTAATGCCAGCCCAATACCGATTGTTTTGCCAAATATCAAAAAGGTATGCGTAATGGCAGAGTCCTGTGCTGCCACGATAAACTCAAATACTAAAACCGCGAGTAACGCGCCGATAGGATCTATGATGATCCCTTCCCAGCGTAGAATGTTAGAAAGGTTGGTTTTAGGTCTTACGGTTCTTATCATAGGCACAATTACGGTTGGCCCCGTTACTGTTACGATGGCGCCAAATAAGAAAGCCAGTTGCCAGGACATTTCCAGACTCAAATGCGCCGCTACAGCGGCCACAACCCAGGTCACCACCACCCCCACAGAGCAGAGATTGCGTACCATATTGCCATGTCCTGCAATGTCTCTGAACCTTAATGTCAGCGCACCCTCAAACAAGATAATCGCTACTGAAAGCGATACAACCGGGAAAAGTAAATCGCCAAACAGTCTGTCCGCGTTAATAACATCGAATACCGGGCCGACGATAATGCCGATTACCAAAAGTGGTAAAATAGCCGGGAGCCTTACCCGATAGGCAAAGTATTGGCAGGCAATAGATAAAATGCCTACCAGAACAAGTGATATAAGTGGATCAAACAATGTGGGTTCCTGATTATTGTTTGTTAATGATGAACACTATAAAGTGCTTATGTTACATACTTTTATAGTCTTAAGTTGGATGACTGTCAGGTCGAATTGATGATATTTAGGTATATCCGTTTATATTCAGCATCGCTAATTTTGCTTATTAGTGCAATGGCGAGTGCGCAAACGTTTACTCTTTCCCTCCTTGAAACGATTCCACTTTCTGACACGCTAAGCGAAACCTCAGGACTCGCTTGCTATAAAGAAAGTATATACACACTTAATGACTCTGGTAATCCGCCATATTTGTTTGCCCTTACTGCTAGTGGATCGATAGCGCAAGCGATCAAACTTACGGTAGTGAATATCGATTGGGAAGCCATTGATATGGACGACCACTTTATTTACGTTGCCGATACCGGGAATAATCACGGTAACAGGCAGCAAGTAGTGATACACAAGGTGCCTCGTAAAGGCGGAGGCTCGGTTGCATCGTTGTCAATTGAGTACACAGGCAATCGTTTTGATCACAATATTCCTTACCAGCACGATTATGATGTGGAAGCGTTGGTGGTACAAAACCATACATTGCTGCTTTTCACCAAAAGTTGGCAAAGCGGTATTGCCCACGTGTATCAAATCAGTCTGAACCTCAGTAAACAGAAGGTTTCACCTGTTGCTCACATCGAAAACCTGCCTGGCATGGTGACGGGGGCTGCGTGGGATAGCAAAAATCAGCAATTTGTTTTAGTTGGCTACAGTGGTAATGCAGTATGGGGGTATAAACCATTTCTTGCGGTAGTCGATAAGCAATATAAATTGGTAGGTACGCATGCACTATCAGGGCGGGCACAAGTTGAAGCCGTGTGTATCAGGCCTGATGGGGAGGTGTGGTTGACACAGGAAGCTTCGAGCGGAAGTCCGGCGATGCTGATCAAGCTGTCCGCGCATTAACTCCTTACTTTTCGTTGGATCAAACTATCCTTACGTATTTCGTGCAATACCTAATTCTGTCATCTTTCTGCTTATAATTTGATCAGTTCTTGAAGGGTTTACCTTTTTCAAGAAGGTTATGGCAAACAGTCAGCAGGAGATTAATGATGAATACACTGAGTCGTACTATATGTATTGCTTCTCTGGCGTTTACCGGTTCGTCATGTTTTGCTGCCGACGATATGTCTTCAACCTTAGGGGACATAATTACAGACTTTTTTAACAGCGCTGATCACTTTGCCGTTAATCTTACTGAAAAAAGCCTGAAATTTAATGGGGTCAAGCAGCGTGAATATGAACTGACAATGGCGCAGCGGTTATCTCCCCGGGTTAGTGTTGAGGCTACCCTACATTACGAAAAAGGGCGTTTGGACTATGGTGCACTTAATCAAAAAGTATCATCAAGAAGTTATCAAGTCGCCTCGTGGTATCAGATGGATGGTTATTCGTTGGGTATCAGCAATAAAGTGATTTCAGACCATAAAATCAATATTCCACTGGCGAGCACCATTGGCTTACCTACCAGTCAGGCTGTCGCATTGAATGTGCGAACAGAAGGTTTGCGCGATACCCATGAACTAGCGATTTCAGCAGTAAGAGAAACCTGGAACTCAGACAATCCGGCATTGGGGTTGTCATGGACGAAAGCGTACGATAATCAGGTGAAAATGAGCTACTCGATCATATTCTAAATTTTTGCCAATAAACTGTGTTTCCCAACCAGTTTTTACAGCCCGATAGGGCTGTTTTTTTATCTGTAGCTGAACGTTTTATTCGCTTCCAATAATGGCATGCAGACTTTGCCGGATATTTTATGGAAAACTTACCACCATGTGAGGGTTAAAGCTTAAAGCGATTGACCTGCGCAGCCAATTCATTGGCTAGTTCATCCAGTTTGTCACTGACGACTACCAGTGAAGTGGCGGTATTGAGCGTATCTTCACTGGTATCACTAATATCGTGGATGTTCACATTGATATCTTCAACTACAACCGTTTGCTGCTCAGTTGCGGTGGCGACCTGAGTATTTACTTCATTTATCCCTTCAATTTCACGCGCAATTTTCTGCAAAATTTCATCCAATGCGTTTGCTGACTCCACTACATTATCAGACTGCTCTCTGCTTGAGCGCATTTGCACGACCGCTTCACGAGAGTCTTCCTGGAACTTATCAATTTTTACCTGAATTTCGTTTGTTGCATTCGCGGCGCGCTGCGCCAGCGTGCGGACCTCGTCTGCTACTACCGAAAATCCCCGGCCATGTTCGCCGGCTCTCGCTGACTCTATGGCTGCGTTTAGTGCTAACAGGTTGGTTTGTTCAGATATACCCCGAATGGTATCCAGGATACCTCCGATCGCCGAGGTGTGATCGTCAAGTGATTGAATAACTCTGGCAACGCCGTCTATCTGCTGAGATAGGTGATCTATTGCTTGTACAGCCTCACGGGTTAATTGCCGGCCTTGGTCAGATGTCGAATTGGCTCTGATGGCGTTATCTGCTGCCGTTGAAGCGGACTGGGCGACTTCTGTAACGGTTGAGCCCAATTGCGTTAACGCAGTGGCGACCTGAATGGTGTGATCGCGCTGGATTTTACTATTTTCCTGGGTTTGCTGGGATTTGCGAGCCACCTCCTGAGCCGAGTCCCTTAGCTGAATACTGGTTTTCGCTACTGTGTTAATAGTGGTGTGTAAACTTTCGATAAAATTATTGAAGCCTTCAACCAGACTGGCTGTTTCTTTTTGCTCAGGTACATGCAATCGGGTGGTCAAGTCACCTTCACCCCGCCCCAATTCAGAAAACGCTCCTGCAAGTTTTTCAATGGGTTTAGCAATACTGCCTGCTAACCATAAGCCAATGAAAGCAAATAGGATCGCGATCACGATGGCCCAGAGAAAAACCATCAGGTTAGCCTTATCCAATGCAGCATAAAGCTCAGTTTCTGGTACCTGTGCAATAACATACCAGTTGGCAGTCGGAATATAGGCGCTCGCCATCAGCTGGTTTTTATCATCAATATCAACCGCAGTTAAATTGAATTCGGAAGGGTTGAGCAGCGTTGCTTGTGTAGCGCTGTCTGTGATGTCCGCAAGCTGACTTTGACCTAGCAAGCGAGTGTCAGGATGGGCGATAATATTTCCTTCTCCATCCACTAAATACATAAACCCTGATTCAGCCAGTTTTACTCGATTTATGATGTTTAGCAATTCGTCTACAGCTTTTGCTACACCTGACATTCCCCGTCCGTTGAGTTGTTGGAAATTGGCATATAATCGGTAACCTACATCTGGCTCGTTATACAGGCTGAGGGATGAGGCTTGACCGCTGTCTTTATAAGCAAAGAACCAGCCGTCAAATTCATCATTCTTTAAAGTGCGTAAAAATCCATCCTGGTTCCAATATTTGTGGGTTTGACGGTCGACAAATGAAACCGCCGCTAATTCGTTATGCGTGGCCAGTTTATCTAAATAGTTCACTAGCTTGGCTTCTTCCTGCCTGTTTGCACCTGCAGCCGACCACTCAATCATATAGGGATTGGTGGCGATAGCCTGAGCCACGGTAAGCATCACACTGACTTCTTTATCCACTCGGTTGGCTATCTGACCCACTTTACTCGGCAGCAGTTGTTGTTCGACATCGCTTTTAACTAAGTCTCGTGCAACCCACTGGCTGATAACACTGACTAATACACAGGAGGACAGCACCGCAATAAGCAGAGTGAAAAGAAACTTTTGTTTTATGCTTAATGATGTCGACACTTTAGTCACAGCGTGTTCCTTATTTCTCATTTTATTCGAACGTTTACAGTCAATGATGAGAATCGTGGGCGGGTTGAGGAAAGAGCTAAGAAGTTTAGCTAAAAACAAGCAAATAAAAAAGGCCGCTTGAGCGGCCTTAACAAAGCAAATTACGCCTTATTTGTCATCGTCCTTAGGCACCGGGAAGCCGCGGTCACGCATAAGCGCTTCCACCTTGGCATCGCGGCCACGGAATTTGCGGTAGGCTTCTGCTGGGTCCATCGCATTACGAACTGAGAACAGATATTTCACCAGTCGGTCGCCTACTTCTTTATCGTAAAAACCACCCGGTGCGCCAGCGAAAGCTTCTGCAGCATCGGCAGTAAGCACTTCAGCCCACATGTAACCGTAATATGCTGCTGCGTAGCCTTCACCTGAGAAGACGTGGCCAAAGTGTGGGCTGCGGTGACGCATCACAATTTCTTCTGGCATATTGAGTTTTTTCAACTCTTCACGCTCAAACGTATCCGGGTCAATATTGGCGGGATCGGTAGTATGGTACTTTAAGTCCATAATGGCTGAAGCCATGTATTCAGTGGTCTTAAAGCCTTCATTAAAGGTCGCCGCCTTTTTAATTTTGTTCACCAGTTCCTCAGGGATTGGCTCGCCTGTTTCATAATGAACCAAATACTGATTAATCACTTCATCTGTAGTTAACCAGCGCTCAAGAAGTTGTGACTGGAACTCAGTATAGTCGCGCACACCCGAATGAGAGGTAGGGTATTTCACATCGGCAGATAAGAAATGTAACGCGTGGCCAAATTCGTGGAAGTAAGTTTCCGCATCATCCCAGGAAATCAGGGTAGGTTCACCTTCCGCACCTTTCACGAAGTTAGAGTTGTTAGACGACAATACGGTTTCTTTACCGTCAAACGTTGTGTAACTGCGATATGTGGTAGCCCAAGCCCCTGAACGCTTACCTTGACGTGCGAATGGGTCAAGATACCAAAGACCAATGTGTTCTTTAGTGTCTTTATCCAGTACTTCCCACACTTTAACGTCTTCGTTCCAAACGGGTACTTCACCATCAGGTACGGCTTTGAACTCGAAGTTAAACAGGCGGCCAGCAACATAGAACATGGCATCACGCAACTTATCTAACTGTAGGTACTGCTTAACTTCATTCGAATCTAAGTCGTATTTGGCCTGACGGACTTTTTCAGCGTAGAAGCGATAGTCCCATGGCTCAATGGTAATATCTGCGCCTTCTTCGTCAGCTATTTTTTGCATGTCGGCCACTTCTTCTTCAACACGAGCAATAGCTGCGGGCCAGACCTTCATCATCAGGTCCATTGCATTTTCAGGGTTTTTAGCCATCCGATCTTCTAAACGCCATTGGGCATAATTATCGTAACCCTGCAATTGAACACGCTCATGACGAAGTTTTAGGATCTTTTTAATAATTTCGTTATTGTCTGATTCATCCGCATTGTCACCACGGTTGTAGTAGGTGCGCCATACTTTTTCACGTAACTCGCGGTTGGTGGAGTAAGTCAGGAACGGATCCATCGATGAACGGGTATTGGTTATCGCGTACTTGCCACTTTCGCCTCGTGATTCCGCGGCAGCAGCAGCACCTTTTACAAACGAGTCTGGTAACCCATCGAGTTGATCTTCAGTAATGTAGGTAACATAACCTTCTTCATCAGCCAGAATGTTATTTGAGAATTTGGTGTATAGCGACGCTAATTCTTTGTTGATCTCTGCGTAACGTTTTTTCTTCTCACCTTCCAATGCAGCACCGTTATGTGCAAAGCCATTGTAGGTTAACCAGGTAACGCGTTGTTCTTCGGTACCCAGTTGCTTATATTCATCACCTTCATAAACTGCTTTCACGCGCTCAAACAGCTTCTCGTTTTGGGTGATTTCGGTAAAGAAAGAAGATAGAACCGGTGACATTTCTGCCTGAATTTCACGGAATTCAGGGCTAGACATGTTGGAACTCCAGATACCGTAATAGGTGAATACGTTGCCTAGTTCTTTGCCTGCACGTTCCATTGCTACAATGGTGTTTTCAAATGTAGGTGGTTCAGGATTGTTAGCAATTTTCTCTATTTCTTTACGCTGCAAATCCATGCCTTTTTCTAAGGCAGGCTTTAAGTCTTCCAGCTTCATTTTGTCAAAGGCCGGGACGCCACCGTACGGGCCTTCATATTCGTTCAACAATACATTGTCGTGCTTTTGTGCTTGGTCATTCATTGTTTGATCAACCGCTGCTGTTTGCTCGGTTTGTTCAGGTTTTTGTTCCGAGCATGCTCCCAGGGCCAATAGTACAGCTGCTGCTGTGAGTGTAGTTTTAAGTTTTCCCATGGTTTATTCCATTGTTGTCGTTTTAAACGCTCTCATACTAGAGCAAGCGAATTAGAAGTTAAACGTCTTCTACCGCGAATAGGGGGCGAATAGCCCCAAATGTAATCAAAATTAACACTTTGATACAAAATCGGCTAAGCCGCTCAGGCAAATACCACGGTTTTATGCCGGTGGATGATCACCCTGTCTTGCAGGTGATAACGCACTCCGTGTGCTAATGCCGTGACTTCACAGTCTTTTCCTTTTCTTACCATATCGGCGGGACTGTCGCTGTGGCTGATACGCTTGACACTTTGTTCAATGATTGGACCTTCATCTAAGTCCCCCGTAACGTAGTGGCAGGTAGCACCGATGAGTTTAACGCCGCGGTCATACGCCTGCTGATAGGGGCGAGCACCGGCGAAGGAGGGTAAAAAACTGTGATGAATATTGATTATTTTACCGGCCAGTTTCTCACACAGAGGAGTGGGGAGGATTTGCATAAAACGTGCGAGTATCGTCAGGTCGACTTCATAGTCATCTATTAGCTGTTCAATTTTGGCAAATGAGGTGGCGCGATTTTCTTGCTGAAAATCGACATGATGAAATGGCACCTGATACCAATCGGCAA
>CAZROH010000064.1:0-18315 GCA_964601635.1 uncultured Alteromonas sp. | reverse complement strand
AAAACAGGTTCGATTTTTTGTTTTTGGAGACACGTTTAGCTAACGACATGGCTTCAGCTGCTGCTGTACCTTCATCAAGCAAAGAAGCTGACGCCAGCTCCAGGCCGGTCAGATCGATAGTCACTTGCTGGAAGTTCAGGATAGCTTGTAAACGACCCTGGGCAATTTCAGGCTGGTAAGGGGTATAGGCAGTATACCAACCTGGATTTTCCAGCACGTTACGTAAAATTACATTAGGAACGTGGGTATCGTAATACCCCATGCCAATAAAAGAACGGTTAACTTTGTTTTTACCCGCGACTTTTTTCAACGCAGCCAGTGCTTCAACTTCGGTGGCGCCTTCGCCAACTTCAATCGGTTTATCCAGTTGAATGCCAGAAGGAACTGTTTGCGCCATCAGATCATCAAGAGAGGAGGCACCTACAGTGTCCAGCATGGCTTGGATTTCGTCTTCCCCTGGGCCGATATGACGACGAACAAAGGCATTTTTCTGCTCTAACTGAGCCAGCGTAAGAGATGAATTCGACATATATAGTTAAGCACTTGCGTTAATTAAAAAGTAAAAGATGCGTGAAAGGGGCGTTTACCCCGCCCCTTTCTGGCTGATTAATCGCGTAATAACGTTGCGATTATTCTTCCTCGATGCTGTTCTCGTAACCTTCAGCATCTAATAGAGCGTCGACTTCTGATGGGTCATCAGCTTTAATTTTGAACATCCAGCCATCACCGTAAGGGTCGCCGTTAACCTGTTCAGGAGAGTCTTCCAGCGACTCGTTAACTTCAACGATTTCACCACTAATGGGTGCGTAGACGTCAGAAGCGGCTTTTACTGACTCAGCAACCGCGATGTCATCACCTGCACTGACCTGATCACCGACATCAGGTAGTTCTACAAATACCATGTCACCAAGCAGGTCTTGTGCATGCTCAGAAATACCGACGGTAAATACGCCATCGCCTTCAGGACGTACCCACTCGTGAGTTGATGCGTAGCGTAATTCAGATGGGATATTGCTCATAATAATTCCTGATATTAATTGTTAATTATAAAACGCTCTTACCATTGCGAACAAAACTGGGTTTAACCACATTTACTGTAACCCACTTTTTGCGCATTTCCACTTCAACAGTTTCACCCACGCCAGCGGGTACACGCGCCATCGCGATGGCGTGGCCTAAAGTGGGAGAAAAGGTACCTGATGTGATGATGCCTTCGCCGTTGTCAGTGCGTACTTTTTGCCCTGCACGTAACACGCCCTTTTCAGTCATCACCAGGCCAATAAGCTTGTCCGTTCCGGCTTCACGCTGCTCTTCTAATGCTTTACGGCCTACGAAGTTACGCTCAGCAGGCTCCCAGGTAATCGTCCAGCCCATATTGGCTGCCAGCGGAGAAACGGTTTCATCCATATCCTGTCCATACAGGTTCATGCCGGCTTCCAAACGTAAAGTATCCCGCGCACCCAGGCCGCAAGGCTTCACTCCGGCATCCAATAACCCTTGCCAGAATTGTCCCGCACGCTCTTTAGGTACCATAATTTCATAGCCAGCCTCGCCGGTATAACCGGTGGTAGCGATAAATAAATCTTCTGCCTGTACCCCAAAAAACGGCTTCATGCCCGCTACCGCTTCTTTTTGCGCATCGGAGAATAATGTTGCCGCTTTGTCTTTTGCGTTAGGTCCTTGCACCGCGATCATGGCAAACTCAGGGCGCTCAGTAATGGTCACATCAAAACCTTCTGCTTTCTCGCGCAGCCAGTTCATATCTTTTTCGCGGGTTGCTGAATTGACCACCAGACGGTAATTGGTTTCATCAAAATGGTACACGATCAAGTCGTCAACCACGCCACCCGCTTCGTTCAGCATGCCACTGTATAAGGCTTTACCTTTGTCTTGCAGTTTGGCTACATCGTTGGCAAGTAAATAGCGCAGATAATCTTTAGCCTGGGCGCCTGTGGCATCGACGATAGTCATGTGCGACACATCGAACATCCCCGCGTCCTGACGAACGGCATGATGTTCTTCAATTTGCGAACCGTAACTGATTGGCATATCCCAGCCGAAGAAATCGACCATTTTGGCGCCAGCTTCAATGTGCTTAGCGTGTAAAGGCGTGGTATTAGACATCCGAATTCTTTTCACTTTTGATAAAAATATGCGCTGAGTATAGGAAGTGATCCTGTAGACAACAAATTGAAAATTCTTATCATTACATTTAAAAATGTAATATATTTAGCACCA
Organism: uncultured Alteromonas sp.; assembly: GCA_964601635.1. Lineage (GTDB taxonomy): Bacteria > Pseudomonadota > Gammaproteobacteria > Enterobacterales > Alteromonadaceae > Alteromonas. The sequence continues at coordinate 16,077 of CAZROH010000064.1, read as the reverse complement.
TTCATCAGAAAAGCTAATTACTATGAAGCAGCTCTCACTAGATAATTTGCGCACCTTTGTCAGCGTGATTGAGCAAGGCGGTTACGCCAAAGCAGGCGAATTCCTTGGCCGATCTCAGCCTGCGGTAAGTCTGCAAATAAAGAAATTAGAAGAGCAGTTGGATCGCAAACTGTTCACTAAGGTAGGTCAGCGTCATTTACCCAGTGTAGATGGAAACTGGCTCTATCCAAAAGCCAAAGCAATGCTGGAGATGAATGACGGTATTTTCAGGAGTCTTTCCCCCGCCCCACTGAGTGGTCGCCTGCGTTTAGGCATTCCGAACGAGTTTGCCTCAACATTATTGCCTGGCCTGATAGGTGAGTTTTCCGCCCGATACCCTGATGTGGTGCTGGAGGTAACGTCGGCACTCAGCCGTGAGCTCTTGCACGAAGCTAAGCGACAAAGCTTCGATTTGATTTTAGCGTTGGTGAATCCAGCCGAGCGCACCGACGGTGAAATCGTGATCGAAGATGATGTGGTGTGGGTAGGTGATGCTATCCGTCCGTTTGTAGACAACCCGATTTCGCTGGTGTTAGCACCAGATGGCTGTATGTATCGCAGTCGCGTGATTGATGCGTTAAAGCAACAAACCCGTGCCTGGAAAATTGCTTATACAAATGCAGATCTGAGTGGTCTGGCCGCTGCCATAAATCAGGGACTGGGCGTAACAGCGCTGGCCCGTTCGAGTATTCCTACCAGCCTGAACGTGATCACTCACCCCAGCCTGCCTTTGCTGGGGAAAGTGAATATCTGTTTATTCAATCAGGACACTCAACATCCTGTCATCAGTAAAACACTCGCGGAATTTATCACATCTCGCCTTAAAGCGAACTAAACCGCAAGCGGGATCACTTTACCGACAGGGTTGTCCAGTGACTCGGGGGGCTGGGTGAACCAATGCGCTTTTTCAGTCCCCATGTAAATACAGTCTTCCAAACGCACACCGAATTGACCCGGCAGATAGATACCTGGCTCATTTGAAAAACACATGCCTTTCGCCAACGGCGTGGTTTCGTTACGCACGAAATTGATTTTTTCGTGGCCTTCCATACCAATACCATGACCTAATCGGTGGGACAAACCGGGAAGTTTATAGTCTGGGCCGTACCCCTCTGAAACGTACATTTTGCGCACGGTATCATCAATTTTCCCTGCCGGTGTACCGACTTTCGCGTTATCAAAGGCCAGCTGTTGACCTTCGCGCACCAAATTCCAGACCTCTTTCTGTTTCGCAGTTGGCTCTCCATACACAAACGTACGGGAAATATCCGACTGATAGCCATGTACATTGCAACCGCAGTCCATCAGTACCACAGAGCCTTCACGTATGGTTTGTGTTTGTCGGGTGCCATGGGGATAAGCACTGGCTTCATTGAACAACGCCATATTCCACACACCCGTCCCACCTAACTGCTGCTGGGCATCACTCATCATGGCCTTAACGTTTTGCTGGTCCATGCCTTTCTCAAGCTGCTTCCACACATGTTCATAAGCGCGCAGGGTGATTTCATTGGCTTTATGCATCAACTGTAATTCATGTGCACTTTTGATGATGCGACAACCAAGCACGACGGGTTCTGCACTGGTATGCTGGAAATTACCTAAGGCTTTCATTACCCCCTCTAACACGAAATAACGAACGGTACTTTCAAACCCTATTTTGCCATGCTTGATTTTACGATCACTGAGTACTTGCTTTACCTGAGCGAACGGGCTTTCATGCTCTTGCCACACCCGCACATCGTTACCCACGGCCAGGGTTTCTCGTACACTGGGTTCTTCAAAGAATGGCGTGACTATCGCGATCTCGCCCTCACGTGGAATAACCAGCGCAGTCAAGCGTTCGCTCCGCCACCACTGCACGCCTGCGAAATAATCCATACTGGCACCCGGTTCAATCACCAGCGCTGCAATATTATGCTTTTGCATTAAGCGTTGAGCATTGGCGATACGTGCGCGGCGTTCATCGACAGAAATAGGTTTAATATCGCCTACGATATTACTTAATCCAGATTTTGAAGACGACGCTGCTGAACTAGCCGCAGCCAGTTTACCAAAGGTGATAGCTCCTAACGCCGTTACACCCAGCCCGGATGCTTTTAAAAAGGCACGCTTGTTCATGTGAAATTCTTATCTCAACTCATTGAATAGGTTCATCATGTATGGATGAACGAAATTTTGCAAATCAATTGCGTTAATACCAATCCGCAATGGTGTGTGCTCACTCAGCGCGAGAATTTTTCAACTTTTGACAAGCCAATTTTGTGAAGGTTTAGTGGTGCTAAATCGCGCGAAATTGGTATAAGTTACCAACCAGATGCTTCTGTCATCCATTGGCGTTTAATAAAGGAAAGTTTATCAGTCATCACCAGGCCTGAGCCACGGATGAATTTTTTAATTGGGTCGTTGCCACTAAACAACATTTGAAATCCGCTCATTGCCGCAATCATCTTGCTGGCTTGCGCTTTACGTTCCCGTTCAAAAGGACGCAGATAACGCAAACGCGAAAAATCTTTACCCGCTTGCTGACACTTATAGATGGTATGGGCAAGTGAAAATGCATCCTCAATGCCCAGATTAGCCCCCTGTCCTGCCAACGGATGAATGGTGTGGGCCGCATCACCAATAATCACTGCGCCATCGGTAGCCCATGTTCGCGCGCATTGCATTTTAAGCGGGAAATGAACAATGTCACTGACGACCTCAACCACGCCTAAGACGTTATCACTCGCCGCAGTTAACTGGTGCGCAAACGCTTCCGGTGGCAATTGCATTAACTGCTCTGCTACCTGTGTATCCTGCGACCACACAATTGAACAAATATGTGGGTCGTAAGTCGGCAATAACGCTAACGGGCCGGTAGGGGTAAAGACTTGTCTGGCGGTATACTCATGGGGCAATTGGGTCTTCACATTGGTGACTATGGCCAACTGGCCGTAATCGTGAAATGTCATAGGAAACTGACACTGTTTGCGCACATAAGAATTCGCACCGTCAGCCCCCACCAATAGTTTACAGGCAATGACGTCGTCATTATCCAGCATCAGCATGGTCTCTTGTTCGCCAGAGAGTATTTTGGTGATGCGGGCACTGACGATATGCGTTTGCGCTATAGTGTGCAAAAACTCACTTAGGCCATTAATTAACACCTGATTTTCGACAATGGTCCCCAGCGCAGCCCGCTGCGTTTCGGAGCAGTCAAAGCTGATATTGCCAAAACTATCTTTGTCCCAAACGTGCATGTGGGTAAAGTCACAGCGTCGCCCGGCGGGAACAAACTGCCATGCACCAAGACCTGTTAACGCCTCTACATGAGATTGGTTAACAGCACTCACCCGTAATGCCATATGCTCGGGCAGCGTGTGTGTAACTGGCCCGTCATTGATGATCGCTACCGACACATCGGTTTTCGATAGTGCGGTCGCCAGTGATAACCCAACAATACCGCCGCCTACTATCGCAACATCAACTTTTTGCATGTTTACCCTTATGTGACATAAATAAATTAACCGAAGCCCGTTGTTTGTCTGACGAATTGTGATTGCAACACATAACTGTTGTTCATCCCTAACAAACCAATATTTCTCGCTGCCTGCAACGGTAGTAACTGGTTGGAAAACAGGGTTACCAAAGAGTCTGTCAAACCGATCGTCACGGTGCGATCCGGTTTTCGGGCCTGTTGATAACGATACAGTGCACTAAACTCACCTGGGTCGGCCACCGTCTTCAATGTGTTAACCAATGTGACCGCGTCACGTACACCCAGATTAAACCCTTGCCCTGCTATAGGATGCAGAGTTTGGGCTGCATTACCGATTACCACACTGCGATGATGCATCAGTCTGTCACTTACCCGTAGCGACAGTGCAAACGTCTCTTTTTTGCCGACCGCCAGTATACGTCCTTTTCGGTAGCCAAATGCCTTTTGTAACTGCTGGATAAACTCACTGTCGCTTAACGCCATTAATGAAGAGGCTTGTTCATCAGACACGGTCCATACCACAGAATATTCATTTTGCATGTCTTCCTGGGGCGACGTTGTAAACGGTAAAAAGGCTAACGGGCCTGAACTGGTGAAGCGCTCAAATGCTTTATGGCCATGTGATTCCGACGTTTTCACATTCGCAATGATGGCCGTTTGCTGATACGAGGATTCCTTATAGTGAAATCCCAATTTACCCGATATCTCAGAACGTCCCCCATCTGCCAGTATAACGAGTTTACTGCGCAAACGGGTGTCGTCATTTAACTTGAGTTCGTAATAGTCATTATGGGAGGTGACGTCGGTCACCGTTGCACGAATGCGCTGCAACCGCGTGTCTTTGATTGATGCAAACAGGGATTCACCCAGTTTCTGGATGGCCACGACCTCACCAAAGGCCGTTAATCCAAATTTTCTCGCACTTAGTTCACAAAGTCCGGCGGCACCTTTATCGCTGACTTCAATATGTTGAATAGCGACGGATCCTGGCAACGATACCCCCCAGGCAGTGAGTTCATCGACTGAACGCTGGGCTAAGGCAATCACGCGGGTGTCGAAGTCAACAGGCTTGTTCGCTTTCGCTTCGAGTTTACTGTCAACTACAGCAACCGAATGACCGCTATGCTCAATTAAGCCTTTGGCAACAGTCAGACCAGCCACGCCGCCACCAATAATTACGATATCCGTATCTGCCATGCTTCATTGACCCATTAAGGCTTCGATGGCGGAGATAGATTTAGGTACATCTGCCGTTAGCACCTCAGCCCCATCAGCGGTGATCACAATATTGTCTTCAATACGGATCCCTATTCCCTGATAAGGACGGGGAATATTGTCATGGGCGGGTAAATACAAACCAGGTTCAATAGTTAATACCATGCCTGGCTGAAGCGGCCTGTCCTTGCCTTCCACTTTATATGCGCCTACATCGTGTACATCCAGTCCCAGATAATGACCAAGCCCGTGCATATAAAAGGCCCGGTATGCCTGGTTTGCCAGGTTTTCTTCGACCGAACCTATCAAAATACCTAAGTCAATCAAGCCCTCGACCAAAATCTTACTGCTTACTTCGTTTGCCTGGGCAAGCGTTACGCCAGGCTTGAGCAGCGCGATCGCGGCTTCCTGTGCCTGTAGAACAACGCTATATACCTGCGCTTGCGCTTCACTGAATTTGCCAGACACCGGAAACGTACGGGTTATGTCCGCTGCGTAACCTTGATACTCGGCACCAGCGTCAATCAAAATTAAGTCACCCTCTACAACCTGATCCGTGTTTTCGGTGTAATGCAAAATACAGGCGTTTTCACCGCTTCCCACTATAGTGCCATAGGCTGGGGCATGTGCACCGGCCATCGCAATGTGATGATGGATCTCAGCTGCTAATTGGTATTCATAGCATCCTGGTTGTGCATATTGCATAGCACGGCAATGCGCTTCGCAGGTCATTTTGGCGGCAGCTTTCATCGTGGCGATTTCCGCTGCTGATTTGAACAACCGCATTTCATCCAGCAATGGACGAGGGTCACTTAAGTGAAGGGGAGGAGAAAACTGACGTGGATTTTCCCGCAGACATTGCAATGCTGCCAACACCTGCTTTTCTGCCCAGTCTTCCTCGCCTAAGGGAAAATAAAGGTGGTCATGATCATGCAGCCACTCATTGAGAACGCTGTCTAACTGATCGGATTCGTAGGCTTCGTCCAGATTGAACTGATTTAACGCCTGCTGCGCTCCAACCCTTTTTCCATGCCAGATTTCTGCCTGTTCATCTTTAGGTTGACAGACCATGGCACGAAATCCGGAAGGATGCCGCGGGTGATTCGACAATAGCAATACACTTTCGGGTTCTGCAAAGCCGGTCAGATACCAAAAATAGCTGTTTTGTCGAAACGTATATTCGGTGTCGCGGCTTCGGGTAACCAATGCCGACGAAGGAATGACGCAAACGCTTTTTGGTGGACACTGCGCGAGCAGCCTATCCTGACGGGCGATAAATTCTTGTTGCTTAATCACTGTCGTACCTATCTAATGCAGTGAGGGTTTTTCTGGGTGATCATCCAGCAGGGTTTTACCCAATTCGCTATAGCACAATAGCGCCGATATTTTTACATACTCCATGACTTCAAAAAGTGCTCTTTCCGACTCTTCGTCTTCGGACATGGGTTCTTCCATTTGCGCAATATTGGCAAAATCCTCTAACGCTTCTCGCACTTCCTCTGAACAAGGCACAAGATCCTGCTGAAACAAGCCAAAGCCCAGCATGAATCCCTGCACCCAGTTAATAATAGCCATGCCCCGATCATTGATGGGCGCTTTGTCATCGGGCAGCAATAGTTGCAATGCAAATTCAGATTCCAGCAACTGTTCGCAGGTTTGATTGAATAAATCGTTCAGACATTGCTGGATTTCGTGATTAAAGTCATCTCCCTGATTGATAGTGTCACTTAACACATTCATCCATTTGCGGTCGGTTAATGACATACCACCACACAACATACCGCTGAGAATGCCGTGGACCTCTGCCCCATCGACTATCACGCCATGCTGAGATAACAAGTTAGTTATCCCATCGTAATTGAGCTGATTGTTCACACGTTGGTTCCTGATGATTTTTGTTTATGCTATCAAAACATGGGTGTAAAACCCAGTTTTAGCAAGTGTATGGAGAGCGTTATTCAGTCACTTTGCCTTACTTGAATGATTATTCAGCGAATGAAACGCAATCCTGCCAGATAAGCAGATGATCTACTTCAACATCGCTTGCGTTTGATATACTCTGTACTGCTTTTTTATAATAACAATGCCTCCTGGGATGTTTGCCAGTTCATTCATGTCCCTGGCCGATGCTTTAATATAAGGAAGTTGACCTCGTTACTATTGAGCAAGCTCGACTCGTATCGAGAAGCCTGCGGTAGCGAATAAACTTCCGCCGTGATCCTTTCGGTTCACGGGCGAAAATGAACAGCGGCATTCTGGGAGGCGCCCTCTTTCGTTGGACACAGAAATGGCAATAATTAATTTCGGGTCAATTAATATCGACCACGTTTATCAGGTTGATCACTTTGTAACCCCCGGTGAAACCCTCGCTTCCACTCATTATCAAACGCTGCTAGGTGGTAAAGGCGCGAATCAGTCCATCGCTCTGGCGATGGCCGGTGCAAATGTCAGACACGTTGGTTGCATTCATGAAAATGACGCATCGTTTAAACAGACGCTTATCCGCAAAGGTGTGGATTGTCGTTTTGTTAAATGCAGCGATACTCCTTCCGGTCACGCTATTATCCAGGTTACGCCAAGTGGCGAAAATGCCATTGTCTTGTTTGGCGGCGCTAACCAAACTATTACAGAAAATATGGTGGATCACGCGCTGGATGACGCGAAGTCGTCTGACTGGGTCATTATGCAAAATGAGACCAGTTGTATTGAAGAGGCAATGCGAAAAGCAAAAAAGAAAGGGTTGAAAGTCGCTTTCAACCCTGCTCCGATGAGCGAATCGGTTAAATCTTTGCCTTACGACTGTATCGACTTGTTGATTGTAAATGAAACCGAAGCGGCAGCAATCACCGGGGAAACGCAGATTGACGCCATCCTGGATCATTTCAAGGAAAACTGGTCCCACGCCAAAGTGATAGTAACTCTGGGCAAAGTCGGTGTGGTCATGCTGCATAATGGCGAACGCACAGAAGTAAAGGCATTTTCAGTCGATGCGATTGACACCACCGCTGCCGGTGATTGCTTTATTGGTTATTTCTTGTCAGCGTACGCTGACCATGCTGACGCCAAAAAAGCACTGGTTCGCGGTTGCGCGGCTTCTGCGATTGCAGTGACCCGTGAAGGGGCCGCTCAGTCAATTCCCGAGGAAAAAGAAGTCGACCGTTTTCTTGCTAAACACAGTCGATAAGCTAAACCTTTAGCAACGATCTAATTTGATAAATAGTGTAAAAGTGGATTTATGAGTCATAAAATTATTTTGGATACGGATCCTGGCATTGATGATGCCATGGCGATATTTTTTGCGTTTCAGTCGCCAGACATCGACGTATTAGGCCTGACAACGGTTTTTGGAAATGTGCCCGTAGAGATGTCTGCGCGCAACGCACTGACCTTGTGTGAACTGGCCGGTCAGGATATACCGGTGACCAAAGGCGTGGGAATGCCATGGGTTGGACCCGAATCCACATACGCCCATTTTGTTCACGGTGATGACGGCTTTGGTAATATCAATTTCCCGGCATCCAAGCGGGAACTAGATCCACGAAGCTCAGCACAGTTTATCGTGGATATGGCCCGCCAGTACCCAGGTGAGATTACTCTGGTTGCCATCGGCCCACTTGGAAATTTAGCGCTGGCTTTACGTCTGGAGCCAGAACTACCCAAACTAGTAAAAGGCGTCAGCATAATGGGTGGGGCCGCATTTGTTCGCGGTAACGTCACGCCTGTGGCAGAAGCCAATATCTGGAATGATGCTCACGCGGCTGAAATTGTGTTTGCCGCTGACTGGGAGTTAACCATGTTTGGACTGGACGTCACCAACGCGGTACCGTTTAAACCTTCCTTCATGGAAACTCTTAAAGAAAAGAACGCAAAATTGGGCGGTTTTGTCTACGATGCAGCACAGTTCTATACTGACTTCTACTCAGCCAATCGTGATGATCGCGTGTGTTTCTTCCATGATGCTTTTCCATTGGCACATTTAATACAACCTGATTTATTTGAATTGACCGAAGGTAATGTACGTGTATCAACTGATGCATTAAATCGTGGTCAAACCATTGTGGCGCCGGAAGGTACTACTGCAAGTCCATTGTGGCTTGAGGCGAATAAAATCAAGGTGGCCACTGGCGTCGACCATGGTAAACTTGAGCAGTTGTTTATCGATACGTACGCACGTTAAACTAGCCTTTTCTTCTGCCATTCGCTATACGGGTAGCGAATGGCTTATTCAGGATTGGGGTAACGATGAACACAACAGAAAGCCGCACTACCCTGCGAAGATCCTTCCGCAATGCCAGAAACGCACTGACAACGCAACAGCAACAAGATGCAGCAGAGCGTATTTCAGCACAAGTCCATCCGTTCTTAGCTGCACCAATAAAACGGGTGGCCTTCTACCTAGCCAATGATGGCGAACCTGATTTATCCGGGTTAATCGATTTTTGCTGGAAGCACAATATTGCCACCTCATTACCTGTGCTACACCCAATCACGAAAAAGCACCTGTTGATGTTGGATTACTCATCACGAACAGTAATGCACTATAATCGGTTTGGTATTGCTGAACCTATACTTGCGTGCCAAGCCATTCGGTTACTAGGGCAACATGATGTTGTTTTTATGCCATTAGTCGGGTTCGATAAAAACGGAAATCGTCTGGGTATGGGAGGCGGATTTTATGACCGCACGCTGGCCAACGTACGTCAGCTTGAGGTTCGTCCCAAGCTAATTGGCATCGCCCATGACTGTCAACAGGCTGATGCGTTGCCTATACAACCGTGGGATGTGCCATTGGATGCGATTATTACACCCACTCAGATAATTCAAACTTAAACTAAGCGGAACAAATATGGATCAGAACGAAAAGAAAAAGGCGGTTGCCCAGGCTGCACTAAAATATGTTGAACCCGATACAATTGTCGGCGTCGGAACAGGCTCGACGGTAAATTATTTTATTGATGCATTAGCCGAAATGAAACATGACATCGAAGGCGCAGTCTCCAGCTCAAAGGCGTCTACTGAGCGCATGAAAAAGCTTGGTATTGAGGTGTTTGAATTAAACTCTGTGGATCAATTGTCGGTCTACATCGATGGTGCTGACGAGGTCACCGAACACAAGCACATGATTAAAGGCGGTGGTGCCGCCCTTACCCAAGAAAAAATCGTGGCAGCGGTCGCGAAAAAATTTGTTTGTATTGTCGATGACAGTAAACGTGTAGGGGTATTAGGCAAGTTCCCACTGCCGGTCGAAGTGATCCCGATGGCGCGCTCCTATGTGGCGCGAGAACTGGTCAAACTTGGCGGAGATCCGGTTTATCGTGATGGTGTGGTTACCGATAATGGCAACGTCATTTTAGATGTACATAATCTGGAAATTCTCAATCCACGGGAACTGGAACAACAGATAAACAACATTGCTGGCGTAGTCACTAATGGCATTTTCGCCATGCGCGGAGCGGATGTCGTACTCTCTGCCACTGACGCCGGCGTCGATACCCTCGAGTAATCACATTTTCAGTGACAGAGCGTAATTTCGCTTTCACTCTGTCACTGAGTCTGCTAAATTCACCTATCCAGACGTCCAGATGTCTTTTAAACCTCAGTTTGAGAAGCGACCATGAGCAAAGTTTCGTTACCGAAAGAAAAAATCAAAATTTTGTTGTTAGAAGGTGTTCACCAAAGCGCGGTAGAAACCCTTAAAAGCAATGGCTATAGCAATATTGAATATTTAAAAACGTCGCTGCCCGAAGCTGAATTGATTGAAAAAGTTAAAGATGTGCACTTTATTGGGTTGCGTTCACGCACGCAAATCACTGAGGCTGTAGTAGAGGCCGCCAGTAAACTCGTTGCAATTGGTTGTTTTTGTATCGGCACCAACCAGGTGGACTTAATTGCCGCTCAATCAAAAGGGATCCCGGTATTTAATGCTCCATTTTCTAACACCCGCTCTGTTGCTGAACTGGTACTCGGACAAATTATTTTACTGTTACGTAAAATTCCGCAGAAAAACGCCAAAGCTCATCGGGGAGAGTGGGAGAAAACCGCCGATGGCGCGTTTGAAGCAAGGGGTAAAACCCTCGGCATAATCGGCTACGGCCATATTGGCACCCAGCTTAGTATTCTGGCTGAGCATTTGGGTATGCGTGTACAGTTTTTCGATATTGAGGACAAATTAGTATTAGGCAACTCAACGCAGGTAAAGTCGTTGGATAAACTATTAGAAACCTCTGATGTGGTTACTTTGCATGTGCCTGAGACCCCCCAAACTAAAAACATGATTGGGGAAGCGCAGCTTCGTAAAATGCGTAAGAACAGTATCCTTATCAATGCATCGCGCGGCACCGTTATCGACATTGACGCATTAGTTGATGCATTAAAAGCTCAACATATCAGTGGCGCTGCACTGGACGTTTTCCCGGTTGAGCCAAAATCCAATTCAGAAGAATTTGAGTCACCTTTAAGGGAGTTTGATAACGTCATCCTGACACCGCACGTGGGTGGCAGTACCCAGGAGGCGCAGGAAAATATAGGGATGGAAGTCGCAGGCAAGCTTGCCAAATACAGTGACAATGGCTCGACCTTATCGGCGGTCAACTTCCCCGAAGTGGCGTTACCAGATCACCCCGGCAGTTGCCGGATTTTGCATATACATACTAACCGCCCAGGGGTACTGACACAGATCAACCAAATTTTCGCACAAAACGAAATCAATATTGAAGCGCAGTATCTGCAGACCAGTGCCGAGATTGGTTATGTGGTCGTGGACGTGGAGGCTGAAAAAGGTTATGACGCCTTCGCAGAACTACAGAAAATAGATGGCACCATTAAAACAAGAATTTTGCATTAGTGCGATCTCCCTCAACGCAATACGTCTATCAGGTAATGGTAGCGACTGACGTTAACAACAAAAAAGGCCTCATCTGAGGCCTTTTTGCTATGAGTAAGTGTTTAGAAGAAATTATAAACCAGTGTCACCGACGTTTCGGTATCCAGATTCTCAATACCTGGATCCACATCACTATTATGGTCCAGTTTCAGCGCCAGCTTGAGCGATAAATTTCCGCTAATGGTTGCTGTCACCGCAGATTCAGCACGTGATTTGGTATTGTCAGAACCAATCTCAGTACTGACCGTTTGTGAAAACTTAGCCGTTTCAGAAATTAACCATTGGTAGGCTGCAGAAGCACGCAGAATTGGACCATCCTGTTGCTCGCCTTCTTGCGTTTCCGCCCATGCGTAACCGGGACCGACTGAGTACTCAAACGACATCTTGTCCGTTTCCCATAGCTTATGGTTCCAACCCGCTGCAACGGTGGTTTGATATTCATAATTGCTTAGCTTGTCTTGCTCATACGAAGCAAAACCGAAGATTCGGTGGTCCGGATTAGCTAACTTGTAATTGGCCTGGCTTGAAGCAAACAGTTTTTCAGCTGACGTGCGCTCTTCATCCTCACCCTCGTCATTTGCCACTGTTTCCTTTTTATACAACCCTTCGATGTTGTAATCATTACTCCACCTGGCTAGTTCCTGGTGCGCAACCAGCGAAGCACTTAAAGAGGTAGTTTCTGTGTTACCTGTGGTGTGGATCGCGCCGACGCCCCCTTCCATTGTAAAAGGCTTTTTATCTTCCTGAGCAAATGCAACATTCATCATGCACGTACTTAACACCGCCGTAGCAAGTAAACTTCTTTTCATCAACTTCATCCTATTTAAGCTCTGTGTATTTTATCTTTGCTTTTTATATCGTAATTCAATGAAAAAGTTCACCTATTTAGAATCTAAGGACGATTCTATAAATGATTTGCTCATTAAAAGAATTGATAAACTAACGATATGGTCGACTCTGTATTTAACTCAGCCACATCTTTAGGCGTATTGGTTTCGTGGGTTATCGTGAAGGCAAACTTCATCGCCAGTGAACCGAACAAGTTAGCTGTTATCGATGATTCTGAACGAGACTTTATGTTATGGCTGCCTGCCTCAGAACTAACAAATTGCCTGAACTTCGCGCCCGTTGTCCAGTTATACCGATACTCAACTGACGCCCTTACAATAAAACCACTGTTGACGGATGTTTCTGTGTCATCTTTGATTGATACCAGCGAGTAACCCGGGCCGACACTATAACGAAACTCACTCACCTCATTTTGCCACAATTGATGAGACCACCCTGAGGCAATTGAGGAACGGTAGTGAAAGCCGTTGAACTCGTCGTTTTCATAGTCACCATATATAAACAGACGACGATCACGCTGATTCAGTTTATAGTCCATCTGAGCATAACCAAACACGCGCTCGGCGGTGACCTCCCGCTGTTTTTCTCCATCTCTTTCGACTTCACTTTGTTTGTAAAGTAACTCGCCAAAATAGCGATTACTCCACCAGCGTGTCTCATGTTCAGACACGATCCCGCCTTTGATAGTCGTAGAATCAGAGTTACCTGTAGAGAACAGCACCCCGACTTGCCCATCCAGAGTAAAATGTGGCGCTTCTTCATCCACATCAGGGATCATATCTGGGTGATAGAGTGTTCTAATTAAGTTACGATCGTTTGCTGCCTGTGCAGTTGGTAACAGGCACAAAAACAACATCGTAAGCACCATTACTCGAATGGCAAACGAGTCTAGCATAATAATGTTCTATTCTAATTTTTAGCGCACGAATTCTGTTAGGTTTTGTTGTTATCTTATTAAGGATGCAATCATGTCGGTTTCTCTGCGTGAATAATGTATAGCATCGTCCAACGTATCCGTCTCAAAGTTTAATATATTGTCTAATTCAGGTGGTAGAAGTTCAATTTTGTTTTCTTCTTCTTCTTGCAATTCATTAAACGCACTTCTTACTGCTACAGCTAAAACCGCCGCTTCAGCGTCTGCCACTTTGTGATTGTTACCATGTAAATGGATAACAGGAAAATACAACGAAAAAGGGAGTTTCCAGCTTTCCATTATAGTGCCACTGCATTGTGCGAAGGTGAACTTAAAGTGATTTAATTGTTTTTCCCAGGGTAATAACTCGCTATCGTCGCTGAGATATTCCTTATATTTATCTGGTGAACATTTCGCAATAACCAGTTCACTCAGATTTTGCAGAATTCCCATCACGAAAAAGCGTTCTACACCACGTATGCGACCACTCTTGGCCAGAAATTTAGCGACCATTCCACAATAAACAGAATTTCGCCAATGCTGATCTAAGTTAATCAATGGCGAGTCAAATTTGGCATAGGCGGTGTTCGCTGTTTCAGCCACCACGAGGTTATACAGAGCCTCTCCCCCGATCACATTCACCGCCTTGGAAATAGAACCTATTTGTGAAGGAAAGCGAAACAAAGCGCTGTTTGCCAGACGCAAAATCTTAGCCGTTAAGGACGGATCGACACTGATCAATTTAGCTATATCATCGGCATCAGAGCGATGATCATCGAGTATATCCCGTATACGCAAGCAAATGTCCGGTAACGTAAACGATTGCGACGCATAAGTAACATACTTAGTTAAAGACATATTCAACACCACTTCAAAGTAATCATAGAATTATATCAGGCATGATATAATTCGCAGCCTCTTTTACGTTGTTTTACTGTATGCTGAGTTATAATTGGGTACAGCAAAACGCATTCCCAGTCCGATTAACTATCAAACAAGTCAGGTTGTTGTGGCGCTGAGCCGGTCGTCTGATTTTCGTGCTGTTTATTTCGCTGAGCGGCCAATTTTCGCCGTTGGCAAGCCGTAATGATTTTTCGCTTGGTCGCATCATCAATTTTTAACCAGTAGAGACGCTCTTCCCGACTTCTAAAACAACCGAGGCAATAGCCTCTTGGCCCAGACTGACATACCCCAATGCAGGGGCTGGGTACTTCAAAAAACTCTAACTGCGAAGGAGACGGTTGCCCTTTTGCTACCATATTATTGCGCCTTGGCGGGTCACGGAAACATTTCTGCAATAAACATGCTTGATACCAATCCCCCCTGATGTGTGCTTATTCAGAGCGGACTGTTATTAGTCTACCAGTGTATATTCAATAGTGGAAACCACTCGAACTTTTTTAATATGCGGATGATGATTATCCCGATCCAAAATAGAAAATTGCCCTTGGCGGGCATTGCGGATCTTACCCAGTCCACTGTTTGAGTCCTGCGCAAACTTAATCGCCACTTCCCGGGCATTGTTAGTCGCCTCTTCAATCATCTCAGGCTTGATCTCATTTAGTCGGGTAAATAAATATTCTGTTTGGGTGTTGTAGCCTGATGATGTAAAGACAACTCCTTCACTAACCAGATCAGATGCCGATTCGATGAGGCTTCTGACAAACTCCACCCTATCCGAATACACAGTCACTGTTTGCATGGCACTATAACGAAACTCCGTGCGTTCACCACCGTAACTTTGTG
The DNA here is from genome assembly GCA_964601635.1 of uncultured Alteromonas sp. Taxonomy (GTDB): domain Bacteria; phylum Pseudomonadota; class Gammaproteobacteria; order Enterobacterales; family Alteromonadaceae; genus Alteromonas. The sequence goes on along the minus strand of CAZROH010000064.1, from coordinate 951 downwards.
CGAGTTTATCCGTTATTTGGGGCACACCTATAGTAATTGCCTGATCATCCAGCCCAGCTGAAGTTAGAAAGTTTACAATGGTCTGATTATGTTGCTGGATGGTCGAATAAAGTACATTCAAATCGTTTCCGGCTTCAGTAAATTGTATCGGCCAGATCACTTTGTCGGCCAGATACTCCTTTTCTGAAAGACCTTTAACAGTCACTACACGGTCCCACTCTTTGAAGGTAATAATGGCATTGGCCAGTTGCATTCCCAGAACGGTTAGTCCAAGCAGGACGCCCGCTGCGAGGATGGTTGCGATAGATTTATTCATTTGTTTTTCCTGTTTATACCCATCAGTAATGGCGTAACGCTAAACCATAATTATGGCAAAACCGAGGCAATAAAAAGGAAAAATCAGATGGGCGCCGTAGCGCCCTGCACAAACTTACTTTTCTAACACTAGTTCTGAGACAGACGGTTTCGTGCGCTTAGTGCGTAACAACGAATAAAACACGGGCGTAAGTAATAAGCCGAATACGGTAACCCCAATCATCCCGGCAAATACCGCAACGCCCATCGCTTGACGCATTTCGGCCCCGGCACCTGTAGAGATCACCATCGGCAGAACTCCCATGATAAAAGCAATAGAAGTCATCAGGATAGGTCTAAGGCGAAGCTTGCACGCCTCCAGGATCGCGTCCAATGTACTTTTACCTTGTGCTTCTAAATCTTTAGCAAATTCCACAATGAGAATCGCATTTTTGGTTGCGAGCCCAACTAACACGATTAAGCCAATCTGAGTGAACACATTGTTATCGCCACCTGCAATACCGACCCCGATCAGGGCACTAAGTAAAGTCATCGGCACAATCAGAATTATCGCTAACGGCAATGACAGGCTTTCGTATTGAGCCGCCAATACCAGAAAGACCAGTAACACCACCAGCGGGAAGACAATTAAGGACG
>CAZROH010000063.1:0-18511 GCA_964601635.1 uncultured Alteromonas sp. | reverse complement strand
AGGAGTGGCGCGTATTATGCTCATCTGCCCGAGGGTCGTCAACCCCTTTTTATGACAACTTTGTTCAACTGGCGATAATGTGAACGTTAATGCCCAATAAAACGACGATTGCCACGCTTTTTTGACGAAATTTACAATTCTTCGACTTGCGTTTGATAATAACAAACATCTATAGGACGGGGCGCTAGTTCACGATCATGAAAAAATGGATTGTCTAATTTTTTCGCCATTTTTATTTTGGCTTGATAGTCTGGATGGCTGGGAAGCTGAATGCGAAAGTGTCGTTGAGCTCCTGCGGGCAGGGTATCGCCCATGCGGATAGAAATAATTTTATTATCCGCATTTGTCGACGCAGTTATATTTGAGTTGATATGACCACTGCGGGGTAATCGTTGTAACACGTCCATGCCAGCCATCACCCGACCAAAAACAGACATGTTGCGATCGAGATGGCGTGGCGCTTGCCCCAGTACGATATAAAATTCCGTGGTTGCAGTATCTTTCTTGTTGTCACGCGCCATTGCCACCATACCCGGGCAATGAAGCAGCCAGTAACTGTCTCTTGCTAAAGTCGTTGCGGCTGGAAAACCCTTAATGAAACCACTGGCTGGTGCAAACATATCCGGCCTTTCAACTTCATAAAAACCCTCAACTGACTTTCGGGTGAATTCAGCAGCCATCGGAGACGTTGCCTCAGAGAGTTCGTGATTTCCGTTGCTTCCACCCTGCGCAACAAATCCATCAATGACACGGTAAAAAGACTGGTTATCGTAAAACTTGTTTTTGGTTAATCGCTTAAATCGGTTTACGTGGTTAGGTGCAATACTGTCAGTCAATGCAATAATGGCTAAGCCATCGGGAGTATGAATATAGGCCAATTCGGACTGACTGGGTGTATACCAATGTTCATCTTGTTGAGCATGGGTAAGTGTCGATAACGAAAGTAAAAGCAGGCCTATTTTTTTGAACATATTTTTGCGTCTTCCTGAGGCAAAATGTGATTATTATCAATCAGACATCATTGCGGATTGGTTTAACAATGTTCAAGTTATATCAAAGGTAAGGCGGGAATACAAAAAGCCCCGCAAAAGCGGGGCTGAAAACTTTTTTAAACGTTAAAACGAAAGTGGATTACGTCTCCATCTTTAACGATATAGTCTTTGCCTTCCAGTCGCCATTTACCAGCATCTTTGGCGCCTTGTTCACCCTTGAACTCAACGAAGTTGTCGTAGCCGATAACTTCTGCACGGATGAATCCCTTTTCGAAATCTGTATGGATTTTACCTGCTGCTTGCGGTGCGGTAGAGCCTTCTGGATAAGTCCATGCACGCACTTCTTTTACACCGGCGGTAAAGTAGGTTTGTAAAGTAAGCAAATTGTAACCGGCACGAATAACTCGATTTAGACCAGGCTCTTCAAGGCCCATATCTTCCATAAACTCGGCTTTTTCTTCTTCATCCAGTTCTGCAATTTCAGACTCAATCGCCGCACACACTGCTACCACAACGGCGTTCTCTTTTTCCGCTATGGTCCTAACCTGATCAAGGTACGGGTTATTTTCAAAACCGTCCTCATTTACATTAGCAATGTACATGGTAGGTTTAAGTGTCAGCATATTCATGTAACTGATGGCGGCAAGTTCTTCTTTGGTTAACTGCAATGAACGGAGTAAATTACCTTCATCCAGGTGAGGCTTAATTTTTTCCAGTACTTTTAATTCGTATTTGGCATCTGCATCACCACCTTTAGCACGCTTAGCTACGCGGATAAGCGCCTTTTCAGTGGTTTCAAGATCGCTTAATGCTAATTCGGTATTGATAACATCAATGTCATCCTGAGGGCTGACTTTTCCTGCAACGTGAACGATATTTTCGTTATCGAAACAGCGCACCACGTGGCCAATGGCATCGGTTTCCCGAATATTAGCCAGAAATTTATTACCCAGACCTTCGCCTTTTGACGCCCCTTCCACGAGGCCAGCGATATCTACAAATTCCATAGTGGTGGGTATCACACGCTGCGGATTTACGATTGCGGCTAGTTTATCTAAACGAGTATCAGGAACCGGTACTACCCCAGTGTTGGGCTCAATTGTACAGAACGGGAAATTAGCCGCTTCAATGCCTGCTTTAGTTAACGCATTAAAAAGGGTTGATTTACCAACATTTGGCAACCCTACAATGCCACATTTAAAACCCATGGGATGAATCCTTATAAATCGTCAGTCTCAGGCAGTGGTTGCCGAGAAGGAATGTAATCTGTTTTGTGCCTGCTTAAGGTCATTTTTGATAAGCAATTCAGTGCAGCGTACAGCCTCATCGATAGCTTCTTCAATAGCCTGTTTTTCAGCGGCAGAAGGTTTACCCAGCACGTGGCCAGTGACCTTACTTTTGTGCCCCGGATGGCCAATACCAATCCGCAGCCGTAAAAAATTCTTATTGTTTGCCATTCTGGCGACGATATCACGCACACCGTTTTGGCTTGAACTTCCACCTACCTTGAACTTAGCAATACCCGGAGGCAAATCTAGCTCATCAAACGCGACCAAAATCTGTTCTGGTTCAATCTTATAAAAATTAGCCAGTGCGGCTACCGACTGACCACTGCGATTCATAAACGTAGTGGGGTAGAGCAGACGTATATCTTGTCCGCCTATATTGACTCTGGCGGTATGTCCTGAAAACTTGCTTTCGGGTGATAATGAGACGCTATGTGCAGCAGCAAACTGGTTGAGAAACCAGGCGCCGGCATTGTGGCGGGTGTGTTCATATTCGGGGCCTGGGTTACCCAGGCCCACAATAAGACGAATATCAGCCAAGCTGATTATTCCTTATCGTCTTCTTCTTTTTTCGCTTCTTCAGCTGCTGCTTTAGCTGCTTTAGCTTCTGCTTGTTCAGCTTCTTCAGCGTCAATTACTGGTGTCTTAGGAGCTGGCTTAACCGTCACAACAGCAAGATTGTGATCTTCGTCACCACGGCCTAATTCAACTGAAGAAACACCTTTAGGTAGCGTCAGGTCAGATAAGTGTAAAGTTTGACCCATTTCTACGCTACTCATGTCTACTTCAACATACTCAGGTAGATCTTTAGGTAAACAAGTGATTTCGATTTCATTTACGTGGTGCTCAGCAATACCGCCTTCGTTTTTCACAGCAGCACACTTGTCTTCGTTAATGAAGTGAAGTGGTACATGAGTGTGAACTTCCTGACCGGCGATTACACGCTGAAAATCGATGTGAGTGATTTTTGGCTTGAATGGGTGGCGTTGCATGTCTTTTACCAACGCTTCAACTTCTTTACCATCAATGTTCAATTTAAGAACATGTGAGTAAAACGCTTCAAAATCAGCCGCGTTGTTTACTTTGTTGTGGTCAAGAGTCAGTGCTACTGGCGCTTCTTCACCACCGTAAAGGATCGCAGGTAGTTTATCAGCACGACGTAGGCGGCGGCTCGCACCTTTCCCCATATCTGTGCGAACTTGCGCATCCAGATTGAAAATTGCTTCAGACATTGAATGTCTCCAGAAAAATAGTGATTAAATAAGCACGGATTTTTGCGACCAAAATCCGCATTAAAAACCCTCAAAATTTGAGGGCGGCGAATTCTACCACCTTGGTATGGAAGTTACAATTATAAAGACAGAAAAACGATTTTTTTACTTTTGAAATTAAGCTAACGTTTTCAGAACGGCGATTTTAGCATAGGGTTAATTAAGTAAGGTAAAGCGGATTAAAATAAAAATGTTCTATAAGCTGGCTGGGTTGGTATTGTTTACGTTGATTTCTTCTTCTGTACTGGCAGACAAAATTGCATTGGTTGGGGGAAGACTGATTGATGGGTTTGGGCATCGGCCGATACAAAATAGTGTCATCTTAATTAAGGATGACACTATTGAAAAAGTCGGTACAGTTGAGACCTTAAAAGTGCCTTCTGATTACAATGTGGTGAGTACTGAAGGAATGGATTTATTGCCAGGTCTTTGGGAAAATCATGCGCACTTAATGCTTAATGGTCATGCTGATTATGATCATTGGCAACCCACCTACAAAGACCGACAGCAAAATGAAATTATGCCTGCCAGTGCGTTACAGCTTTTATTGGCTGGAGTCACCAGCGCTAGAGACTTGGGGGCGCCTCTTAAAGAATCTATTGCGATAAAAAAGGGCATTGAGAGTGGTGAACTGGCTGGCCCACATTTATATGTATCAGGCCCTTTCCTTCAAGCCGAACCTTACCCGGGAACAGAGCACTATCGATGGGGGATTAAAAATGTGGAAGAAGCCAGGCAGAAGGTCAATCGGTTAGCCGATGCAGGTGTCGATATTATTAAACTGATAGACCAAGATAAAATCCCATTTGATGCAGCTCAAACTATTGTTAAACAGGCGCATGAGCGTGGATTGAAAGTGGTGGCACACTCTCATCGACCTGATGAGATTAGAGTAGGGTTGAAGATTGGCGTAGATAACTTCGAACATACAGGTTTAACTACCGCTCCTGAATACCCTGCGGATATTATTGAAGCACTTCAGGCGCGGACAGCTACGGGGCGTGTTGCAGGAGGCCCACTGTTTTGGACTCCTACCATAGAAGGCTTATGGAACTATGATTTAACTGTGGCGAACCCTGAAAAGCTGGATAGTAAATGCTGGCATCGAGGGCTCAAGAACGACACCATTGAAGATATCCGTCAGTCTCTCAAAGCTCCCGGTAAATTAGCGTACATGCAGCTAACTCCTTTACGTAAGCCGACGTTAAAGCGAAAGTTCGCCCAATTAAAACAATCAGGTGTAGTGCTTTTGACTGGAACCGACAGCGGCATACCGACGAAGTTTCATTGTCAAAGTACGTGGAATGAATTAGCCATCTGGGTTGAAGAGCTTGATATGACTCCTATGGATACAATACGCGCAGCCACATGGTGGCCTGCAGTAATGATGGGGGTGAGTGATCGTTTCGGTTCCGTCAGCGAGGGAAAAAGTGCAGATATTATTGGCGTGAAAGGAGACGTTTTGCGTTATATTAACTTATTGCAACACGTGGATTTAGTGATGAAGTCCGGTGTAATTTATAAGCAAGACGGTAACGTAATTGAAAGTGCGATCCCAAATAAATAATGTATCCTGAACTATAATTTTATGATGAGACTCAGGCTGAGCTGAATATAAATCCATGCTGTCATATTTAAAAAAACGTTTAAATAAGAAAAATTCGGACTTGGTTATTTACCCGCGAATTAAAAACCGGCACTTTTTAAAAGCGCTGGAGCAGATTGGAAAACAATCGCCGGATTCCATGCCATTTTACAAAGCCATTACTGATGACTTGTTACTAACCTTTGCCATTGATGACGGACAACATTTTAACTCGCTTAGCCCGGTTTTGATGGCAAAGAATAATATCAGTGAAGAGCAAATGTGGGACCGAGGTCTGGATACAGGATTTGCCGCTATTCAGCATAGTCAGGTTATCGCCAGTGAGGCTGTGTGGGAAGTGCGGCTTGATGATATGGCCGCTTGTACCATTTTGTATCCCAGTTTCTGGCACGGCCTTGAACAACAAATTGGCGGTCAGGTAGTGATAAATTTCACCCACAAAAACTTTGTTTTATGTGCACGCAAAGATAATCCTGAGCATCTGCGTACGTTAATTAATTGTATCAATGAAATAGGCTTTGAAGATACGCATTCACTATCGCCAGAACTGTACACTTTTGAAGGTGATGAGATACAGCGAGTTGAGCTTAGACAAGCAAAAGGTTAGACGTTGCCACTTAATGTGGCAGCGCCAGGTTATTAATACCGCTCGTTATTTGGTTTGACTTGCGAATCGTCTATCACTTCCACTTGCTCGACTTCAAACACCGTACCGAACTGGGTAAACGTCATCACATCTTTCCGAGGCTTGCCCCATACTTTGATTTTTAAACCGTGCTTATTAAATTCTTTCGGTAACTTTTGAAAGGTGAAGTGCTCGCCGCTTTCACTGACAAAACCATAAAAGCCACCTTCGAGGTTTTTGTACACCATGGTACCTGTCATACTTTGTGACTTTTCTAATTGCGAAGATTTTTCCAAGGGAACCTCCTGCGGCTGCGCACTGGCTTTTTCAACCTGAACGGGCGGGTTGTTATTAGACGCGAGTTCAGGCGAGCAGCCTAATAAGGCAACACCGACCGTAAACGCAATAAAGGATCTTGTCATGAGACTTTTTCACTGCCTATAAAAAATGATGCTTTATCTTAGGCAGAGGGGAGCGGGGAAATCAAGTTAAGAGAAAAGGCCATCGGTAAGATACCGATGGCCCACAACATTAATATTCGAACATTGCCGAGATTGACTCTTCGTTGCTAATACGGCGAATAGTTTCTGCCAGCATCTCTGAAAGTGTTAGCTGCTTTACTTTTTCAATAGCGCGCATGTCATCGTGCAAAGGAATACTGTCAGTCACCACAATTTCATCGATCATCGAATCTTTCAGGTTCTTGGCCGCATTGCCAGAAAAAATGGCGTGAGTCGCATATGCATACACCTTACGAGCGCCATGCGTTTTCAACGCTTCCGCTGCTTTAGCCAAGGTGCCACCAGTATCAATCATGTCATCGACAATGATACAGTCACGACCTTTAACATCACCAATAATGTTCATTACTTGTGCCACATTTGCTTTAGGACGACGTTTATCAATAATAGCTAAATCAGTATCGTTCAGAAGCTTCGCTGTGGCGCGAGCACGAACCACACCACCGATATCGGGAGACACGACAACCGGATCCAGGAAATCACGCTTCATCATATCGGCCATCAAAATGGGAGTGCCGAAAGCATTGTCTACAGGTACATCGAAGAAACCCTGAATCTGTTCAGCATGCAAATCGATCGTTAATACTCTGTCTACACCAACGTTTGACAGAAAATCAGCGACGACTTTGGCCGTAATTGGCACCCGCGCAGAACGCACACGGCGATCCTGTCTTGCATAACCGAAGTACGGAATAACGGCTGTGATACGTCCAGCTGATGCTCGACGCAGTGCATCAATCATCACGATCAGCTCCATCAGGTTATCGTTAGTCGGCGCGCAAGTAGACTGGATAATAAAAACGTCCGATCCACGGACGTTCTCATGTATCTCGACGCTGATTTCACCGTCGCTGAATCTGCCTACACTGGCTTTACCAAGTTTAGTATAAAGGCGGTCAGCGACCTTTTGGGCAAGTTCTGGTACTGCATTGCCTGCAAAGAGCTTCATGTCTGGCACAAGTTTTTCCTCAGTGCGTTTTTGAGAAGAGGTGGCTGGGGTAGCAGGACTCGAACCTACGAATGGCGGGATCAAAACCCGCTGCCTTACCAACTTGGCTATACCCCAATTTTAATTTTTACAACCTAGAGCCTATACGCTCTAACTGTCTGATGCGGCGCGCACTGCTTGTAGTTTTACTTTTAGTGGCGATTGTTTGACACCTTTTGCAACAAAACTGTTCCATTTCTTGGGTAATTTCGCCTGAACTTCCCTGGCTTGTGCTTCACTTGCAAATGTGGCAAACACACACGCTCCGGTGCCCGTCATCCGCGACGGAGCGTAGTGTACCAACCACTGTAATAATTTTGCAACTTCTGGGTGCGTGTTCGTGACTAAAATTTGGCAATCGTTTTGTGTTTTTTCAAAATTATAGTCTTGCCAGCGGATGGCCGGCGTATCTCTTTTTAACTCAGGCGCAGCAAATACTTCGGCGGTACTCACATGAATTCCCGGGTTGGCAACTAAATACCATTGTTGTTCAATATGTACTGGATGGATCTGCTCACCTACACCGCTGGCAAACGCAGTCTCGCCGTGAATAAAGATGGGCACATCCGCACCGAGTGACAGCCCTAATGCTGCTAGTTGTGTGGTGTTAAGTTTACAGTTCCACAGTTCGTTTAACGCTACCAGTGTCGTTGCTGCATTGGATGAACCGCCGCCTATGCCGCCTCCCATGGGCAATACTTTATCCAAAGTAATAACTGCACCATTTGAAATACCGCAGCTTGACTGTAATAGTCGCGCAGCACGAATAATCAAATTTTGTTCATCTGGCACCCCATCAAGAGGCCTGTCCATGGTTATTTTTTCATCATCAGTAAGTGTAAAGGCGAGCTTGTCTCCCACATCCAGCATTTGAAACAACGTCTGAAGTAGGTGGTAGCCCTGCTCGTTGCGACCTAAAATATGTAAAAAGAGATTGAGTTTGGCCGGACTCGGCCACCAATCCATTACTTGACTGTCCATTCAGCAACCCGGATTTTAATAAATTGATTAGGATCATTGGCCCGTGTCATCACCAGGCTGTGGGGGAGCCAAACTTCTTTAATCTTGGCATAATTATCGTACGCGATTTGCCAGTTATGACAACGGGAGCAGGTAGGAGAGAGTGTTTTTAACAAGCCGTGCTCAGATAAAGTAAATCGATCGCTGGCTTTGGGCAGCCCTTTTACCCAGGCCACTAAATCTGAGAGAGGAATGTCCCATCCGGTCACCTGAGAAATTAATTCACTGGCATCATCGTGGGTATATACCTCCCCATCGGCTTTAAGCGTGACAATTTCAGGCTCAGCGACCATGTCGACCAACGTTATCCCTAAAAAATTGGTTAAAGTGAAGTGGAACGCTTCTCCGTCCAGCTCCCATTTGACATTGGCACTGACCGCTTCCTTTTGGTTACGAATCGCCATTTTACCTTTCAGTTGCCATGCAGTAACTTGCTCTAACGCAGCTACTTGTTCGGGTAAATTTATGTTTTTGCTTGGCCCTTCAGGTAAAGTGGTACACCCGTGCAATAAAATCAGGGTAGGTAAGCAAATGTATTTAAGAAGACGTTGCATGAAAAGTCAGTATCTATTTTTGATGATGTAATAGGAACACAAATACATCGGCTCTTTCAATCAATTTGCGTTTTTCGTACAATGCGCTCCGACTATGCCAGCATGAAATTGAATGACCTTACTTGCCCTCGGAATAAACCATACAACTGCACCCGTAGAACTACGCGAGAAAGTGGCGTTTACGCCTGACTCGATGGTAGCGGCATTGGCATCGTTGAAAGCCTTGCCTGGGGTGCAGGAAGCCGTCATTGTTTCAACCTGTAATCGCACCGAGATTTATGTGGATTCACCACAATTGGAAAGTGAATCCTTAAGTCAGTGGCTGGCCAGTTTCCATCAACTCCCTCATGAGGATGTACGCTCACATAGCTATTCTCATCAAGAGCACCTGGCCGTACAGCACGTTATGCGGGTAGCAAGCGGGCTGGATTCCTTGATTTTGGGTGAACCGCAAATTTTAGGGCAGGTCAAACAAGCGTATACTGATGCAAAGCATTCAGGCATGGTTGGTACGGGATTCGAAAAGTTATTCCAGCAAACATTTGCTGTCGCCAAGAAAGTGCGAACTGAAACGGAAATTGGCGCAAACGCGGTCTCTGTGGCATTTGCCGCCGTGCAACTGGCTAAACATATTTTCTCGGCTTTACCTAAACGTTCTGTATTGTTAGTTGGCGCAGGTGAAACGATAGAGCTTGTGGCACAACACCTTAAGGAACAAGGGGTAGAAAATATTGCCGTAGCCAACCGTACCGTCGCCCGCGCACACAATCTGGCGGATAAACTAGGGGCAAAAGTGTTGACGTTGTCGCAATTGCCTGCTCAGTTAAAAGAATATGATATTGTGATTAGCTCCACCGCCAGCCAATTGCCCTTGATCGGTAAGGGGATGGTGGAAGATGCGTTGAAACAACGCCGCAACCGCCCTATCTTTTTAGTGGACTTAGCTGTGCCAAGAGATATTGAAGCACAGGTTAATGAACTGGGTGATGCCTACTTGTATACGGTGGATGACCTGCAGCATATTGTCGAAAAAAACCTGGCATCGCGGGAGATGGCGGCGCAGGAAGCGGAAAAAATTATCGCACAATACGTGGATAACTATCTCAGCTGGCAACAAGCACAACAATCGATAGACTTAGTAAAGCAGTATCGACAACGGAGTCTGAAACAACGTGATCAGTTGGTGTCACGGGCTATAAAGCAGCTTCAGGAAGGTAAGCCCAGCGATGATGTGATGCAGGAGCTGGCCTACAAATTAACCAACGCGTTGATGCATGGTCCAACGCGCGTATTACGCGAGGCTGCGGCGGAAAATAACACTAGTGTAACTCAGTGGCTGGAGCAAGCACTTGAGTTATCGCCTGATATAGATCAGAGCGAAAAATAATTTATCTCACTTATTTGTGAAGGGTTTAGTACATACGTATGAAAGAATCGGTCATTAGAAAGCTTGAAAATCTGGTAGAACGCTTTGACGAAGTACAGGCATTGCTTGGCGATCCCGAAGTGATTGGTAATCAGGAGAAATTCCGCAACTTATCCAAAGAATTCAGCCAGTTAGAAGACGTGGTGGCCGGGTTTAATGCGTATCAGCAAGCTCAGGAAAACTTGGCTTCAGCGCAGGAAATGCTTGAAGAAGATGACGCAGAAATGCGGGAAATGGCACAAGAAGAAATTAAGGAAGCCAAAGAACAGTTAGAAAACCTGGAAAGCGAGTTACAGATACTGTTATTACCCAAAGACCCCAATGACGACCATAACTGCTTTTTGGAGATTCGTGCTGGTGCGGGCGGAGATGAAGCGGCGATTTTCGCTGGCGATTTATTCAGAATGTATAGCCGCTATGCTGAATCCCGCGGATGGCGTGTTGAAGTGGTCAGTGCCAACGAAGGTGAACATGGTGGGTTTAAAGAAGTCATTGCTAATCTTTCTGGTGAAGGGGTATACGGTGTAATGAAGTTTGAGTCTGGCGGACATCGTGTACAGCGCGTGCCAGAAACTGAATCTCAGGGACGAATCCATACATCAGCATGCACGGTCGCGGTATTACCGGAGATCCCGGAATCGGAAGCGATTGAAATTAACCCGGCCGACCTGCGCATCGACACCTTTCGCGCTTCAGGAGCAGGTGGACAGCACGTCAATAAAACCGATTCGGCTATTCGTATTACCCATTTACCTACTGGCCTGGTGGTCGAATGTCAAGATGAGCGTTCACAACATAAAAATCGCGCCAAAGCGATGTCAGTATTGCAGGCGCGATTAAACCAGATTGAAGAAGAAAAGCGTGCTAAAGAAGAGGCAACTACTCGTCGCAACCTCGTGGGAAGCGGTGATCGCTCAGAACGGATCCGCACTTATAACTTTCCGCAGGGCCGAGTAACAGATCACCGTATCAACCTGACGCTGTATAAATTAGATGAAGTCGTTGAAGGTGACCTGGCGGGACTGGTAGAGCCAATCAGGCAGGAACATCAGGCCGATTTGCTGGCATCCTTGTCAGACGAATAATTAACCATGCGCATTGATGTAGCGCTTGCGTGGGCTCAGCAAGAACTAACCGGAACAGAATCTCCCGCTGTTGATGCCCGCGCATTACTTTGCCACTGTTTGGATAAGCCTAGAAGCTACTTATACACATGGCCAGATCGTGAAATTTCTGACGAGCAATATATGCGCTTTAAAGAGCTTGTTTCACAACGGAAACAAGGTAATCCTGTCGCCTATTTGCGCGGATATCAGGAGTTTTGGTCATTAACGCTCAATGTCTCAGCGGCAACCCTCATTCCCCGCCCGGAGACCGAACTTTTAGTTGAAAAAGTACTCGCGCTAAACGCATTACCTGACCCAGCCATATGTGACTTGGGCACTGGTACAGGTGCTATAGCCATTGCATTGGCAAAAGAACTGCCGCACGCCACAGTACTGGGCGTGGACGCAGTACCTGCAGCGGTAGCCCTTGCAAAATCTAATGCTAAATTGAACCAGGTATACAATGTGAGCTTTAAACAAAGTAACTGGTTTTCAGCACTGCAAAACAAATGCTTTGATATCCTTGTCAGTAACCCACCTTATGTTGAAACCACGAGTGATTATCTTCATCAAGGCGATGTGCGCTTTGAACCGGCATCTGCATTGACGTCCGGAGTGGATGGATTGGACGATATCCGCCTTATCTTAACAAGCGCAGCGAAACATCTAAATCAAAACGGCATCCTGCTTATTGAGCATGGATTCAATCAAGGGCCTGCAGTAGCTGACTTATTTGCGCAACATAAGTTTTCTAACATAGCGACATTTAAGGATATTAATAACCTCGACCGGATTACTTTTGGCCGCATGGAGACTTGCGAATAATCAAACTTGCAGTAGTATTCAAAGGGCAGGGCGGTAAAAAGAGAATAAAAAAGCATGAATGATGATTTATTATTTGCCGAAGACACGGATGAGCCACCTATTGAAGAACTCGGTTTCTGGAAGGTACTGGTAGTAGACGATGAACCTGAGGTTCATGCTGTCACCAAACTGGCATTAAGCGATTTTATTCTAAATGGAAAACGGCTTAAATTTATCAGTGCTTACAGTGGTGTGGAAGCGAAAAAAATGTTCATTGAACATGATGATATCGCGGTAGTACTGCTGGACGTCGTCATGGAGACCGATGAAGCCGGGCTTGAAGTGGCGCAGTATGTGCGCAACGAGCTGGACAACCATTTCACTCGAATTATTTTGCGCACCGGCCAACCTGGTCAGGCGCCGGAAAAGCATGTCATCATCAATTACGACATTAATGATTACAAATCAAAAACCGAGTTAACCGCACAAAAGCTTTTTACCGTCATTATCGCTGCTTTGCGATCTTATCGAGATATTATCGTAATTGAAGAAAACCGCGCGGGTCTCGAAAAGATTATTGAGGCGTCAACTGATTTGTTTGCTTCCCAGTCACTTGAAAAGTTTATGCGTGGCTTGATTCAACAAGTCTCCTCTATTCTCGGCTGCGCCAGAGATGCCGCGTATATTACTACCGCTGTCGCGGCCCCGAAACCCATTGAGCAGAATGATTCTGATGAGTTATATGTATTTGCCGGAAACGGTGAATATGCCGATAAAGAAGGCAAAAAGCTCAAAGAAGCAGTAGGTGACCAAATCTATGCGTTATGTAAAGAGGCATTGCAATCCAAGCGCATCGTGTATTGTGATGATTACGTGGTAGCGTATTGCGACAGTAAAAACCATAACGGCTCATTATTATATCTCACTGGTTTACCCCGCAAGGTGGGCGAAACGGATAAGCGTTTGGTTAAACTGTTTTCTGATAATGTCCAAATTGCGTTTGAAAACCTGTTACTCACTAACGAAATAGAGGGAACACAGCGGGAAGTCATTGAAAGGTTGAGTAAAGCATTAGATCACGAACCGCAATCGAATCGTCATATAGAGCGAATGGTGTTAATGGCTGAGTTGCTGGCACAAGGCGTCGGTATGGACGACCGGCGGATCAAAACATTTAAGCTGGCCATCCCGTTGCATGATGTAGGTAATGCAATGATATCGCCCGTACTTTTACACAAGACAGGCTCGCTTACCGATGAAGAGGTGTTTCAAATACGCAAACATGCTGAGTTTGGTTACCAAATTCTTAAGGACTCAGACAGACCTACCATTCAGCTGGCAGCGAAATTAGCGAAACAACATCATGAACGGTGGGATGGAGAAGGCTATCCAGAGGGGCTGAAAAGGAAGGATATTGCTCTTGAAAGCCGTATTGCCGCGTTAGTCGATGTATTTGATGCGCTCTTAAATAAGCGGCCTTATAAGGAACGTTGGCCGCTGGAAAAAGTCAAAGCAACGCTTGAAGAAGAGTCTGGAAAGCATTTTGACCCTCTATTAGTAACTTACTTGCTTGAAAACATTGATTTATTCATGCAGGTCCAACATGATTATGCCGATTTAGAACAACAATAAGGTGATTTAACATGTATGCAGCAGTAAAGCATATCCACTTAACCGCGATTGCGTTGAGTATTCTTTTATTCGTGATCCGTTTTATTTGGTCACAATTTAATCCTGCTTTTTTACAAAAAAAATGGGTAAAAATAGTTCCTCACATTATCGATACGGTCTTGCTGTTAAGTGCACTATGGCTTTGTGTCATCATTTCTCAATATCCCTTTGTGAATGATTGGCTGACATTTAAGGTAGTCGGTTTAGTTGCCTATATATTGCTGGGCATGTTCGCATTGAAGTGGGGTAGAAGTGCACCTATGCGCTGGATTGGATTTATCGGCGCGATTATCTGGTTAGTATTAATTGCAAATGTGGCTATAACGAAACAGCCAATGTTTTTCTAGGAGAGTAGACATTACTTATGAATGAATCCAAGTCTGTGGTTTCAATCAACAATATTGAAGTTTCTAATTCATTACCTTTTGTTCTTTTTGGTGGTATGAATGTGCTGGAGTCGCGGGACTTGGCCATGCGTATTGCAGAGCATTACGTTAATGTGACTGAAAAGTTGGGTATACCCTACGTATTTAAAGCATCTTTTGATAAAGCGAATCGTTCATCAGTGCATTCATTCAGAGGCCCAGGCATGGATGAAGGGTTAAGAATTTTTGAAGAAATCAAAAAGACATTTAACGTGCCGTTAATTACCGATGTACATGAACCTTATCAGGCTGCACCAGTGGCTGAAGTGGTTGATGTTATTCAGTTACCTGCGTTTCTAGCAAGGCAAACCGATCTTGTGGTAGCGATGGCGAAAACGGGTGCCGTAATCAATGTCAAAAAGCCGCAATTTCTTGCTCCCCACGAAATGAAGCATATTATGAAAAAATTTGCCGAAGCGGGGAATGACAACATTATCTTGTGTGAAAGAGGGAGTTGTTTTGGTTATAACAATTTAGTGGTGGATATGCTTGGGATGGATGCTATGAAGGAGTATGCCCCGGTCATTTTTGACGCTACTCATGCTTTACAGAAGCCCGGTGGGCGTGAAAGCTCTGCAGATGGCCGACGTGCTCAAGCAGCTCAGCTTGCTCGCAGTGGGATGGCGTTAGGATTAGCTGGTTTGTTTATCGAAGCGCATCCTGATCCGGACATGGCTAAATGTGATGGTCCGTGTGCATTACCATTAGATAAGTTACAGCCATACCTTGAACAAATGAAGGCGTTAGATGAACTAATTAAAGGGTTTTCTCAATTAGACACGAGTCAACGTTAATATCGTGTGCAGTATGATTAAGCGAAACTGGCGGCGTGTACCGCCAGTTGCTTATCAGGTGTGGAAATCAATTTACTCGCTACGTAAAACGGTTACTTCATTGGTTTTACGCTTGTCATTCTTGGCAAATAAATTACCTTGGTTTACGGTAACAATGTTAACAGCGAATGCCTGATCAATTTGATTCTGGATTATATCAGTCAAATCAAAAACAGGCTGGATTGAAGTAATATCAATAGTATTGTGCGCCATGGTATTGAGCATAAGATGATCGTCAGATGAGATCAATTCGTTGGCGTTCACAGCGGCAGATGCAAAGGCAATGACAGACACAGAAGTAAGAAGTAATTTTTTCATAACACACCTAATATAAGTAATTTAATATTGGTTGCAAAAATGTAAATTTATTAACAACCTGCTACAGTGTTACACCCTGATTAAAAAGAGTATTTTTTCACTGCAAAGAAATAATAAACAACTTTTAGTAAACTTGAAAACGAGTTAAAGTATGTCATGAGCATTAAAAAAACTAATGCATTTGTAACCTGATTTTCATAATGTTGATATAACCAGATGCACAGAAGATTACCCCCACTAAATGCCCTCAAAGCCTTTGAAGCGGCAGCGCGGCATCTAAGTTTTACTCGCGCGGCCGACGAGTTGTTCGTCACCCAGGCTGCAGTTAGTCATCAAATTAAAGCACTTGAAGATTACTTATCCATGAAGTTGTTTCTTCGTCGCAATAGAACATTGCTTTTGACCGAGGAAGGACAAGCCTACTTTTTGGAGCTAAAGGACATCTTCAAAAACCTTCAGGAAGCAACAGAAAAGCTATTGGCCAAAGGATCAAAAGGGGCGGTTACGGTGGCGATGCCACCTAGTTTTGCCAGTCAATGGCTGGTGCCTCGCATCAGTAAATTCAGTCAGGCTCATCCTGATATTGATGTCAGGATTAAGGCGGTGGACTTTGATGAAGGCTTTTTAGACGATGACGTGGATGTGGCGATTTACTATGGAAAAGGGCGCTGGAGTGGGGTAAGCGCTGATAAACTGCATACCGAATTTCTCACGCCCTTGTGTTCACCATTATTGTTTAGCGGACCCAAACCGCTTAATGACTTGTCCGATTTGAAACATCACGTGCTTTTGCATGATTCCAGCCGTGCCGCATGGAAAGATTGGTTAAAGCATGTTGGTGTGCAAGGTGTCAATGTTAATCAGGGCCCCGTTTTCAGTCATTCAATGCTAGTATTACAAGCAGCCGCTTTAGGGCAGGGGATTGCGCTGGGTAATACTGTCTTGGCGAGACCAGAGCTTGATGCCGGACGATTAGTTATCCCCTTCGAAGAAAAGGTTGAAAGTCGGGACGCCTTTTATCTGGTGTGCGACGAAGCGCAGGCAGAACTGGGTAAAATAGCCGCATTTAGAAACTGGGTGCTGACCCAGGTAGAGGAAGACCAGGATGACCTTTAGTTTGGACGTAAAGAAAGCCCACCATGGCGCTTTCGCTCGTCTTATTCTTGCCCACGGCGCAGGCGCAGGTAAAACATCTGATTTTATGCAGGCCATGGCAATGGGAGTAGCCCTGAATGGGGTGGAAGTAGTATTATTCGATTTTCCCTATATGCAGCTCATGATGGCAACAGGAAAGCGTCGTCCGCCCGATAGAATGGCGAAACTGGAGACGCACTTTAAAGAAGTGATTAACCATACCAAGCAGGCTTTTACTGATCTGCCTACCTTTATTGGTGGCAAGTCTATGGGAGGAAGAGTCGCGACCTTGATTGCAGATCCCGTTAAGGTTATGGGCGGTGTTGTTTTCGGGTATCCTTTTCACCCTCCCGGTAAGCCTGAAAAGCTGCGTACAGAGCATTTAACTTCGCTGCAGACCCCCTTTTTAATTCTACAGGGGGAGCGAGACCCGTTCGGTACTGCTGAAGAAATGAAACAGTACTCGCTGAGTCAATCTATTCAAAAAGAATATCTCACTGACGGTGAACACAGTTTTAAAACAAGAAAAAGCAGTGGTTTGACACAGCAGGACAACATGCAAACAGCCATTAATAAAACAATAAAATTTCTAAAAGAGCGGTGTAGTAAATGAGGCTATTTTTTGTAGCAGGTACGTTGAGTGCATTTTTAGCAGTCGTGTTAGGTGCGTTTGCGGCACATGAACTGAAAGATTCATTGAGTGCGGACGCATTAAAAGTATTCGAAACGGGCGTTCGCTATCAAATGTACCATGCATTAGCCATGTTGTTGTTGCCAGCGCTTTCTGCATTTGGACACCATCGCTGGCTTAAGCGGGCTGGATGGGGTTTTCTGGTTGGTAGTTTTTTATTTAGCGGTAGTTTATACATGTTGGCGACAACCGGCCAACCTGTGTTTGGCCCAGTCACTCCTGTCGGTGGCGTCGCTTTCATTATTGGTTGGCTTTGTTTGTTTGCAGCGAGTTTACGTGGGTTTAACAATGACTAGTGTGCTAGCCTATTGTCGAAGTGGTTATGAAGCCGATACCGCGAAAGAGCTTGCAGAATATACTGCAAAGCAAAATGTTTATGGCTACCCTGTATTTAAACCACACCAGGGATACGTAGAGTTTCCATTTTATGAGCCACCGGCAGAAATCTTTAAAACCAGTACGTTTGATGTAAAGAAAACCGTGTTTCCTCGTCAACTTAGTTGGGTTTTCGCAGAGTTTCCTGAGCTGGATCCGGCAGATAGAATTACCCCCATCTTAGACGAAGTAAGACTGCAACAGTTAACGTATGGCGCTGTCTGGGTAGAGTATCCCGATACTGAAGACGGTAAGGTTCTGGCTAAATTTTGTCGTAAATTTGCTGTACCATTGAGGCAGGCGCTACGCAAACAGAATTGCCTCAGTAAACAAGAACGCCTGAATCAACCGGTATTACACGTTTTTTTTAGCGATTTTAACACCTGTAAATTAGCGGTAAGCTATCCGCAAACGCGCAACCCATACGAATTAGGTGTGTGCCGGCTGAAATTTCCTCCTTCTGCACCTAGCCGTTCAACACTAAAACTTGAAGAAGCAATTTTGACCATGTTGAATGAACAACAGCGTCATTTGATTTTCAGAGCCGGGGCCAGAGCAGTGGATTTGGGGGCGTGTCCTGGCGGCTGGACTTATCAACTGGTTGCTCGTGACATGTATGTAGAAGCGGTTGATAATGGTTCCATCGATGAAAAGCTGATGGCCACGGGTCAGGTTGTGCACTTTGCTGCCGATGGATTCACTTATCGCCCTCAACATAATAAGGTCGATTTGCTGGTATGCGATATGATTGAGCAACCTGATCGAGTAGCAAAATTAATGGGTGATTGGTTAGTGACGGGACGCACTCTTCACGCTATATTTAATTTGAAACTTCCAATGAAGCAGCGTTACGAAACAGTTTCCC
>CAZROH010000062.1:0-19630 GCA_964601635.1 uncultured Alteromonas sp. | reverse complement strand
GGGCGCATTTTATACAGCAATTCGCAGCTTAATTCAAATAAATTTCGTAAAAAATGCGATCCGGGATCGCGATCAGGATCCTTCGATCTACGCTTTTTCAGATTTTTTAATCCCAAAGTCAGTCCAGGTGGTTTTGTTGCGTTTAGTTGCCATTCTAATTTTATGGTTCTTATCACGCATTTCCTGAGTGACATAACCACGCGCATGATCCAAATGAACACAAATAGCCGAATACCTGATTTGCTTAGACTTTATACCCTTATTAAACATACGCTCGCCCAATTCGCGATCTTCTCCACCGTACTGCATCCTTTCATCAAACCCGTTCACAGCGAAAATATCGTCTTTCCACGCCGATACGTTATGGCCATTCCAACTGGCATTGGTCGGAGTCAGCGTATTTAACACTTTAGCTTTCCACCCGCTGGCGGTTAACTTCATTGTTTTGTGGGTTTTCTTTAGCCCATGCGCCAGTAACCAGTCTACGTTGAACGCGCGCCCTTCAGCAATATCTTCTCGGGTTATCGCTTCGCTCGTACTCATCGGTAATTTGAAATAACCGCCTGAGAGAAAATAACCGCGTTCTCGATAGTGATTATGTACCGCCAGAAAATCGTTTCGCAAAATACAGTCGCCATCGGTGAAAACAATGTACTCACCTTCAGCTTGTAATAGTGCTTTATTTAAAATGCGTGTTTTCTGAAACCCTTCATCCGGTTGCCACACATGTTTAACCTGACGATGGGCTTGTTTTTCAAATTGTTCTATACGTTGTTTGGTCTCTGGGGTAGACCCATCATCGGCGATAATAATTTCAAAGTCCTGAAACGTCTGATAGTGCAACCCCCATAAGGTTTTCTCCATCCAATCAGGCGAATTGTAGGTTGAAAAAATGACTGAAAACATATGTCTTACTGCCCTGATGAAGATTCTTGCTGGGTCAACGCAGCGAGCCTGGCCCTGACATGTTTGGAATTATTGATAAGAAATGCGATTTGCTGGCGCACTTTGAGCCATGCATATTTTCGTGTCGACCGGCGTTGTTTTAGTTGATCGATTTCACTTAACGCCCCTTCTTTTGGCGTTACTGGGTAGGGTTGAAGACCAAATATTCTTAAGTCTTTTTCCCACCAGTACTGCAAATCTATGTCTATTGGACGACTGATTTTTTTACTGGCTTTCAGCAGCTTTCGCGCGCCACTGAGACTCACTGCCTGAGCGCAGGTTCGGGCAGGCACTTTATCATAAATTACCCGGCTGAAAGGCTCTAGGTATTCCGAATACACCACTTTACGTCTGCGCGTATGCTCGGCGAGTTTAATGTAGTCCCAATCACTGTCCATACTGACAAGCGTATCAATTACCGCCCCTAAATCCCCTGTAATTTCAACATCATCTTCCAAAATAAGCGCTACAGGAATATTTTCATCAACCATTTTTTGCCACACTTTGCGGTGACTTAAGTAACAGCAAATTTCGCCATTGTTCAGTTGTTTATGGTATTGAAGCGGGTTACTGGTCGAATAAAAGCGTTCAATATATTGCGGCGAAATTGAGGCGCCGTCCACAGCACTAATCCGCTCAAACTCGACGGACTGGTTTGAAAACTGTCTGTTCATGTTAGACAAACGCTCTGTGGAGCGGTCTAAGTTAATAACGAAACAGGGAATAGTGAAAGACACTCAACTAATTTCCATTCTGACTAAGATTGATATATTGCTGTGCAATTTCCAGATGACCCACATAATCCAATAAGTTAGGGGGAATTGCCACCGGATTATTTAATCTTTTTCTCAGCGCTACTGCAAGCGCCTCTGCGTCAGCAACAGGCACCAGATATTCACTCAATTCGCCCTGCATCAATTCGCTTGGGCCGTAAGGGCAATCCGTGGAAACCACCGGTGTTTGGCAAATTAATGCTTCCGCCAACACCATTGAAAGGCCTTCAAAATCTGAACTTAACACCAGACACTGTGCGTGTTTAATCCAAGGATATGGATTCTGTTGAAAGCCCGGAATGATAACACGCTCGTTCACACCCATTTTTTTTGCAAGCTTCGTTATTCCTTGTTGGTTCGCACCTAAACATACAAGCGTCATTTCCTCCGGTAGCTGTTTAAGCGCAGAAAACAACACGTCATGTCGTTTCTGTTTTGCAAATCGTCCAATATGAATAATATACGGCCCTTCGGGCAGCGCTGAATTCGATTCTGAGGCGAGCTGGCGGATTTTACCTATGTTAAAAGGATTGTATATTCGAGTCACCGATTTGGGACGAAATAAACTCAGATTCTGTACTTCTGCTTTCAGTCCGTCGGATACCGTAATCAGCCTCTTTCCATCTAAGACGGAAAAAAGCCTTTTCTGTCTTAGCCATTTAAGCGGCCCCATTTTTTTTGCACGCTCAAGTGTTTGGCCAACGGCATTGTGAATGACGTAATAAGCATCATGCCGGTGACAGGCACTTACAATATAATGGCTGTAATCAAGATTCGAAAAAATAGTATCAATTGATCCGAATCGTTGTTCAACCTCAGCGAAAATCGCCATTAGCTTGCCGGCATGCTGTTTTCGCAGCCACGGCCTGTGAAATGCCTTTTTACTCTCGTTGTAGAGAAAATAAACAGGGATATCGCCTGGCACATCGTAAGTCGTGTTACGCGTTAAGCTTATCAGAACCGCATTATGCCCAACCTCATGAATAGCACGGGCGAGCTCAATGACCACTTTTTCCGCACCACCTCCAGCCAGCGAATCGACAACCAGTACCAGAGTTTGCGGCTTTACATCTGACATGTAGTGTCCTTTTGTTCTACTTAAGCGGATGATTATAACATTCCCTTTTCCAGCCGAGCGACCTGCAGTTTATAGCAAACCTCGTTGCGCAAACGAAGTTGTGTTCACGTCAGCGACGATGATGTGGTCGAGTACGCAAACATCAATTAGTTCAAGTGCTGACTTGATTTGTCGGGTTATTCTGATGTCTGCGTCACTTGGCTCGGCTATGCCTGATGGGTGATTATGCACAAGAATAACAGCCGCCGCATTATCCTCAAGTACTTGCTTAACGACTTCCCTGGGGTAAACCGCCGCACTGTTAATTGTACCTTTAAACATAGTGCGAAAGACGATCAACTGGTGCTGGCTATCCAATAAAAGCAAGCCAAATTGCTCAGACTGCTGCGCTTTAAGCTTTGCCAGTAAATATTTTTTAACATGCTCGGCATGGCTGAAAGATTCGCTTACTTTTAAAGGTTCACCTAACTGCCGGGTGACTAACTCGATAGCTGCATGTAATTGACAATATTTTACCTCACCGACGCCTGAGATTTGGCAAAATCGTTTTTTAGACGCATTAGCAACGCCACGCAAACTGCCGAACACGCGAAGTAAATCGCGCGCTACCGTTAAGGCACACCTTCCGTTAAGGCCACTACCAATGACAACAGCAAGTAATTCAGCATCGGACAATGTCTCTGCGCCCTGCTGAAGTAGTTTTTCTCTGGGCCGCTCCATCACAGGCCAGCTTTGTATACTCATAATCCCTCCTTGTGACACAAAGCTAAGTCTACGAAATATAGAAAATGATTGAGCCTGACCCGTGATCCAGTTGTGTTGATACCCATGGTATTACTACACAGCATAAAAAAGTCATGGTACGCTTATGCCAATTTCGTATTGAAAGCACGCAAAACATGTTGCTGGCAAATAAACATATTCTACTTGGCATCACGGGCGGTATTGCGGCCTATAAAGCTCCCGACCTTGTCCGCAAGCTCACGGCGCAAGGCGCAGTAGTCAGGGTGGTGCTGACAAATGCAGCGGCTGAATTCGTTAGCCCAATGTCACTCCAGGCTGTCTCGGGGAACCCGGTGCACCATACTCTGTTAGATCCGGCTGCAGAAGCCGCGATGGGTCATATTGAACTGGCTAAATGGGCGGATATTTTGCTGATTGCGCCTGCGACAGCCAATTGTATGGCAAAGCTGGCTAATGGCCTTGCCGACGATTTACTTTCCACCCTGTATCTTGCTACTACGGCAAAAGTCATTTTAGCGCCAGCCATGAATCAGCAAATGTGGAAAGCTGCCGCCACCCAAGCCA
The DNA here is from genome assembly GCA_964601635.1 of uncultured Alteromonas sp. Lineage (GTDB taxonomy): Bacteria > Pseudomonadota > Gammaproteobacteria > Enterobacterales > Alteromonadaceae > Alteromonas. The sequence goes on along the minus strand of CAZROH010000062.1, from coordinate 15,526 downwards.
ACCTGGCCATTTTACAGCAACACGGAGTCACAATACTCGGACCGGCTGACGGCGAACAAGCTTGCGGGGATGTAGGCGTTGGGAGAATGCTGGAACCTGTGGATATTGTGCATCAGTTGTTACCCACACACCCAAGAGTTCTGGAAGGGAAAAAGGTTGTAATTACAGCCGGACCCACCCGCGAAGAACTTGATCCGGTCAGGTATATTAGCAATCACAGTTCAGGCAAAATGGGTTATGCCATCGCAGCAGCAGCGGCAGCAGCAGGGGCGCGGGTTGAATTGATTTCCGGACCTGTCACTTTACCCGCTCCCGCAGAATGTAACTTACACAGCGTGGTTAGTGCCCAGGACATGCATCGTGCGGTAATGCAAAATATCGAAAAGGCCGACATTTTTATTGCCACCGCCGCCGTCGCCGATTACCGGCCTAAGCAAGTCGCGAGTCAAAAAATCAAAAAAAATAATAATGAGTTAACACTTACTTTTGTTAAAAACCCTGATATTCTTAAGGACGTTGCTTGTCTCACGCATGCACCTTTCACCGTAGGCTTTGCTGCTGAAAGTGAGAATGTTGAGGCGTATGCCAGAAAGAAATTGGCTACCAAGAAGCTTGCGATGATTGCTGCAAATGATATCTCAGCACAAGGGTTAGGCTTTAATAGTGATCGCAATGCTTTACATGTCATCTGGAATGAAGGTGAAATAAAATTGCCGCCCGATAGCAAAGCAGCGTTAGCGCAATCACTCATCGCGCTGATAGCAGAACATTATAATAAGAAATAATTCGTCATCATGACCTTTACATGATGGCCGATAAAACAAAAAGTAAAAAATAGAAATAACAATGGGCGCAAGCCCCTTTAACAAGGAATACGGGTGTGTAAGCCCGGTAGCGGAGGAATGACTCACGTTATGCCAGCTGTGAAAAAAACAAACCGTCGTGCGCAAATTCTGCAATCTTTAGCAGGTATGCTGGAAACTAATCCAGGTCAACGCATTACTACTGCAAAATTAGCAGAAAAAGTAGGCGTATCGGAAGCTGCGCTGTATCGTCATTTTCCTAGTAAAGCGAGAATGTTCGAAGGGCTCATTGAATTTATTGAAGAGACTTTATTCTCACGTATCAATAAAATCATTAACGAAGAAAAAGATTCTGCTGCACGCTGTCAGTTAATCTTGCATCTGATCCTGGGTTTTGCAGAAAAAAACCCTGGCATTACCCGTATCCTCAATGGGGATGCATTGATGGGTGAGCAGGAAAGGCTGCGAGCTCGTATTGCGAAATTATATGAGCGATTGGAATTGCAGCTAAAGCAGGTTCTGCGTGAACGCAAATTACGTGAAGGAAAATCATTAGCGGCAGATGAAGGCGTAATTGCCAATATGCTCATATGCTTCACGGATGGGCGGATAAACCTTTACATCAGAAGTGGTTTCTCACGTAAACCAACCGAGCAATTCTCAGAGCATTGGCAAATGTTCAAACAAAACTTTTTGTAAGATAAATATTGTAAACGCAGCTTAATCGCTGCGTTGTTGTTTCACTAAGTGACTAAACTGATCTTCCTGCGTCAGTCGCTTAGTCAACGCATCAAAGTGACGTTCTTCCGCCTGCACCCACGCTTGAGGGATAATGTAGTACTCGTAGATAAAGCTCAAAAACTGCTTACGCAACTCATCTTCAAGCGGCAACGAATCAACTTCGTTTATAGCCTTGCAAAGCGCATCCTCATTATTAACGGCTAAGCTAACGCCCGGTACGGCATAACACGCATCACCTAATACCAGCACCGTCTTTTCTAACAATAAAGACTCAAGGCCCACAGTCGAGTTAATGGTCAATACTGCCTGGGCGCCGATAATTAAATCTTGCGTGTTGCATGAATTAGCAAATTTTATTCGAGGGTGGCGTTGATGAAGATGATCAAAACGCTTTACCTCAGACGGATGTTCTTTTATTACAAAATGAAGGGAGGTGTCCTCACACTGCTCGATTGCACATTTTAGATGTGTCCAAAGCTGCTCCATGGATTTAATCCAAGGTGAATTGCTAATAATTTGACTGTCTGTTTCAACCTGAAAAGGTACAAATATATAATGTTGAGGCAGCGCCTCACCTTTTATTCCCGCAGCCTTTTGCTTCGCCGGAGCACGCGGGACTAACGTCCGGGGAAGGTTTTTTTGACTATCGAACTGACGATAAAAATCAGCGGTGCGAGGCAACGAATTATGACAGTTCACGCCTTGCCAATCACAGGTAGTTGAATCGGGCATAAGCCCATTTTCAAAATACACGACTTCTTTGCCGACCAGTTTGGCCGCAATACTTACCCCTTTGCTAGGGAGTTTCTGACCATTCCATACACCCACCACGTCGGCCTCGGACTGCTGAATAACCCCGCAATATTTGGCGATATCAAATTTGACCAGGGCGCACAAATAACACTCATAGAGTGACCAAAGCCATGTTTTTGAAAGGATGGGAAATTTAATTCGCTTTTTAGCCAGATGAGACGCTAAATAGTCTGTTTTATCAACCTGGCGGGCTAACCTGATAAACTTCATGTATCGAGGAGAAAAGAGTGTTCTGTTGATACGGACCACCCTAACATCAAGGTCAGTGGCGCTGGCAAACCGCTTAAAATAACGGATATGCGATTTGCCTCTGGCTATCAATACAAATTTTTTGTTCTCAAGCTTCGTCAACGTGCTGTTCCCGCCTTAATCTAAATGGAAAGCGCGTTTCTATAAGCACTTTCCATCTAATTTGATCACTTCATACGGCTCCTTCGTGTAAGCGACATAAATTAGTTAACTGTTCTTGCTATAACTATTTACCAAAGGTAGTACCGAAAAAGTCACCTTCATTCCAGCGCGTTCGTTGTGCTTGATTTGCTAACGTCTGACCAATTTCAGCATTCACACGGGTAAAGGTTTTAGCCGCTTCCCAATTGAATGGCTGATTTATATCATCACTCGGCTTGTGATAGTTGGTAGATAAAAATTGACCAAACACTTTACTTCCATCGACTTCAGGATCTTTTGATTTTAATCCCGGCACCAGAAATACCGCTGGTACGCCCTGCTTCACGAACGCATAGTGGTCCGAACGGGTAAATAACGCTTGTTCTGGCCATGGGTCGGGACTCAAGGTTAATCCGGCATTCTGTGCAGCATCAGCAACAGATTGTTTCATGTCGCTGTGCTCTGCCCCAAAAGCAATCACGTCGGCAAATTCATAAGTCAGAATAGGCATATCCAGATTAACGTTTGCCACCATAGACTCAACCGGCACCGTCGGGTTATGGGCAAAATAATCTGCACCTAGCAGGCCTTTTTCTTCGCCTGTTACAGAAACAAATAATAACGAACGTTTCGGTTTGGATTTCATCTTACTGAACAAACGCGCAGTTTCCAGCATAATTGCAGTTCCTGACGCGTTATCCATGGCACCATTGTTAATTTTGTCTTTCTTGACAGTTTTGGCAATACCAATGTGATCAGAATGTGCGGAAAAGACCACATATTCATTTTTCAATTCAGGATCAGAGCCTTCGATGATACCTGCAACATTAAAGCTATCTACCGTGGAGTGAGAGCTTTTCCGTTTCAGTGAGAATTCGCCCGGTAAAGCAAAACCTGCCGGTGAATTATCTTTTTCTAATTCAGCATAGATGTCGTCGAGTGAGACCGCGGCATTAGCAAACAACTTTTTCGCCGCAGGCTGGCTTAGGTATGCGCTTCCTTGTAACTGTGGAAAACGATTGGCAGGTTTACCATTTTCATCCACCCAGGCCATACTCGGCGTATGAAGGTAATTTAACATTGACTGATATGGGCGTACCTTCTCGGCTAACGGTGTCGACAGTGTTAGCAAGCCGATCGCGCCTCGCTCTGCTGCGTACTTTCGCTTCTGGTAGCCTGACGCGAAATGTGCTCCTTCTTCACTGGGGAACGATGTGGGCTTACCCGATAACATCACCACAATTTTTCCCTCAACATCCAGGTTTTGGTAGTCATTATGATTTAATTCGTCCGCTACAATGCCGTAGCCGACGAATACCATTTTACCTTGCATCGAAGTTTCAGTATTTAACAGATCAGGGCCTGTTAAATACTCTTTAGGGTACTCAAGCGCTGTCCTTTCCCCATTTACAGTAAAGAAGGCGTCTGGCGAGTTTTGTTCAAGCAACGCTTTGCGAAACGTCACCTTTTGCATAAAGCCGTCGGTACCCGCCGGAGTCATCCCATACTTAGCAAACTCTGTGGCGATATAAAGAGACGCAATGTCATGGCCTTTAGAGCCAGTATCGCGTCCTCCCAGCAAATCATCGGCCAGAAAAAACAGATGTGACTTGATGTGATTCACATCGGGAGCAAAGGATTGGTTGGTATGAGTATCTGCATTTATCGTAAAGCTAACAGTGCTAACTATTGCAGCAATAAGGAGTTTTCTAAGCATAGTAAGTTTATTATGAATTCTGTGATTAGGCTTTCTTAGGATAAAAGCATTTACCAAGAAGTACAATCGATTAGCACGTAATTGACATAACTGAGTATGAGCCAGATCATCTGCTGCTCTATTAAAAGCGGTTGATTATTCTGCTTTTTTAGCTAATCTCAACATTAGCTTAAACAAGAATAGATAGTTTCATGCCCCGCACAGCCCTTTATAATGTCGAAAAAATACTTAACCAAGCTATCGATATCTTTCTGGAACATAGTTTTCATGGCGCGATCATGGACGAAATAATAGCCAGAACGGAATTTAACCGTCGGGGTTTCTATATGGAGTTTGGTAGCAAGCAAGCATTTTTGTATCGCGTGCTGGAACACTACCTTGAGACCCAATTGATGCCAGTGGTTAAAGAACTCGAAGGGCATCAAGGGTTAAGTGCTGTGCACACTTTCTTTGCATTGTATATTTCGCTCATCCATAAACGAGGCTGCCTGTTGGTTAACAGTGTCTGTGAGCTTGGCCGCCAGGATCCTAAAATTAGAGAATTTGGCCGGCATTATCTGGATCGCCTGCAATTCGATTTTATCGGTTGCCTGGAAAAAGCCCAGCGTCAGGGGGAGTTGCCTCAGCATGTCAATATTGAGTCTGCTGCGTTACAATTAACCAGTTGCGTTCAGGGCTTTGCCGCTAATGCCATCTTAGCAGAAAGTGAAGAAGAGATGCGTATCGCTACAGCCGCACTACTTGCCCCTTTGCAGGGGCTTCAATCATGATAAAATAGCACTCTTTTGATAGTCAGAAATTGCGCAAGCAGGAAATAACCTCATGAGCGGTCACTCCCCTCTTTATAGAATTCAATTTATTAGTTCAGGTGAAAAATACGATCTCTACGTAAAAGAGGTCAGTCAGGGAGCCATGTTTGGTTTTGTCGAGATCGGCGATTTTGTATGGGATAGCCATACCAGTTTGGTGGTGGATCCCAGTCATGAAAAATTAAAGACTGAATTTAAAGATGTCACCCGCACTTACATTCCTATGCACAACGTGCTTCGAATTGATGAAGTTAAAAGACAAGGGACAGCCAAAATCTCGCAAATATCTGATAAGGTAACGACATTTCCAAGTCCAATCTATACACCTAAAAAGGAATAAGATTGGCGTAACCCCTCTTTCGCTCTGGAGAGAATATGAAAGGCAAAACTTATACTAATTATATCGGTCTATTCGCATTGTTATGTTCCATTTGTCTGCAAGCTAATGCTGCGCAGAGCGAAAGCGAAAAGCTAGCCTCGCTATTGGATGAAATCTGGCAATACGAATTACAAATATCACCTTTAATGGCAAGCCGCGAGGGTGAGGCCATTAATGCCGATAAATTAGCCGACATTTCTCCAGCAGCACTGAAAAATCAACATCAAACATGGCAACAATTTTCAGAACGACTTGAGCAGATAAATTCAGGTAAATTAAGCGACTCCGAGCAAATTTCGCTATTAATGCAGAAATACCGTCTGAATAACTATATTGATGAGTATCGCTTTAATGCTCACTTCGTTCCCATCACCGCAGAGTACGGCTTTCACAGTGGGATGGCTTCTCTTCCCCGCTCTATGCAATTTAAAGACGAACAGGACTTTAAGAACTATCTGTCACGTTTATCTGCAATCAAGGCTAATTTTGAACAGCAAATCGCTTATATGCGCGAAGGCATGCGAATAGGCTTAACCCAGCCTAAAGCGGTACTCGCTGGATTTGAACAGAGCGTCAGCCCTTACCTGGTCGATGACCCAACTGAAAGTGACTTTTTTGCACCGTTTAAATCGATGCCATCTAATATTGATAACGCCACCCAGGAGCAATTACAAGTTCAGGCGAAAAACGTTATTAAACAATCAGTTATTCCGGCTTATCAGGCTGTATATGATTTTCTGGTAAATGAGTATATTCCTAACGCCCGAAGTGATATAGCGGCTAAAAACTGGCCTGATGGTGAGGCGTTTTATCAAAACCGTATTAAGCACTACACCACCACCGATATGTCAGCTAAAGAAATTCACGAGCTGGGATTAAGTGAAGTCAAACGTATTCGAGCCGAGATGCAAGCTATTGTGGATAAACTTGAGTTTGAGGGGTCTGTTGATGACTTTATTCATTTCTTACGCACGGATCCTCAATTTTATGCGACGTCAGCTGAGGAGCTGTTAAAAGAAGCCTCTTTCATCGCAAAAAAAATGGATGCCAACTTGCCTCAATTGTTTGAATATTTGCCTCGCACCCCTTATGGGGTGGAGCCTGTGCCGGAGAGCATCGCCCCTAAATACACTACAGGTCGCTATATTTCACCGTCTCGCGATGATCAACCCGGCTATTATTGGGTCAATACTTACGCGTTAGATAAACGGCCGCTTTACGCATTAACCGCACTCACTCTGCACGAAGCGGTACCAGGTCATCACTTGCAAATTTCATTGGCAGCAGAAATGAAAGATTTACCCAAAGTCAGGCAAAACACCTACATTTCAGCTTTTGGTGAAGGCTGGGGGTTATACTCTGAATACCTGGGCATAGAAACAGATATGTATAAAGACCCCTATGACGACTTTGGTAGGTTAAGCTATGAAATGTGGCGAGCCTGTCGTTTGGTAGTCGATACAGGTATGCACATGTTCGGCTGGTCAAGACAGCAAGCGTTAGATTTCATGTTAACCAACACTGCGCTCTCAGAACACAATGTCACGACCGAAGTTGATCGCTATATTTCCTGGCCTGGGCAGGCCTTGTCATATAAGATCGGCGAAATAAAAATAAAAGCATTACGGAAACGGGCCGAAGAGAAATTGGGCAGTCATTTTGACGTGCGTAAATTTCATAAGGCAGTGCTTGAGCACGGCTCAGTCCCGTTGTTTATTCTTGAGAAAAATATTGATCAGTTTATTCAATCAGAGTTATCAAAGGTAAAGTAAGAGTATGTTGTTAGGTGTGTTCAGTCTTTTCGGCTTACTGTTGATCGCGCTGATTTATTTTGTGTTGCGGGCCCAAACTTTTCAGCGCGAGTTAATTCTCGCTCGCAGTTCAGCTAGAGCGAATGCCAAAAAGGTGAATGTCGCCTTTACCAATTTGGTAATGATTTCAACTGAGCTACAAAATGTTTTTTCACAGCGGCTGGAGGCCGCCAACAGTAAAGGATTGCTTAAAAGCGAACATTACAAAGCCGCTCACACCCTCATCAAACACTTTTCTCAGGTCGTTATGGATTGTTGTGAAAAGGGCAATACCGTGGAAGAGGCGCTCACCCGAGGACTCAAAAACGAAGCCGTTTCGCTCAGTGACATTAAAAACTTCATTAAAGAGCAGTCTAGTGATATTCGCGTTGCGTGGGCAAAAAACACTCCCGACGGCTTTATTACGGCGTGTAATAACTTAAGTCAATCCACCTTGTCTGTGGACAAAACGGATCAGAAACTAGAAACAAACTGATCAAATAAAATACGTTAAAAATCAAAGCACGCCGAAATAGGGCGTGCTTTTTTGTGCTTGCTATCTTGCAGGCACAGTGATTTTCCCTATAATACTGTATATATAAACAGTATTTATTATTTTATGTCTGATTCGTTTACTCAGTTGGTGAAGCATCCGAAACTATGGCGAGCCAGCGACAAACCTTGTGTCGATAATGCCCGTGTAGCATCCGGTTTTGCTCCCCTTGATAGTGCATTAGGTGGTGGCTGGCCATTAGCTGGGCTGATACGTGTCAGAGCCCAAAGGGGGATCGGTGAAGTGGAGTTATTTTCAACTTTGCTCCGCACTATCAGGCAGCAGCGTCTGATTATGTTTGTTAATGCCCCCGGCCACGTTCAAGCAAGCTGGTTAGTCAGACACGATGTTGATTTAGATAGGATCTTCTCCCTGGCAGGCCAACACGAAGAAAGTTTATGGGCCGCCGAGCAGTGCCTGAAAAGTGATGTCTGCCATGCCGTGTTACTTTGGTCTGAACAAAACATGAGTCTTACGCAGGCTCGCCGCTTACAGGTTTGCGCCAAGCAGCATCAATCGTTATGTTTTCTTTTTGAGCACCCAAAGGTACAACGACTCCCTTTCCCGTTAGAGCTAGACCTTTCCATTCAGCGTAGACACTCTGAAGTCATTATCAGTATTGAAAAGCAGCTGGGTGGCTGGCCTCACCCTGGCGTGCAAATATCGTTTTCCCCTCACCCCAGTAATCAACCGATCCTTTCAGCTTTTGAAAAGTACGCTGATGCTTACGCCGACCACGTTAAAGTCAGTTAAAAGTAAATATAACGTATGTTGTGGCTCTATCTGGATTTCTATCAATTAACCATCGACTCGCTGGAACAAGTTTTAGCTGAGCACACCGCAGACCCCTGCGTAATTTATCAGGTTGAAACAAACCAAATAGTTCAACTAACCCCCTCTGCGAGTAAGGCTGGGATAGAGGTGGGGATGGGCATGGCTCAGGCTGCTTCTCTATGTGGTAGTTTAAACGTAATCGATTATAAACAAGACCGAGAAAGCGCCCTTTTAAAAAACCTGGCTTGCGCTTTATACCAGCTGATAGGGGATATCGTTATTTTCTCCCCTTCCAGTTTGGCGATAAGACTTGATCCATCGATAAAGTTTTACCACGGCTTAATGCCTCTTTGGCAAGCGATCACGACTGAATTAAACCAACAACAGGTCCATTTCCATTTTGCTACGGGGTGGAGTATCGAGTCGGCCAAAGTATTGGCCAAAGCTCAAGTGAATACCGTGTATGCTGAGCGTTCCGGTATCGACCTCGCTTTGCAGCGCTGCCACCTTAAACATACCGATTTGTCAGCAAAGCAGATTAGTTCACTGGCCCGGGTTGGCATTCAGACTTTAAAACAACTGCTGACTCTGCCAGCCACTGAACTGGGGAAACGATTTGATAATACTTTAATTAACTACCTTACCGCGCTCAGAGGTGAAGTGTTTCCTCAATGCGTCTACTTTCATCCAGAAGAGCAGTTTGCACAAACCATAGAGCCAGCTTACGAGATTTCCCAGACTCAGCAGCTTATGCCATGGATAAATCGTCTACTGAATCAACTGGCGATTTTTTTGCGTTTGCGTAATCAGGTGACTTCAACCCTGCGCCTGACCCTGTATTTTCGAGAAAAAGAAAAACAGACGTTAACGGTGGGTTCGGCTTGTTCATTGTCCCAGACCGCTGAGTGGCACCCCTTATTTGAACTAACTGTAGCGAAGTTACAACTTACCGAGCCGGTCATCGCCATTGGCCTCAGCGCCGACACGACGGAGGAAATTCATGGACAAACCAATGACTTTTTTTCAGACCGCTTTCACTACTTTGCCAAGATGCAATTAATTGGCAGACTTCAGGCCAAACTGGGTGAAGAAAATGTCTGTAAACCAACATTAAGTAATGATCATCGACTGGCTGAATCCTCACTTTCGCAGCCCCCCCCGCCGTCTGACTTGTCTGTCTATTGGCATCCACTCTTTATTGCCGAACATCCGCTTCCGCTAACTGAACCCAGTCATATTCAGTTTGGTCCGGTACGCATGCAAACAGGCTGGTGGGACGGACAATATATCAAACGGGATTACTACATAACCCAATCGGATCAAGGCCAGTTATTGTTGGTTTACAAGCGTCCTCCTGAAAAGGAATGGTATATTCAAGGGTGGTACAGTTAACATGCTGTACAGTGAACTCTTCTGCCAGAGCAACTTTAGCTTTTTAACGGGGGCGTCCGATCCTGAGGAACTAGTCAACACGGCTGCTTTTCTCAATTATCACGCGCTCGCGATAACGGATGAATGCTCTGTCGCTGGAGTTGTCAGAGCGTACGCGGAAATAAAGCGTAACCGGTTACCTTTGAAACTGATTGTCGGTGCCTTATTCACGCTTGCAGAAGACTTTACCTTTATCTTACTGTGCCCACACAAAACCGCCTACGCGGAGCTGTGCAGAGTGATCACCAACGCCCGAAGCCGCTCGCCGAAAGGGGAATATAACCTGGCAGAATGGGATATTAAGTCGGTTAAGCATTGCCTGATAATATGGCTGCCCTCACTCAATCAGGACATCGACCAACACTGGGGGCATTGGTTACAAAAATTCCACCCTCAACGCAGCTGGATTGGTCTACAACGTTTATTGGATGGGCAAGATAACCAACGTTTTGCTCAATTCACCGCTTTGAGTGAAAGTTTTTCGCTACCTGTATGCGCGTGTACTGGTGTGCTTATGCATCACGCAAAACGTTTACCACTGCAACACGTACTGCATGCAACAAAACTGCGCACTACCGTTGATAAAGTGGGTAAAGCAGCGCTAAGCAATGGTGAGCGAGCACTACGTCCTATAAATAAATTAAAAAAGCTTTATCCCCTCAACTGGCTTAATGAGACAAGTAAAATTGCTGAGCAATGTCAGTTTTCATTAGATGAACTTAAATACCAATACCCAAAGGAACTGGTGCCTTCGGGGTACACCGCTACTACCTATTTAAGAGAGTGTGTTGAAAAAGGAATTAAACGGCGCTTCCCCGAAGGAATCAGTACGCAGGTGCGCCAGACCATCGAAAAAGAACTGCAACTCATCAAAGAGCAAGCTTATGAATACTTTTTCTTAACCATTTATGACATTGTTCAATTTGCCCAGCAGCAAGGTATTTTATATCAGGGACGCGGCTCAGCAGCCAATTCAGTGGTGTGTTACTGTCTGCAAATTACTGCCGTTGACCCGCGACAAATCAGCGTCTTGTTTGAACGCTTTATTTCTAAAGAACGGGATGAACCGCCCGATATTGATGTGGACTTTGAACACGAAAAACGTGAACAAATCATTCAATACATCTACCGCAAGTACGGTCGTCAGCGCACAGCATTAGCAGCCACAGTGATTACTTTTCGTTTTCGCAGCGCCTTTCGTGAAGTGGGTAAAGCGCTGGGTTTTGCTCAAAGCCAGCTTGATTATGTCCTGAAGAACATCAATCGTCGTGATAAAACCTTGCCCTGGCAAAGTCAACTGAGTCAGTGTGGGATGGACAGCGCCCAGGTAAAGGTAAAACAGCTTATTGCACTCGTTGAGCAAATCGTTGGCTTCCCCCGTCATCTGTCTCAGCACGTCGGTGGGTTCGTTATCTCCAGCGGCCCACTCTATGAGTTAGTGCCTACCGAAAACACGGCGATGCCGGATAGAACCGTGATCCAGTGGGACAAAGACGATTTAGAGAGTCTGGCGCTGCTGAAAGTTGATATTCTTGCCCTTGGCATGCTAACCGCAATTCAAAAAACCTTCAGTTTACTCAATAACGCGTTTCCCCATCCTGTATCCATTCCCTTTATCACCCGTTTAGGCGATGACCAACAGGTTTACGATATGGTGTGTAAAGCTGACACTGTGGGTGTTTTTCAAATTGAGTCACGCGCACAAATGACGATGTTACCGCGTTTACGGCCTCGTTGTTACTATGATTTAGTGGTGCAAATAGCAATCGTCAGGCCAGGGCCTATTCAGGGCGAAATGGTTCATCCTTATCTGCGCCGACGACATAACCTTGAGCCAGTGACATACCCTTCGAAAGAGGTTGAGAATGTATTAGGCAGAACTATGGGTGTGCCTATCTTTCAGGAACAAGTTATCCAGCTGGCCATGGTGGCTGCAGGCTTTACCGGAGGCGAAGCCGATCAACTCAGACGGGCAATGGCAAGCTGGAAAAAGAATGGCCGGCTGTATGAATTTCAGGAAAAAGTGGTATCTGGTATGACGAAACGAGGGTATGACGAGGCGTATGCCAATCAGATTTTTGAACAGATAAAGGGCTTTGGCGGATATGGTTTTCCTGAGGCACATTCTGCATCTTTTGCTGTATTGGCTTATGTTTCCTGTTGGTTAAAATTTTATTTCCCCGTCGAGTTTTATGTAGGTTTGCTAAATAGCTGGCCAATGGGCTTTTACACCCCAAGCCAATTAGTGAGAGATGCTCAACAGCATAAAATTAGCGTATTACCGGTATGTATAAATACCTCACAGATTGAACATCAAGTGGTGCAAGTTAACTCTGAAAAAGCCATAAGGCTTGGTTTTTCTTTAATTAAAGGATTATCTGACAAAGCTAAGACAGCTATAGTCAAAAATAGACCTGAAGACGGTTACCATACTGTTGCACAAATTCAGCAATTGTCCTTGCCTCGCAATGACCTTGAAGCGTTAGCCAGCGCGAATGCCTTTCACACACTGTCGGATAATCGGTATCAATCACGCTGGGATATGATGAACGAAGAGAAAACCTTACCCCTTTTCATACAGGAGCAATCGCAACACACCTTCAACTTTACTCCTTCCCGTATAGACAATCTTTTAGAAGATTACGCGGCAACAGGTTTATCTGTAGAGCACCACCCTATTGCATTATTAGCCGAGCAAAAGTGCTTCAGCCGTTACACCTGGTCAAAAGATCTCATCAATAAAAAAAATAAATCACTGGTGCGTGTCATTGGCTGTGTCACCGGGCGACAAGCACCGGGTACCGCATCAGGGGTTACGTTCATCACGCTGGAAGACCACACCGGGAATATTAACGTGGTAGTATGGCAGGCAACTGCCAGACACCAACAGCAGCCCTATTTAAAAGCGCACATATTACAGGTCGACGGGGTGCTAGAACGCTCTCCAGAAGGCGTCATTCACATTATTGCCGGTAAGTTAACAGATCGCTCAAAGTGGTTAAAAAAGCTCTCTGTGCCCTCCAGAGACTTCCATTAACGCGATTCGGACTCAACATCACGTATTTTTTTCATAAAGTCTATACAACTGACACACTTCTTCCCCCAAAAATTTCACAGCAAATTATATATTATTGTTTTTAATATAAAAAATCGGCTGGCATGGATGATGAATCTGTTTACTGTGACAACACACCCCGCCAGCAGTAATTCAGGGGTTAATCCAAGAAGGAGTTTGTAATGAAAAAGCTTACATTAGCAGTATTAATTAGTAGTGCATTATCAGCTGGCGCGATTGCTGGTGATTGGGACAAAGATAAAATGGAAGATGTAGACAAAATTGAAAGCACCTTCCAAGATTTAGACAATGATGATAATGGCTTCATCAGCCAGGAAGAAGCGGATGATGATGATGTTTGGAATTATTTCGCCAAAATCGATACTGACGCTGACCAACAGTTAAGTGAAACAGAATTCAATACTTACCTGATGGAAAATCCGCAGCATTTTGAAGATGACATTACCGCTACTGCGCAAACTGATGCGGTAGGCGATTTAGAAAGTGATGACATGGAAAGCGACTATGATAGTGAAACAACTATTACAGCGCAAACCGATGCCGAAGCTGACTTAGAAAGTGATGATATCGAAAGAGACTATGATGGTGATACTACTGTCACAGCTCAAACTGATACCGAAGCTGATCTGGAAAGTGATGATATCGAAAGGGACTATGATGGTGATACTACTGTCACAGCTCAAACTGATACTGAAGCTGATCTGGAAAGTGACGACATGGAAAGTGATTACAACACTGACACTACGGTTACGGCCCAGACTGATAGCGATGATGTCGATGTAGTTGTTACAGAGTCTGAACAAGACAGTGATCTAACTGCGCAAAGTGATGTTGAAGCAGATGTAGACGCTGAGTATAACGATGAGTTAGAAACTAACTCTGATATGACTGCACAGACTCATAACGAAGGCGAGCTTCACGAGCAGGATCCAATGACTCAGGAAGACACTCAGTTTGAAACCGATAGTCAAATGGAATCAGATGCTGACATGGTAGCCAGCAATGAATTTGATATGATGGATACTGACCACGATGGTCAACTATCGAAAGCTGAAGCTGCTCAAAGTGGCGTTAACGAATCATTTGAAGATATTGATGAAGATAACGATCAGCTCATTACACGCATGGAATATTCAGAGTACCGTCAAAACCGTGTAAACGACGACTATGACGAAAACGACGAATAATTCATTTAGATAGCTAATAAAAGCCTCCTTTGGGAGGCTTTTATATTATTGGATGCTCAAAACCAGCCCCCGTCAATTAGAAAGAAGAGCCGATTTCCAATCCCACTACTGTGCCTAAATCCCCACTGATAAATTGCTGTATTAGTAGCCCAAACCTAACAGATTCCGTATTGTGGCCTAGTCTTGCTTTTATAAATGCGCCGCCGTCTAAGTCAATATCTTCTGCAAAACAGTCAGAACAATAATCAATTGAACGCTCTGATTGAGCAGAAAAGCTATACCCGCCTTGAGTAATAAAATCCATTTGTTCTGCTTCCCCAAAGGTCCAACGGTAGCCTGTGGCAAGGTGAATCAAAATGGCGTTCGCATCAGATGATTCGGTAGAAATAGCACCATCGTTATATAAACCACTGCCAACAACCTTTTGCCTGAATGTGCGATTATCATCGTACATAAGTAAACTAAAACCCATTGTACTTACCCAATCGCTTTGTAAATAATCGGCATAAAAACCTATTTGTAATGCGCTATCCTCTACGCCTTCTCGTAATGCTGCATCTGACTCGATAGCAAGTGAGGAAATGGTACCATTAAATTCCCAATTTCCGTTTGCGCTGGCATTTACAGACCCTAACAACGTTACCAATATGAGGGCCAAGGTAGGATAATTCATTATGTTTCCTTAAATCTAGTTCAAACAAATTTCAGCGCAAATTATATAGATAAATCAAATAGTTTTCTGAATTAATAACGGGTTAACTTTTTCAAATTGTGGGTTATTTCGTGCTTTGTGCATAGGACAGCCAAAGCGCTGCAATCTAGCTTTTTGCTTACGCTTAAACGAAAAAAGCTACCCATATGAATAGCCTTCATTCTGAAGAGCAGCCCCGTAGCCGGCAAGGGACAGTTCACTTCGTGACGAGTGCTACTCTCATATGGGGGTGATGAATGGTGAGCGTAGCGAGTGAGGGATGCCTAATGGCATACCGAGAATGAAGAACGGTCGAGCTCTGCGAGGCCATGGAGCGCCCCCTTCGGGAACGGACGACCGCGAAGTAGCATC
>CAZROH010000061.1:0-19876 GCA_964601635.1 uncultured Alteromonas sp. | reverse complement strand
GTGACCGTGTAGAAGATGCTTCTGAAGAAGTTAATGTTGGTGACAGCATTGAAGCGAAGTTCATGGGTGTTGACCGTAAGAACCGCACTGTGAATCTTTCTGTTAAAGCAAAAGATCAAGCAGACGAGAAAGAAGCAATTGATAAAGTGAACCAGCAAGATGATGCTGGCTTCGCGAACGCAATGGCTGAAGCTTTCAAAGCTGCAAAAGGCGAGTAATAATGGTCAAGTGTGCTCCTTGTGAGCACACTCATCATCGGTAGCTGTTTAGATTAATTTTTGACATAGGGATTACTATGACTAAGTCTGAACTAATTGAGCGGCTAGCCGATTCGGCACGCCACATTCCTGCAAAAGAGTTGGAGTCGGCTATCAAAGAGTTGCTTGAGCAGATGGCGCAAACCCTGCAAAAAGGCGAACGGATAGAGATTCGAGGCTTCGGGAGTTTTTCATTGCATTACCGAGCGCCCAGAGTAGGTCGAAATCCGAAAACGGGTGAAACAGTGAAATTAGACGGTAAATATGTACCGCATTTCAAACCTGGTAAAGAATTAAGAGAGCGTGTTGACGCATCGTCCAATTAAGCCGTAGTTTCTACGGCTTTTTTTATTGCCTTTCATCACATTTACAGGCACTATTCAATATAGTTGCCTAAAGGTTAACCGAATTTAACAACTTGTTAAATTTATGCCTGGGATAGCCGATACCCTTTAGTAACCCTTAGTTGTAACAAAAGTATTTTAATCGATTCTTCAATCGGTAAATCCTTTTGTTTAAGTAAAAGCCTTAAATAACGAATAATAATATTGCACTGAGGCTGGTGTGGTGTATGTCTGCCGGTGATGAAAAGCAAGTAATAAAAAAGTTTCAGCATTTAGTTCGAGCTCTTATTCCGTATGAACAGGAGAATCGACTGCTGGAAGGATTGAATAAATTTTCTCAGCGTTTGCCTACAAATGTTAGAAAAATCATCAAAGAAGAAGTTATACGACTTACTTCACTCACTGATGCGCCTGCCGATAACTCAGCTTTTGCTCAATTTCCAGTAATCAAATTTAAGCATTTTGGCATTGATATGCGCCTCGACAAGATCGGTGCGCAAATTCTCAAGAGTGAATCAGGGCTTTACCAAAATCGATATACTGTTGGCGTTTTTGAATCGATCACCAGTTCCGAGTTTTACCAGTCTCAAATAAAAAAAGAACAGTACAAGAAAATTGTCGATGCGTTTGCAATAGAATCACAATCGCAAAAAGATATAGATTTTGGTGACGATATTTCGATTACACCAAATTTCCCGGTATCGTCTCCAGAATTTCACAATGGGCGAAATTGTAATATTGCTTCACTGGGTTACAAATCTATGGCAATAGAGGTTCGTCGCCCACCCAAAATGAGCCAGGGTGAGGAAATTACGTTCAATTTGCCTGAAGTGCAGGGGTTCACTGCGAAAGAAACGAAAGTTAAATTTAAGCTGGATTCTATTAAATTTAATCAGCATACCTCTAACTATGAATTGAAGTTTGATTATAGTGAGGAGACTGATAAGCGATTTCTTGACCAACTAAGGAAATATATTGATACGGCGGCGTTTCACCAGCCCCTCAAAAGAGAGTTGGAAATCGAGCGAGCAATGCAGGATCTCGAACGAGACCGGATCCTGGAAAATAGCCCCTGGTTGCCAATTTTTGTTAAAGCGAATAAAAAGCACGCGGTACCTATCATCGCCCTGTTTACCAAAAATAATGTACAACATAACAATGCGTATGAGTTTTTGGACAAGTTAGCAGGTAAAAATTCATTTAATAGACTTTATGCGGAGCTTAGGCGCTACGGTGAAGCATTTTTATTTAACGGCACGGTAAATACCAAAAAAGGGCCGGTGTTAATATGCGCCTCACATCGGGATTTAATTGCAAGCGAGCAGATGAGTTCTCTTGTTTATCTAATGACAAAATCAGGCTCCATGACCTGTACTCATTGTCGCATTGATCAAATAAGCGAAGAGGATAAAGACAACGCCTTTGAAATTCACGATATATCAAAAACAAATTTTCCTGATTTAGCATCGACTACCTCGGTTGTGTTTTGCAAAGATATCACTGGCTCGCTAAAGGAATTGACTATTGGGGAAAAGTGTCATTTCCCGGCTATTCCTAAGTCGCTTATTGCAGACAAGAACAAATGGTCAATTTCTTATGTGATGGAAGAAGATTTAGATAGGCGCACCGAGCACCGCTACATAATAGAAAAAGAAGCATCCATAAAAACGGGGCTACTTACATCATTTAGTGCAAAGGTGAAGGATATCTCTGCCAGTGGAATGCAGGTTACGCTGGTCGACAAAATCTCCGCATCGAACTTCACTGATTCGATAAAAATTTCAGTCCCCGAATTTAAGATGCGAAATGAAAAATACATGGTTGTCCATTATGATGAAGCGCGTGGAATTTTGCGGCTTAAATTGCCCGAACTCACAAAAAAGGGATCTGTAGACTGTTTATTAGAGCAGAATTTAGCCTTTTTCCGTCAACGTGATATTGCACGTGCTCAGCGTAGTACTCATCGATTTATTTGGGAACTTGCGATGCGCCATCACCCTTCGGTGAGTGTATTGTGTGTGACCAATCGGCACATATTAGACCGCTTGAAAACGGTTTATCAAAGTGAAAAGTCAGATGACTTGTATCCCTTTTCACGTGTGCAAAATGTTGTACCCTTGCACGGCTTTTTTGCAGACAGAGAAACCATACGTCCAAAATCGGCGTTACTTGAGCAATTGTTGATAGGCAAAAAGCACGATGCATTGGTAGTGCATTGTGTGAGGAAGGGGGACAACAAGTTAGTCTATATTTCAGAAAAGCATTTTTTATATGGCACAATGCGACAAAATATAACGAACCACTTGCGCCAAGATAAAGTTGAGTTATGCGTAACCCATGTTGAGCCAGTTCGCTGTCAATCAGATACCACTCCACTGACCAAAAAGCGCTTAGCTCAGTTATCTAAAATTGATAAAGCTATGTATGACAAGCTTTCCAACATGCAGTCAGCTTACACGCACGTGATATACCTTACTAACGAATCAACATTGCACAATGAGCTATTAAAGGCCAAGTTGCGCCCGCTACGTCCGATAAAAGAAGATGCCGGGAATAAAAAAGAACTGGCAAAACAAGCAAGCTGATACTGGCCATTTTCTTTAAAACACAGCATTTGTTAGTAAATCATCATTTTTGCGTGTTAGTTTATCTTTCAATTTGCTATGCTTTATCCAATACAACGCCACTAAGACTATTGTATTGAAAGGAATAATTTCTCTTATATTAATTCTTGTTCTGTTAGCACTGGCTTTTGCCATTGGTTCACAGAATGAAGCTGTTATTACGGTGAATTATCTGATTGCGCAATCGCAAATACGCGTATCAACGCTTATTGCTATATCGGTTGCTGTCGGGGTAGTCATTGGTTTATTGCTCATGTTAGTGAGCTGGTTAGCCTTGCGTGTGCAGTTGGTAACCGCACGAGCAAAAATACGTAAGTTAACGAAAGAATCCTAATATGCTCGAATTGCTGTTTCTTTTGCTGCCAGTTGCTGCCGGTTACGGTTGGGTGATGGGGCGAAACAGTGTTCGTCAAGCACAGCGTAAGCAGTCTAGTATTTTATCCCGTCACTACTACAAGGGACTCAATTTTCTGCTCTCTGATCAGCCAGATAAAGCGGTTGATACGTTAATAAAAATGATTAATCTGAACAGTGATACGGTGGAAACCCATATCGCTATGGGAAACTTCTTTCGTCATCGCGGCGAAATTGATCGTGCGATTTTAGTCCATCAAAATCTGGTCAGTCGCGATGAAATCCAGCCAAATCAGCGAGAGAATGCGCTAAAAGAACTCGGCAAAGACTATACTCAAGCAGGCTTTTTAGAGCGCGCAGAAAATGCGTTCCTGCAACTGCTTAATAGTGAAAAGCATTATCTCGTTGCACAACAACAATTGTTTAGTATTTACCAAACCACTAAGGAATGGGATCGTGCCATTGAACTAGCCGAGCGGATGGTTGAGTGTCATGGTGACAATGATGATGTGAGTGAAAGGCTTGCGCATTTTTATTGTGAACAAGCACAAAACGAAATTAGCGATAATAATGAAGGGGAAGCACTATCATTATTACAAAAGGCGGTTAATGCAGATGAACACGCCGTTCGTCCGTGGTTGATGTTAGGCGAGTTAGCTTTGCAACAAAAGCGATATAAAGAAGCGCAGACTTATTTGTTACAGGTGGCTGAACGTGACATTAGTTGGTTTAGTGAAGCGGTACCAAAGCTTGAAAGTATTGCGGCAGAGACGGGTGACTGGGATACCTTTGAGCAACAGTTAGAGGCACATTGGCAACAATGTGCCACGTCATACCTTGCGATGGTAGATGTACTCGTTTCTAAAGGCAATGCAGAACAAGCCGCAGAATACTTGTTAAATCAGTTACGCGATCGGCCTACAATGAAAGGCTTTAAAACCCTGATGGGTTTATATATAGACAACCTCGAAGATACCGCATCGACTAACAGCCTTCGAATGCTTAAAGAGCTCGTTGCAGATCAGATATCACAGCGTCCCAAGTACCGTTGTCAGAGTTGCGGCTTTTCGGGACGTAAGCTTTATTGGTTATGTCCCTCGTGTAAAAAGTGGAATACCGTTAAACCCATTAAAGGTCTAGATGGAGAATAATCGTTGAATCACGATCCTAAAGTTATCGTTGCCCTTGATTTTGATAACAAAGAGACAGCGTTGCAGTTGGTAGAAAAGTTGGAGCCCACACAATGCAAACTTAAAGTAGGCAAAGAAATGTTTACTTTGTTCGGCCCGGAATTTGTAAAAGTTCTTGTTGGCAAAGGTTTTGATATATTCCTCGATTTAAAATTTCATGACATTCCGAATACGGTTGCAAAAGCGTGTAAAGCGGCTGCTGAATTAGGTGTCTGGATGGTAAATGTGCATGCTTCAGGTGGTCTGGAAATGATGCAGAAAGCAAAGCAGGCCATATCACAGAGTAACAATCCGAAAACTAAGCTTATTGCAGTGACTGTGTTAACGAGTATGGATGCAGCACAGCTAGAGCAAGTTGTACCGGGCACCGATCCTGTCGAGCATGTTAATAAGCTCGCTTCATTAACTTACCAGGCAGGACTAGACGGAGTGGTATGTTCAGCGCAGGAAGCCGCCTCTCTCAGAGAGTCCTTTTCTGAAGAGTTCTTATTGATTACACCTGGAATAAGGCCGACAGGGAGTGATATTGGCGATCAAAAACGTGTGATGACACCGGAGATGGCGATAAAAGCAGGGGTGAGCTATCTGGTAATGGGACGACCAATCACACAATCAGCAAATCCGCATGAAACACTTGTCGAAATAAATCAAAGTATTACCTAAAATAAAAAGCGCCTGTTCAGGCGCTTTATTATTCATATGGGAGAGGTTTATCTTAATGCTTCTCTTGCATCCACATAGGTTAGGTTGAGTTGGTCACCCAACGCATCAACCACTGCTTTATACGTTACTTTGCCTTCATGGACATTTAAGCCATTAAGTAAATGCTGGTCAGCTAGCATGGCCTGTTTCGGACCTTTATTAGCTAATGCCAATCCAAAAGGTAATGTTGCATTGTTCAATGCCATTGTTGACGTTCTCGCTACGCCACCTGGCATATTAGCCACACAGTAATGAACAACGTCATCAATAACATAAACTGGATCCTGGTGGGTGGTCGCTTTAGAGGTGGCAAAACAGCCACCTTGATCGATTGCCACGTCAACTACAACACTGCCAGGTTTCATTGCTGCGATGTGATCACGACTAAGTAATTTTGGTGCTGCAGCGCCAGGGATTAGAACGGCACCTACAACTAAATCCGCTTTAGATGAATAATATTCCAATGCATCTACGGTTGAAAATACTGTTTTAACTTGTCCATTGAAGATGTCATCAAGCTGACGTAAACGTGGTAGTGACCGATCTAGAATTGTCACGTCCGCACCTAAGCCTAATGCCATTTTAGCTGCATTAATACCTACCACACCACCGCCGATTACAACGACTTTTCCTGAAGCCACACCGGGTACACCACCTAACAATGTGCCGCTACCACCGTGTGCTTTTTCTAAATAATGTGCGCCAGCCTGAACCGACATACGACCCGCTACTTCACTCATTGGGGCAAGTAAAGGCAATCCTCCACGATCATCGGTGACCGTCTCATAGGCAATACATGTTGCACCTGATGCAACTAACAATTCGGTTTGAACAGGATCAGGCGCTAAGTGAAGGTATGTGTAGAGTGTCTGGCCTTTACTTAGCATCTTGCACTCGTTAGGTTGTGGTTCCTTTACTTTCACAATCATTTCAGCTTCAGCAAAAATCTTTTCTGCGCTGTCGATGATTTGTGCACCTGCTTCCTTATACATGGCGTCTGAAAATCCAATCGCTTCACCCGCTGTAGCTTGCACTGCTACTTGGTGTCCGTGAGTAACAAACTCTTTAACGGCGGCAGGTGTCAGACCTACACGATACTCATGATTTTTTATTTCTTTTGGTACACCAATTAGCATAACCGTTTCCTGTAATTGTAGGGTGTGAATTTGGTGCGCAGTATACTCAAATAAAATAAGCGTTGTATGCTGAATGTTGATAAAAAGCAGTATAAAATGCTAAAAATAATATCATATTAAGAATTATGTAATGTTAGTCAAAACCCCTAAACATTTAGATCGCATTGATAGAAATATCCTTATCGTATTGCAAAAAGACGGCCGTATTTCGAATGTTGAACTGGCAAAACAAGTTGGTTTAAGTCCAAGCCCGTGCCTTGAGAGGGTAAAGAGGCTCGAGTCTCAGGGGTATATAAAAGGTTATCATGCGGAGGTAGATCCGATTAAATTGGGTGCGGCCATGTTAGTCTTCGTAGAAATAACGTTAACCAAGACGTCGGTTGATATCTTTGCCGAATTTTCTGCGGCAGTACAAAAACACGATGACATTCAGGAGTGTCACTTGGTGTCTGGTAATTTTGACTTTTTATTGAAAGCCCGCGTGGCCGATATGTCGAGTTACCGTAAACTATTAGGCGATACATTACTGCGCTTACCCGGCGTTAGTGAGTCACGTACTTATGTGGTGATGGAAGAGGTGAAGAGTACCTCTGCATTGCGTATCCAGCTTAAATAATAGTTCTGTTTACCGGTTATAAAATAGGTAGGTAAGCTCAAGGTGTTGTGGTAGTCTTTTGCTAGCAAATTTTATAATTATTACGATAGCAGCGATGTTTGATTCATGGTGGGTTAAGTTTTTTTTCTGATAATACAACCCTAACTTGATGAACAACACGCTTACGATATCAAAGAGATAAATTTTTTGGGTATGGCGCGACTTTCTGGTATCCAGCGACTGCTGGAAGCGGGCATGATAATAGCCTGTGTTTTTGCATTTTTCCTGTTGCTAGCTTTGGCTTCATTTCATCCTGGTGATCCTGGTTGGAGTCAGGCTGGACTGCAGCTTGATGTCCATAACTGGGTAGGGGCCACTGGCGCTTGGATGGCTGATCTGCTGCTGTTTAGCTTAGGGTGGCTGGCCTATTTACTGCCATTTTGTAGCGCATTCCTTGGCTGGTTTTTATTTCAGCATGTAAAAAGCATCGAAGAATTTGATTATTTAACGATTGGCTTAAGAATCGTTGGGGGCTTACTTATAGCACTTGGTTTGTGCGGCATAGCAAGCCTTAGATTTGACGATCTCTATAACTTTTCAGCCGGCGGCTTTATTGGCGATATTATTAGTTCCGCGCTCGTTCCCTATTTTAATATCCCGGGCACCATATTACTTTTGTTATGCTTTTTCTGCACTGGCTTTACGCTGCTTACGGGTATCAGCTGGCTGGCAATAATTGATTGGATTGGATCTGCCGTAATGTGGTCCGGACGTAAAGCTGTTGCAATGCCACAACAATTGATGGGGTTGGAGTTTCCGACGTTGGCCTTACCCAATCGTTCGGGTTCACCTCAAGATGAATCCCGTTCAGAAATTGACATCACCAGTATGCGAGCGGAACCACCTCCATTTGATAATCACAGTGAGTCAGCTTTTCAGCGAGAAGAGCCGACCTTTGATATACCTGAAGAGGTATTTGAAGACGACGACACGCCGCCATTTTCTATTGACAATGAAGCTACACAAAAAGCTGACACCAAGAAATTTACCAACCCGTTTAAAAGCAAACCCAAAGCGGAGTCTGCGAAAAGTCAGGATAAAGTACAACCTGGGGCAGGGCAGTCAGCAGCATCACCTCTTGCTGAAAAAACGGAACTTCCGGAAGGTCCAATGCCATCGTTCGATCTTTTAGAGCGCCCGGATAAACATGAGAACCCGATTTCTCAAGAAGAGTTAGAAATTGTCTCTCGGTTAGTAGAAGAAAAGCTAGCAGACTTTAATATCGAAGCCAAAGTTGTAGGTGTTTTTCCTGGACCTGTTATTACACGATTTGAGTTAGATTTAGCTCCCGGTGTAAAAGTGAGTAAAATCACCAGTTTATCGAAAGATTTAGCTCGAGCGATGTCAGCTATTTCAGTGCGGGTCGTAGAAGTTATCCCGGGTAAATCAGTAATTGGCCTGGAGTTACCTAATAAAAAACGTGAGATGGTGCGTTTGAGTGAGGTTATTGGTTGCGATGCCTTCCAATCAAATAGCTCTGCCCTGACCATGGTTCTTGGAGCCGACATCAGTGGCAAACCAGTCATCGTAGATCTGGCTAAGATGCCGCACGTACTCGTTGCGGGAACAACCGGTTCGGGTAAATCCGTCGGCGTTAACGTGATGATTTTGAGTTTGTTGTACAAGTCTACTCCCGAAGATGTACGCATGATCATGATTGATCCTAAAATGCTAGAGTTATCGGTGTATGAAGGAATACCCCATCTTTTGGCAGAAGTCGTGACCGACATGAAAGAAGCGGCCAATGCACTTCGCTGGTGTGTTGGAGAAATGGAACGCCGTTATCGCTTGATGTCTGCTCTGGGGGTAAGAAATTTAAAAGGCTACAACGCGAAGGTGAAGAAGGCTATCGAAGACGGTGAGCCTATTAAAGATCCTTTATGGAAGTCAGAAGAGAGTATGGAAACCGAGGCGCCGGATTTGGAAAAACTTCCCGCTATCGTGGTGGTGGTCGATGAGTTTGCAGACATGATGATGATTGTTGGCAAAAAGGTCGAAGAACTCATCGCACGTATTGCGCAAAAAGCCCGTGCAGCTGGGATACATTTAGTATTGGCCACGCAACGCCCCTCAGTAGATGTTATTACAGGCTTAATTAAAGCGAATATTCCTACTCGTATTGCTTTTCAGGTATCCAGTAAAATTGATTCGCGCACTATTTTAGATCAGCAAGGTGCAGAAGCATTACTGGGGATGGGGGATATGCTGTACTTACCTCCAGGGAGCCCTGTACCGACTAGGGTCCACGGTGCATTTGTGGATGATCATGAAGTGCATGCAGTGGTCGCCGATTGGAAAAAGCGTGGCGAACCTGAATATATTGATGAAATTCTCAATGGTGAAGCAACAGCCGAAGTGTTGTTACCCGGTGAACAGCCAGAAGGAGTCGATCAGGAACTTGATGCTTTCTACGATGAAGCGGTCGCATTTGTTACTGAGTCCAGAAGAGCCAGTGTTTCAAGTGTACAGCGCAAATTCAGAATTGGTTATAATCGCGCGGCGAGATTGGTAGAACAAATGGAAACCAGTGGCGTAGTTAGCGCTCCTGGTCATAATGGTAACCGTGAAGTACTAGCGCCCCCAGCCCCTAAAGATTAAGAGAGAGAAGGTGCTGGTGAATCAAGCGCAGAAAGTAAAAAGAGAACAGTGAAATAAAACAATTCAATGGGATTCTTATGGTGAAAATTTTTCGATTAGTTACTCTTAGTATCGTTATATTGAGCTTTAGTGCCTTTGCAAGTTCTAATGAGAATGCGCTTAAACAGCTATTGTCAGGTATGGAGCAGTATCGCGCATCATTCGATCAAGTGGTAAAAGATAGTAACAAAGAAATCGTACATCAGTCTTCAGGACGTTTAGTCATGGCCAGACCCGATAAGCTTCGCTGGCAGACGGATCGTCCTGATGAAGTATTGCTGATTGCTGATGGCCAGAACGTATGGAATATTGACCAGTTCGTCGAACAAGTTACCATTATGAGTCAGGATCAAATTATCGCTGACAATCCATTTATATTACTTACCAACACCACTGAAGCGGCTTGGTCACAGTTTAAGATAAGTAAAGACGCAGACACTGATGAGTTTATTGTGACACCAAAATCGGATAACGGTCAGATTAAGCGGTTAACGTTACAATTTAAACAAGGCAAACTTATTCAATTAACGATGAAGGATGCCCAAGAGCAAGTCAGCGAGCTGCAGTTTAATAATATAGAAACAGAGTTTTCAGTGGTTGACGATATGTTCACTCCCCATTACCCAGATAGCTTTACTGTTGACGATCAGCGGTGAATCAGCAATTAACTTCGCCCCATGCTCCTCTAGCCGCCAGACTTCGACCACAAAATGTAGATGAATATGTGGGGCAGGAGCATCTTCTCGGAGAGGGTAAGCCGTTAAAAAAAATGTTGCTTGCAGGCCAATGTCACTCCATGGTGCTATGGGGTCCACCTGGCACAGGCAAGACGACCCTCGCGCAATTAATTGCCCAATACAACAATGCCAATGTCATTCAATTGTCCGCCGTGACCGCAGGCGTCAAAGAAGTACGCGCAGCGATGGAAAAAGCCACGCAGGATGCTCGCTACCAACAACGTACGATTTTGTTTATTGACGAAATTCATCGATTCAATAAAAGTCAGCAAGACGCGTTTTTACCTTTCGTAGAAGACGGCACGGTGACACTGATTGGGGCGACCACAGAAAACCCATCGTTTGAACTTAATAAGGCTCTATTATCACGGGTTAGAGTTTATATTCTTCAATCATTAACTTCGCATGCCTTATCTGGCTTACTGGATAGGGCTTTGCTCGATGCTGAGCGCGGGTTGGGTGAATTATCTTTATCGTTGGAACCAGATGCCAGAGATGCATTGCTGATCGCGTGCGCTGGCGACGCACGACGTTTGCTATTCTATTTGGAGCTTGCTGCGGATTTTGCTGAGAATAATGCTATCAGTGTTAGCGACGTAGAAGCAGCAGTAGGGCAGAAAGTCGCCGCTTATGATAAGCAGGGAGACGCTTTTTATGATCTGATTTCAGCGTTCCATAAATCGGTGCGCGGCTCGGATCCTGATGCCGCTTTATATTGGTACGCCCGTATACTGAATGGTGGTGGAGATCCCCTTTATGTAGCACGCAGGCTTTTAGCGATTGCATCTGAAGATATCGGTAACGCAGATCCTCGCGCAATCCAGTTAAGTCTCAACGCGTGGGATACATTTCATCGCGTGGGGCCCGCCGAAGGTGAGCGGGCAATTGCACAAGCCGCCGTATACTGCGCGTTAGCAGCAAAAAGTAATGCTGTTTATCGTGCTTTCAATGAGGCGAAAGCATTAGTTAGTAAAGCACCAGATTATCCGGTACCTAACCATTTACGCAATGCACCGACTAATTTGATGAAAGAACAGGGTTTCGGGAAAGGTTATCGTTATGCTCATGATGAGCATAATGCATTCGCAGCAGGGGAATGCTATTTGCCCCCAGAATTAGCCGATGTGCGACTTTACCACCCAAACGATCGAGGTTTAGAGAAAACATTAAAGGCCAAACGCGAATACCTTGATGAATTAAACAGACAAAGTACAAATAAGCGGGTGTCAAAGTGAATTCTTCCGTTTCTTTATATTTTTTTATAGCACTGGGCGGCGCTTTCGGGGCTTGTTTACGCTTTTTTGTGACCAATACGGTCGATTCATGGTTTGGAAAACATTTTCCATTTGGTACACTCACGGTTAATGTAGTGGGCTCATTTTTACTGGTCATATTGTACGGGTTAATTGAGCATGGAGACTGGGCAGAATTTCCTTATCGTGCGTTAATTGGCGTTGGGCTGCTTGGTGCATTCACCACTTTTTCAACCTTTTCCCTGGAAACACTGACTTTACTTGAGAATGGTTTATGGGAAAAAGCAGTTGTTAACATACTGCTGAATGTATTCGCCTGCCTGTTAGCTGGCTGGATGGCAATCACATTAGTTAAAGGATAAGAAAAGATTCATGTTAGATCCTAAGTGTTTACGAGAAGATATTGAACACACCGCCAAGCGTCTTGAAGCCCGCGGCTTTAAGTTAGATGTCGAGCCAATTAAAGCGCTGGAAGAAAAGCGTAAAGGTTTGCAAATAAAGACGCAGGAACTACAAAACGAACGTAACGTACGCAGTAAGTCCATTGGCAAAGCGAAAGCACAAGGACAGGACATCGCACCGCTTCTTGCTGAAGTAGGCAAGTTGGGCGATGACCTTGATAGCGCAAAGACAGAACTAGCAGAAATTCTCGAACAAATTCAGGAGATTTCGCAAGGTATCCCCAACTTACCCCATGAATCAGTTCCCGAGGGTAAAGATGAAGATGACAATGTTGAAGTCTCGCGCTGGGGCGATCCCGTTTCATTTGATTTTGAAGTCAAAGATCACGTAGATGTGGCCCAGGCCCTGGATAATGGTGCTGATTTTGAAACCGGTGTAAAACTATCGGGTAGCCGATTTGTGTTGATGCGTGGTCAGGTCGCCAAATTACATCGTGCGCTTTCACAGTTTATGTTAGATATTCATACCCAGGAGCATGGTTATGAAGAGGCTTATGTCCCTTATTTAGTAAATGCGGATAGTTTGTTAGGAACAGGCCAGCTCCCTAAATTTGGTGAAGACTTGTTTCATACGGAGCCAGCGACAGAAGAAGGGCAGCGTTTGTCATTGATCCCTACTGCTGAAGTCCCACTTACCAATGTGGCGCGTGATCATATTTTTGAAGCAAAGCAGTTACCCGTAAAAATGACTGCACATACTCCATGCTTTAGAAGTGAAGCCGGTTCATACGGGCGCGATACACGAGGCCTGATCAGAATGCATCAGTTCGATAAAGTTGAACTGGTCCAGTTGGTGGAGCCCAGTAAGAGTTTTGACGCGCTGGAGGACTTAACCAATCACGCAGAAGTTATTTTACAAAGGTTAAATTTGCCTTATCGTAAAATGTTGCTGTGCACTGGCGATATGGGCTTTGGTGCCACCAAGACATATGATTTGGAAGTGTGGTTACCAGCACAAAATACCTATCGGGAGATTTCTTCGTGCTCAAATATGCTCGACTTCCAGGCCCGTCGTATGCAAGGGCGTTACCGTAATCCTGAAACAAAGAAACCTGAATTACTGCATACGCTGAACGGCTCAGGTCTGGCGGTAGGCAGAACCCTGGTCGCAGTATTGGAAAACTATCAGCAAGCGGATGGCTCAGTAAAAGTGCCTGAGGCGCTGTTGCCTTATATGGGCGGTATTACCGAACTGCGCGCATCAACAAAATAGCGTTAAAGGCACTTGGCGGGTTTGGGTAAACCCGCCAGTTTCGTCGCTTGTTTGGCTGGGCCTTTAGGAAACAATCGTTGCAGATACCGACTGCTGCCTTTTTCAGGGCCAAACTTCTGTGCCATAGCTTTAACTAGGGCTCGTATCGCCGGGCTGGTTTCGTATTCAAGGTAAAACTCCCTCACAAAACGCACCACTTCCCAGTGCGCTTCGGTAAGCGCGATATTTTCTTGTTTGGCCAAAACAGGGACCATGTCCTCTTCCCAATCCTGATAACGAACAAGATAACCAGCTTTATCCACTTCAATTTGTTGGTTTTTCCACTCAAATGAATGTCTTTCCTGCATTAGTAATTAACCCATTTTTGGTGTGCTTTACTGAGTTCAACCCAGTCGCTGAAATCGATTTGTTGTATATGTGGGGCCTGAATGGCGCGAGACAGGCAATCCTGCAAAACCGCATAGCAATTTGCCTGACCACAATTAAGGTTGTTTAGAGCACAGTACACACCGTTTTCAGCGAGTATTACCGCATCCTTGTCAGATAGGTTTTGCAGCGTGTGGCGCTGATGGTCGTTCAATTCAGTATGACGTACGATATACAGCATCAGAAGGTGACCACGTGATCAGTTTTTTGATACAGCTGAACGATTTCATGCTCAGGAATAAATTCTACAAACGTGGCAACATCCGATCTGCTTATATTCAATGTTTTCATGCTCTCCTCACAAACAAAACACTCTTCAATATCAAAAAATGTTAGGGAGTGTAGGCGCTTACCGTGATTTAACATGCCAATAGGTTGTTGATTATTGAGAAGCTGAAGTACGCCTTGCCCCTCAAATAGTATCTGTACGGTATGACCATAATTAGTAGCAGTAATGGCAAATTCCAAGCCTTCTGCGGCATCACTCGTTCCGTAGGGTGGGGTTGTCATTCTTACTAGTATACGCGCCATTAAAATTGTACCAGCCTGTCTGCTTTATGTAGCTGAGTGAAAAATTCAGCAAGTCCCGTTTGTTCAAACGGAGACGCTAAGCTGAACCCTGATAACCCATGGTCGTTCATTTCCTGTTGGCTGATGATACCTCTTTTGGCTGCCGCAGTAACACAGACTTGTAATGAGGCATTTGAGCGGCACGCTATCTCACACCAACCACTGTATAGATTAATTTCCTGAGCAGGCGGGTTACTTAAACTATTAGCATTCAGTACGCCTTGCTGATAAAAAAATATATTAAGTAACTCGATATCAGATGCCTGTATTAATGCCAAAGCGAATTTTTGAGCGTTCATGACGCGCTCGCCATCGTAAGGAGCAGTTGTGACTAGCATTGAGTAGGTAAGCATTTAAACAAAAAACACCCCTTAAAGGGGTGTTTCTCCATTTCTAATTAAGTGGTGATTTAGTCATCGCCACCAAATGCACCTAGCAGGTGAAGCATAGATACAAACAGGTTATAGATATTCAGATATAGTGATACAGTCGCGCGAATATAGTTAGTCTCACCACCGTGAATAATGCGGCTGGTATCGAACAGAATAAGACCAGACATAATAAATACGATGGCGGCACTTATTGCCAGGCTAACTGCCGGAATGGCAAAAAAGATATTAGCGATACCTGCAATGATGGCAACAACTAAACCAACCATCAAAAAACCACCGAGGAATGAAAAGTCTTTTTTAGTAGTCAGCACATAACCACTAAGGGCAAAGAAGACTAATGCGGTAGCGCCAAGGGCTTCCATAATTAGGCCTGGTCCCGCCACGCCTAAATAAAAGTTAAGCGTGTAGCCCAACGAGGCGCCCATTAAACCAGTGAAAAGGAAAACCCAGTAAATACCGGATGCGGATTCAGCCTTTTTCTGAACGACAAAAAGTGTGATAAATGCACCAATTGTCATACCTAGAGACATCATCGGGCCAATGCCAACCGCCATTGCGATACCTGCACACACGGCACTGAATGCCAAAGTCATGGCAAGTAACATATAGGTGTTGCGCAATACCTTGTTAGTTTGCAGTACAGATGTCTGGGATGCACTTGCATACATCGAACGTTGATCCATTATTTTCTCCAACTGGACACATGAAAAGACCACGATGGTCTACTCTATTTAATACTGCATTTGTATGGGTTTTGGTTACTTTTTTCAAGTGTTTTCGATAAGACACAGTCTGGTAGACGAAAATATTTATGTAACAAGACGTAAAAATAACCGTTGTGATTAAAACTCAGGCAGTTAAACAGTTTTTTTAAATAAACCCTTTACAGGCTGAAAAATTTCATTAAGATACGCCTCACTTCACGGAGAGTTGGCAGAGTCCGGTTGAATGCACCTGACTTGAAATCAGGCGAAGGGTCAAACCTTCCGGGGGTTCGAATCCCTCACTCTCCGCCACATTCAGAAAAACCGCACTTAATGTGCGGTTTTTTGCTTTTAAGACGTCACACTTTTCAGATTTTGCTACCTAAACGAAAAGGATGCTTATCGCTACATTGTGTGAAATATGTATTAGCCAGCGTGAATTTTCCTTTCTAAAACCAAATCTTTTTCTGATTTAAACCCAAACACTTTTTTCATCACGATAGTAGCAGGGCAAAAGCCAGTGTAACTTTGTTGAAATAAATTAACTCCGATAAATACAGTAAACCAATAAAAATCAGGGTGTACCCAGTAGGTTAAAGCAACCGAAAGTAAAATCATGAGTCCTGCAAATGCGGTCAGTGCTCTTTCTGCTGACATCTCTTTCATCTCCCATACCTGAAACATAAACAAAACATTATATATAAATTATGAGCTACTTGTTATTTTTTATTATTCGCAAACGCTACTTACGATCCGTTATCTGACGGTTTAGTTGCGCCAGGTAGACTGATACTTATAACTGTTGTCGGGGGAAGGAACTATATTGGCGTGTATCGTAATTCACTATAACAAATACCCAATAGAACGATTCGTTTTGCGGAAAGTAACTGGATTTACAATTCATTTATTTATCTAGCACCTGTATATGTAAAACTTAATTTCTTCTCGGATAGACAAAAGTCTAATGTAGTACTCTTCAAAGTTTTAACTAACGTGATATGATGCGAGACGAAGTTGAAACACTATCGGTATAGTGAGCATTAAACGTGATCAAAATACTCCTTGCAGACGATCATGATCTGGTTCGGAACGGTATTCGAAGAATCCTCGAAGACGTAAATGATTTTACCGTGATGGGTGAAGCCAGAAACGGTGAAGAAGCTGTCCAGTCGTGCCGTCGAAATGCCCCAGATGTGGTGCTAATGGACGTAAACATGCCCGGCATGGGTGGCCTGGAGGCAACCAAAAAAATAGTGCGCATGTCTGAAAGTACACGCGTAATATGCTTGTCTATGCACAAAGAAAACCCTATTCCAGCACAAGTTATGCAGCAGGGCGCGTATGGTTTTATAACCAAGGATGCCGAGCCTGACGAAATGATACGAGCTATTTATAAAGTTGCGGCCGGACAAAAGTACTTACCTGCAGATATCGCGCAAAGTATAGCAATAAGCCGAATTGCGCCTGATAACGATAATCCGTTCGACGGATTATCGACGCGTGAACTTAATATAGCTATGCGTCTTACTCGTGGACAGAAAGTACCCGAAATCGCAGTTGAACTCAGTATTAATTCCAAGACAGTTAATACATACCGATACCGGATGTTTGAAAAATTGGGCATTTCGACTGATGTTGAGCTTACCCATCTCGCTTTGAGACATAAATTAATCGATCCTAATCTTCTGTAAAGCGCGACATGTCAGAATTTGACGCTAATGACTTTTTAAAGCATCTAACCAATCAACCTGGTGTGTATCGGATGTACAACCAGGAAGGTGATGTTATTTATGTCGGAAAAGCAAAAAACCTTAAAAACCGGGTATCCAGCTATTTCAGATTGAAAGTGGATAATGCCAAAACTCGCGCATTGGTCAGTCAAATCGCTAACATGGATGTCACTCTTGTAAACAGTGAAACAGAAGCATTTTTGCTTGAAAACAACTTCATCAAGAAGTACAAGCCTCGATATAACGTGTTGTTAAGGGATGACAAATCCTATCCTTTTATTTTCTTGTCTGACCATGAACATCCCAGACTGGCTTTTCATCGCGGTCCTCAAAAGAAAAAAGGTGAATATTTCGGCCCTTACCCAAGTGCCTGGTCGGTACGCGAAAGTCTTCGCTCGATGCAGCGAATTTTTCCTGTCAGGCAGTGCGAAGACAGTTACTATCGAGCCAGAAGCCGACCCTGCTTACAATATCAGATGAAGCGCTGCTCGGCGCCGTGTGTAAAAGGTTACGTGAGTGATGAAGAGTATCAAGAGCAGGTAGGTCTGGCGCGTTTGTTTTTGCAGGGAAAAAACCAGCAAGTCATTGCGACTATGGTGGAGAAGATGGAACAAGCCAGCGACTCGCTTAATTTCGAAGCGGCGGCCCGTTATCGTGACCAAATAAATGTGCTAAGAAAAATACAGGAGCGCCAATGGGTGTCTGGCACCCTGGATGAAATGGATGTATTCGGCTTTGCTGTTAAAGGGGGAATGGCATGTATTCAGGTCCTTTTTATTCGAGACAACCAACTGTTGGGTAGCAAAGCGTATTTCCCTAAGGTTCCAGCCAATACGGAACACTTAGAAATATTTGAATCTTTTTTTCTACAATTTTATCTCGCTGGCAACAAAATCATCCCCAAGCAAATTGTTCTCAGTTCCGAGTTATCAGATGAAGCCGCCATTATTGATCTGCTTTCACATGAGGCGGGGCACAGAGTAAAATTTTTCCGCGGGGCTAGAGATGAAAAGCGTCGCTATCTTCAGTTAGCCCAAAAAAATGCCGAGTCAGCGCTAGAGGCTCAATTTGGTAAGCAACAGTCTATTCTGGCGCGGTACATTAATTTAGAGTCTGCTTTGGAACGGGATTTACCCATCCAGCGCATGGAGTGCTTCGATATCAGCCATACTGCGGGGCAGCAAACCGTGGCATCGTGTGTGGTTTTTAACCGTGAGGGACCACTTAAAAGTGATTACCGACGGTTTAATATTGAAGGAATAACTCCGGGTGATGACTACGCGGCTATGGCACAAGCACTAAAACGACGTTACAAAAATGTCAAAGAAGTCAGTAAAATACCGGACATTTTGTTTATTGACGGGGGAAAAGGGCAGTTGGCTCAAGCCGAGAGTTTTTTTAACGATTGGCCTGAAGAAGTCAAACCGTTACTTATTGGTGTAGCCAAGGGCACGAGTCGTAAGCCGGGGCTGGAAACTCTGATCCTGGCTGGGTCACACGAGACCATCGCGTTAGATTCTCATTCACCTGGACTTCATTTAATTCAGCATATTCGCGATGAGTCGCATCGGTTTGCCATAAGTGGGCATCGTAATCGACGACAAAAAGTCAAAACCACTTCCAGTCTGGAGGGTATTCCTGGCATCGGAGCCAAAAGGCGACAAGCGCTTCTTAAGTTTATGGGGGGGCTACAAGGACTTAAAAAAGCCAGCAGAGACGAAATTGCAAATGTCCCCGGTATAAGCAAAGAACTCGCAGAAACGATTTATGATCATTTGCATTCATAAATCACTATAGATGAAAGTAAAATTACGTTAATCTGATAATAGAACAAAAACAAGGGCAGCCGTGTACGCTGGCAAAGAAGTAATTATGTGGACAGTACCCAATCTCATCACTCTATTTCGCGTTATTCTTATTCCCGTATTTGTGGTGGTGTATTTTCTTGACTGGCAGTGGGCAAAACAAGCTGGTGCGGTTGTATTCTGGCTAGCCGCTATTACAGACTGGTTTGATGGCTATCTGGCACGTAAATTACAGCAAAGCACACCCTTTGGCGCATTCTTAGATCCAGTGGCAGATAAACTTATCGTTGCTGCCGCACTATTGATGATCACCCACAGCTATCAATCGTTATGGATAACTATTCCCGCGATTATATTAATGATCCGAGAAGTGTATATATCGGCATTGAGGGAATGGATGGGACAAATTGGCATGAGTGAACAGGTCAAGGTGTCCTTTATCGGTAAAGCAAAAACCACAGCGCAAATGCTCGCGTTAATTGGTTTATTGTCTGAATTAGAAACATTTATGGGGATTCCTCTTTATTGGGTCACGTTGGGGCATGCCTTATTGTATATTGCCGCGATATTATCTTTGTGGTCGATGATTGTTTACTCAGCAGCAGCGGGCAAATATTTAAAAGCGGGCGGCGCAGCATAAAATTGCTGCATCTTCATTCAATCTGAATAAAAAATTAGCAAACAGT